>NZ_CP121463.1:714612-1429224 GCF_029690065.1 Arthrobacter sp. Y-9
TCCAACAGATCGTCACCGCCGGCATTCTGCCCCCGAACACCACAGCGGTCGGCGGAACGCTCTACCACCACATGACCCCGGACCAAGCATCAGTGGGCGGCGACGGAAGGCACGCCGCATGAGCTTCGCGCCCAGGGTTGTCAGCGAGCCATCCATCGTGCTGCCTATCGGTGGTCGCGAATGGATGCTTCCACGTCTGAGCCAAGGGTGCTCCCGGAAACACGTCGAGCATGAGAACCGGCGCGGTGAGGTCACCGCTGGGGAGGCCGCGCAACTGTTTCTCAGCGGCGGCGTGTACCGAGAAATGCTGGAAGCCGGCGTTTCAATAGAGGCCATTGCCCGGGCGCTCTGGGTGGTCCTCACCGACCACAAGGTTGGGCGTCAGGCCGCGGAAAGGGCATGGCGTCAGGGTCCGCCTGCCGACTCAGTGCGGGCGTTCGTCGATGCAGTCGCAGAAGCGAAAACGAATGAGTAGGCGATCCGCGCGCTGCGCGTGCACACATCGTGCTTGTGACGACTATTTGCCCAGTTCAGGCATGGGGCGGCTGACAACCAATCAGCCGCCCCTTGTCGTAACCATGTCAGGAGGTCACCTTGGCAACTGAGGGACCCACCACCGCTGGCTCAATCGACGCGAAGCTCAACCTCGACATCGACGACTTTGAGCGAAAAGTAGCGATCGCGAAGGCGAAGGCCAAGGAACTCGGTGACACCGAGGTCCACATCAAGGCCGACGCCGACACGGCCCGGGCCATGGCCCAACTCCGCGAACTGCAAGCGGCGGAGAAACATCTCGCTGCGGCGGTTTTGGCTCGTGATCGTATCGAGATGAACGCGACGGCCACGCAGGCACAGAAGGCCCGCGCGGAGCGTGTCGTGAAGGATGCATCCGACGCGCTGATCACTGTGCAGCAGCGCATGAGTAAGGGCCAGGACGAACACACGGGCTCGCTCTGGAAGAACATCAAGGCCCTCAACATCCAGACGAGCGGATTCAAGCTTGTTGGCGCAGCAATAGTCCCCCTGATGGGCATGCTCGTCGGCATGGGTGCTGCGGCTATTGGCCTCGGCGCTGCCATGGGTGTGATGGGCGCCGCGGGGCTCGTGGCGATCTTCGGCATCAAGAAAGAGATGGCCGACGGCACCCGCGTCGGTGCCGCATACTCCCAGGGCCTCGGCCTCCTGAAAGACAACTTCGAAACCCTGTCCCGGACCGCCGCCGTCGGTATGCTCGTGGGCTTTCAGAAGGTCGTCGGGGATATCAACTCGAATCTCCCCTTCCTCAACCAGCTCATCGGGGAAATGTCGTACCGTCTTGGCGTTACCGGTTCGATCACTCTTGACGCACTGTTCACCGCTCTCCGGGGCCTTGAACCGCTGATCATGCAGGGCTCGCGTGCGTTCGAGGACCTGTCTGTCAAGCTCCTGCAGATCAGCAAGTCGCAGGGGTTCGGCCAGTTCGTGGACTACGCCATGCAGAACATGCCCAACCTGCTGAGTCTCATCGGCCAGCTCGTCGTACTTGTGGCGCACGTCGTCGCCGCGTTCGCTCCGCTGGCATCGGTCACGATCCCGGTGATCACCGCCATCGTGCAGGGCCTCAATGGGCTCCCGCTGCCGGTCGTCGCTGGCCTTATCGCGGGCCTGGGTTCCCTGTCCACGGCGTTCGACATCGCGAAGGTCGCTGCGGTCACGTTCGGCATAGAGTCGAGCCTCGCTGTACCGGTCATCGGCATCCTCCTCGCCGGGGTCGTCGCCCTCACCGCGGGCTTCCTGTCCGCAAATGGAACGACTGCCGACGCCGCCCAGGCCCAGCAGGCATACCGGTCGGAACTGGAACAGACCAACGGCGTGATCGACGAGTCGATCCGTGCCGTCGTCGCCAAGCAGGTAGCTGACGGCGGCCTCGCTGACGCCGCTCACGCCCTGGGCCTGTCCCTCGGTGACATCACGGACGCCATCATGGGGCAGCCGGAAGCCATGGACAAGGTCGCCAAGGCGTCTGACACGAATGGGCAGGCCTTCAAGGACCAGGCCAAGGCCATCATGCAGTCCAAGGGCAGCTTGGATGAGGCGAACGAAGCTGGTGATGCGTACGCGGCAAACGCCGACAAGGTCCACGGGTTCCTGACGGCCAATTCCGCGGCGCTCCAAGACCAGGCCCAGAAGCAGCGCAGCCTCACCGAGGCAATGAAGCAGGGCAGCGGCGAACTCACGACCCAGCAGCTCGTGCAGCAGCAGCTCGCTACTCAGCTCGGGGTCACGGCTGGTGCGGTCGCTGACGCCCAGAAGAAGCAGGATCAGAACAAGACCTCGACGGAGCAGGCCACCGTCGCGATGCAGCTCCAAAACAACGCCGCGGGTCTGCTCCGGCAGGCCCTCGATGCGCTGAACGGCAAGACGATCAGCCTGGAACAGGCGCAGAACAACGCCGCATCCGCGACGAACGCTGTCACCAAGTCGTTCCAACAGAACACCACGTCCCTCGCGGGCAACAGCGAGAAGGCCATCGCGAACCGCGTAGCCCTGGTCCAGAAGGCTCAGGCGGACCAGCAGGTCGCCATCGCCGTCGGGGACGCCACCAGGTCCACGGTGAAGGGCACGGCTGCGTACGCGAATGCCAAGGCACAGCTAGAGCAGAACCTCCGGTCCCAGGGCCTCCTCACGGGCGAAGTCCAGGCATATATCAACAAGCTCTACGACGTGAAGAACCTCAAAGTTCCGGCCACTGTGATTGACGTGAACACCTCGTCTGCGCAGTCGAAGCTCGCGTTCATCACTCAGCAGCTCCGCAACCTGAACGGCATGAGCGTGACCACGTACATCGACACGGTGAACCGTGGCGGGTCCATGGGGTTCGGGAAGCAGACTGAGGCGCCGTTCGCTGACGGCGGCACGGTCGAGTACCACGACTGGGGCGGCTCCGCCGGCTCCGCGTCGCGCGGCACTGACACGGTGCGTGCGGTCCTCACCGTGGGTGAGGAAGTCGTGCGCCGGCCTGCTGCCATGTCGATGCGTCGGAACCACCCTGGGGCGTTGGAGTACATCAACCAGTACGGCACGCTGCCGCCGCAGGGTCAGGGCCCGATCAACTTCAACCCCACGATCCTCGTGCAGAACCCCTTCACAGGGGAGATGGTGCAGGCCGTCATGGTTAGCACTGCGGACGAGCGCATCAACGCGTCGTGGAAAGACGCCTCCCGCCGAAGGATTGGAGTGAGCTGACGTGACCGTCACGATCCGAACGAACCGTGCAACCAACCCGGCTGCGGCCTCCACCACCGGGTGGGGCGCCGTGGCCGGTACGGGCGGCTAATTCTTGTCGGTCGCCTGGTGCATTCTGACCTCATCGGTTAGGAACACTGGAGAGGATTTGTCATGGATGCAGCGAATCGGTTGGATCGGGACCTGTCGATCAAGGAGGTGGCTGAGCTGACACAGCAGAGCACTCGCGTGGTCTCTGATCTGGTCCGGATGGGCCGCTTTCCGAACGCGTACAAGGCGGGACGGGGTGGCGTCAGCTCCCCGGTCCGCATCCCGGCAGCGGACGTTGACCGCTACCGCCGCACCCAGCCCCGCGCCGCGGGGTCTGCCTAGACCCATTTATTTCGACGTCGGTGGGTCCCGTAATGTTGTGCACATCACATGGCGGGGCGCAGTACGCATAGCACGGGGGAATGATGACAAACGATGATGCCGCAAGCTGGTATCGGCCGCATAACGACGAGGACGCAGCCCACGTCGAGGAAGTGCTTTCGGCAGACCCAGCAGTACGCGTCGGGGTGGCATTTTGCACTGCACTCGGGCGCCGCGAAGAGTATCTTGAACAGCTCAGAATGCTCGTCACCCCCGAATCTGCGGAGGCGTGGGGAGACTTCGCCTCTGCGGCTGCACTGCTGTCCAATATTGAGGACGCCGCATATGGGTCCATTGCTGAGCGGGCATACGATGACCCCGACGTTGCATACCTCAAAATCCTGAGCGGCGTCACTGAGGGATTTCAGGTTCTTGAAGGCCAGCCTATCCTGGCCGCAGCGGTAGTCACGTTGGTCCTACGGGATGGGGTGCCTGTTTACGGCGGCGGACGTGGATGGCTGGTTCATTCGCTGGGGGTGCATTCCCGACCAGAGGAGACGCCGCACGGGGCGTACTGACTGCGCGTGCGCACGGTGTGAGCACCAACCACATGAGTCCCCCCGGGGTGGGCCGTCATGGGACGCGGTGAGAAACCGCGTGATCCTGGGCAATTTTGGACTATGCGTTACCAGCGTATGCCTGCTGCGATGGCGGTGAAGTGTCTTGTAAACAGGGGGTCGCCGGTTCGAATCCGGCAGGGGGCTCCACGAGAAGGCCCCCGGAATCCGCGTGATTCCGGGGGCCTTCGGCGTGTCCTGAGTCCGCTGTCCGGGCGGTGAATCCGCTACATCTGATAGCGGATTCACCACTCGGACAGCGGACTCGGCGGGTGGGGTGGGCGTGGTGTGCCCCGGCACCTTGTCAGTGATCACCCCCACCCCGAATTGCCATTCCCGGCGGACCGGCTTAGCCTGAAAAGGCAGCGCTTCGTTAGGCGAGGTTCCTGTACGAACAAAGGCCACTGATCTGACGACGTCGAGAGACGCCCAAGGTTAGGACAGGTCCTCCCGGATTAAGGGTTGACCCAAAGTGGCTTCCGGTTGCCGAGAGCAGCGGATACGTCGTGCAGTGCCAAAGCTCTTACGTGGAGGCGACCACGGCAGCACCGGAACATCCATGACACACGCCATGACCCTGTCCGGCCACGCCAGTCCACCAGCCCGGGACCACAGCGCCCGGGACCTCCCCGTTCGTGAGGCGCGCACGAGCTTCACAGGAGGTGAGTCCCATGTCAGCGGACAGTTGCAGTCAACCCCGTCATACCCAGGGGACCGCCTCCGCGCGCCGCCTCCGCTCCTGAACCCCTCCTGCCCACGGCAGCCCCGTCCACCGCACCGGTGACGGCGGGCGCCTGCCCGTGGTCCGCCGTCGTGCGCTTCAGCACCGACAGGCCGGGAGCGGCCGAGCGCCGAGCCGGATCCCCTTGCCCCGCCGCCCGCCGGTCACCATCCGGCCCTGCGGCAGCCAAGGAGTACCTCATGCTGACCTTCCTCACGCGCGGCGCCGAGCGCACCGCGTTCTCCGAGACCACCCGGCAGGCCACCGCCCGCCGTTCCACCGCCTTGCTGGACGTCGCCCGGATGACCCCGGAGGCGGCCCTGCGCCACCTGGGCACCGCCCCCGAAGGCCTCACCGCCCACGACGTCCGCGAGCTGACCCAGCGCTTCGGCCCCAACGACATCCGTCACGACCGTCCGGCCCCGGCCGTGGTCCAGTTCGTAAAGGCGTTCGGGAACCCGTTCGTGCTGATCCTGCTGTTCCTGGCGGGCGTCCTGTTCATCACCGACGTCGTGATGGCCGATCCGGCCGACGGCCCCGACTACAAGGGCGTGCTGACCGTCTCCGTGATGGCGACCATCAGCGCCGTCCTCCGTTTCTGGCAGGAGTACCGGGCCGGGAACGCCGCCGAGAAGCTCCGCGCCATGGTCACCACCACCGCGGCCGTGACCCGGTGCGTGGGCGGCAAGCCGGTGAGCGGCGAACTCGACATCCAGGAGATCGTCCCCGGGGACATCCTGACGCTGGCAGCGGGGGACATGCTCCCCGCGGACGTGCGCTTCCTCCGGACCAAGGACCTCCAGCTCAACCAGTCCATGCTGACGGGCGAGGCCATGCCCGTCGAGAAGAGCGCAGAGCCTCTGCCGCCGGCCGTGGCCGGGGCAGACGGTGACGCGTCCGACGACGTCGACCCCCTGAACGCCGACAACCTCGGCTTCATGGGCACGTCGGTGGTGTCCGGGTCGGGGACGGCAGTGGTCGTCGCCACCGGGAACCGCACCGCGTTCGGCTCCCTCGCCGCGTCCCTGTCCGGCACCCGGCCCGAGACCTCGTTCGACGTCGGCATCCGGAAGGTCAGCACCACGCTGATCCGGTTCATGCTGATCATGGTGCCCACCGTGTTCATCATCAACGGACTGACCAAGGACTGGACCAGCGCGTTCCTGTTCGGCGTCACGACCGCCGTGGGCCTGACGCCGGAGATGCTGCCGCTGGTGGTGACCGCGAACCTCGCCAAGGGCGCGAACCTGATGGCGAAGCACCGGGTGATCGTCCGGCGTCTGAACTCCATCCAGAACCTGGGCGCCATGGACGTGCTGGCCACGGACAAGACCGGCACGCTCACCGAGGACCGGATCGTCCTGGAGCAGCACCTCGACAGCACGGGCCGCCCGAGCGAGCGGACCCTGCTCTCGGCCGCGGTCAACGCCCACTTCCAGACCGGCCTCCGCGGCCTGCTGGACCGGGCCATCCTCGACGCGGCCGGAGACGAGCTGCCCCGCCTCACGGGGGCGTTCACCCTCGTGGACGAGATGCCGTTCGACTTCGCGCGCCGCCGCCTCTCCGTGGTCGTGGAGGACCTGGACGGCCACACCGTGGTCACGAAGGGCGCGGTCGAAGAGGTCCTCTCGCTGTGCACGCACGAACTCGTGGGCCGGGTGCCCGGGGGACGTGCGGCGCCGCTCGGCGAGGACCGCCGCCGGGAGATCGAGGAGCTGGTGGCCGCTCAGAACGCGCTCGGGCTGCGGGTCCTGGCCGTCGCGGTCCGGGAGATCCCGTTCTCCGCGGACGGGCCGCGGGCGGAGGAGGAGCTGCCGCGCACCGCGTACACCGTGGACGACGAACGGGACATGACGCTGCTCGGATTCCTCACCTTCCTGGATCCGCCGAAGGCGAGCGCCGGGCCCGCGCTGGCGAGTCTGGCCCGCAACGGCGTGGCCGTGAAGGTGATCACCGGGGACGGCGCCCTCGTGGCGCGGAAGGTCTGCGCCGACGTCGGGCTCGACACCGGCCGGGTGGTCCTCGGCCAGGAGACCGAGGGCCTGGACCTGAAGCAGCTGGGTGAACTGGCGGAGCGCACCACGCTCTTCGCCAAGGTCAACCCCACCCAGAAGGCCCGCATCCTCGAGGCCATGCGCGAGCACGGCCACACGGTCGGGTACCTGGGCGACGGCGTGAACGACGCTCCGGCGCTCCGCACCGCCGACGTCGGGATCTCCGTGGACACTGCGGTGGACATCGCCAAGGAGTCCGCGGATATCATCCTGCTCGACAAGGATCTGACGGTCCTGGAGGCCGGGGTGATCGAGGGCCGCAGGACGTTCGTGAACACGATGAAGTACATCAAGATGACCGCGTCCAGCAATTTCGGCAACATGTTCAGCGTCCTCGTGGCCTCGGCCATGCTGCCGTTCCTGCCCATGATCCCCGTGGTGGCGCTCATCCAGGGGCTGGCCTACGACGTGTCCATGCTGACGCTCCCGTGGGACCGGGTGGACCGCAAGGAACTGAGCCGTCCGCGGGTCTGGGAGGCCGAGAGCCTGTCCCGGTTCATGGTGCGGATCGGGCCGCTGTCCTCGATCTTCGACATCAGCACCTACGCCCTGATGTGGTTCGTGTTCGCGGCCAGCACCCCCGAGCACGCCGCACTCTTCCAGTCCGGCTGGTTCGTGGAGTCGATCATCTCGCAGACCCTGATCGTGCATTTCCTGCGCACCCGGAAAGTGCCGTTCCTGCGCTCGCGGGCGAGCCTGCCCGTGCTGGTCGCGACCGTGGCGGTCTGCGTCTTCGGGCTGGTTCTGCCGTTCACCGGCTTCGGCGCGGGCCTCGGCCTGGTGCCGCTGCCGTGGACGTACTTCCCCTGGCTCGTGCTCACCCTGGCCGCATACTGCGCCGTGGTCCAGCTGGCGAAGCGGCTCTTCATCCGCCGCTTCGGCGCCTGGATCTGAGCCTTCGCCACCCTCTCCGGAGCGCACGACGACGGCGGGCGGCTGCGCGCCGAGCCGCCGCCCGCCGTCGTGCGCTCCGCACTTCCGCGGCCTTTCGCCGCACCGTCACCGAAGACTGGGAGGAACCCCATGGACGCCCTCGACCTCACCCTGCGCATGGTGGCCGGGCTGGGCCTCGGAGCTGCGATCGGCTTCGAACGCCAGCTCCGGTCCCGCACCGCCGGTCTGCGCACCAACGCCCTCGTCAGCCTGGGGGCCGCCCTGTTCGTGATCATGGGCGCCTTCAGCTTCACCGGGGAACGCGCGGACCCCACGCGCGTGGCCGCACAGATCGTCTCCGGCATCGGCTTCCTCGGCGCCGGCGTGATCATGAAGCAGGGGGCCTCGATCTCGGGACTCAACACGGCCGCCACGCTCTGGGCCTCTGCCGCGGTCGGAGCGCTCGCCGGGGGCGGGATGCTGCTGCCGGCGCTCGGCGGGACACTCGCCGTCGTGCTGTCCAATCTGCTGCTGCGTCCCCTGGGACGTCTGCTGGACCGCCGCGGAGGCCCGGCCGCCCGGGAGACCGTGGCCACGGAGTATCACTTCGTGGTCCGGTCCAGCACTCTGGCCGAGGTCGCCGTCCGGTCCGCCGTCGTGGAGGCCGTGCAGCGCCCCGAGTTCACGGTCCACTCGGTGGAGGCCCGGGACATCCAGGAGGGGCAGACCGAGCTCACCGTGGTCCTCAGCGCGGCCGAACGGAGCGACGCCGCCCTGGAGAAGGCCATCGCCACCGTGGTGCCGATCCCCGAGGTGACCGCCGTCCGCTGGCATGCGCTGGAGCTCGGCGGGGACGACTGATCCCGCCCCCCGGATCACTGTTCGGACTCGGCCTTCCGGCGTGGTTAACGATCCAGTGCTCATCGCGGCTCCGGCAGGATCCCAGAGGCCCGAACCGGCGTAGCGTGGGCCTATCAGCGTTCATTCTGCGGAGGAGCGGTCATGAAAAAGATCCGTGCGCTGCTGATGGCACTTCTCCTGCTGGCCGGACTCGGTCTGATCGCCCCCGCAGGGGCGCAGGCCAGCCCGTACTGCGGCATCACCTGGGGGTCGCTGGCGAAGAGCGCCGGCGGCATGTCCACGGCACCCGTGACGAACGTCCGCACAGGCCAGCAGACCTGTTACGACCGCCTCGTGGTGGACCTCCAGGGCAAGGCCAAGGGTTTCACCGTCAGCTATGTCACTCAGGTGCGGCAGATCGCCAGCGGGCAAGTGGTTCCGCTGCGCGGCGGGGCGTTCCTGAACATCGTGGTCAACGACCCGGCCTACCGGGCTGACGGGACCGCGAGCTACACCCCGGCCAATCCCCGGGAACTGTCCACTGTGTCGGGTTACTCGGCCTTCCGCCAGGTGGCGTTCGCCGGATCCTTCGAGGGCAAGACGTCGATCGGCCTGGGTGTGAGGGCCCGGCTGCCGTTCCGGGCGTTCATCCTGGACGGACCCGGGGGCGGCTCACGCCTGGTGGTGGATGTGGCGCATTACTGGTGAGAGCAGTATGTGAGCGACTGAGGGGACGGCTTGAGGCCGTCCCCTTCTCCGTGGCCGGAAGCCGGGTCACGGAGCGACTTTCTCCGTCACGAACCGCCGCCGGCCGGCGGCGCGGAGTGCGTCCGGCGTCGCGCAATGCGCCGTGATCCGGCTTCACACGGCGTGATCGTGAGCCACGGAGCGTCACACCTGGCACGGCGGTGCGCCTCCTTCGGGAGCGGTTCGCCGAGTCGATGCTCACGGAGCGACGCCGGGCGTCATCCGCCGTCGCACGCCCGCCTGATGCGCAATGTTGAGCCGCCTTTCCTCCCGTGAACGGGCCCGCGATTTTCCGTTCCGCTTCTGCTCAGATGGTTCCCACACGGCGGGCCACCGGGTCCGCCAGAGCAATCGAGGAGAAGCCCCGTGGGCCAGCGCACCAGCAAGAGAACCGTGAGCAGGACTGTGATCGCAGCCGCGATCATGAGTGCCACCGCACTCGTGCTGAGCGCCTGCGGCGGGGCCGCCACGGCCCAGAGCGCGAAGGACCAGGTCAAGACCCTCCGCTACGAAGGCAGCGCCAACAGCGTGACGCTCCCGGAACTGGCTGCGGATCTCGGGTACCTGGGGGACCTGAAGCTCGACTGGGTGGGTAACACCATCAGCGGACCGGCCAGCATCCAGAACGCGGCCACAGGCAACACGGAGTTCGGCGGCGCGTTCGCCGGGGCCGTCGTGAAGCTCCAGGAGGCCGGCGCCCCGGTCAAGGCCGTGATCAACTACTACGGCTCCGACGCGAAGTCCTTCTACGGGTTCTACGTGAAGGCGGACAGCCCGATCAAGACCGCGAAGGACCTCATCGGGCGGAAGATCGCCGTCAACACGCTCGGGGCCCATGCCGATGCCGTGATCACCACGTATCTGCAGAAGAACGGCCTCAGCAAGGACGAGATCAAGCAGGTCCAGCTCGTGGTGGTCGCGCCGAACGACACCGAACAGGCGATCCGCCGCGGACAGGTCGACGCCGGCGCACTCAGCGGCGTCCTCCAGGACAACGCGGTGGCCACGGGCGGCCTGCGGTCCCTCTTCAGCGACTACGGACTGTTCGGCGCGTTCGCCGGAGGCCAGTACGTCTTCCGGAACGACTTCATCGCGAAGAACCCGGACACGGTCCGCACCTTCACCACCGGAGTGGCCAAGGCGATCCAGTGGGCCAGCACCACACCGCGCGCCACCGTCATCCAGCGGTTCACGGACATCATCACCAAGCGGCGCCGCAACGAGAGCACCGCGACCTTGAAGTACTTCAAGAGCATCGCCATCCCGGCGAACGGCGCGATCCAGGACGAGGACTTCCAGCGCTGGAACACCTGGCTCAAGGACACCGGGATCCTCAACAAGGATGTGCAGCCGTCCAAGTACTACACCAACGAGTTCAACGCGCTCGCAGGCACCGGGACGGAGGGCAAGAAATGAGCACCCCGAAGATCAGCCTCCGGAACGTCAGCAAGTCCTTCCGTCTCCGGCCCGGCAAGGGGTCGAAGTCCGGAGAAGGGGTCCGCCTCACCGCGCTCCAGGAGGTGAGCCTGGACGTGGCCGCGGGGGAGTTCCTGACCCTCGTGGGGCCGAGCGGCTCCGGCAAGACCACCTTGCTCGACATCCTCGCGGGCCTCGCCTCGCCCGACAGCGGGGAGGTCCTCCTGGACGGCCGTCCCGTCACGGGGCCCGGTCCGGACCGGGCCGTGGTGTTCCAGCAGTACGCCCTCTTCCCGTGGCGCACCGCCGCGGAGAACGTGGCGTTCGGTCTGGAGGACCGCCAGCTCGAGGGCAGGACGCTCAACCGGAAGGAACGCCGGGCCCGGGCCCTTGAATACCTGTCGCTCGTGGGGCTCGAAGGGTTCGAGGACCGGTACCCGCACGAGCTCTCGGGCGGCATGCGGCAGCGCGTCGCGATCGCCCGGAGCCTGGCCTATGAACCGGACGTCCTCCTGATGGACGAGCCGTTCGCGGCGCTGGACGCCCAGACCCGCGAACAGCTCCAGGACGAACTGGTCAGGCTCTGGCAGCGGACCGGCAAGACCATCATCTTCATCACTCATGGGATCGAAGAGGCGGTGTACCTGGGGCAGCGGGTCGCCGTGCTGAGTTCGCGTCCCGGGCGGGTCAAGACGATCGTGGACATCGACCTGGGGGACCGGGACGCCGAGGGCGATCTGCGGTCCAGCCCGGCCTTCGTCCGCCAGCGTCACCTGCTCTGGGAACTCCTGCACGACGAGGTCCGGCGGGCTCAGGCCTCCGGCCACGCGAAGATCCGCCCGGACGGCTCGGCGCCGGATGAGGTTCCGGCGGGGGCGGGCGCAGTCCCGGCCGGGGTCACCGCCGGGGCGGGCGCCGGACGTGAAAGGAGTGCGGCCTGATGAGCACGAGTACCGTGAACGACGAGATCATCACGAGGGTGGAGGCCGGGGCGGTTGCGGATGCGGCGGGCGCGACGGCGGCGGCCGGTCCCGGTGCCGGCGCGGCCGGCTCCGCGGCGTCCACACAGCCCGCCACCGCGGCGGCCGGCGGCACTCCCGGTGGGGTGACCACGGCTGACCGTCCCACGGCGGCCGGTCAGGGAGCGCGGGAGGGGGAGCCGGCGTCGTCCGCAGGGGCGACCGCGCGGCGGGTGGCAGGCGCGATCGGCAGGGTCTCCGGCCGGGTGCTGTGGTCCACCGGCGCGATCGCGCTGTTCCTGCTCCTGTGGGAGTTCGGCCCGGGGCTGTTCCTCGACGAGGCCACGCGGGTCTTCCTGCCCCCGCTCCACGAGGTGCTCGCCGCTCTGGGCAAGCTGATCGAGTCCGGGCAGTGGCAGGAGCACGTGCTGGCCAGCCTCGGCAGGTCGGTGAGCGGCTTCGCGATCGCGGTCGGCCTGGGTGTCCCTCTCGGGCTCCTCATCGCCTGGTACCGCGGGCTCGACCGCTTCCTCAACCCGCTGCTCGAGGTGTTCCGCAACACCGCGGCGCTCGCGCTGCTGCCGGTGTTCACCCTGCTGCTCGGCATCGGGGAGGTCTCCAAGATCAGTATCGTCGCGTACGCCGCGTTCTTCCCGGTCCTGCTCAACACCATCCTGGGCGCCCGGAGCGTGGATCCGCTCCTGATCCGGGCCGCGCGGACCCTGGGCCTCGGGAGCGGGCGGCTGTTCCTCAAGGTCATCCTGCCCTCCGCCGTCCCCACCATCTTCACCGGCGTGCGGATGGCGGGCACCGCGTCCGTGCTCGTCCTGATCGCCGCGGAAATGGTCGGGGCCAAGGCCGGCCTCGGCTACCTGATCACCAATGCCCAGTCGAGCTTCCTGATCCCCGACATGTACGCGGGCATCCTGACCGTCGCGGTGCTGGGCTTCACCGTGAACTACCTCCTGGTGGCTCTGGAACGCCACTTCTCCCGTTGGCGCCTGGCCGAGTCCAGCCGCTGAACACCCCACCTGTCTGAAGAGGAAGGAACACCATGCCACGCCAACTCATCCTGAACGCGTTCCTCATGAGCAATGGGCACCACGAGGCCTCCTGGCGCTTGCCGGAGAGCGACACCCGGGCCGCCACCGACGTGAAGCACTACCAGCGGCTCGCGCAGACCGCGGAGAAGGCGCACTTCGACGCCGTGTTCTTCGCGGACTCGCCGCTGCTGCACGGGGACGTCACCCAGCGCCCCTACGGCGTGATCGAGCCGACCGTTCTCCTGGCCGCCATCGCCGCAGTGACCGAGCGGATCGGTCTCGTGGCCACGGCCTCCACGAGTTATAACGAGCCGTACAACCTGGCCCGCCGTTTCGCCGGGCTGGAGCAGATCAGCGGCGGACGGTCCGGCTGGAACGTGGTCACCACGGCCGGCGACGCCGCGGCCCGCAACTTCTCCCTGGACAGCCAGCCTGCTCATGCCGACCGCTATGCCCGGGCCGAGGAGTTCCTGCAGGTGACGGAGAAGCTCTGGGACAGCTGGGAGGACGAGGTCCATGTGGGGGACAAGGACCGCGGCGTGTGGGGTGACCAGGCCCGGGTCCACCCGGTGCTGCACCGTGGCGAGTTCTTCCAGGTGGAGGGCGCCCTCGACGCGCCGCGCTCGCCGCAGGGCCGCCCGGTCATCATCCAGGCGGGCTCCTCGGAGAGCGGCCGCGACTTCGCCGCCCGCTGGGCCGAGGCGATCTTCACGGCGCACCAGACCGTCGAGAGCGCCCGGGAGTTCTACGCCGACCTCAAGCGCCGGGTGGCGCTCGCGGGGCGCGACGCCGACGCGGTGAAGATCCTGCCCGGGATCGTTCCCGTCATCGGCGCCACCGAGGAGGAGGCGCGGGCCCTCGACGAGGAACTGAACCGTCTCATCCTGCCCGAACACGCGCTGCGGCACCTCGCCGGGGTCATCGGCGTCGACCCGTCGACCCTGGCCCTGGACGAGCAGCTTCCGGACGATCTTCCGGAGGAGTCCCAGATCGAGGCCAACAAGAGCCGCCGCACCCTGATCGTGGAGCTGGGCCGCAGTGAGGGCCTGACGGTCCGCCAGATCATCGGCCGGCTGGGTGGGGGCCGGGGGCACCAGACCTTCGCGGGGACGGCCGAGCAGGTGGCCGACCGCATCGAGCACTGGTTCACCACCGGCGCCGCGGACGGCTTCAACATCATGCCGCCGGTCCTGCCGTCGGGCCTGGACGTCTTCACGCGCGACGTGGTCCCGATCCTTCAGGAGCGCGGGCTCTTCCGCACCGAGTACACGGGCGCCACGCTGCGGGAGCACTACGGTCTGCCGCGCCCGGCGAACCTCTTCGCCGCCCGCCGCGATCCGGCGGAGCACGACGACGCCGCCTCACCCGGAAGCCCCGGTGGCGCCGCCGTGGGGGAACAGTCCGTCCTGCTCGGGGGAGGTGCCGCTCGTGCCGCTCGTCAGTGATCCGGACAGCACCCAGCTGCGCCACGCGTTCGCCAAGGTGCCGAGTGGGGTGGCGGCGCTCGCCGCCCTCGTGGACGGCGCCCCGCAGGGACTCGTGGTCTCGACCTTTACGGTCGGAGTCTCCCTGGACCCGCCGCTCGTGATGTTCGCCGTCCAGAATTCCAGCCGCACCTGGCCCGTCCTGCGGAGCTCGGCCCGCCTGGGAGTCTCGGTGCTCTCTGCTCATCAGGAACACGCCGCACGGCAGATCGCGTCGAAGGACGGGGACCGCTTCGCCGGGCTTCCCGTGAGTGTCAGCAGCGAAGGTGCGCTGCTCCTGCCGGGGGCCGCGCTCTGGCTCGACTGCTCGGTGGAGCAGGAGGTCCCGGCCGGGGATCACGCCGTCGTGCTGCTGCGCGTGCATGGGCACGAAGTGCGCGAGGGGCACGTGGACCCGCTCGTGTTCCACTCCTCGACCTTCACGGGCCTTCGGCAGCCGGCGCTGGTCTAGCCTGAGTACGTTGGACGCGCCTGAATGCGCCGATCAGGGGAAGTGAGCCCTCCGCTCACTTCCCCTGATCATTTCCCGGTGATCGTGTTCAGCGCCAGGACGATGATGAAGCCGTTGAAGAAGAAGCTGAGCACCGAGTGCCACGTGACCAGCCAGCGTCCGCGGGAGTCCAGCACCTCACAGTCCGACGCCGCGAACGTGGTTCCCATGGTGAAGGCGAAATAGACGAAATCCACCATCCGGGGCGTCGTGGTCCCCGGCACCCGCAGGAGCGGCCCGGTCTTCCCGTAGTGCCGCTGGAAGTAGATCTGGGCGAACCCCCATTGCATGAGGGCCCAGGACAGCAGCATGCTCCACACGCCGACCACGTTCGAGAAGACCCTCATGTCCTCGTCCACGGAACTCGGGGTCAGGAGCACCTGCGCTGCCGCGGTGAGACCGATCAGGCTCGCCAGCGCGGTTGCGACGACGGTCAGGATCCGGACCGCGGGAGCGATCTCGGCCGCTGCCGGGACGGCCTGTGACGCCGGCGGGATGATGCGGGCCTCCCGGCTGAGGCGGACCAGGATGACCACCGAATAGACCGATCCCAGCAGACACCACAGGCCCAGGAGCTCCAGGATGCTCTGGTCCTTCTCCGCGACCACGACGGGGAAGAACCCCAGCACGCAGAGTCCCAGCTGGGCGATCAGATGCACGATGAACCCGGCGCTCACGGCCCTGTTCTGCGGACGTCGCTTCGTGGCGCTGCGTGATCTTCTGCTGCTCCGGCCCATAACGGCAATGCTAGAGGCCCACGCTGCGCTCTGTGGCACGACGCCGGGACGCCGCCGTCGAGCTTTCCAGATCGCCCGCTTGACCTTGACGCTGCGTCAACTTCTATGCTGGTGATCATGGAGGACGACGAGGACTGGAGCATCCAGGAAGTGGCCCGCATGGCCGGGACCACCAGCCGCACCCTGAGGCACTACGAGCAGGTGGGGCTGCTGAAGCCGAGCCGGGTGGGGCACAACGGGTATCGCCATTACGACCGCGACGCCCTGGTCACCTTGCAGAGGATCCTCCTGCTCCGCGGACTGGGACTCGGACTGCCGGCGATCGGTGAAGTGCTGTCCCGGCAGGCCGATCAGGCCGAGGCGCTCAGCCGGCACCTGGAACTGCTGCGGCAGGACCAGGAACGACTGGCCCGTCAGATCCAGGCGGTGGAGCACACGATCAGGCAAGTGAAAGGAGGTGGTCGGCTCATGGCGCAGGACATGTTCGATGGATTCGACCACACGCAGTACAAGGAAGAGGTCGAGCAGCGCTGGGGCGCCAAGGCCTACGCGGATTCGGATGCCTGGTGGCGCGGTCTCGGTGAGGACGGCAGGCGCGCCTGGCAGGAACGCCAGCAGCGGCTGGGCGCCGACTGGACGGCCGCGGCGGCCCGCTTCGTCGACCCGGCGGGCGACGAAGCGCAGGCTCTCGCCGCGCGGCACGACGCCTGGCTCTCAGGGATCCCCGGAACGCCCGGGCATCCGACCGGCGCTCCGAAGGAGTACCTGCTCGGCCTGGCCGAGATGTACGTGGCGGACCCGCGATTCGCGGCGAACTACGGCGGGCAGGGCGGAGCGGAATTCGTCCGCGATGCGCTCCGTGTCTACGTGGAGCGCCGGGGCGCCTGAGCGGCGGCTCCCGCCGCGGGCACGGCGCTATGACGAACGGGCGCCCTCCTGAAGCTCAGGAGGGCGCCCGTTCGGCGTTCGGGGCGCGGCGTGCCGGCCGCGGGGACAGCGGCGGGTTCAGGCTCGTCGCAGCGAGATGTTGTTGCAGGCCTCGCAGACGCTCTCCGGGATGACGCCGGCGTTCTGGAGCTTGCCGAAGATCCAGCAGCCCAGGCAGAACCCGGCGAAGGATTCGAGGGACGCCGCCACGATCAGCAGGCCCAGCAGGACCCACGCCACCGGGGCGAGACCGACGGTCCAGAAGATGGCCGCGGCGGTCGAGAGCACGGCGCCGATGGTCTGGGCGAACCTCTTCGGAGGGCCGGGCACCAGGCGCGGCGCACCGAGCCGCGGGGCGATGACGTGCACCGCGAGGCGTCCGGCGGGGGAGTATCGCGGGCCGCCGGCCACCCGGAGCCAGAAGCCCAGGGCGATGAGCCAGAGCAGCCAGCCCCAGCCGGCCGTCAGGCCGAGGACCAGGGTGATGACACTCAGCACCACGATGATGCCCGCGGTGGAACGGGCGGCGTACTCGTTCACCGGGTTCGGGAACGCGAACAGCCGCTTCAATCCGGAGCTGGTGGAAGTGGTCACCCTGCCAGACTACGGACGGCCCGCCCGCGCACGGAAGCATTGTTGCTCCATGCGACGAGCGGGCCGTCTCGGAGGGTGGGCCGCCCTTCAGCGAGGCCAGGGCCAGGCCGCCCGACCCAGGCCGCCCGACCGAGGCCGCTCCGAAGGAACGCTCCGAAGGGGATCTCAGAAGGAGAGCGGGACGTGCAGTTCCTTGATCCACTGCCGACGCCGGTAGTCCCGGGCCCGGAGCAGCACGGAGTCGTGGGAGACCTCCACCTGGAGACCGCTGGCCTCCAGGGGATCCAGCGCGCGTTCGCCGCCGTGGCCGTCGTCCTCCCAGAGGGTCTGGATGGCGCCCGTGTTGACGGTCATGAAGCCCTCCGGGTTCCCGGTGCCCGGCACCACACGGCGGACGGCCCAGTCGGAGAGGTTCAGGTCCCAGTGGGTGTGACCGCTGAAGAAGAACACGTTCTTGTACTGGCCCAGGATCTTGAGGAGCCGGTCGGCCTGCAGGTAATCGCTCTTGTAGAGCGCGTTCCGGGTGCCGGAGACGGTGTTGGGCAGCGGGTGGTGGCAGAACACCATCACGGGCTTGCGACGGCGGGCGTAGTAGGCCAGGCGCGACTCGAGCCAGGCGAACTGCTCCTCGCTCAGCCACACCTCGTCCCAGAGCTTGCTGTCGTGGTAGTGCATGTATTTCTCGGTGCCGAGCAGGAGCGCCGGGACACCGCCCAGGTCCACCTCGGTGTAGACCTTCTTGCGGCCCGTGAAGTCGTAGAAGTTGTTGTACAGCTTCTCCTCGGTGCACCCGTTCGGCCAGGTGTCCTGACGGAGCGTGGTGGGGTTCAGCCACTTCGGGACGTAGAACTCGTGGTTGCCGATCACCCAGTGGGCGTTGCGGGGGCGCGGGTTGGAATCCAGCACCTTCCGGACGTCGGCATATTCGAAGTCGTAGCCGCGCGGGGTGATGTCGCCGTTGATCACCAGGCCGGCGCTGCGGGTCCGGGGGTTGGTGGTCTCGATGTCCTGCAGGGCCATGGCGAAATCGTGCAGATCACCCTGGATGTCGCTGATGACGGAGAAGACGCTGCGGGCACGGCCCCAGCCGGACGTGGTGGGTGCGGACGTGCTGCCGGCCTGAGCTGCCGATGCGGTGCCCACGGCGGCGAGCCCGGCCAGGGAGGTGGCGATCGCCGTGCGGCGGGTGAGGGGTTTCATGGCGGAGTGGATCCTTCACTGGGGGAGTGGTCGCTTCCACGGTAGGAAGGCTGAGTGAAGGGCATTCGCTTCTTGATTGCACTTGTCTATACAGCTGGATGAACGCGGCGTGAACGGTTCTGCGAGCCGTGCCTCGGTTCAGGCGTGAGGGGCGCTCCCGGAGCCGAGCGCCGGGAGCGCGTCGAGAGAGTTGAAGGTGTAGAGCTGTACGCTGTCGATGTCCGGCGTCCTCCCGAGCCGGGCGATCATCTCCCCGGGCGCATACCTGCTGCTAGGCAGCAGATTCCGCGCCAGGGACGCCTTGCCGCTGAGGAAACGAAGGGACGACCCCACCCCGATCTTCGCGGCGAGCGTCAGGAGCCGGGCCGTGGGGACCGCCCCGGCCACACCCGCCCGGACGGGAAGGTCCACCCCTTCGCGGCGGAGACCGGCGACGTATTCGCCGATCCTCTCGGCCGAGAAGCACATCTGGGTCACGATCCGGCTCGCATGCTCCTGTTTGCGCCGCAGGGATTCGAGAAGCACGTGATCAGGAATCCCCGGGTGCCCTTCCGGATACCCGGCCACGCCGACGGTGAAGCGCCCGCCGTCCAGCTCCACGACATCCCGCAGCAGCGCCTCGCCGTCGGCATACGGCCCGTCGGGAGTGCCGGCGTCGCCGCCCACCACGAAGAGTTCGGCGATGCCCGCGCCCGCGCATTCCTCCAGGATCTCGCGCAGGCGCTCCCGGCTGCTCAGTCCCTTCGCCGCGAGGTGCGGCACCACCCGGTGACCGTCCTGTGCGAGCTCGGTGGCCACCGCGAGCGTGGCGTCCACGCCGTGCTTGGGCAGGCAGGTGATGCTGATCGTGCAGGACGACGACGGCGGCACGGCCTTCCGCACCGCGTCCACGATGCCGGGGGCCGGGATGACCTCGAGATGTATGGACAGCATGCCGGCTTCCGGGTTTTCCATGTCAGTCGATCCCGTCAGCCGTGGGTGGTGATGAGGGTGCGGGCTTCTTGGCGGGTGGTGCCGGAGTCTTGGATGCCGTCGGCGATGTGGGCGAGGTTTTCGGGGATGTCGCGGCCTTTTTTGCGCATGGCGGTGGCCCAGAGGCGTCCGGCGCGGTAGGAGGAGCGGACCAGGGGTCCGGACATGACGCCGAGGAAGCCGATGTCTTCGGCTTCGTCGGCGAGTTCGACGAATTCCTGGGGTTTGACCCAGCGGTCCACGGGCAGGTGCCGTTCGGAGGGTCGGAGGTATTGGGTGATGGTGATCAGGTCGCAGCCGGCTTCGTGCAGATCACGCAGGGCCTCGCTGATCTCTTTGCGGGTTTCGCCCATGCCGAGGATGAGGTTGGATTTGGTGACCATGCCGTGGGTGCGGCCTTGGGTGATGACATCCAGGGAGCGTTCGTAGCGGAAGGCGGGGCGGATGCGTTTGAAGATGCGGGGGACGGTTTCGACGTTGTGGGCGAACACTTCCGGGCGGGAGTCGCAGATCGCTTGGATGTGTTCGGGTTTGCCGGAGAAGTCGGGGATGAGCAGCTCGACGCCGGTGCCGGGGTTGAGTTCGTGGATTTTGCGCACGGTTTCGGCGTAGAGCCAGACGCCTTCGTCGTCGAGGTCATCGCGGGCGACGCCGGTGACGGTGGCGTAGCGCAGGTTCATGGACTGCACGGAGCGGGCGACTTTGGTGGGTTCGAGCCGGTCCAGGGGTGAGGGTTTGCCGGTGTCGATCTGGCAGAAGTCGCAGCGGCGGGTGCATTCGGAGCCGCCGATGAGGAAGGTCGCTTCTTTGTCTTCCCAGCATTCGAAGATGTTGGGGCAGCCGGCTTCTTCGCAGACGGTGTGCAGGCCTTCTTTTTTGACGAGGTTTTTCAGGCCGACGAACTCGGGTCCCATCTGGACTTTGGCTTTGATCCAGTCGGGTTTGCGTTCCACGGGGGTGGCGGCGTTGCGTTGTTCGATCCGCAGGAGTTTACGGCCTTCGGGGACAAGAGTCACAGCACGGGTCCTTCGTCGTCGGGTGAAGCGGTGCAGCAGTTTCTGCGGTGGAACGAGTGATGCGGTGGCGTTCGAAACACGTTCGGAACAGCGTAGCCGCCGGTGCTGCGCGGACCCCCGTCCACGCAGCACCGGAGACGATCAGCTGAGGCCGTTCACGCCCGGATACAGCGGGTGGGCCGCGGCAAGCGCCTGCACACGGTCCCGCAGGCCGGTGAGGTCGGCGTCGTCGTCGGCGATCAGTGCCTCCGCGATGATGTCCGCGACCTCACGGAAGGCGGCCTCGCCGAAGCCGCGGGTGGCCAGGGCCGGGGTGCCGATCCGCAGGCCCGAGGTGACCATCGGCGGACGCGGGTCGAACGGGACGGCGTTGCGGTTGACCGTGATGTCGATGGCAGCCAGGCGGTCCTCGGCCTGCTGGCCGTTCAGCTCGCAATCCCGCAGGTCCACGAGCACCAGGTGCACGTCGGTGCCGCCCGAGACCACGGAGATGCCCTTTCCGGCCACGTCGGGCCGTGTGAGACGCTCGGCCAGGATCCGGGCACCCACCAGGACGCGCTCCTGGCGCTCACGGAACTCCTCGGACGCCGCGATCTTGAAGGCCACGGCCTTGCCCGCGATCACGTGCTCCAGCGGGCCGCCCTGTTGGCCGGGGAACACGGCCGAGTTGATCTTCTTGGCGATGTCCGCGTCATTGGACAGGATGATGCCGCCACGCGGGCCTGCCAGCGTCTTGTGCGTCGTGGAGGTCGTGACGTGGGCGTACGGCACGGGCGAGGGGTGCAGACCGGCTGCGACCAGCCCGGCGAAGTGCGCCATGTCCACCATGAGGTAGGCGCCCACGGAGTCGGCGATCCGGCGGAACTCGGCGAAGTCCAGCTGCCGCGCGTAGGCGGACCAGCCGGCCACGATCAGGGCGGGCCGGTGCTCCTGCGCCAGGCGCTCGACCTCGGCCATGTCCACGGTGTGCGTGTCCTCGCGGACCCCGTACGGGACGACGTTGTAGAGCTTGCCGGAGAAGTTGATCCGCATGCCGTGCGTGAGGTGGCCGCCGTGGGCCAGGTTCAGGCCCATGATGGTGTCTCCGGGCTTGATGAGCGCGTGCATGACGGAGGCGTTGGCCTGGGCGCCGGAGTGCGGCTGGACGTTGGCGAACTCCGCGCCGAAGAGGTCCTTGATCCGGTCGATGGCGAGCTGCTCGATGACGTCCACGTGCTCGCAGCCGCCGTAGTAGCGCTTGCCCGGGTAGCCCTCGGCGTACTTGTTGGTCAGGACGGAGCCCTGGGCCTGCATGACGGCGAACGCGGTGTGATTCTCGGACGCGATCATCTCGAGGCCCTCGCGCTGGCGGTGCAGTTCGTCATCGATCTTCGCCGCGACCTCGGGATCCAGCTCCGCGAGGGACGCGTTCAGCGACGCCGGGACCACCTGCTCGTACTCGGTGACGGCGGCGCTCACAGTTCGCCTCCGTTGGCCGCGGCGTACTCCTCGGCGGACAGCAGCGGGCCCTCGGCGGTGACGGCCACGGTGAAGAGCCAGCCCTCGCCGTACGGGTCGCTGTTGATCAGGGCCGGATCGTCCGACGCCGCGGCGTTGACCGCGGTGATCTCGCCCGAGACCGGGGCGTACAGATCGGACACGGACTTGGTGGACTCCACCTCGCCGCAGGTCTCCCCGGCGGTGATGACGGCGCCGACCTCGGGCAGATCCACATAGACGATGTCTCCCAGGGCATCCGCCGCCACGGCGGAGATGCCGACGCGCACGGCGCCGTCCCCGTCCTGCGCGACCCATTCGTGCTCGGCCGAGTACCTCAGGCCGGCGTCCACTGTGCTCATCTTCATTTCCTCTTTCCGCTGTTGCTCCTGCGCTGGGCGTCACGGCCCGTTCCTTCCGAAGCCCCGGAGATCCGGCGCGGGGGAGGCGCGGGCCGTGCTGACTGTATCGTCGAGAGGAGGGGTCCTGATGCCGGAACCCGCTGCGGCGTGGACGCGGCGCGAGCACGCGCGGCATTCCACTGCAGGGGAGGGAGGACGGTCGGTCCGGCGGACATGAGGAACCCTTCGGCTCAGGCGCCCTGAGGGCGCCACGATGACAGGCGTTCCTCCCCGCTCTGTATGGGACCTGAGAGATTCCGCGGGCTGAAGGGGCCCGCTTGCACCGTCGGTGAGCCCGGCGGACCGGGCTGCTTTCCAGAGTCGCCTCGCCGCGGCGGTACGGGTGCCTGAGAGATTCCCGGGGAGGGTTTGCTCCTACGGCGCCTGCCCGGGGTGCCGGGAGGTCTCTCCCGCCGCGGATCAACAGCGTCGCATCACCTGCCGGTGATGCGGCTCACACGATATCCGCAATCACCGGTCATGCGCAAAACTCCGAGGATTCGACGCAGGTTTTCGACACCTTCGGGACCTATGATCAGCTCGACATCATCGTAGGGGGGGCTCCACCAGTCATGCCGGAATCATTCATCAGCCGCCGCGCGGCTCTGCTGGCCCTGGGAGCCGCCACGGCCCCGTTGCTTGGGGCCTGCGCCGACTCGCCGACCGTCGCTCCCACCGGGAAGACGAGTGGCAGTCAGGGCCCATCCGCGAGCGGAGGCGCGACGGCGTCGGCCACCCCGTCGCCGAGCCTGACGCCGAGTGCCACCCCCACGCCCCGCAAGACCTTCGTGGGTGACTTCAGGCTGCCGCCCGTCGAGAACGGCCTGGCGCCGGTGATCACCCGGGTGCCGACGAAGCAGCCGGTGGTCTTCCTGACGATCGACGACGGCGTGGTCAAGACCCAGGAGTCGCTCGACTTGCTGGACGAGTACGGCTACCCGGCCACGCTGTTCCTGACGAAGAGCGCGATCGCGGGCAACCCGGACTTCTTCAAGAAGTTCCAGGCGCGCGGCGACCGCATCCAGAACCACACCATCAGCCACAACACCTCCATGGTCCAGGCGGGCTACGAGTACCAGCTCGGCGAGGTCACCGGCATGCAGGACTACATCAAGCGCCACTACGGTACCACGCCCACGCTCTTCCGTCCGCCCGGAGGGGCGTACTCCAATGCCATGCGCACCGCCGTGGCCGCGGCGGGTCTGAAAGCCGTCATCGACTGGGAGTGCAAGGCGAACGCCGGACGGATGGACTACCAGGTCGGCAACGGCCTGCGCCCAGGTGACATCTGCCTCATGCACTTCCGGCCGGAATTCAAACGGGACCTCGCAGCGTTTCACCAGGCACAGAAGGCCTCCGGACTGACCGTGGTCCGTCTGGAGGAGTTCCTCGGAATCTGAGTTGTCTCGCCCCTGCCGAAGTGGGATAGCGTCAGAGGTACGGAACAATTCACCACACAGGAGGAAGCATGAAGGCATCACCCACGCTCGCGGCCAATCTCCAGGCCGTGCTGACCGACCTGATCGAATTGCACCTGCAGGGCAAGCAGGCCCACTGGAACATCGTGGGCCCGAACTTCCGCGATCTGCACCTCCAGCTGGACGTCCTGATCGACCTGGCCCGCAACCTCAGTGACGACGTCGCCGAGCGCATGCGCGCCCTGGAGGCCGTCCCGGACGGCCGCAGCGTCACCGTCGAGAAGAACACCAGCCTGGCGGCGTTCCCCGAGGGCCTGATCTCCACGCACGACGCCATCGACCGCATCGTCGCGGCCATCAACGCCACCGTGGGCACCACTCGCAAGGTCCACGACCAGGTGGACGAGGAGGACCCCACCTCGGCGGACCTCCTGCACACCGTGCTCGAGGGACTCGAGCAGCAGGCCTGGCTCATCGGCGCGGAGAACATGAAGCCCTGACGGCCGACTGACACGACGACGGCGCCGCACCCCGGGAGGGTGCGGCGCCGTCGTCGTCTGTGCAGTGCGTCCGGAAGGGGACCGCTCAGTCCACCAGGGCCGGGGTGTCCATCTTCAGGGTCTCCCCGCGGAAGAACTCGGGCCGCTTGCGGGACATCACGAACATCACCACGACGCCGAGCAGCAGGATCCCCACGCCCACGACGAACACGAGGCCGACGCCGAACACGGCCGTGCCGGAGCCGAACGCCGGGTCCCAGGAGTCGACCGCGGTCTGGATCATCACGACGAACAGCATGATGCCGCCCACCACCGGCGCCAGGCCGCGCAGGAGGAAGTTCCGAGGGCTCGCGAAGAGGGTCTTGCGGAAGTACCAGACGCAGGCGAACGCCGTGAGGCCGTAGTAGAAGCAGATCATCAGGCCGAGGGCCAGGATGGTGTCATTGAGGACGTTCTGGCTCACGATGTGCATCACCGCGTAGAAGCCCCACGAGATCACGCCGGCCGCGACGGTGGCATTGGCCGGGGTGAAGTGCACCGGGTCGACCTTGGCCATCGACTTGGGCAGGGCGCCGTAGTGGCCCATGGCGAGCAGGCCGCGGGCCGGGGACATGAAGGTCGACTGCAGGGACGCCGCCGAGCTGGAGAGCACGGCCAGGGACATCAGGATGGCGAGCGGGCCCATGATGGGCGAGGCCAGCGCCGTGAAGATGTTGCCCGAATTCTCGGGGTTCCGCAGGCCGAAGCCCTGTTCCCCGATGCCGGCGAACATGATGCAGGCGATGGCGACCAGCAGGTAGATGGCCAGCACGGAGAGAGCCGTGATGGTGCCCGCCTTGCCGGCGGTCTTCCGGCCGTCCTTGGCTTCCTCATTCAGGGTCAGACAGACGTCCCAGCCCCAGTACACGAAGATCGAAAGGGAGATGCCGGCGGTGATCGCACTGAAGCTGTCGACCTTGGTGATGTCGAACCAGTCCCAGGAGAAGGCCATGCCCTGGCCGGAGTTCTCCCAGTTCACGATCGCCATGACGGCGAAGAGGCCAAGCACCAGGAGCTGGAAGCCCACCAGGACGTACTGGACGTTCTTGGCGGTCTCCAGACCGCGGTAGCTGATCCACACGGCCGCCACCACGAAGACGAGGCACGTGGCCACGTTGACCCACTGGTTGCCTGCCAGATCGGCCAGCCCCGCCACGCCTGTGACCTGGGCCAGGAAGAGGTAGAAGAAGTCCACGGCCACGCCCGCCAGATTGGACAGCACGATGATGTTGGCGGCGAGCAGGCCCCAGCCGCCCATGAAGCCGATCCAGGGTCCGAAGGCCTTGGTGCTCCAGGTGAAGGTGGTGCCGGAATCCGGGGAGTCGGTGTTGAGCTCGCGGTACGCCAGGGCCACCAGGATCATCGGGATGAAGCCGATGACGAAGATGATGGGGAGCTGCGCGCCCACCTCCTGGACCGTGGGGCCGAGGGCGCCGGTCAGGGTGTACGCGGGGGCGATGGTCGAGAGGCCGATGACGACGATCGCCAGCAGGCCGAGCTGACCGGACTTGAGCCCTTTGCCGTCCACATCCTGGTGGGCGCTGCGGGGGTGATGTTGTTCCATGGGTGGCTTTCTGTGCATGGCCAGGCGGCAGCGTCGCCGCGACGGGCAGGCCGGAGGGCCTGCCCGTCGACCCGGAAGAACGGGTCTGGCCGGGCCGGGCGGGGCCCGGCGCGACGGGTCAGCGAGCGGCGCGCGGCTGCTGCTGGGTGATGCAGTGGATGCCGCCGCCGCGGGCGAAGAGCTCACGGGCGTCGACGGTGACGATCTCGCGGCCCGGGTAGGCGGCGGAGAGGGCTTCGACGGCGCGGGCGTCGTTGGCGTCGTTGAACGAGCAGGCGATGACGGCGCCGTTGAGGACCACGTGGTTGATGTAGCTGAAGTCGACGAAGCCCTCTTCATCGGTGAGCGTGGCGGGAGCGGGCACCGGGATGACGGTGAGCGTGCGGCCCGCCGCGTCGGTGCTGTCCTTGAGGAGCGCGATGATCTCCTGGGAGACCTCGTAGTCGGGGTGCTCCGGGTTCTCCTGGTGGTGGACCAGGACCGTGCCGGGGGAGGAGAGCGTGGCGACGATGTCCACGTGGCCGCGGGTGCCGAACTCCTCGGAGTCGCGGGTGAGGCCGCGGGGCAGCCAGATGGCCTTGGTGGCGCCGATGGTGCGGGCCAGCTCGGCCTCGATCTGCTCCTTGGTGGCGCCGGGGTTGCGACCCTGATCCAGCTGCACGGTCTCGGTGAGGAGCACGGTGCCTTCGCCGTCCACGTGGATGCCGCCGCCCTCGTTGACGATGGGGGACGAGATCAGCTCCGCGGGGGTCTGACCGGCCACGAAGGCGCCGATCTTGGAGTCCTTGTCCCAGGCGGCCCAGTCCTGGGCGCCCCAGCCGTTGAACACCCAGTCCACGGCGCCGAGGCGGCCCTCGGCGTCCAGGACGAAGCTCGGGCCGATGTCGCGCATCCAGGCGTCGTTGAGCTCGGCGGTGACGACCTCGACGCGCGGATCCAGGTACTGGGCGGCGATCTCGGTGTCCGCAGGATCGACGACCATGGTGACCGGCTCGAAGCGCACGGCCGCGTTGGCCACGGCGGCCCAGGTGGTGCGGGCGGCGTGGGCGTCCTCCGCCGTCTCGCCCAGGGTGTAGCCCTCGTGCGGGAAGGCCATCCAGAGACGTTCCTGCTCGGCGGTCTCAGAAGGCATGACCCAGCGCTGGGTGTTGTCGGCGGGAGTGGTTTCGTCAGCCACGTCAGACTCCAATGTGTGATGGCTAGCTTGTGAGGAGGGCCACAAAAATGAACAATGTTCATTTAGTATGGGTGGTGCGCTTCACATTTGGCAAGCCGTCGACGGCGGGCGGCACGCCCCGAGCGTCTGACCAGCGGATTCACTGGCAGACGCCCGAGGCGCTTCTCCCCAGGGGCCGGAGATGACTCCGGCCCAGGTCAGCCTCCCCAGACTGACCGGTCGTGCGCAGGAGCCGGTCAGTGACCGGGGCGCTCCTGCTGGCTTTCCTTGGTGGCGCGCGGGACCTTGCGCAGGCCGATCGCCGCGGCGACGGTCACGCTGACCATCAGCAGGGCGCCGATGGCGGCCGTGATGGTGACGCCCGAGTCGAAGGCGTGCTGCGCCGTCGTCGTGAGCTGATGACCCAGCTCGCCGCCCACTCGGTGCGCGACGTCGATCGCTCCGGCGAGCGTCTCCTTCGCCGCATGGCCGTCCGCCTCGCTCAGCCCGGCCGGCAGCCGCAGATGCTGCTGATAGCTCGCGGTCAGGATCGACCCGAGGATCGCGGTGCCCAGCAGGGCCCCGAACTCGTAGCCGGTCTCCGAGATCGCGGAGGCCGCGCCGGCCTTCTCCGGCGGCACCGACCCCATGATGAGGTCGTTCGAGATGGTCTCGGCCGCGCCGATGCCGATCGACAGCAGGTACACGGCCAGGAGGAAGACCGGCATGCCGACGCTGTTGCCGAACAGCGCCACCAGGACGTAAGCGGTGGTGCTGAGGGCTAGGCCTGCCGTGACCACGGTGCCAGGGCGCAGGGCGCGCACCAGCGGGACCGAGGACAGGCCTGCGACGATCGTCGCCACGGAGGCCGGCAGCAGGGTGATGCCGGCCTGGAACGGGCTCATGCCTTCCACCAGCTGCAAGTGCTGGGAGAAGAAGAAGATGAAGCCGGTCATGGAGACGAAGGACAGGATGTTCGCCGCGATCGACGTGCTGAACACCGGGTTGGTGAACAGCGTGACATCCAGCATGGGGGCCGGGATCCGGCGCTGACGGCGGACGAACAGCACGCCCATGCCCAGGCCGAAGAACGCCAGGGCCAGCGGGAGCGGCTCGAAGCCGTGCACCGTGAGCTCCTTGATGGCCACCGCGACAGGACCCATCGAGAGGATCGACAGGAAGACGCTGGGGACGTCGATGGGGTGCGGCGAGTTGTCCTTGGACTCTGGGATCATCCGGGTGCCCAGCACCAGGAGTGGCGCCAGCAGGAAGGCGGGCATCATGAGGACCGCGCCCCACCAGAAATGGTCCACGAGCCAGCCGCCCACGATCGGGCCGAGTGCTGCGCCGCCGGAGAAGAAGGCCGCCCAGATGGCGATGGCCAGCCGGCGCTGGTTGTTGTCCGTGAAGATGTTCCGGATCAGGGACAGGGTGCTCGGCATGAGGGTCGCGCCGAAGAGGCCGAGGGCCGCACGTCCGGCGATCAGGGCGCCGGCGGTGGGCGAGAAGGCCGCCGCGATGGAGGCCAGGCCGAAGCCGGCGCTGCCGATCATGAGGAGCTTCCGGCGTCCGATGCGGTCACCCAGATTGCCCATGGCCACGAGAAGCGCGGCCAGGACGAGCGGGTAGGCGTCGATGATCCAGAGGAGTTCCACGCCGCTCGCCTGCAGGGAGCTGGCGATGGCGGGGAGTGCGAAAGTGAGGGCGGTGTTGTCCACTGCCACGAGCAGCACGGGCACCATGAGCAGTGCCAGGGCCGCCCACTTCTGCCATGGCGCCGTCCCGTTGCTCGTGTTCTGAGTCAAGGTCTTGGTCGTCATGATCATAACTGTACCGTCTGGACTGTATAGTTTCAATCCGGGCGTCATCCTCCCGCGCCGTCACCGAACCATGCAGAATGGAAGCCATGTCACGAAAGCCCGTAGCCAGGAACGCCGTCCTCGACGCCTTCGAATCGATGCTGATCGAAGTGGGGGAGCGGGGCGCCACCCTGGATGCGGTGGCTGCGCGCGCGGGGGTCTCCAAGGGCGGTCTGCTCTACCACTACCCGAACAAGGAAGCGCTGGTCGCAGCCCTCCTGGACCGCTTCGACGCCCTGGCCCAGGAGGAGATCGAGGCCATGAAGACGGCTCCGGAAGGCGCGGGCGTGTACTTCATCAAGGAGGCCATCTGGGACGGTGGACCTCTGGACCGCTCCTTCGTCGCCGCGACCCGCCTCGCGGAAGTGGCCCATGCCGAGACCCAGCGCCGCTTCGCGAGGATCCAGAAGCAGTGGCTCGAGGTCCTCACGGAGGAACTCGGCGAGGACCTGGCCCGCGCCGTCCGGTACATGTCCGACGGGCTGTACTTCAACGCGGTCCTGGAGAACGGCGGCGGTCAGGAGATGGACCGTGCCAAGACCGACGCCGAGGTGCAGAGCCTCCTGCGGGTGCTCGAGCTGGTCCGTGGCAAGATCTGAGCCCACCGGCTCCGCCCCGTTTGCCCTCCCAGGCCGCAGGGGAGACAATTGAAGTTGTGACTGCTATCACCGCGGTCATGCACAAGTGAATAAGCCATCGATCCGCGGCGGGAGAGTCCTGCGAACGGGTATTACGCAGGCGCCGTAGGAGCAAAACCTCCCCAGGAATCTCTCAGGCCCCCGTACCGCCGCGCCGAGGCAACTCTGGAAAGCAGCCGGACATCCGGCTCACCGACGGTGCAGGTGCCCGCCCTCAGTGGTGGGTATGAAAACTCTCAGGTCCCACACAGAGCGGGGAGGAGCCCAACCCGTTCCGGCGTACCATTCGCCGGCCAAGCACTGGAGTTCCTTCGTGACGAATCCCTCCGCCGTCCTTGATCTGGCGAAGTCCGGCAGCTTCGTGGACCGCCACATCGGCTCACGCCGTCAGACCGAGATCGACACCATGCTGCAGGCCGTGGGCTACAGCTCGGTCGACGCCCTGGTCAACACCGCGGTCCCGGATGACATCAAGCAGCCCACCCCGCTCACGCTGCGCCCGGCACTTTCCGAGGTCGAGGTCCTCGCCGAGCTGCGCCGCCTGGCCTCGCTCAACAAGACCGCCGTCCAGCTCATCGGCCAGGGCTACTACGACACCGTCACGCCCGCCGTGATCCGCCGGAACATCCTCGAGGCGCCGGCCTGGTACACCGCGTACACCCCGTACCAGCCCGAGATCTCCCAGGGCCGTCTCGAAGCGCTCCTGAACTTCCAGACCATGGTCCAGGACCTCGTCGGCCTGCCCATCGCGAACGCCTCCCTGCTGGACGAAGGCACCGCCGTCGTCGAGGCCGTCCTGCTCATGCGCCGCGCGAACAAGGCGAAGGAAGCCGCCGACGGCAAGACCGTGCTCGACGCCGACCTCCTCCCGCAGACCATCGCCCTCGTGAAGGGCCGCGCCGAGGCCCTCGGCTTCGAGGTCGAGGTCGCGGACCTGTCCGCCGGCCTTCCGGAAGGCGCCATCAACGGCATCGTGCTGCAGCAGCCCGGCGTCTCCGGCAAGGTCTTCGACCACGCGCCGGTCATCGCCGCCGCCAAGGAACGCGGCGCCATGGTCACCGTCGCCGCCGACCTGCTCTCCCTCACCCTCATCACCCCTCCGGGCGAGCAGGGCGCGGACATCGCCGTCGGCAGCGCCCAGCGCTTCGGCGTCCCGCTGTTCTTCGGCGGCCCGCACGCCGCGTACATGGCCGTCCGCAAGGGCCTCGAGCGCTCCCTGCCGGGCCGTCTGGTCGGCGTCTCCAAGGACGACGCCGGCACCCCGGCCTACCGTCTGGCCCTTCAGACCCGCGAGCAGCACATCCGCCGCGAGAAGGCCACCTCCAACATCTGCACCGCGCAGGCGCTGCTGGCGATCGTCGCCTCGATGTACGGCGTCTTCCACGGCCCCGACGGCCTGAAGGCCATCGCCTCCCAGGTCCGCGCGCACGCCGCACGCTTCGACGCCGCCCTGCGCGCCGCCGGTGTGCAGACCGCGAACACCGAATTCTTCGACACCGTGACGGTCATCGTCCCGGGCCGCGCCGCCGCGATCCTCGCCGCCGCCGAGGAAGCCGGCTACAACCTCCGCGCGATCGACGCGGACACCCTGGGCGTCTCCTTCGACGAGACCACGACGCCGGAGACGGTCGCCGCCGTCGCGTCCTTCTTCGGCGCGGACGCCTCCGCCGTGGAGACCTCCGGCGCGGAGTACCCGCTGGCCCTGCGCCGCAACACCGAGTTCATGACGCACCCGGTGTTCAACACGCACCGTTCCGAGACCCAGATGCTGCGCTACATCCGCCGCCTCTCGGACCGCGACCTGGCACTGGACCGCACCATGATCCCGCTGGGCTCCTGCACCATGAAGCTCAACGCGACCGCCGAGATGGAAGCCATCTCCTGGCCGGAGTTCGCCTCCATCCACCCGTTCGCCCCGGACTCCCAGACCGCCGGCTGGCGTGAGCTGATCGACGGCCTCGAAGCCGATCTCGCCGAGATCACCGGCTACGACCAGGTCTCCATCCAGCCGAACGCCGGTTCGCAGGGCGAGCTGGCCGGCCTCCTGGCCATCCGCGGCTACCACCACTCCCGCGGCGATGTGCAGCGCGACATCTGCCTCATCCCGGCGTCGGCTCACGGCACCAACGCGGCCTCGGCCGTCCTGGCCGGCATGAAGGTCGTCGTCGTGGCCACCGCGCCCGACGGCACGATCGACCACGAGGACCTCAAGGCCAAGATCGAGGCGCACCGCGACGCGATCGCCGCCATCATGATCACCTACCCGTCCACCCACGGTGTCTACGACGCCGATGTGCGCTACATCTGCGACGCCGTGCACGAGGCGGGTGGCCAGGTCTACATCGACGGCGCGAACCTGAACGCGCTCGTCGGCCTCGCCCAGCCCGGCAAGTTCGGCGGCGACGTCTCCCACCTGAACCTCCACAAGACGTTCTGCATCCCGCACGGCGGTGGCGGCCCCGGCGTCGGACCGGTCGCGGCCCGCGCCCACCTGGCGCCGTTCATGCCCGGCAACGCAGCCGACCCGGCCAACGGCGCCGGCGGCGCCCCGATCTCCGCGAGCCGCTTCGGCTCGGCCGGCGTCCTGCCCATCTCCTGGGCCTACATCCGCCTCATGGGCGGCGACGGCCTCACCGAGGCCACCAAGTCCGCCCTGCTGGCCGCCAACTACGTGGCCAAGCGCCTCGACGAGCACTTCCCGGTCCTCTACACCGGCGAAGGCGGCCTCGTGGCCCACGAGTGCATCCTGGACCTCCGTCAGCTGACCGCCGACACCGGCGTCACCGCGGAGGACGTGGCCAAGCGCCTCATCGACTTCGGTTTCCACGCGCCGACCCTGGCGTTCCCGGTGGCCGGCACCCTGATGGTGGAGCCCACCGAGTCCGAGGACCTGGGTGAGCTGGACCGCTTCATCGATGCCATGATCGTCATCCGCGGCGAGATCGAGCAGGTCCGCAACGGTGACTTCAGCGTCGAGGACAGCCCGCTGCGCCACGCCCCGCACACGGCGTCCGCCGTCGTGACGTCGGAGTGGGATCGTTCCTACAGCCGCGAGCAGGCCGCCTTCCCGGCCCGCCCGGACCACTCCGGTCACGCTCACGGCCAGGACAAGTACTTCCCGCCGGTGGGACGCATCGATGGCGCCTCGGGCGACCGCAACCTGGTCTGCTCCTGCCCGCCCATCGAAGCGTTCGAGAACTGAATCCGCCGCACAGGACCGAAGGACATCCACTCCATGACTGAGAACCACACAGCCCTGTACGCCGAGCACGAGAAACTGGGCGCCTCGTTCACCGACTTCGGCGGCTGGCAGATGCCGCTCAAGTACGGTTCCGAGCTGGCGGAACACCACGCCGTCCGCCAGGCGGCCGGCCTCTTCGACCTCTCCCACATGGGTGAGGTCTGGGTGGAGGGCCCCGGCGCGGGCGCCTTCCTGGACCACGCCCTGGTAGGCAAGCTGTCCGCGATCGCGGAGGGCAAGGCGAAGTACTCGCTGATCTGCCAGGAGGACGGCGGGATCATCGACGACCTCATCGTCTACCGCCGCGGCGAGGACAAGTTCCTCGTGGTGCCGAACGCGGGCAACGCCCCCGTCGTGGCCGAGGAGCTCCAGCAGCGTGCGGAGGGCTTCGACGTCACTGTCACGAACGCCTCGGCCGAGACCTCCCTCATCGCGGTCCAGGGCCCGAACGCGGAGGCCATCCTCCTCACCCTGGTGCCGGAGGACGAGCACGAGACCGTCACCGGTCTGAAGTACTACGCGGCCGTCGAGGTCACCATCAATGGGGAGTCCCTCCTGCTGGCCCGCACGGGCTACACGGGCGAGGACGGCTTCGAGATCTTCGTGGCCAACGAGTCCGCTCCGGCCCTGTGGCAGGCGCTCCTGGCCGCCGGCGAGGGCCACGGCCTGGTGCCGGCCGGTCTGGCGTCGCGTGACTCGCTCCGCCTCGAGGCCGGCATGCCGCTCTACGGCAACGAGCTCTCCCGGGAAGGCACCCCCTTCGCCGCGGGCCTCGGCCCCGTGGTCGCGCTCAAGAGCAAGGACGGCGATTTCGTCGGCCGCGCCGCCCTCGAAGCCGCCAAGGAGAACGGCGTGGGGACCACCTCGGGCCGCCGCCTGGTGGGCCTGAAGGGCTTGGGACGCCGCGCCGGCCGCAGCCACTACGACGTCCTGAAGGACGGCGTCGTGGTGGGCGAGGTCACCTCCGGCCAGCCCAGCCCGACCCTCGGATATCCGGTGGCTCTGGCCTACGTGGATGTGGCTTACACTGAACCGGGCACCGCGCTGGACATCGATCTGCGCGGCAAGGCGGAACCGTTCGAAGTGGTCTCCCTGCCCTTCTACAAGCGTGAGCGTTAGGCGGTAAGAACCGTGGCCGTTGGTGTTTTTGAGCTCTTCAAGATCGGCGTGGGCCCGTCCAGCTCCCATACCGTGGGGCCGATGCTGGCGGCCGCGGTCTTCGCCCAGGAGGTGCGCGACGCCGGCCTGCTGCCCCGCGTGGCGGGCCTCGGCGTCGACCTCTACGGCTCCCTCGCAGCCACCGGCCGGGGGCACGGCACCTTCACCGCCGTGCTCCTCGGCCTGGAGGGCTACTACCCGGACCGCATCCTGCCGGAAGAGGTGGAGGAGCGGCTCGCCGCGATCGAGGAGAGCGGCACCGTCACCTTCGCCGGTGAGGTGCGCCTCGAGTACGGCGTCGCGGACATGATCCAGCACCCGCTGACCGTGCTCCCGCGCCACACCAACGGCATGAAGTTCGCCGTGAAGGACGCCGACGGAGAGATCCTCCACGAGGCCACCTTCTTCTCCGTGGGCGGCGGATTCATCGTCCGCGAGGGCGAGGAGCAGCAGGCCAAGCAGGAGCTGGAAGAGTCCAAGAAGGAGCTTCCGCTGCCGTTCCGCACGGCCGCCGAGCTGCTCGGCCGCTGCCACAGCAAGGGCCTCGGGATCTCCGACATCATGCTCATCAATGAGAAGGCGAGCCGGACGGAGGAGGAGATCCGCGAGGGCCTGCTCAAGATCTGGGCCGTCATGGAGGCGTGCGTCGAGAAGAGCATCCACCGCGAAGGCCTGCTGCCCGGCGGCCTGAACGTCCGCCGTCGCGCTCCCGACTGGCATGATCGCCTCCTCAAGGAGGACAAGGACCGCGACCCCAAGTACTGGCAGGAGTGGGTCAATCTCGTGGCCCTGGCGGTCAACGAGGAGAACGCGAGCGGCGGCCGCGTCGTCACAGCGCCCACCAACGGCGCCGCGGGCATCATCCCGGCCGTGCTCTACTACGCGCTGAACTACGCTCCCGGCATGGAGAACGCCACGCAGCAGGACAAGGACGACGTGGTGGTCAGGTTCCTGCTCGCCGCAGGCGCTGTCGGCGTGCTCTACAAGGAGCAGGCCTCCATCTCCGGCGCCGAGGTCGGCTGCCAGGGCGAGGTCGGGTCGGCCTCCTCCATGGCGGCCGCGGGACTCGCCGAGGTCATGGGCGGCACCCCCGCACAAGTGGAGAACGCGGCGGAGATCGCGATGGAACACAACCTGGGTCTGACCTGCGATCCCATCGGCGGCCTGGTCCAGGTGCCCTGCATCGAGCGCAACGCCATCGCCGCGGCGAAGGCCATCAACGCCACCAAGATGGCCCTCTGGGGCGACGGCACGCACCGCGTCTCGCTGGACGAGGTCATCATCACGATGCGGGAGACCGGCAAGGACATGTCCACCAAGTACAAAGAGACGGCGCTGGGCGGACTCGCCGTCAACGTCGTGGAGTGCTGAGGACGCCTTCCCAGGCGTTCCCGGGACACGCCTGGGAGCAAGATCACCTCTGAGCCGACCAAGGCTCCGGGGCGGCCACAGGGGGGCGGATCCCCGCCGCCCTGTGGCGTTCCGGACGGCGCTCTGAGACCCGTTCCACAGCATCCGGACAGGGGCCGCCGGATAGACTGACGACAGCCGTTCAGCCACTTCAGGATTGGAAGCCGTGACCTTGCGAACCTTCACCGCCCGCTTTGCCACCGACGATGAGATCGCGCGCTGGGACGAGCTGGTCACGGCCAACCCGAACGGCGGCAATCTGCTGCAGTCCGAGGCCTACGCGTCGGTCAAGAAGCACTACGGCTGGGACATCCGGCACGTGGTCCACGAGTGCGCGGAGTACAGCAGCTACAACCTGGTGCTGGAGAAGCGCATCCCGCTCCTGGGCCGCTACTGGTACATGATCAAGGGCCCGGACGTCTCCGGAGTCCAGGATCTCCCGGGGATCTTCACCGCCAACGCCGAGTTCGTGAAGCGTGAGCGCCTCGGAGTCTTCGCCATCAAGATCGAACCGGACATCGTGGCCACCGACACCTCGCGCGCCGTCCTCAACGGCCTGGGCGCGCTGAAGATGCCGAACCTGCAGCCCAACGACCACACGGTCATCCTGGACATCTCGCCGGAGACCGAGGACATCCTCAAGAGCTTCTCCTCCCGCGGCCGCAACGCGGTCCGCCGTGCCCTCCGCGAGGGCGTCGAGGTCCGCAAGGGCCAGGCCACGGAGGAGGACTTCCGCGCGATGTACTCACTCATGAACGGCACCCTCGAGACCAAGGCCACCGTCCGGCCCCGCGAGTACGACTACTTCCGCCGCTTCTGGGGCGGCTTCATGGAGCGCGGGCAGGGCCACCTGTATTTCGTCCACGAAAACGGTGTGCCTTCGGTGGGAGCCTTCGTCATCAACTACGGCCACAAGGGCACGTACAAGGACGGCGGATCGCTGCAGAAGCGGAACCAGTACGGTGATTCGCACCTGGTCCAGTGGCAGGCCATGAACGACATGAAGGCCCTCGGCTGCACCGAATACGACCTGTGCGGCACCCCGCCCGCGGCGAGCATCAAGGATCCGGAGCACCCGCACTACGGGCTCGGCTTGTTCAAGACCAGCTTCTCGAAGACTGTCACGGACTTCGTGGGATGTTATGACCAAGTGCTCAGCCCCCTGAAGTACACAGTGTGGGCAAGGATCGGTGAACGGGTGGTCCGCCAGATCCACACCCGTCGCACCGGCCAGCAGTTCTACTGAGCCGCACCGCGGCACCGAAGCGCAGGGAGTCCTCATGAACGCCAGAGAGCCGCACCGCAGCGATCCGGACGCCAGGACGACGTCCGCCGCGAAGAGCACGCAGCACGGCGACGACGGCGCACAGCCGCCCGCCGCCGACCCGCGCCCCGCCCAGGGCGCGGCGCAGTCCGGGGAGGGCGCGACGTCGTCGTCCGGCCCGCGAACGGACCGCCCCCTGGACGCCGCAGGCCCGATGCCGCGTGTGCCCGTGTCGAACGCCCCTGTGCCGAACGCACCTGTGCAGAGCGCCGGCACGGGACGCATCCCGGTCCCCGTCCCGGCGCGGCCCGCCGCGGGCGCCTCCTCGCCCCGCACGCCCGGCCGGACTCCTGGCCGCACGCCCGGCCCCGCACGGTCCGGAACGAAGCCCGGAAAGTCCCCGGCCGCACAGTCCCGGCCGACCACGGACGGTCTGCCCAAGACCGAGCCGCTGACCCCGGCTGAGTTGCGCGCCACCACGTCGGCCAAGCGCATGCTGCGGAACCTCGTGCGCGGCGAACAGCCCCCGACGGCTCCGCTGAGCATCGTGGACCGGCTGGCCGGCAGCCCGTACGCCAACCCGACCATCCGGGTGGGCGGCGTCGACGAGTCCGCGCGCAAGACCATCGACTTCGCGCTCCGCCTGGCCGAGACGATGTTCCGGTACGGCGCCGGCGCCCTCGAGGTCGAGACCAGCATCATCGCGGTCACGGCGGCGCTGGGGCTGAAGAACGTCGAGGTGGATATCACCAACCAGTCGGTGTCCATCAACTACGCCCCGAAGGACCAGACCCCCATCACGCTCCTGCGCGTGGTGCGGTCCTGGACCAGCAACTATGCCGGACTGTCCGAGGTGCACCAGCTCGTCTCGGACATCGCTGCGGGTGGCGTGAGCCGCAAGGAGGCCAACAAGCGGCTTGATGAGATCCTCAAGAGGCCCAAGCCCTTCGCACGCTGGATGGTCACCCTGGCCTTCGGCGTGTTCGCCGCGGCCTTCGTCGGCGTGCTGGGCGGCGGCCTCCTGGCCTCGTCGATCGCGTTCGTCTCCTCGCTCGTGGTCGACCTCGTGTCCCGCCAGCTCGCTCGCTGGCGCGTCCCGGACTTCTACGCGACGGCGGCGTCGTCCTTCTTCGTGACGTTCCTGGCCCTGCTGCTCTGGCGGTTCGGGGCCAACATCGCGCCGTCGATCGTGGTGGCGGGCGGCATCCTGCTCCTGCTGCCCACGGGTCGGCTCGTCTCCGCGGTGCAGGATGCGATCAACGGCTTCCCGGTGACTGCCGCCGGGCGTCTGCTCTCGGCCATGCTGACGTTCGGGGCAATCGTGTCCGGCATCGGTGTCGCGTTCGTGGCCGGGAACCTCACCGGCATGCCGGACATCAACGTCACCGCGACCTTCCCGCCGGCGTACGACTTCTGGTTCCAGGTGGTTCTGGTGGCCGTGTCCCTCGTGGCGATCACCGTGACGGAGCAGTCGCCCGTGCGGCTCGTGCTCCCGACCATGGCGGTGGGGATCATCGGGTACTTCGTGCTGCTGGGCGTCGGCCAGATCGGAGTGGGGGACCGCATGGGTCCCGCGGTCTCGGCCGTGGTGATCGGATTCCTGGCCCGCGTGGTGGCCCTGCGGATGGGCGCCCCTCAGCTGGTGGTCGCCGTCCCTGCGGCGCTCATCCTCTTGCCGGGTCTGCGGATCTTCCGGTCCATGTACACCCTCACGATCAACGGGGACGACTTCCTCAACGGCGCGGGCGGCATGCTTAATGCGGTGGCCGTGGTGCTGGGGATCGCCGCGGGCATCGTGCTCGGCGACAGTCTCGCCCGGCCGCTGACGTCGGGACTGTCCAGCAACGAGCGCCGCAGGACCCGCCGCCGCTGATCCCTCCACTCATTGACTGTCCCCACCTGCTCCCAGGGCTCGTGCCTCACCCCGGGGCCCTCGCCGGTGTGGGCCCACCGTTAAAGGCCGAAAACCCCCGGAATCCGGGGGTTTTCGGCGTCCTATGGAGCAGTCGATCAGGGTGGGATGTCAGATCTTGCCGATCTCCGTCTTCTTCTCGGCCTGGAACTGATCTTCGACCCTGCCGTACGCCCAGTACCCGGAGATCGACAGGTCCTTGCGGTCCAGGCCGCGCCTCTTGATCAGTTCGTCGCGCAATGCCTTGACCAGCCCGCGCTCCCCGTGCACGAACGCCTGGACCTTGCCCTCCGGGAACGCGGCCGCGGAGACGGCGTCGACCAGCACCGTGCTCTCGCCGGCGGGCACGCCGCGGCGGAACTGCCAGGAGAGCTCGACGCCGGCGGGCACCGTGAGCTCCTGGACATCGGCTTCGGTGTCCACTTCGATCAGGGCCAGGCCGCGCGCGTCGGCCGGCAGGGCTTCCAGGGCTGCCGAGACGGCGGGCAGCGCCGAATCGTCACCCAGCAGGAGGTGCCAGTCGGCGTCGGGGCTGGGGGAGTAGCCGCCGCCCGGTCCGCGGAAGGTGAACCGGTCGCCGGGGACCGCGCGGGCCGCCCACGGACCCGCGAGCCCCTCGTCGCCGTGCACCACGAAGTCGATCGACAGTTCCTGTGCGTCCAGGTCCACGTGACGGATCGTGTAGGTCCGGGTCACGGGCTGTTCCGCGGGGGAGAGGTTCTCCTGCGCCCAGGCCGGGTCGAACGGATCCGGGTAGGTCACGCCGGGGCGGGGGAAGGCGATCTTGACGTAGCGGTCCGTGTAGTCGTTCAGGACGAAACCGGCGAATCCCGGGCCTCCCGCATGCACCCGCACCATGTGTTCGCTGACCCGTTCGGTACGGAGCACCTCGAGGGTGCACCAGGGCTTCGACGGGCGGCGCGCGGGGGTTTCAGTCATGAGGTGAGCCTACCCTAATGACCCGTCAGGGCCCGCCTCGATCCGGGCTCAGAGGCTCCAGTCGACAGGTTCGGCCCCTTGCTCGGCGAGCAGCTCGTTGACCTTGCTGAAGGGCCGCGAACCGAAGAAGCCGCGCGAGGCAGAGAGAGGGCTGGGATGGGCGCTGCTGACCGTCGGGCAGCCGTCCAGCAAGGGGGTGACGCTCTCGGCGTCGCGGCCCCAGAGGACCGCCACGAGGGGGAGACGCTTCCCGTCCGGAGTCCTGCGCACGACGACGGCCCGGATCGCCGCCGTCGTGAACTCCTCCCAGCCGCGCCGGCGATGCGAGCCGGCGTTCCCGGCCTCGACGCTGAGCACCCGGTTCAGGAGGAGGACGCCCTGGTCGGCCCACCGGCTCAGATCGCCGTGGACCGGCGTGGGGAGGCCCAGGTCGTCGTGGAGCTCCCGGAAGATGTTGCCCAGGCTGCGGGGCACCGGACGGCAGTCCGGGGCCACCGAGAAGGACAGCCCCATGGCGTGACCCGGCGTCGGATAGGGGTCCTGGCCCAGGATCAGAACCTTCACGGCATCGAGCGGGCGCCGGAAGGCCGTGAAGAGCGCCGGCGCCGGGGGGAGGATCCGTGAGCCGTGTTCCTCCTCGATCGCGAGCCGGCGGATCACTTCGCCGACCACGGGACCCTCCTCCGCGAGAGCCTCGGCCCAGCTCGGGTGCAGGGCGCCGCTCTCCACGAGGCCGTCCCAGCCGCCGTCGGCCAGTTGACGGAAGGAGCCGCTTCCGCCCGCAACGTCGCCCGGGCCGGTCTCCTCTCCGGGGAAGGCGAAGGCCTCCTGAGAACCGAAGGGGCTGGGGGCGGGGCTGCGCTGGTCCATGCCCTTGATTGTGCCAAATGACATCGTTGTGATTTCGGATCTATCATGGAAAGGACGCACGGTGAAGGGAGGAAACATGGCCGAGGCAGCAGTGTCGCCGGATGGTGTTCCGGCCCACCCTGGATTCCCGGAGGGGTCGCAGCCGACTCCGGGATTGTCGGAGCGTGACCAGCGGATCCTCGAGTTCGAACGGTCCTGGTGGAAGTACTCGGGAGCCAAGGAACAGGCCATTCGTGAGCTGTTCGATCTCTCCGCCACGCATTACTACCAGCAGCTCAATCAGGTCATCGACAGCCAGGCCGCTCTGGCGCATGACCCCATGCTCGTCAAGAGATTGCGTAGACTACGTACGTCGCGCCACCGGGCCAGGACTGCTCGTCGCCTGGGCAACGGCGCGTGAACCTGTAGGACCACCTGCCACTCCGTGAGGACGCGCCTCGATGACCAAATACGCCCGGGACGAATTCGATGATGTGCCGGAAGGCACCGAACGCCGCGGGGTGCACCGTGTCGCCAGGGCCTCCGCCGGCGCCGCGCTGCGTCCCCTGCTGGCGACCGGCGTCGTCTCCCTCCTGATCGGCCTCGTGGCCTACTTCGCCTTCCCGTCCATGGGAGTCCGCGCCGAGGCCAAGGCCTCACCGTCCGCCTCCTCGAGCGCTTCGGCGAAACCGTCCGCCAAGCCGTCGGCGAAGCCTTCCGCTCCGTCCGCTTCGCCGAGCGCGACCACCCCGTCCGCTCCGCCCACGACCACGGCCGCCGTGGACAAGTCACGCCCCGTGTCCGTGTACAACGGCACCACGACTCCGGGCCTCGCGGCCGGCTACGGCGCCAAGGTCACGGCCGCCGGCTGGACCCTGGGACCCGTCGGCAACTGGCAGGGCGTGGCGCAGCCGAGTTCGGTGGTCTTCTACAGCGCCGAGAGCCTCAAGGCGTCCGCGACCGAGCTGGCCGGCGCCCTGGGGATCGCCCGGGTCGAACTGGCCTCGAACCTCCAGGACCCGCTCGCCGTGGTCCTGGGTCCGGGTGCCGGCTAACCGACCCCTTCCGCCGGTCGTCCCCACCGGGGATCATCGGCCGGGCCTTTCCCACTGCTGTCGCGTGACCGGCCGCGTTGAGCGGCTCCCGGCGTGCGTGTGCCGCTCTCGGCACTCCCGGCGCGCGGTTCGTGGATGCCGGGGCAGGTCACACGCTGCTTCCGCAGGACCCGGGGCCGTCGGGCCCTGCCGGATGGTGTGGAGCGACGCGGTCCCGAGGTTTCGCCGCTGGCGTGAACGCCTTGCACTCACCTGGCGAGAGTGCTAATTATGGAGTTAGCACTCCGGAGTGCCGACTGCTAATGAATCCGTTCCGCGGAGGATGGCCGGCCCGCCGGAGAGAAGGCAACCCCGGTCTCAATGAGGCCCGGTGCGCCGGCGTACGGATGCCGGCGGGCCGTGCCGTCCGTCGCGGGCATTGGGCAGCCAGGACCCTTCATCCCTCAACGACAGTCCGGAAACGTACTGACCCGAAAGGACCTTTGCCGTCATGGCCAAGATCATTGCATTTGATGAAGAGGCACGCCGCGGCCTGGAGCGGGGCCTGAACATCCTCGCCGACGCCGTCAAGGTCACCCTGGGCCCGCGTGGTCGCAACGTGGTGCTCGAGAAGAAGTGGGGCGCTCCCACGATCACCAACGATGGTGTGTCCATCGCCAAGGAGATCGAGCTCGAGGATCCCTACGAGAAGATCGGCGCAGAGCTGGTCAAGGAAGTCGCCAAGAAGACTGACGACGTCGCCGGTGACGGCACCACCACCGCCACCGTGCTGGCTCAGGCTCTCGTGAAGGAAGGCCTGCGCAACGTCGCCGCCGGCGCCGACCCGCTGTCCCTGAAGCGCGGCATCGAGAAGGCCGTCGAGGCCGTCACCGCGGAACTGCTCGGCTCCGCCAAGGAGATCGAGACCAAGGAAGAGATCGCCGCCACCGCGTCCATCTCCGCCGGTGACGCTCAGATCGGTGAACTGATCGCCGAAGCCCTGGACAAGGTGGGCAAGGAAGGCGTCATCACCGTCGAGGAGTCCAACACCTTCGGTCTGGAGCTCGAGCTCACCGAGGGCATGCGCTTCGACAAGGGCTACATCTCCGCGTACTTCGTCACCGACGCAGAGCGCCAGGAGACCGTGCTCGAGGATCCCTACATCCTCATCGTGAACTCCAAGATCAGCTCCGTGAAGGACCTGGTCGCCGTCCTGGAGAAGGTCATGCAGGCCAACAAGCCGCTGCTGATCATCGCCGAGGACGTCGAGGGCGAGGCTCTGGCCACCCTGATCGTCAACAAGCTCAAGGGCACCTTCAAGTCCGTCGCCGTCAAGGCTCCGGGCTTCGGTGACCGCCGCAAGGCTCAGCTGGCCGACATCGCCATCCTCACCGGTGGCAACGTCATCTCCGAGGAGATCGGCCTCAAGCTGGACGCCGCCACCCTGGCCGACCTCGGCCAGGCCCGCAAGGTCGTCGTCACCAAGGACGAGACCACCATCGTCGAGGGTGCAGGCGACGCCGAAGCCATCGCCGGCCGCGTGGCTCAGATCCGCTCCGAGATCGAGAACTCCGACTCGGACTACGACCGCGAGAAGCTCCAGGAGCGCCTGGCGAAGCTGGCCGGCGGCGTGGCCGTCATCAAGGCCGGTGCGGCCACCGAGGTGGAGCTCAAGGAGCGCAAGCACCGCATCGAGGACGCCGTCCGCAACGCGAAGGCCGCCGTCGAGGAAGGCATCGTCGCCGGTGGTGGCGTTGCTCTGATCCAGGCCGGCGCCAAGGCGTTCGCCAACCTGCAGCTCGAGGGTGACGAGGCCACCGGCGCCAACATCGTCAAGGTCGCCATCGACGCCCCGCTGAAGCAGATCGCCTTCAACGCAGGCCTCGAGCCGGGCGTCGTCGCCGACAAGGTCCGCAGCCTGCCTGCCGGTCACGGCCTGAACGCCGCCACCGGCGAGTACGTGGACCTGCTGGCCGCCGGCGTCAACGACCCGGTCAAGGTGACCCGTTCCGCTCTGCAGAACGCGGCCTCCATCGCCGGTCTGTTCCTCACCACCGAGGCAGTCGTGGCCGACAAGCCGGAGAAGAACGCTCCGGCCGCCGGCGCCGACGAGATGGGCGGCATGGGCGGGTTCTGATCCCCTGCTCTGCTCGCCGGTGTCTCACCGGACAGCGCACGACGGCGGGCCGCACCTTTCGAGGTGCGGCCCGCCGCCGCGTTTAAGGGCTGCGGTGGAGGGCCGTCTCTCAGGCGGTGCCGGCGGGCTGCGTTTGAGGGTGGTGTTGGAGGACTGTGTATGCGGCCTGTGCGCACGTCGGAAGCCGCAGCGGCCGCGTCCGGGTGTGAGGCTGGATGACGGAGGCCTTGTGGCAGGATTGTCGGGTGACGATTACGGCTGCTGCAGATGGTTCCGCGCTGGGCAATCCTGGACCCGCGGGGTGGGCCTGGTACATCGACGATGACACCTGGAGGGCCGGCGGCTGGCCGCACGGCACGAACAACCAGGGCGAACTCATGGCGGTGCTGGATCTGCTCCGCAGCACGGCTCACCGGTCCGACGAGCCGCTGAAGATCCTGTGCGACAGCCAATACGTCATCAACTGCCTGACCAAGTGGATGCCGGGCTGGAAGCGCAAGGGCTGGCGCAAGGCGGACGGCAAGCCCGTCCTGAACGTGGATCTGCTCAAGGAACTCGACGCTGCCCTCAAGGGCCGGAACGTCGCCTTCGAGTGGGTGAAGGGTCATGCCGGACACTCTCTGAATGAGGCTGCCGACGACCGTGCCCGCGCCGTCGCCACCGCTTACCAGCGCGGGGGGAAGTCGATCCCGTCCGGCCCCGGCTTTCCGGGTGCTCAACCTGCTGAGCCCCAGAGCGCGGAAACCCGAGACCTGAGCACCCGACGCCCCGACGCTCGCACCACACCGGCAAGTTCTGCCTTGTCCCAGAACCCGCACGCGGCAACGGGCTCCGCGCCGAGTGCGACGGTCCAGGCTCGGCAGTCTGCTTCTGCTTCTCCTTCCGCTTCTGCGTATTTGTCTGTGTCCGGCGCGGACGAGGCGGAGCCCGATCTGTTCTCTGTCCTGGAGGAGGACTTCCGGGACTCCGCCGGACAGCAGGACGCGGTGGCCACCGTGACCGCACTGGAGAAGCGCCTTCTGGAGCCGTCCGTCCGTGCCGACCTCGGCGAGGTGGCGCGGATCCTGCATCCCGACTTCGAGGAGATCGGAAGTTCGGGCCGCACCTGGTCCCGCGACGAAATGCTCCTCGCCCTGGCCGATGAGGATCACGAGCCGATCGACATCACCCCGTTGTCCGCTTACCGCCTGACCGAGAGCACCATCCTGCTCCAGTACCGGACGCGGTCGGCCGGCCGCACGGTCCTCCGCAGCTCGCTCTGGATCCTGACCGAGCCCGCGGCCTCCCGTGGCACGGGGTCCCCTGGCACGGGAGGCCGCGGCGCCGCGGGCCAGAACGCAGGGCCACAGGACGCCGCCTCTCAGAGCACGTGGCGTCTGCGGTTCCACCAGGGGACGCCGGAGTAAGCAGGCCGCCCGCCAGGGACCCGAGTCCGGGACCTGCGTCCCGAACCCGCGCCAGGGATCACATGGCCCCCGTGTTCCGCGCCGCAGCGCCGTGCTCAGTGAGCGAAGCGCTGCGCGTTCGTCAGCTCGACATCCCGGTACTGTGCCGCGGCCTGCGCGAGGGCCGAGGTGATGGCTGACATGGACGCTTCGACCCGGTTCTGGGTGGCGACCCATTCCGTGACGAGGGACTGGAAGCTGGCGGAGGCGTTCCCCCGCCAGCTGCCTTGCAGGGCGGTCAATCCCTGGTTCATGGCCCTGATGTCCGCGGAGATACGTTCCATCGTGCTGCGCACCCGGCCGGACTGCAGGTGGAGAAGTTCGGTGTCGACGGAGATGACGCTCATGGTGTTCCTTTCGCTGAGACGGACCCTGGAGGGTCTTTGGTTTCAGCCTAGGAAGGCACGTGGCCGGCGGGTTGAGCGCAGTGGCCTATGTGGACAGTGCCCCGTGCGCGCCGTCCACAGACCCGCCGTGGGGGCGCGCCGTCGTCGTGCGGGGAAAGGTGTCGTGCCAAGGAGCGCTCAGTCCGTGACGTCGGCCGAGAGAGCGCCGTCCTCGGAATGGGGGAGCCGGACCTGGAAGGTCGCGCCACCTCCAGGAGTGTCGAGGATCCGCACGGTCCCGCCGTGGCTGCCCACGATGGCGGCGACGATCGCGAGCCCCAGGCCGCTGCCGCCGGTTTCCCGGGTGCGTGAGGTGTCTGCGCGGTAGAAGCGTTCGAAGATCCGGGCCTGATCCTCCTCGGAGATGCCGGGGCCGTGGTCGCGGACTTCCAGCACGGACCAGGATCCGTCTTCGTCCAGCTGGCGTCCCACGGCGAGTTCGAGCGCCGATTCCTCCGGGGTGTACCGGAGCGCGTTGCCGACCAGGTTGCTCACCACCTGGCGGATCTTCGCCTCATCACCCAGCACGGGAGCCGGGACGGGCTGGGCGGAGTTCAGACCCACCAGGCGGACCTCGCGCTGCGGCGCGCTTGCGCGGGTGTCCACCACGGCGTCGTTGCCCAGCAGCATCAGATCGAAGGGCTTTTCCTGCAGTGGCCGCTGCTCGTCGAGGCGGGCGAGGGTCAGCAGATCCTCGACCATGGACCCCATGCGTTTGGCTTCGCTCTCGATCCGGCCCATGGCGGTGGCCACGTCGGCGTCGGTGCGCAGGGCGCCATGGCGGTAGAGCTCAGAGAAACCGCGGATGGTCACCAGCGGGGTGCGGAGTTCGTGGGAGGCGTCGGCCGCGAAACGGCGCATGCGCTGCTCCGAGGCCGTGCGTGCGGCGAACGCCGATTCGATGTTGGCCAGCATGGTGTTCAGCGAGGTCGCCAGTCGCCCGACCTCGGTGTGCGGCGTGCGGATGTCTACTCGCTGGGACAGGTCGCCCGAGGCGATCGCCGCCGCAGTCCGCTCCACCCGCGCCAGAGGGCGGAAGGACCGGGTGACCGTCCAGGTGGCGATGAAGAACGCCAGGATGAGGGTCAGCAACCCGACGCCCACCACCACCAGGATGGCGTGCTCCATGATCTCGTCCACCGGCGCCAGGGGGAGTCCGACCACCACCACGTACCCGTGGCCGCTCTGGTCCACGAACGGCACCGCGACAGCTCGCCAGTCGTGACCCGTGGTGCCCGCGATGTCGAAGGGCTTCCGATGCAGCGAGGTGGCCTGTGCCAGGCTCATCTGCTCGATGTCCGGATAGCCCGATTGATTCGCCCCGGTCCGGTAGACAGGAGCGCCGGGGCGCAGGACCACCACGGAATAGTCGGTGGGGACACTGCTCAGACCGCTGGTCAACTGAGCGTACCCGCCGTACTTCTGCATGCTCGTGGTGGCGACGCTCAGCCGGTCATCGATCTGTGACTGGAGATAGCTGTGCAGCAGCGCCATGGTGCCTGCGCCGGTGGTCACGAGGGCCACCAGCAACAGGCCCATGATGGTTGCGATCAGCTGTGCCCGCAGGGACGCGGACTTCCACCGGCGGAGCAAGTCAGCGCTTCTCGGCAGTCCGCAGGACGTATCCCACGCCTCGCTTGGTCTGGATCAGCGTGGGGGCGTCCGGGACGATGTCGATCTTGCGGCGCAGGTAGGAGATGTAGGACTCCACGATCGAGGCGTCCCCGTTGAAGTCGTACTCCCAGACGTGGTCGAGGATCTGCGCCTTGGACAGCACGCGATTGGGGTTCAGCATGAGGTAACGGAGCAGCTTGAACTCCGTGGGGGACAGCTCGATGGTGGTCCCGCCGCGGCGCACCTCGTGGGCGTCGTCGTCGAGCTCCAGGTCATCGACGCGGATGATCGCCTCATCCTCGAGCAGCGGCTGCGTGCGGCGCAGCACGGCGCGCACGCGGGCAACGACCTCATCCAGGCTGAACGGCTTGGTGACGTAGTCGTCCCCGCCGACGGTCAGGCCGTTGACCTTGTCCTCGGTGTCGTCTTTGGCGGTCAGGAAGAGCACCGGGATGTGGCGTCCGGCGGCGCGGAGCTTGCGGGTGACGTTGAATCCGTCCATGTCCGGGAGCATCACATCCAGGACGATCAGATCGGGGGACTCGCTCTCGGCCTTGGCGAGGGCGTCCCGGCCGTTCGCGGCGGCCACCACTTCGAAGCCCGCGAAGCGCAAAGACGTCGAGAGCAGTTCCCGGATGTTGGGTTCGTCGTCAACGACCAGGAGTTTGGCTTCAGGCGTTTCAGTCTTCATGTCCTCCATCTTCCGCTCCGACCCTGAGTGTTGTCTGGAAGATTTCTGTATGCGCAGGAGAAGCGGTCCGCGACACATGCGGGGTGAACGTTCATGCCCGGGTAAAATAGTGTGGATACGCAGACCGCGAGCCGTGCCACCCAGACCGGTTGAACCAGGTGGGGCATGGCCTGACCGCAAGCTAAGACAGACAGAGGTAAAGAAGTGCCTACCGGCAGCGTCAAGTGGTACGACAAGGACAAGGGCTTCGGCTTCGCAGCGTCCGAGGACGGGCAGGAGTACTACCTGCCCTCTTCCGCGCTGCCCGCCGGCGTGGGGGAGCTCCGGAAGGGCACCCGCATCGAATTCGGCATCGCCGAAGGCCGCCGCGGCGCCCAGGCCATGGGCATCCGGCTCCTGGACAAGCTCCCCTCCGTGTCGAAGGCCAAGCGCACCTCTCCGAAGGAACTGGCCCCCATGGTCCAGGACCTCTCCACCGTCCTGGACAACCTGTCCGGGATGCTCTCCTCGGGTAAGTACCCGGATGGCAAGAAGGGCGCCGCGATCGCGGCGGCCCTCCGCCAGGTCGCAGATCAACTGGAAGCCTGAGACATGACTGCCGAGCGTCAGAACACCCTTCGCACCCCCGCCCCCAAGCCGGGCGTCCCGCAGTGGAAGACCGGCAAGCCGGACGCGATGCTCGCTGCGGCAGTGGACCAGGCGCGCCGTGAGCTGGAGACGATCACCCCCGCCGGCACGATCGGCGAGCACCTGGGGGCCAAGCGCGAGGAGGACCGGGTGGTCACCCACCTGTTCGCGTCGCGGCTGGCCGGGTACGTCGGCTGGCAATGGTTCGCCGTGCTGACCCGCAACTCCCGCTCCAAGGTGGTGACGGTCAGCGAGATCGGGCTCCTGCCCAGCGATGATGCCGTCCTGGCGCCGCCGTGGGTGCCGTGGTCCGAGCGGGTGCGTCCCGAGGACGTCGAGGCGCTGCAGGCCGAGGAGGCGGAGGCCGCGGGAGCGGCGGACGCCGGGAACCCGGCGCCGGCTGAGGATGCCGTGCCGTCCGAGGGCGCAGACTCCACCGACGACGCCGGCGCGCCCCTCGCGGACGACGCCGCCTCTGGCGCGGAGGAGGCCGCCGTCGAATCCGCCGAGGCCAACGGCGGCTCCGAGCAGGATGACGAAGAAGACGCCGACGAGACGACGCCCTGAATAGCACTGCCGTGCTATGAAAATCGAGGCCAGGATCGCCGGCTGTGAATGCTGGTCCTTAAACGCCTGTGGGCCCGGATTTCCAGGCCCACAGGCGTTTCCCGTCGGACCGGCCCTCCAAGGTGCCTGCCCGATGCGCTGTTACTTGCGCAGCTCTCCGACGATGTAATCGATGGAGGCGGTCAGCGCGCTCACGTCTTCGGGGTCGATCGCCACGAAGGTCGCGATGCGCAGCTGGTTGCGGCCGAGCTTGCGGTACGGCTCGGTGTCCACGACGCCGTTGGCGCGCAGGATCTTGGCGACCTGGGCGGCGTCCACGGAGTCGTCGAAGTCGATCGTGGCGATGACGTTGGAGCGGTCCTCGGGACGCTGGACGAACGGCGTCGCGTACTCGCTCGCCTCGGCCCACGAGTAGACGCGGTCCGCGGAGTCGGCGGTGCGCTTGCTGGCGAAGTCCAGGCCACCCTGCGCGTTCAGCCACTCGACCTGCGCGTTCAGCGTGACGAGGGTGGACAGCGACGGCGTGTTGTACGTCTGGTTGAGCACCGAGTTGTCGATCGCCGTCTTCAGGTTCAGGAAGTCCGGGACCCAGCGATCGCTCGCCGCGATCCGCTCCGCGCGTTCCAGCGCCGCGGGGGAGAAGAGCGCGAGCCACAGCCCGCCGTCGGACGCGAAGTTCTTCTGCGGGGCGAAGTAGTAGACGTCCGCCTCGCGGACGTCTACGTCCAGGCCGCCTGCCGCCGACGTCGCGTCCACGACCACGAGCGAACCGTCATCGGCGCCGCTCACCCGGCGCACGGGGGCGGCGACGCCCGTGGAGGTCTCGTTCTGGGGCCAGGCGTAAACGTCGACGCCGGCCTCGGCCACCGCTTCCGGCCGGGTGCCGGGCTCGGCCGTGATGATGGAGCTGGTCTCGAGGAACGGGGCCTTCTTCGTGGCGGAGGCGAACTTGGAGCCGAACTCACCGAAGGAGAGGTGCTGGGCTTTCTTCTCCACGAGACCGAACGTCGCGATGTCCCAGAAGGCCGTGGAGCCGCCGACGCCGAGGACTACTTCGTAGTCCTCCGGGGCGTTGAAGAAGGACTTCAGGCCGGACCGCACGGAGCCCACCAGGTTCTTGACCGGGGCCTGCCGGTGTGAGGTGCCCAGCAGAGAGGTGGCGGCGGTGCTCAGAGCCTCGACCTGCTCGGGACGGACCTTGGAAGGACCGGCGCCGAAGCGGCCGTCCTTGGGAAGGAGATGGGCGGGGATGGTGAGGTGTGCCTGATCGCTCACAGATTGCTCCAGTTCTGGTGTGTGGCAGAGAGGACGGGTCCTTCCGGGGTGCGCCCGTCCTGAGGACATTTTGCCGCAGTGCGGGTGTCTCTTCCCAAGCGGGTCCGGATTCCGGAGACCGGGAGCGTCATCTGCCGCCTCCGTTATTCAGAGAGAGTCCAAATAAGCTAGACTAGGGGGCGGCGTTCTAAGCTTGACGACATGAAGCTTGGGCGCGGACGCCATGGCGCACACGACGCGAGTGAGGGTAGGACGGGATGACTGATCTGATCGACACCACGGAGATGTACCTGCGGACCATCCTGGAGTTGGAAGAGGAGAAGATCGTCCCCCTCCGTGCCCGGATCGCGGAGCGCCTCCACCACTCCGGACCGACCGTCTCCCAGACGATCGGCCGCATGGAGCGCGACGGCCTCGTGGTGGTGACCGGCGACCGCCACCTGGAACTGACGGACCACGGCCGACGCCGTGCGGTCGAGGTCATGCGCAAGCACCGCCTCGCGGAGCGGCTCCTCTCCGATGTGATCGGCCTGGACTGGGCGTTCGTCCATGACGAGGCCTGCCGCTGGGAGCACGTCATGAGTGAGCGGGTGGAGCGCCGCATCTACGAATTGCTGGGTCACCCGACCGATTCCCCGTATGGCAACCCGATCCCCGGGCTCGAGCAGCTCGGTGGCCTGGAAGGCGAGCCGTTCGCGGCCGGCCTGATGACGCTGGTCCAGGCCATGAGCGAGTACTCTCCGGGATCGGTCGTGACGGTCCGTCGTCTCGCGGAACCCGCTCAGGTGGAGCCGGAACTCCTGCAGCAGCTCGATGAGGGCGGGATCCGCCCGGGTGCGGCGATCAGTCTGGAACGTGCCGGAGATTACATCGCGGTGCGAGTGGCCGGCATCGAAGGAGCGCTCGAGCTTCCGCCCGAAGTCGCCGCGCACGTCTTCGTGTCGCTCGGCTGAACACCACGCTGAGCTGCATCTTCACGTCTCAGAACGCGTCCGCGGCCCCGCGGGCGCGTTCTTCGTCTCTCCTCTCGCCCGGCCGGGGTTTATCCACATACTAGATAACGAATTTATTACTCTTGGGCCCGTTCGCGTATAGTGATGTCTCAGCGCTGAAACCTAAGCGTGACCTGTTTCGTACGCCGAGCTCTGCTGGCGAATCAGGGTGTGAAGCATGACAGCAGAGGCGGGGGAACCACTTTCGGCGGCCTGGATCAGGTCGCCTTGGGGTGAAGCCCGCGGCGGTGCAGGGAACTTTTCAGATGCGGTTCGCGCCGATTCTCTGGATTCCCGTGTGCCTCCGCAGGCCGGGCAGCTGACTCTCAGGCCCGAATCCGACAGCTAACTTCGAAGGCGCTATGAGAGGGAATGCATACGTGAGCAATGACAAGCTGCGCGGACGTCGTCGCGCGAGTGGACCGGCCGCCCAGGCCGGTGGTCCCGCGCGGACCGTCCTTCCTGCCACGCCTCGTAAGGCGAAGCGGAAGGGTCCTCTGCAGCAGATCGCCGATCTGGCAGTGAAGAGCGGCGCGATCCACAAGGGTGGTCTCGCGCTCGCGGCAGGCGGCCTCGCCCTGACCGTGGCGTTCCCTGCCAGCACCGGCCCTCTGGCCGAAGCTGCAGGCCGCGACGGCGCGCAGACCACCGCCAGCATCACCGCCACTGGCGCCGTTCAGGCTCCCGTCACCGCCTCCACCGGGGCGAAGATCTCCTTCAGCCGCACCTCGGCCACCAGCCGCCAGGACCCTGATGCGCGCCTCAAGGCGCTCATGAGCGCTCAGTCCGGCAAGGTGACCCCTGCCACCGCGAAGGGCTCCCTCGGATCCCCGCTGGCCTCCCTGACCGAGGCGTCGCCGTTCGGCTGGCGCATCAACCCGCTCGGCGGCCCGTCCGACTTCCACAGCGGCGAGGACTTCGTGGCCCAGTGCGGCACTCAGGTCATGGCTGCCGCGGCCGGCAAGGTCGTGTTCGCCGGCTGGGTGGACACCGGCGGCGGAAACCGCGTCGTGGTCGATCACGGCAATGGTCTCGAGACCACCTACAACCACCTGAGCTCCTTCACCGTGCAGCCCGGACAGACCGTCCAGCGGGGCGACGTGGTGGCGCTCAGTGGCACCACCGGCGCCTCCACCGGCTGCCACCTCCATTTTGAAGTGATGGTCAACGGCCAGGTCGTCGACCCGTCCGGATGGCTCTGAGAGCCATCTCTCGGTCTCGCGGTATGTTCCGTAACCTTAACGTGACATTCTGCCGGGACTCCTGTAATTTATAGATCGCGCCTCCTCGCAAGAGGGGGAGCCCTGGGTTGGATTGCCGAGCTCTGCCACCAACCGAGGTCCGTTCGTAACTACTTCGTCTGGCAGAGGCGGGGGAACCAATTTTGGCCTTGCGTGCAAGGCCTTGGGGTTAAGTCGTCAGATCGCGCAAGCGACGGACGGCCGGATGGCTCCCATCCGAATCCGACAGCTCACCTCGTAGGCATCGGGAGAGGCTTTTCCTTGTCTTTTGGCACTACCTCTGCGCGCCATCGCGCTAAGCAGGCATCCACCACTTCGCTTCTTGAAATCTCCAAGGCCGTTTCGTCGAACGCCGGATCCATGGGCCGTCAGGCCGCAGTGATCGCAGCGGCTTCGGGCCTGGTGCTCACCAGCGGCATCGCCGCCAACGCCGCTGAGACCAGCGTGCAGCGCGATTCCTCCGCAGCCACCACCCTCGAGGTCAAGGCTGCTCCGAAGGCCGTCGCCGCATCCTCCACCGCCAAGCTCAGCTTCGTCCGCACCGCGGTCAAGACCGAGCCGGCTCCGGTCGTCGAGGCCCCCGTCGTCGAGGCTCAGTCCAACACTGAGACCCAGACCGTCCCGGTCGCCGACAACACCGCGAACACCAACACCCAGGTCACCGGTTCGAACGTCGCCGCCGCCACCCCGGCTCCGAAGACGATCAACACCGCTTCCGCCTCGGGCAAGGGCGCCGCTATCGCCGCTGCCGCGCTGGCTCAGCTCGGTGTCAACCAGGACTGCACCGCTCTGGTGTCGAACTCTCTGCGTGCCGTGGGCATCAACTTCCACGACTGGCCCGCCGGTTACCTTTCCCTGGGCCGCACGGTGTCCGCCGCTGAGGCTCAGCCCGGCGACGTCATCTACTACGCCGACGGTGGCATCGGTGTGCCTCACGTGGCCGTTTACATCGGCAACGGCCAGGCCGTGCACGGCGGCTTCCTCGGCTACACCACCAAGGTGTACGACGCGTTCGTCGGCTCCGGCCCCGTCTTCATCCGCGTGGGTGGCTAAGACCACGGTCTGAACCACCAGCCTCTCCCGCTGGAGATTGTCAGAAGGACCCCGCCTGTGGCGGGGTCCTTCTGTCGTTGAGGCGTCAGCTGTCGGACGCCCCAACGAGGGGTGAATTTTTCGCACGACACGTCCGCAATATGGTCCAGGGCATCGCGCACGCGCCCGGGCGTGTTTAGGCTGGTTACGTCGATCCATAGCCCGGACACGCCGGGGGCAGCCGGCCCTCGTGCCCCTGCCGGGTGCGGCCGTGAAGAGGTATGTGCATGCGCACTCTCGTTCTGAATGCTGGATATGAACCGCTCGCGGTGGTCACCTTCCGCCGGGCGCTGGTCCTCGTGCTGGCCGGAAAGGCCAGCGTGGTCTCGGAGGGCGGCGAACCCGTCGTCGGCCCTCGGGAAGTCCTGGGCCGGCCCTCGGTGATCCTGCTGAACCGCTACATCAGACCACGGCACAACGTGGTCTCGACGGTCAGCAGGAGAGGAGTCCTGCGCCGTGACGGGCATCGCTGCGGATACTGCGGCAAGGCCGCCCACACCATCGACCACATCCTGCCGCGGTCGCGCGGCGGTCGGGACTCCTGGGAGAACCTCGTGGCGTGCTGCCTGAAGTGCAACAACACCAAAGGGGACCACACACCGTCGGAGATGGGCTGGCACCTGAGATTCAGTCCGCGCCCGCCCGTGGGAACCATGTGGCAGATCAAAGAGCTGGAGAAGCCCACTCCCGAGTGGAGCGCCTACCTCCCTGCCGAGGACGCCGCCTGAGCCGTCCGCTCCCTGCCTGCCGGCGGGTCACTGTGCCGTGAGTCGTGGCGGCTTTCGGCGTGCCCGGTTCATCGTCCTGGTCCAGGTTGAGAACGGCGACACGACCCGTGGGGGACCGGCGCGCCTCCGGCTCCCGTTCTAGGCTGGAGTGTCCAGCCTTTGGGGCCGGGTGGCGAAAGCGACGACGAACAGGGAGGCACGGACCGATGTCACGGATCCAGCGGAGTGCCGCGGCGATGTCCCGCCGCCTTTTCCCGAACGGGTTTGCCCAGAGCCGAGTTGCCCCGGGCCGGGTTGCCCCGGACCAGGTTTCTCTGAGCCGGCTCGGCCCTGGAACAGGCCGGTCATGACGGAGCGTGACGAGAGCCGCGCGGTGCGTCTGAACTGGGACGAGGCGCGGGCCCTGCTGCAGGATCGGGTGGAGGCCCTGCCCGCGGTGCACGTCCCTCTGGCGCAGGCGGTCGGACTCCTTGCGGCCGAAGACGTCTTCGCGGAGGATGAACTTCCGTCCGGGCCCCGTGCGGCGCTCGACGGCTGGGCCGTCAATGGCACCCCTCCCTGGGTCATCGCGGAGCCGGGTGACCGGCTCGCGGGGCGTCAGAGCAGCCGGGTTGAGAAGGGCCGGCCGCTGCCGCCCGGTGGCAAGGGGGTGCTGGCGCTCCACGACGCCCGGGTGGCGCTCGATGAGGAGGGGCTCGCCGTCGTCGAGCGTGCGCCGGGCGCCCGTCCCGGAGCGCCCCGCAATGGCGAGAACATCACTCCGTCCGGCCAGGGACTCACCACCGGTGCGCCGCTGCTGGCCCGCGGCGCGGTCCTCGACCCCCTGCGTCTGGCCTTGCTGGCCGGGGCAGGCTTCGACACGGTCGCTGCGGTGCCGAAGCCGCGGGTCCAGGTGATCCAGTCCGGACGCCTCGTGACGCAGGGCCGCCCCGGCTGGGGAGAGGACCGCGATGCGCTGGGGCCGGTCCTCGCTCCGCTGCTGGACGCCTGGGGTGTGTTGGTCGAGAACAGGGTCCGCATCGCCGGCACGGCGGCTGAGTGGCGTGCGGCGCTGGAGGAGGACGCCGACGGCGCGGCGGCGCCCGTCGACGTGGTCGTGACGGTCGGTGGGACCGGAGCGGGCGAGGCGGACCACCTGCGTGAAGCGCTGGAGGCGCTGGGTGTGGAGTACGTGGTGGACGGTGTGTCCTGCGACCCGCTGCAGACCGCTGTGGCCGGGGTGCTGCCGGACGGGCGCCATGTCCTAGGTCTGCCGGGCACACCCGCCGAGGCCCTGGCCGCTCTGGCGCTGCTCGGGGAGCCGCTGTTTGCCGCTCTGGGACGCCGTGAGGTCCGGGCGTTCCGTCCCGTGCCCTCCGGCCGTGCCGTGGAGGCTGAGCTCCGCCCCACGCGGCTGCTGCCCGGCCATACGGTCTTCGGGATGGCTTCCCCGTGCGGGCCTCGCTACGGCCTGGCCGAGTGGGCCGATGCCGAGCTGCTGCTCGTGGTCCCGCCCCATGGCGTCCGGATGGGGGATGAGCTGATGGCTCTCCCTCTGCCGTGGAAGGACGGCGAGTGGGGCACGGGCGCCCCGAAGCCGACGAAGCCGACCAGGCCGGGGGCTTCGCCGTCGTCGCGTGCCGACGCCGCCTCACCCGACGGCAAGCGTGCTCCCAAAGCCGCAAGGAACTCGGGGCCGATCGACTGGGCGGCCCAGGACTGGGACTCGCTCAGAACCCCGCCGGGGCCGGAGAGCAGCGGCCCCGACGGGTCCTGACCCGGCGCCCTCCAGCCGGACGCGCCAGTCGTTACTTCGCTTCGCCCTCGAAGAGCGCCTTGTGGGCGAACCCTGCGATCAAGCCACCGGCGATCGGCGCCACGATCGAAGCCCAGAGCTGTGCCAGCGCGGCCGGGCCTCCGTAGACGGCGGTGGCGATGGAGCGGGCCGGGTTGAAGGATCCGTTGGTGACGGGGATGGCCAGAAGGGCGATGACTACCAGCGTGAGCCCGATGGCCAGGGGCGCCAGTCTGCCCGCACCTCGCTTGCCGGTGACGGCGAGGATGACCGTGACGAACAGCGCGGTCGCGACGATCTCGGCGATGAAGAACGACACGGCGTTGTAACCGCCGGGGGACAGCTCGCCCCAGCCGGTGGACGCGAAACCGCCCTGTTGGGCTGCGGAGAGGGCGCCGTCCTTGCCGCCGGCGAGGATGGCGACGAGCGCGGTGGCTCCGAGGACGGCCCCGGTCACCTGAGCCACGAGGTATCCGGCGACGTCCTTCCAGGCGAAGCGCCCTGCGGCCGCGAGACCGAGCGTCACAGCCGGGTTGAAGTGGCCGCCGGAGATGGGCCCGAAGGCGAACGCCCCGATGATCACGGACAGACCGAGTGCTAGGGCGACGCCCAGGAAGCCGACGTTGAGACCGCCCTCGCCGGCGGCGAATCCTGCGGTGAAGAGAGCGGTGCCGATGACACCGAAGACCAGGAAGAACGTGCCGACGATCTCGGCTCCGAGCTTGGCGGCCACGGAGGGAGCAGCAGTCGTCATTGACTCAGACATGTTTCCTCTTTCGAATAACTCACAATTAAGGGTGGATAACATGCCCATGCTAGGGATCGCCGTGGTCTGGACCAATAATCACGAGTGGCCGGCCCTCGTCACGGCTGTAAGCAGGCAGTTGTGACTGTTCGGGAGTGGGTCATCAGCCCTGACCGGATGTTCCGCGGACAGGGGAGGGGATGTGTCGGAGGCGGGCCTGCGAGGCGGAACACGGCCGGCGGAAACTGACGATCTGACGTCAAACAGGTCACAGAGCCGTGCGCAGCGTGACCGGCGGAGGGTTTCGCAGACGTTCCAGCGGCGTGAAGGCGCCGTTAAAAGGCTGAGCGGTGGCGAACCCCCCGGTTCGCCGCCGCTCATCCCCCCAATGTGTGAGCGCCTCCCCAGACGCCACGATCACACGTTTTCTATTATCCCAGGTTCTGTACAAAACACATCCGTGATCAGATCACCGTTTGGTAAAGGTTCGCGTACTGACTAGTTCGGCTGCGGGACCTCGGTCAGGGAGCGCGGACGAAGCCCGCCGTCGAGGCCGGATCCCGGAGCCCCGCTCGGGGACCGGACGGAGCTTTGCGCCGTCTCTCGCGCCTCTGTTAGAGTTTCTGCCCGGAGCCCGCCGCGCCGGATACCCCCCAAGTTCGGAGCGGCGGGTTTTTCCCTGTCCCGGAACGGCCTCACCGCGGAACCTGGCCGCCGGATCACGTCCGAGGAGGACAAGCCATGAGTATGGACCGGGCGGCGATGAGCTCCCTCTACAACCTTTCCCGTGCGCAGGAAGGCCGGCGCCCCTTCTCCCGGGAGACCATCCGGCGCGTGCTGGCGTTCGCCGTGCCGCACCGCGGGCGTCTGGTCGGCTTCATCCTGCTCTCCGTCGTGGCGGCCTTCCTGGCCGTGGCCACGCCGTTGCTCGCAGGGCAGGTGGTCGATGCGATCGTGGCCGGCAAGGACGTCGACCTGGTGGTCAGGCTCGCGGTGCTGATCGCGGTGGTCGCCGTGGCCGAAGCCGGGGTCGGGCTGCTGGTCCGGTGGTTCTCCGCCACGATCGGCGAGGACGTCATCCTGGACCTCCGCACCGCCGTCTTCGACCACGTGCAGCGCATGCCGGTCGCCTTTTTCACCAGGACCCGCACGGGCGCCCTCGTCAGCCGACTGAACAATGACGTCGTGGGCGCGCAGGCGGCCTTCGCCGGAACACTGTCCTCGGTGGTCAGCAACCTGGTGTCCCTCACGCTGACCCTGGTGGTCATGCTCGACAAATCCTGGCTCGTCACCCTCCTTGCGCTGGTCCTGCTCCCGCTGTTCCTGGTGCCCGCACGGCTCATGGGCGGACGACTCGCCGCGCTGCGCCGTGAAGCCGCCGCGCAGAACGCCTCCATGGGCACGCAGATGACGGAGCGCTTCTCGGCGCCCGGCGCCACCCTCATCAAACTCTTCGGCCGGCCCGCGGATGAATCACGGGAGTTCGAAGCCCGGGCGCATCGCGTGCGGGACATCGGTGTCCGCACCGCCATGCTGCAGTTCACGTTCGTCACGAGCCTGACACTCGTCTCGGCGCTCGCGCTGGCCCTCGTCTACGGGGTCGGCGGCTGGCTGGCGCTGCACGGGACGCTGGGAGCGGGCGACGTCGTCGTGCTGGCGCTGCTGCTCACGCGCCTCTACGTGCCGCTCACCGGCCTCAGCAACGCGCGCGTGGAGATCATGAGCGCGCTCGTGAGCTTCGAGCGGGTCTTCGAGGTGCTGGACCTCCGGCCCATCATCCGGGAGGTCGAGCAGCCGCGGACGCTGCCCACGGGGGCGCTCGCCGTCGAGTTCAAGGACGTCCGGTTCTCCTACCCGTCCGCCGAGCAGGTGTCCCTGGCCTCCCTGGAGGACGTCGCGGTGCTGGACTCCCGCGGGGGCGAGGAGGTGCTGCATGGTCTGAGCTTCCGCGCCGAGCCGGGCCAGACCGTGGCACTGGTCGGGTCGTCGGGCGCCGGCAAGTCCACCGTCGCGCAGCTGCTCGCGCGGCTGTACGACGTCGACTCGGGGGCGGTGCTGCTGGGCGGCTCCCAGCCGGGCGATGGCGTCGACGTCCGCGAGCTGAGCTTCGACTCCCTGCGCCAGGGCGTCGGCATGGTGACGCAGGACGGACACCTGTTCCACGAGACCATCGGCTCGAACCTCCGGCTCCCGCGCCCGGACGCGAGCGATGATGAACTGTGGGACGCGCTCCGCCAGGCCCGGCTCGAGGACATGGTGCGGTCGCTGCCCGACGGCCTGGACACCGTGGTGGGGGAGCGCGGCTACCGTCTCTCCGGCGGCGAACGCCAGCGCCTGACGATCGCCCGCCTCCTGGTGGCCGGCCCGCGTGTGGTCATCCTCGACGAAGCGACCGCAGCCCTGGACTCCGCCAACGAAGCCGCGGTGCAGGAGGCGCTCGCAGCGGCGCTGAGTGGGCGGACCGCCGTCGTGATCGCCCACCGTCTGTCGACCATCCGGGACGCCGACCAGATCCTGGTGGTCGAAGGAGGGCGGATCGTCGAGCGCGGCACCCACACCGAGCTGCTCAGCGCCGGCCGACGCTACGCCGAGCTGTACACGACGCAGTTCGCCGAGGCCCACGACGCCCTCCAGGAGGCCGGCCAGGACCTCGAGCCGGATTCCTCAGAGGGCGGCGAGAGCGGCCGGCCCGCACAGGGCTGAGCCGCTGAGAGCACCGGGCATCACTTGGCCGCGGGTTCCCCGTTCACCGCAGAGCGCTCCGGGGGTGTCAGCGGGTTCTGGCTGAACGCGTCCCGGGGCTGGAGGGAGAATCCCTGCCAGTGCACGTCCATGGGGCTCTGATCCTCGTCCCGCGGCACATGGTGATAGGAGACGGCCACCCAGGAGACGACGTCGTCGAGCTTCTCCCCGGACACGAACTGCGGAATCCCCGACGAGGGGCAGCCGGCGGACAGGTTCTGGGTGGCGTAGCGCTCGCAGTCCTTGAACTGGGTGAACGCCACGTCGTAGCCGAAGGCCGCGTCGCCTGCACCGGGCCCGGCCTGGCCGGCGTGGTCGCCGTGGCTGTGCGGGGTGTACCCGTCGCTCTGATCGAGCTGGACACGGTAGGAGATCTGGTGGCCGTCCTGGTTCTTGGCATCACCGAGCACCCGCCACCAGCGGCGGTCATTCCGGAGCCGCTGGGTCTCTGTGACGAGAGGGGTGAACGTGCCGTTCACGATCGCCGCGTCTTTGCCCCGCTGCCCCGTGAAGTCGGCGTTGTACTCCTGGACCCTCTGGGGTCCCGGGAGCCCCCAGTGGATCCGCCAGACCGCATTGTGGCTGTGGCTCGTGGCGGCTTCGGCCGTGCCCGGTCCCACGGGTGAACCGTGCGCCGCCTCGTGGGAGTAGTCCTCGGGGGAGAGGTCGCCGGTGGCGCCGAGCCGCGGGGTGATGTTGCCGTCTTCGCCAAAGCGGTAGAGGGAGAGGTATTCGTACCAGCCGACCACGGAGAGCGTGCTGATGTCGAAGGAACGGCCACGCTGGGCGACCGGGCTTCCGGTGTACTCGCTGCGGCGGCCCAGACCGGCGTCGACCTCCTCCGTGCAGAGCACCTCGCGCGTCTCCGACCCGCCGACCGCGCCCGTGCCGAAGTCGGGCAGCGTCGCGGCGACCCTCGTGCCGGAGCACTCGGCCGAGCCGAGCGTCTTCATGTTGCGTCCCCCGAAACCGTGCTCGGTGGTGTCCTTGGTGGTCCGGGCGCCGGTGTCGTAGGGGACCTCCAGCTGCGAGAGCGAGATCTCCTGGACGACCGGGAGCGCCTCCTTACCCGGCGCCGTGTAGCTCACCTTGGTGAGGGTGAGGCCCTGCTGCGGATCGACGCTCCAGCACATGCTCCAGGAGCTGCCGGCCGGGAAACGATGCGTGAGGGCCTTCGCGCCGTCGCCGCACTCCGGGGCAGCGGCCTCGGGCGCCGCGGACGACGACGCCGTTGTAGGCTCCGCGGAAGCAGTGTGGCCGGGTGCCGCGAGGGTTCCCCCGGCCCACCCGCCGAGGAACACGAGAACCGCGGTGGCAAGAGTGAGAAGGAGCTTGTTCCTTCGGGTCACCGTTCCTCCTGGAGATTTCTGGGGCCCGACGACACGTCAGGCAGCGGACGCACCGAGGGTGTGCCGTCCTGCGACGGCACACCCTCGGTTCGGACAGGCAGCGGTCAGCAGCCGGCCGGGGTCGCCTTGGCGGTGGACTTGCCCAGATCCAGACGTGCGCCGTCGGCGGACTTCAGGAAAGACAGGCTCAGCGCCGAGAGCGAATGCGAGCTCGGCACCGGGACTCCACCCGCCGGGGTGCAGGTTTCGGTGCTCTGGCTGTTGACCTTCACGGAGACCACCTGGGTGGCCGCGGTGAAGACCGGCTGGAGCATGTTCACCACGGTCGAGGTGAACCCGAATTTGATCTGGTTGATCAGCAGATCGAACACGCCGTCGCCGGCATTGGCGATCACCAGGTTGTAGACCGGCCGGAAGACCGTGCCGACCACATTGGCGGACTTGGCCAGGGTGGTTACGAGCGTGCCCACCACTCCGCCGAGCAGCCCGCTGCTGTTGTTGACCGGCGCCGGGAGGGTGCCCGTCGCGGCCTGCTTCAGTGTGAAGCTCCAGGTGATGTTGAGGCCGTTGGGGCTCAGGAGGAGCGGACCGACCCAGCTGAGCTTGATCTTCACGGCGTCGAGCGAGTTCTCCACGGCGCCGACCGCGATGTTGGTGGCGTCATGCATCAGATCGTGGACGGTCTGAGCGATCAGCGGGTAGTCCTTGGAATCGATGAGCTCCTTGTTCGGGCTCTGCGAGTTCAGCCCGCCGGAGGCCAGCTGATCCAGGTGGACCTTGACGGTGCCCGTGGACAGATCGATGGTGACGAGCTTGTTCTTGGAGGTCAGCGGCTGCGCCAGCAGCTTCGAGAACACCTTGTCACGGGTGTTGCTCTGCACGGTCATGGTCGGGGTGGGAAGAACGACGCCGAGCAGGCCGTTGAGCTTGTTCAGCGGAATGCCCTGGTTGACGATCTGCTCGATCTTCCGGTCCACGGCGCCCAGACCGTTGTAGAGCTGGGCGGCGGCGTTCTTCACGGCGGAGGACTTCACGGTGACGTCGGCCTGGCCCACGCGGTACCGGCCCGGTCCGCCGACGCCGTCCGGATCCTGCAGACGTCCGTTGACGAAGCTGGTCTCCGAGGCGAAGGCACCGAGGTCGAGCGTCACACTGTCCACGAGGCCGGCCGGGATGGTGGACCCGGCGCCGGCCTTGATCAGATCGATGTGCGCGGCCTGAGACGGATCACCGGTGGTCGGGAACGTGAAGTTCTGCCCGAGCGCCCCTGATGCGCCACGGGAGTTGAGAGCCGAGCCGGCCTGGCTGATGCTGGTCAGCAGGCCGCCGGAGTCCAGCCGGACGAGGCTGGAGAGCGCCACGGACGAGCCGCCGATGCTGGTGCTCGCGGAGCCGAGCTGCACGTCGTTCGGCACGTAGCCGTAGTTGGGTCCGGGGTTGGAGGGGTAGGCCGCGGAGCTGCCGCCCCAGGTGACGGCGTTCTTCCCTGTGAAGGACACCGAGACGGGGGCGGAGGAGGCCGAGGACGACGACGGGGTGTCCGCGACGGCGGGGGAGAGGCCGGCGCTCACCGTGGTGAGTGCCACGACGGCGGTGACGGCGCCGAGACGCCGGCCCTGCTGCCATCGCATGGAGGCATGAGAGTGCGGTGATGGGGTCATGACAGATTCCTTAGGAGTGAATGAACCTTGAGATTTCTCTCAATGGGTGTTGGAACTGACATCACAAACGTTGACATCTTGGTAAATCGGTGTCAATAAGTGTCCACATCCAGGTGTTTTCGGAATATCCCGGACGGTCGGACCAGAATGCCTGGTGCCGTTTCAGGACCGGCCCTGGACCTGGGACGGAGCACGTCCCGGGATGAGAATTTCACATGCCGGAATTCGCTGTGCCGGGGAATTCATGACGGTCCGGAGCCCGGGAATGGTGTGACACCAGCGGCTCTGGCGACGGAAAAGGCCCCCGGAAGCCGAAGGGCTTCCGGGGGCCTTTTCCTGATCGCGAGCCGTCGGGTGCGTCGGGCGCTACGGTTTTCTCAGGCGACGGGTGCACCGCGCGCCGGTGACGGACGCCTGCTCAGCGCTCTCCGCGGGCCTCCAGGAGCGCGGGAAGGACGTGCTCGGTCAGCAGCGGAGCCAGGTCGCCGGGCCACTCCCGGTCGAGGTCGAGCCAGCGGATCGCCTCAATCTCCGCGGCGGGGGTGGCCTCCCAGACACCCGGTGCGGTGAACACGCTGGCCTTGATGACGGTGTCCGCCTCGTTGGCCGCGGCCGCGTCCCAGGTTCCGAGGTGCTGAAGATCGTCGGCAGGGATCGTGATGCCGACTTCCTCCTCGAGTTCACGGCTTGCCGCCTGCGCCGCGGTTTCGCCGGGCTCAGGCTTCCCTCCGGGGTGCATGAACTTCTCCGTGCCACGCTTCCGGACGGTCAGAAGGCGCCCTTCCTGGTCGTAGACACAGACGGCGGACACGGTGAGGAAATGCGGTGAACTCATGGATCAGTACCCTAGCAAGCCCCGGCGAACGGGAGTTCACGGCGTAGGGCGACCACCCTCGATAAAGGCACGGAACCGCGGCACGCTGCTGCGTGCCGCGGTTCCGGCGTCGAACTCTGTGTGCCCTCGATTGGATTCGAACCAACGACACCGGCTTTAGGAGAGCCGTGCTCTATCCCCTGAGCTACGAGGGCGGGCGGACAACGCCTTTAAGCATACAAGCTCGATGACCGGGCTTAGGCCTGGGCCTTCTTCCGGCGAGGCAGCAGGACGAGGACCGCGCTCGCCAGGCAGAGCACGAAAAGCACCCAGCCGATGACCACCAGGGTCGAGGCCCAGGCGACGGCCCCGTCGGACGGCGCGGCCGCTGCGAACAGCCCGTCGATGGCGAAGTTGCCGATGATCCGGACGACCACGAACAGCCCGGTCAGCGACCAGAGGACGGTGCGGAACCAGGAGCGGGTGGTGTTGACCCCGATCACCAGGGCCCAGGCCAGCCCGAACAGCAGCGGGAACAGCATGCCGGCGGTCTTGTGCACCCAGTTGAGCTGGCCGCGGGCGGCATCGTCCATGGCGCTGCGCAGCTGGTCGATGGCGGCGGCGTCGAAGCCGAAGACCCGCGAATCGGGCATGGTGAGACCGCCACTGAGCTGCGTCATCTGCGAGAGCGCCATGAGGTGCAGGTACCAGAACATGAACAAGGCGGCGACGACCGCGGCGATGATCAGCATCTTCGCGCTCGACTGCGGTTGCTGCGCGGGCTGTCCCGGCGTGGCGCGCTGCTTCAGCGGGTTGATCACCGGCGGGGGAGCGGTGTCCGGGACGTCGGCCCGGGAGCCGTGCTTCTTGATGCGCTGGGCAGGCGTTTTGGACATGTCCTCCATTATCGCGGATACGCTGGACGCATGAGCATCGGCAGCCACAGCACAGCCAACCCTGACCCTTCTCTGAGCGACGCCGCCCTGGCGGAAGTGCTGGTCCGGGAGGCCGGCTCGCTGGCGCAGCTGATGCGTGCGGCAGGGGTCACTTCACAGCAGAAGACGAATGTCGCCGATGTGGTGACCGAGGCCGATCGCGCGGCCGAGGCGTACATCGTGGAGCAGCTCCGACGCTGCCGTCCGGACGACGGGATCCTCGGTGAAGAGGGCTCGGCCCATCCTTCCGTGAGTGGCCGCACCTGGGTGATCGACCCCGTGGACGGCACCTACAACTTCCTGCGCGGCTCCACGTACTGGTGCTCCACCGTCGCACTCGTGACGGAGGAGGACGGCGCGCGCCGACCGCTGCTCGGAGCCGTCCATCAGCCGGAGGAGGACAAGCTCTGGCTGGGCGGGGAGGGCCATCCCGCGACGCTCAACGGCAGGCCGCTGAGCGGTCCGGCTGGGAAGGATCTGGCCGAGTCCAGCGCCGCGACCTACATCCACCCCACCTGGCTGCAGGATCCGCTGTGCGCCATGCCGTGGCACGCGGCGGCCGTTGGCGCGGCGTCCCTGAGGATGCTGGGCTCGGGTTCCTGCGATCTCTCTCGGGTGGCTCAGGGCGAGATCGATTGCTGGTTCCAGCACTCCTGCCCCGACTGGGACTGGTTCCCGGGCGCCGCGCTCGTGCTGGCGTCGGGTGGCGCGGTGGACATCGTGACGGTCAACGGCCTCCGCTGGTTCCTGGCCGGAAGCACGACGGCGGTGGCGCAGCTGCGCGCCGCGATGCTCACCACGCACGTGGGCGGCTGAGCTCCCAGGCCGGATTTCCGGCGCACCCGACACGCAGAGGGCCCCAGGCGGATGCCTGGGGCCCTCTGCGTGTCTCTGACAGCTACTACAGGACGGGAGTTGCGGTGCCCGTGTAGTTGAGGGTGCCGGTGCCGCCGAGGAAGGCCGGCGTGACGACACCCGTGGCGAAGACGTTGAGGTCCCAGGTCAGGGTGACGGGGCAGGTGATCTGCAGCAGCGACGGCAGGCCCACGAGGATCACGTTCACCGTGGCGGTGACGCGGGTGGGGCGAACCGGGTTGTTGTTGAGCACATAGGTGCCGGAGGGGAAGTTGATCCCGCTGAACAGCCAGGTGCCCGGGAGTGCCCCGATCTGACCGAAGGTGCCGGTGGCGGTGCCGAGGCCTGTGCCGGTGTGGGTGCTGCCGTCGCTCATGGTCAGCGTGGCCGAGGTGACCACGGAAGTGTAGAGCGGCTGGAACAGGTTCAGATTACAGTTGCTGGAATCCATGCCGAACACGCCGGCGAAGGCGAGGGCGCCAGTGTTGCCGACCACGACGGACTGGCTCGTGGTGGCGCCGCCGAGCAGGACGCCCGGCTGGATGCAGGTGGGGCAGACGGGACCGCCGGAGGCGGCCGCTGCGGGGGTGCCGATGGCCGCGGCCAGCACCGGCGTAGCCCATGCCGCGCCGCGGAGAACCCGGCGTCGCTCGACGGACTTGCTCGTCTCGTTACTCATTATTGGCTCCTGGAAGATGCGGGTGATGAGCCGGATCCCTAATTCCGGCTTCTAGAGAGTTGTATCACGATGTCAGAGCCATTTGTCAATGATTTAAAAGTCTGCGACAGATAGTCATACGTATTTGATAGGCGTCTCTCGGAGCCGGTCTGGAAGGGGACTGTTTCCCGGTAGGCCGGGAAAATCCGCAGCCCCTTTCCGGTCGCCTCGCAGGAAGCCCGGAAATGCGACGACGCCGGCGGGCCGGCCGCCGACGTCGTCGTTCTGAAATTCGCAGGTGAAGGTAATGCGCGGAGAGTCAGCGCTGCTCTGCTGCCTCGCGCAGGACCTCCGCTATCTCCTCGACGAAACTCTCCATTTCGTCGAGGCCTTCCACCGGACCGCCGGCCAGATAGCCGTCCGCGCCCAGGAGCACCGCGGATGGGGAACTCGTCAGGCCGAGTGCCCTCCAGGCGAGGCTCTCGTGGTCGTAGAGCACGCCTTCGGCCGTCGGGATGGAGCGACGGAGCGGCTTGTGGGGCACCGTGCTGAGGATCCTCACATCGACCTCGGGAAGGCGCTCGCTCCACTCGGCCACCTTGCCGGCCGCCACGTGGCTCGGCTTGCAGACACAGTTGAAAGCCACCAGAAGCTGGGCTTTGGCCGATGCGAGTTCCCGCAGCGTCTGGACCCCGCCGTCCTCGGACTGCAGCAGGGCCGCGGGAATCGGGTCGCGCGCGTAGTCGTCGTCCTCGGGATCCGACGCATCCGCGCCCGTGCTTCCACTCGCAGCGAGCGGCGCGGGGCCGGGCTGGTCTGGCCCCGGCCGGGTCACGATCAGCACCGTGAGGGCCACGAGCAGCGCGACGTCGGCGATCCACCAGAGAACCATGAAGTCTCGGCCGATCACGGCCGGGACGGTGCTGCCGCTGAGGGCCAGCCAGAGCGTGAGGGCGCCGAGGAGCACCAGAACGGAATTCCGGACGAGCGTCTTGACCGAAACATTCTGATCCCCGATCCGGCCGAAGCAACCGCAATTCGGCCGGGGATCGAACGTCAGGGCACGGGCGATGACCGCCCAATACGCGACGAACAGACCCAGCGAGAGAATCGCGGCGATCGTGAAGGCGCCCTGCCACGGGGACAGCAGCAGAACCGCGAGAACGATTTCGCTCCAGGGCAGCAGCCATGCGAAATAGTCATGGCGCAGGAATCCCGGCAGGCGGAGTTCCGTCACCACGCTGAGCGTGGATTCGCGGTCTCGCAGTTTGGCGATCCCGCTCAGGACGAGAACGGCCGCGAGACCGATCGGGGCGAGGACGAGCGCATCCGGTGTCAAAGTTCCTCCACTGATTCCTTAGTGCGGTTTCCGTGCGTGCACGAAAGCGGTGGAAATGTTCAGTTGCCGTTCTTCAGATTATTGGCCGCCACGAAATCGGGCATCTTCCCGGCTTTCAATGCGTCGGCCAGACCAGCCGCCTTTGCGGTGTCCAGGTTCACGATCGACTGCCCGTCCGGGGACCAGCCGGTTCCGAGCGTGGGAAGCGTGAACATGACCGTGGTCGACGGACGGATGTCCTTGAGGTCCAGCGCGAGCTCTCCGGCCTTCTGCCCGGTGAGCGCCGAGTCGACCGTGATGAACGGGGAGATCTCGTTGACGATCGAGCTGAGGGTCCCCGGGTTGGCGAGGACTTCAGGCTTGGCGATCTTGTTCATCAGGGAACGCAGGAAGATCCGCTGGTCGCGCACCCGCTGGTAGTCGCCATCGTTGAAGGCGTACCGCTCACGGACGAAGGCCAGGGCGGTCGTTCCGTCCATGTGCATGGTGCCCTTGGGGTAGTAGACGCCCTTCTTCCCGTACCCGGTCGAAGTGAATGCCACGGGCACGTCCACGTCCACGCCGCCGACCGCGTCGGTGAGCCCTTTGAAGCCCTCGAAGTCGATGAAGGCCACATGGTCGATCCTCTGCTTGAGGAGACCCTCGACCGTCTGGACCAGGAGCGGCACCCCACCGAAGGCCAGGGCCGCATTGATCTTCGCCTCACCGTGCCCGGCGATGGGCACCCAGGTGTCGCGCATGATCGAGATGAGGTAGGCGTTCTTCCGGTCGGCGGGCACGTGGAACAGCATGAGGCTGTCGGATCGCTGGTCCGAGGCGTTTCCGGCCTCGGCGGTGTCCTTCGTGGCACCGCGGCTGTCCGAACCCACCAGGAGGATGTTGACCGCCGCCTTGTCGCCCACTTTGGTGACGGAGGGCCGCTGGCTCTCCGCGGGGAATGCCGAGGGGAGTTTGGCCGTCTTGGAGTCGAAGGTGTTCATCAGACCGGCGATGTAGATGAACGCGGCCACGCCGGCCAGCACCACGATCGTGGCGAAGCTGACCAGGGTCCAGAGGACGACCCGCTTCTTCCGTCTCCGGGGCTCCGCCGACGGGTCGGGGGTCGAGTCCGCGGAGGATTCCGACGGGAGATCTGTGGGGCTCATGGCTTCCTCGGTGTTGCTCGGGCGGGAAGAGAGGATCCTCCCGGCGTGATCAGGTGGTCATGTCCTGTAGCCTGCTGAAGTCGTTCCGTCGGAGAAAGGTGTTCCATGACGCGCGGATGGCTGGCCTCGGCCCGTGGGGTGTTCGCCCTGTACATGGTGGCGCTCCTTCTGGTCGTGCTTCTCCCGGCGGATGACGCGCGCCATGTGACCGGATTCGTCTCCGTCATCGCCGATGTCCTCTCCACGGTCGGGATCCCCCATCAGCCGACCGAAGTGGCGGTCGAGTTCCTGTCCAACATCGTGCTGTTCATGCCGTGGGGATTCTTCCTCCGATTGCTGACCCGTCCGGGTTTCCCGAGCTGGGCCGTGGTGCTCAGCGGCGCCGTTCTCTCCACCGCGATCGAGCTCCTGCAGCTGGTGATTCCCGGCCGGGTGACAGCTCTGTCTGACGTCATCGCCAACACCCTGGGCACTGTGGCCGGTGTGCTGGTGCTGAAGGCGTTCCTGGCCATCACGTCCCGCCTCAGTGCGCGAGGCGCCGGCTGAGGCCTGCGGCGATCCGCTGGGTCAACTCACTGATCTGGCGCCCCACCGCACGATGCACGTCTTCCGGCTTGTTGATCGGGTCCTGCACATCGTCCTCCGCCGAGAGCGGCGCCAGATGACGGGACGACGACGCCGCGCGCACCACGCCGCTCAGGGCTGAGCCAGCCGCCGCTTCCGTCGGCTGACCCCATAATGGAGCGTCGGTCGCCGTCGCGCTGTCCTCCGCGGGCGGCAACGTCTCGAGGATCCGGCCGAACTCCGCCAGGGTGAACGTCCGCTGCGCGGCGGTGGGGTAGCGCTTGACCAGGTCGTCGCGCTGGCCACGGGTCATGGTCAGCACCAGATCCGAAGCCCCCACGATTTCCGCCGAGATCTGACGCCCGACGGCCCCTGTGGGATCTCCCCCGTACTCCTGGGACAGGGCGGCCGGCCACGGCTCCATGGGCGCCCCCACCACAGCCTGGAGACCGGCGCTGAGCAGTTCAAAATCGCTCAGGCCGACTTGGGCCAGGCGAGCCCTCAGCAGCTGTTCGGCCAGGGGCGAGCGGCAGATGTTGCCAATGCACACGGTCAGGACGGTCGACGGCGGCTTCCGGGCGGAGGCGGCGGAACGGGACATCAGGCCCTGCTACGGTCCCGACGGCGCATGTGGCGCTGCGGCTCGAGCTCCACCGGCTCGGTCTCGCTCACCGGAGTGGACTCGGTGGCCGGCACGTGGCTCGCACGGGGCGACTTGTCGCCGGCATCCTTGCGGTTGTAGTACGTGTAGTACTGGTAGCCGTACCCGGCGCCCGAGGCGGACTTCCGGGGCACGCCGTTGATGATGATGCCGAGCGGACGGCCCTTGACGCGCTCCAGGTTCTGGAGGGCGCGCTTGAGCTCGTCGTAGGTGCTCTTCCCGGAGCGGGTGACCACGAGGGCGCCGTCCGTCTGAGCCGTCAGGATGGCGGCGTCAGTGACGGGGAGCAGCGGGGGAGCGTCGATCAGGACGATCGCGTGCTTGGCGATGTCCTGCAGCATCTTCTGCATGACATTGGAGCCGAGCAGTTCGCTGGGGTTCGGCGGAACGGAGCCCGCGCCGAGGACGTAGAGGTTGCCGCTCTCGCCCCAGGGCTGCAGGACCTCGTTCAGGTTCGCCCGGCCGATCAGCACGTCGGTGAGGCCGATCGTGGTGAGCAGGCCGAACGTCTTGGCCACCGTCGGGCGGCGGAGGTCGCCGTCGACGACGACGACGCGCTGGCCGGAAGCCGCGATGGTCTGGGCGAGGTTCGCCACCACGGTGGTCTTTCCTTCGCCCGGCAGAGCCGAGCTGACCACGATGATGCGCGGCGGGTTGTCCACATCCATGAACTGGAGGTTGGTGCGCAGCTCGCGGATCGCCTCCGCGACGGCGTGGTCCTGCTGGCTCGTGTTGTCCAGGTCGTTGCCGCCGTGTGAGGCGACGATGCGGTGGGTGCTGTCGAAGTCCTTGTTGAAGGGGACCGTGCCGATCACGGACAGCCCGGTCTCCGCCTCCACCTGCGCGGCGGAGCGGACGCGGCGGTCGAAGACGTTTCGCAGGAACGCATACAAGATCGCCACGATGAAGCCTGCGGCGAGACCGATGATCAGTGCCAGCTTCGTGTTGGGTGAGGTCGGGGAAGTGGGCAATTGTGCCGAGTCCAGCGACTGGAAGACGACGATCGACTTTTCTTTAGAGGTTCCGCCGGCATTCTCGATCTGGGCAACCTGTTGTCCTACAGCTTTCACCCAGGCTTCGGCAAGATCGCGGGCGCCTTCGGGCGTGTTCGCTTCAGCCGTGAACTTCAGCGTCGCTGTATCCAGTGGATTTTGTGCGGAAATTCGACTGATGAGCTGCTCCGGAGCGATGTCCTTGAGCTTCAGATCGGTGATCACTCGCTCGGCGACGGTCCTGGACTTGGCGACATCCAAATAGGACTTCGCGCGGGACTTGGAGTAGCTCTCGCCGGCCATGGCAGTTCCGATGTCTTTGTTCACGCCGATCGAAACGATGCCGCTGGCATCGGCGCTGTACACCTTGGGCTGCAGCAGACTCCAGCCGAACGCCACGAGGACGCCCAGAACCGTGATGCCGAGGACGGAAACCCAGTGTGCCCTGAGAATTTTCCAGTAATCGGTCAGCTCCATGTACATATCCCCTTGGTGGTGCGGCGAAGAAAGAGTCCCAGCGCCAGTGCAGAGGCCTGGCATCCTGAACATCCTAGCGCGTGGATCTAAAGTGTTACTCAATAACTTGAGATTGACATTGGTGTCGCAAGCTAGAGGCGAAAATCGCCCGGAGCTGGCGGCAAAGTGATGTGCGGGCGGCGAATGGTTCGTGGTCCGCCTGGTGGGGGGAAATGTGGAAGGGCAAGATGTTCTGGTGAGCCAGTCAGAGCCGGGTGGGCCGCCGTCGTTGGACAGTGGAAACCCCGACGCGGGGAATGCCACGGAGTGTGTGGTGGGGGAAATCGTGCTCAGCCACCTCGAGGGCGAGCTTTCGGCTCTGATTTTCCCCGCAGAGTGGGTGGACCTCTTCTTTCTGAACCGAGCAGTCGTCGTGAATCCGGCGGACGGGACATCGAGGGAGCACCGTGACGCCTTGCTGGTCATTCCCGGTGGGACCGGGGTGAGGTCCCCGTTTCGTGACCACGGCGACGTCGACCGGATCCGGCTGTCCCGGAGCACGGCGGAGACGTTCGCTCCGCACGCACTGTCCGGTGTTCAGTTCTTCCCCGCTCTGACCAGGCTCGACAGAGCGACCCACAGTTTCATCCGCGCGATGATGGGACATCCGGTGGAGCATCGGAGATCTTCGATCGAGGACTATGCCTCGGAGCAGATCGTCCTGGAACTGGCCGGAAGCGTGCTGCTGGAACACTGCGGCTCGTCCTGGGCGCCGGGCTCGGCGTCCTCCGCGTTGCGCGACGAGGCCATGGCCGTGATCGCTCAGCGATGCGCTGACAAGCAGTTGAATCCCGAGGCCGTGGCGAAGGCCGTGCAATCGTCTCTGCGCCGGGTCCAGGCCTCCTTTGCGGAGGTCGGAAATTCCATTGCCGCCGAGATCCGGCGCCAGCGGGGCCGGTTGGCGAAAAACCTCTTGACGGATTCCCGCTACGACGTGCTGAGCGTGCAGCAGATCGCGGAACAGACCGGCTTTGGCACCACGGCCGCTCTTCGGCGGGCGCTGGATGAACTCTATGGCTGCGGACCGCGCGAAATGCGTGAAGTGCGTGAAGTGCGTACCCCTCTCTCGGAATAAGTCCGCTTTAAGATTCGAGAGGAGGCTCCCGAAAACGTTCTCCTGAGCGCGGCGTGTGCGCTTCGACCTCGGACGATGAGGGGTAAAGCAAGGTCGCAGAGATCGCCATAAAGCACGTTTCGCGCAGATCTTGTGTCGTTAAGCGCCAACTTTCCCGGAATGGCGTCCGGGCGCTCAAGCCCGTGGTTAGGCTCTCAATTACCAGGGGGGAACCAGCATTCGCAGGGTTCCGTTGCCCACAGACTTTTGTCGTGATTCGAAACATTGAGGAACCATGAGCGAACTTAAGATTTCCAACTCCGCCAGCCGTCGCGCCGTCGTCAAGGGCGCCGCGTGGTCCGTGCCCGTCATCGCTGCCGCAGTTGCGGCTCCCGCAGCCAGCGCGTCCACTTCCGAACTGGGCGCCCTGGCGCTGAACGGCTCCTGTGGCGTTCTTGGTGTCCTCGGCCCGGGCTTCACCCTGACCGCATCTCCCACCGCCGCGATCCCGGCTGGTACCACCATCACCATCACTGGCTCCGGCGTGGCCAACATCGGTGTCTTCAGCGTCACCGGTGGCGTGGCCACGGTAAACGTCCTGAGCGGCACCAGCCGTCAGATCACGCTGACCGCCCCTCTCGCGGCCGGCACCACGCTGAACCTGCGCACGACGCTGTCGATCAGCGTCGCATTCAACCTGAACGCCACCGTCGCCCTGCCCAGTGGCTACACGGCCACCGGCGGCAAGCTCGCCGGTTCGGTCAGCTCCACGCTGGTGCTCTGCAGCGCAGCCTGATCATTCCCCTCATCGGAGGGGCTGGCGGAATGCCCGGGGCCACCACCTCGCCGGCACCGGCTTTCAGGCCGGTCGGACGAGGATCGCAGAGGGCAGGAATCTTCCGTCCACCAGCATCGCGAAACGCGTCAGCAATTCTGCTGGCGCGTTTCGCGCTTCCTGGGGAGTGAACTAGGGTATTCGGAGGGGTCGACGACATTGTCGTATGGCATGACTTTTGGTTGAAGAAATCATTGGTGGTGGGGGGAAATTGCAGTCCGACGACATTCTCGTGAATGCCTTGGGTGGAGTGGTGCGGGTGCGCCTGGACTATTCGGCCCATCCCCTCGATGAGACGCGTCTCCATGCTCTGCGGGATCCGTGGGTCGATGCCGCCGCAATGGACCAGGACGTGACGTCGGGAGAGACCGACGTCTTCGAGCTCAGTTGGCCCTTTCCCGACGAGGAGAATCTGGGGCGCTCGATCGCGGATCTCTCCACTCATGCAACGCTCGCGGCGATTGAAGGCCGTCGCGGCCGGCTGCTGATGCTCCACGCGGCCGGAGTGGCGGATGAGGACGGGCGGGTTGTCGCCTTCATCGGGCCCTCGGGCCGTGGGAAGACCACGCTCGCCCGCACGCTCGGACAGCACTATGCGTATGTCACGGACGAGACTGTGGGCATCGAACCCGACGGCACGGTCCATTCCTACCGGAAGCCCCTCTCCATCATCCGCGAAGGGGAGGCGCACAAGGAGCAGGTCGCTCCTTCGCTCCTCGGTCTCAAGGAACTGCCCGGGACTGACTTGCGCCTGGCCGGCCTGGTCCTGGTGTCCCGGGTGCCGGATCTGCAGGGCCGGCCAGAGATCACCACGCTCGAACTGTGCGAGGCTCTCGCGGCGATCGTCCCCGAAGTCAGTTACCTCGCGGACCTTGAGGAACCCCTTCAGATGATGGCGCGGCTGGTGGACCGCTGCGGCGCCATCCGGCAGGTCACCTATCGGGAGGCCTCGGATGTGCCGCCCCTGGTCCCACAGCTTCTCACGGCGAGCCCCTCCGAGACGTGGGAGCCCGTCCTTCCAGTCCAGGATCCGCCCGGTGCCCGCAGCTCTCTGCACGAGGTGACCTACGTGCCGGAGCCGGTACTGGACGCGGTCGAAGCCTCCGGGCAGACGGCCATCATCGACACGAGCCGGGTGGTGCACATCCTCGACGGCGTCGGGCCGGTCATCTGGCGCTCACTGTGCGCGGGCGGAGACTTCGAGAAGGTCGCCCACGACGTCGAGGCGATGTTCGGCACCCCGCCGGACCGAGGGCTGGAGGAAGCGGTCAGCGGTGTTCTCCGCGCCCTCGCGGATGCCGGGCTCCTGCGCCGGATCCCCGATCGGGCGGCATGAGCGCCGGAGCAATGGGCGCACCGCAGCCCGAGCCGCGCACGACGACGCCGGATGGCAGAGAAGGCGGGGCGTCGCCGGCACGGGGTGGACGCCGTCGTCGTCCTCTTCACAAGTCCTTGTGGTTCCAGATCCTCCTCGCCGTGGTGGTGGTGGCCCTCGTGCAGGGATTCCTGGTCAAGGTGTACCAGGTCCCCTCCGGCTCGATGGAGAACACCCTCAACGTGGGGGACCGGCTGCTCGTCAACCGGGTCGCGTATGCCGGTTCGTCGCCTCAGAGGGGCGATGTGGTGGTCTTCCGCAAGCCCGCCTCCTGGGGTCCCCAGAGTGAGCACGGCGCCCTGCGCACAGCCGTCGGCTGGTTCGGGGATCTGACGGGGATCGGCCCGGGCAACACGGAGTACATGGTCAAGCGTGTGATCGGGATGCCCGGCGACACCGTAGCCTGCTGCGATGCGCAGGGCAAAGTGACCGTGAACGGCGCCGCGATCGACGAGCCGTACATCTATCAGGATCTGCCGTGGGTCAACGGGACCTCGACGTGCACGGGCGCGCAAAGGACGGCGCGGTGTTTCCGGTCCGTCACGCTCGGGGCGGACGAATACCTGTTGCTGGGCGATCACCGCTCCAATTCGTCGGATTCGGTGATCTCCTGCCGCAACGCCGCGGCCACGCCCGGGTGCGCCCGCACGGCATCCCGCGAGGAGATCATCGGCCGGGTGGACTGGTTCCTGTTCCCGTTCAGCAAGTGGGGTAAAGGCGTTGGGTGAAAATATCCGGACCTGTTGCTCGGCAGCAAGGCGTTCCGATCTATTGTGGACATCGTGGAAGCAGCCGGGGATCTTTGCGAGCTCTCCGTGGCCCGAAGGGTGAATGATGGTTGACTATTTGATCGGCACAGTCGCCGTAGTGGTACTCCTGCTCGGGATCTTTCTGCCTCGATATAAGTTTGTGTGGGGTGTGTATGCGATCTTTGCGTCGGTGAGCCCAGCGCCCGTTCTGCTGGCCGCCAGCCCTTCAGCTCTGTTCGCAGGCGCCACGCTGTTCCGAACCTTTTCTACGGCGGTCCGGATGCTGAGTCAGCCAGTGATGTTGGCATTGTTCGCGTTGACAGTCACCTACGCACTCTCGGCGGCGTGGTCTCCCAGGCCGTTGGCGGCATTGGGAAGTTCGCTGACCGTGTTATGTATAGTGGGCGCAGTCAGTCTGGCGACGGCTTCAATAGGAGACGTCGAGCCAAAAGACCTCTTCGCGTTGACTGCCATCGTCACGGCGCCGATCGCTGCGATTCAGTCAATCAGTACGATTGTCTTCAGGTTTGATCTTTCTCTCAAAGATGCGTATCTTCATTCCTCGATTCCGACTCTGCTGTTGGGCGCTGAGGGACGAGACTTGTTCGGAACGATGGGAAACAACGTCCTCGACCCGCTGAAATCAGGCGGGGTGCTCTTCGTGAACGGCAATAAGGCCTCGATGGTCATGGCGGTGTGGGCGCTGATCTACTTGGCGTTGTGCGTCCGGAGGCGCTCGTTCCCGGCAGGTGCCATGGCGGCACTCTGCCTTACCGGGGCTATCGCGACGAATTCGAAGACCGCAATGATCTTGGCCTTCTCCATGATCCCCGTGTTCTTGATTCTTCCGACCGTCATTCGACGCCAGCGGCACTCCGCCTCCTCCGTTCTCGGCTTGGTATCGCTCCTGGCAGTTGGGCTTGGGCTTGCCCTGATTGCGTCGAAGCTCTCGGAGTATCTTGTGGGTCTCGACGAATCCGCGAGTGCGAGGGACCGATTGTGGGCGGCGGCAGCGGGCTATTTCCAGGAGAGCCCGTGGCTAGGGCTGGGAGCTGGCGGCTGGAGCGAGCGGTGGGCCCGGGATGCGTCAGGTTACGGGTTGCCGATGCTTCCGCCGCACAACATGGTCATCGCGGCTTGGGCGTCAGCTGGGGCGGGCGCTGCGCTGTTGATCCTGGCCATCATCGGTATGGTGGGTGTCACGTACATCCGCAGGATTCGGCGGGCTGAGCTGAAGCGTGATGCTTGGGCTCTCTCATTTGAGCTGGCGGCCTTCACGTGGATGATCGCACACTCGATGTATGACAACACTGACTTCTACGGGACTCCCCAGACAATTCCTTTCGCCGCATTGATGATCTGGCGCTGCTACTCGTTCAGGAAAGATGCATCAAGGTCGACAGACTTTGAAAAGACGCGCAAAGCTACCGTATTCCAGTAAATTCGAGAAGTTCCAGTCAGCTTCCATCATGTCGCCACCACAGAATTTTGGGTGGCGTGATGGGACTTGCGCATGATTCAGGGGTAGACATGTCGAAGAGAACGGACATTCAAGGCCTCCGTGCGCTTGCGGTTGTCCTGGTTGTCACGGCACACTCATTCGGTGTTCCATATGGGGGCTATGTTGGGGTTGACGTCTTCTACGTGATTTCGGGTTTCCTGATCACAGGAATCTTGATCAAGGAGATGGAGGCCAGCGGAAGTCTGTCATTCTCAGCGTTCTACCGGCGGCGCATGAGGCGGCTTCTGCCAGCCGGAGTGACAGTGCTTGCAGTGACAGTCATTGCTGCGTTCTGCCTTTGGTTCATTCCTCGAGCACTGCAGACGTTGTTGGATGCAGCTAGCGCCCTCTTCTTCGCCGCGAACTGGCACTTTCAGGCGCTCGGCACAGACTATCTCCAGGCAGCCAAGCCTGTGTCTCCCGTCCAGCATTACTGGTCTCTTTCTGTTGAGGAACAGTTTTATGTCGTCTGGCCGCTTTTTCTGTTCGTCCTGTACAAACTCTTCCGGGGATCGCGCGCGAAGATCTCGGTGGTCGCGGGGGTCATCGCGTTGTGCAGTCTGGCATGGAGTGTCTGGGGCTCTGTGAGCTCTCCGGCTGCGGCGTACTTCGATACCTTCGGTCGAGCTTGGGAGCTCCTGATCGGTGCGATGATCGCCCTAGCTTCCGGAGTCCGCGGTAGACGACGACTGAGGATGGAAAACGAAGGTCTTCGTGTTGCGATCACCTGGGCAGGCTTGTTGTTGATCGTCGTGCCGGCATTGGCGATCGATCAGCGTTGGACGGCGCCTTTTCCGGCAGTTGTTCTCCCCGTGCTCGGGACTGCAACGGTGATCGTGGCCAGTAGTTATTCGGGGCCTCGCTCCTTGTTGGGGAATCCCGTGTCGCAGTGGCTTGGGAAGGTGTCGTACAGCCTGTACCTGTGGCACTTCCCCGTCATCGTTTTCGCTCACTCCGTGTGGGGGGCAGCGGTAGGGCCGTCGGTTCTCGCCTTGCTCCTGATGCTGGTTCTCTCCGCGATTTCCCACAGGTTCCTTGAGGCTCCCTTTCAAGGGCACCGAGGGCGTCGATCCCGTCGAAATCGACCGCCACGGGCGGCGGGTCCACACCGCGAACTCCTTATCGCCGGGGGTGCTTTCATCGCGATACTCGTCCTTTCGTTCGCTCAATTACAGGGCCCAGGGGCGGCCAGGGACGCTTCGGCTCTTGTGAAACTGATCGGACGTAGTCCTGTGAGTGTGCAGACGTATGCCGAGTCGGCGGGCGCACGAGAAGCGGAACTGGTCAGTAGCCTTCGCGCGCGAAGCTGGACAGCTCCCATCAGGGGACAGCTGGACGGACTCTTTGCGGACCAATTGCCCCCTGAGATGTCCACGAAGGCGCCCGGGTGCCGAAATGATGTCGCCCAGGGCGGTCGCCCTCGGCTTTGTGGAGATCCAACCCCCGGTGGGGTTCTTGTGGTCGGGGACTCAGTGGCCCTATCTTGGGTGCCCGCGATCAGAGAGGCATTTAGGACGAGCAAGCTGAACGTGGCGGCCGTTGGCTATGCCAGTTGCCCTTTGGTGGAGATGCCCGGGGTGGCGCCCGGCGGAGAGTCGTTCAATCGTGCGTGTGGAACGCGCCGCCAGGAGATGTTGAGCATCATTGATTCCACCAGACCTGACGTGGTGGTTCTCTCGTCGGCTCAAAGTTACCTGGAGTCACCGGGTGCCAGTCCTGCAGCATGGCAAAAGGGCACCGCGAGCCTCTTAACCAGGCTTTCGCACGTTCCGAAGGTTATCCTGCTCAGCAACCCTCCTCGAACTGTGTTCCCAGATGGCTGCGCGACGAGAGTCACGGGGCCCTCGCTATGTACAGCGCCGGTGGAGAAGGAATACCTTGATAAGTCCGGGGCGGAGCGGGCAGCTGTCTCAGGTCATTCGAACGCCATTTTCGTCGACACTGAGTCATGGTTCTGTAGTGACGGTCAATGTCCCTTGGTGATCGGGGGAAACGTCTCGAGAACCGACAACACCCACCTGACCGATGCTTCTTCAAAGGCGGTGGGGCCGCTCCTTCGGGCCATCTTAGCGTCGCGGTCCAGCGGTCTCTGATTGGCGGTACCACTGAGAACGAAGTGCTCAATACTCTGTGCGGTTTCATCCGCTATTGATGGGCCCCGGTCATCGTGGACCGCTTGGTGGACGTGGAGTGTGGAGGCGCGTCGAGATGCTCCAGGGCTTAGAGGGACCTGATCACTGAAGCGGGAATACCAGCGACTAGGACGTTCGGGGGAACGTCTTTGGTGACGACGGATCCCGCCGCGACCACTGATCCTTTTCCAATCGTCACGCCGGGCAACAGGATCGAACCTGCCCCGACCCAGGATCCGTCGTCGATTGTGATTGGTTCAGGCTTCCACGAACCTCTCGGAGCTCGGTGCATCGAAGTCCCGAGAGAGTGTGTGCTCGTCACGATCATCGCGCGCATCCCTACTGCCACATTGCGACCAATGGTGATCTGTGCCCCGTGGTCAAAGTAAACTTCGCGGTTGATGAAAGAGCCATCGCCAATACTCACTTCGGACCCAGAGAAATGGACGCCATCGCTGATGAGCGCCCCTCGACACGCCAAACCGGCTCGGTGGAGCAACTCGGCGCGGAATCTGTTGGGAATGAGCGAGGACCCGAACACCCTGTTCATGATCCAAACATCTAATCGTTTCGCGGTGAACACTCAAGGACCCCCTGCGGTCTTTGTTATGTTCTGTCATCCTAGTGTCGAAACACCCATGAAACAATCCGAGAGTTGACTCTCTAGTGATTTTCTCGAGTCAATCCGAACGTTCCCCGAACGCATTCTGGTGCTCATGGTAGCCCGGGCCGACGGTCGGTTTAGGGTACTCCAGGGCGAGACGGACCGTGCCGGCGCGAGGCCTGGAGCGGACTTCACTGCCTGTTTCGGTGCGCGATCGAGTCGTAGAGCGTCTCCAAAACCTGAGTGCAGCGCTGGATGTCGAAGCGTTTCTGAACATGTTCGCGACCTTGGCACCCAAGAAGGTGTGCGAACGGCGAGTCGCCGAGCAGGCGTTCGAGGTTCGTGCTGAGTGCGGCGACATCGCCTTCCTCAGCCAGCAGACCGGTGCGCTCGTGAAGCACCGCCTCGGGCACGCCCCCACAGCGGTAAGCCACGGAGGGGATACCCGCCGCGGCTGCTTCGAGGAAAACCATTCCAAACGCCTCCACGGCTCCGTTGGCCGCGGTCTTCGACGGACCGAGGAAGACCGCAGACGAGGACAGAAGCCGCGCGGCGTCCGTGGGCGAGATGGCGCCGACAAATTGCGCGCCTGCACCGAGTTCGAAATCCAGTTTTTCCAGGTAAGTGCGCATAGGACCGTCACCGGCGATCGTCAGAGGGTGCGCATCACGGAGATCTTGAGGAAGTCTCGCGTAGGCACGGAGCCCGTCGTCGACGCCTTTCACATCGGCCAGACGACCTAAGAAAATGACACCCTGACGTGGTTGTGTCTCAGAAACCGGGGCCGGAAGGGGTATGCCGATCGGCACAGTGTGAATTCGGTCTGGAGGTGCGCCGAGAGATTCCAATCGCGCAGCCATGAACGAAGAGTTGGTGACGAGCGCGGAGGCGTAGGAAAACAACTCCTGAAGGCGCGCACGGTAGAGCCGGGAAAGCGGGTCATTCTGATGTGGAAGCACATTCACGTCAACGCCGTGGAAAGTCACCACGAGTGGCAGCCCGAGCTTGCGAAGGGTGGGGACGAGCATGACCGCGTCCATCCCGAAGTGAGCATGGACCAGAGATGGGTCGATTTCCATCAACGTCTTGCGCAGAGTCCTGCTTGATCGGGTGATCTTCAGCAGGCGACGTCGGTTTCTGCTTGCCCCCGGCATCACGGGGACATCTGCGCTGGACGCGATCGGCGAATCCACCAGGTCCAGGCCGAAGAGCACGCCTTCCCACGTCGTCAGCGCGTCTACCTGATTGCGGATGAATGTTTCAGAGCCTGCCAGGAGAAGCTCCCGGAAGATGGCAACACGGGGCCGTTCAGTCGACATAACGGGTCACCGTCCCCTCATGTTAAGAACCCGTCGGCTCAGCCTGACGGCCGCGCGGAGGTCATCACTGCGGATCGCGTAGAAGTCGATGAATCGGGTGCCATGCTGGCGGTTCAGGAAGTGAATGTTCAGATTTGAGGCGATCAGGCTTCCGGTCAGCGTTGCTATTGCAGCTCCCAGAGCACCGAGCGGGGGACACAGCACTACGAGCACGCTGACATTGAACACGAGTGCGATGAAGAGGGAGAGGCTCCGCAGGCCCGGCCGGCCTCGCGCAGCGAGGCCCGCGCCGGCGATGGATCCGGGCACTCCGAACACCCCGACTGAGATGAGAACCAGCACGCTCGGGATCGCCCCCGTGAATTCGCTTCCGAATGCGGGAACGAACCAGAGCGGAAGCGACGCGGCGAGGGCGATACCGCCGAGCATCGACAGAAGGAAGGAGATTCTGGCTGTCGCTGTCAGACGCGGGGTCGACCGATCTGCGGCGTCAGCTGACATCGTGACGTCACGGATTGCGTTGTTCAGGAGGAGAGAGGCATCCGAAATATTGACCGCGACTGCGAAGTAACCGAGCGCGACTGGACCGGCGAGCGGCAGCATGATCAGCTGTGCGACGCGGCTGAGCAAGATTCCAGAGACGGATCCGAGCCACATTCGAAAGCCGTAGTGTGCCAAATTCGCGGGCCGGGCCTCGTTCGTCACGGTCCGCGGCCCCCTGACAAGCTCCCGGATTGAACCGATGTAGGCCAAACCTCCGACGATCGGGGCTAACGCTATGAAAAGTGTGGCAGTCTCGACAGTCAAGGTCCCCGTGAGGAACGCTGCCAATGTTCCTCCGAAGCGGGCGATACCGGTGAGCAGCTTTTCCAGATTCACGAGGTTCCAGCGATGCATGCCCGATGCGAGCCCGCGGGGCGCCCCGAGCAGCACTGACGGGACGATTGCAATACAGGTCAGCTGGATGATCTGTTCCACTGCCTGGTTTCCTGCGGAGAGCAATGGTGCTGCAAAAAACGTCGCAATGCCGGCGAGAGCACCGGTAAGAAGCAAGAGCACTCCTCCACTGCGGAGTCCTTGAAGACTTGCTGCAGACGCCTTGGCTGTTGCGAAAGTCAATGCCTCCGGGATGCCGAACATCGCGATGGTGAGGGCAAGCATGAGAGGGGCAGTCGCCGCGGCCAGTTCTCCTCGACCGTCGACCCCCAGCGCCCGGGCGAGCAGGGGAGCCGCGAGGAAGGTGGACAGGGGCAACGCGAGATTGCCGATCGCTGAAAGGAGGGCGTTGCGTCCGATGTCACGGGAATCCAGCTTCTTCAACGGTGTCTCCTCCTTGCCCGATTCGCTATGCAATTCCGCGCCCGGTGAGTACCTTCAACGGCAGGATTGCGACGGCGGGGAGCGTCTTAAGCCCCGGGCGTCCCCACGTGAAGGCTGTGCCTAGAACCCTCAGCGCGGTCTTGATATCGCGGTGACGCCATGCCTGAAAGTACGTCACGGTGATGAGGAAGTCTCCTCGAGTACGTTTGTCCAGGTGGTCCAGGGCACGCCGGGCCCAGGCCAATGAATCTGAGGGCTTGATACCGCGTGAAACAGAGCCTCCCCCATCGCGCAGCTCGGTCAGCGGCTGAACTACTTGGCGGATATCGAGACCAGGGATTTCCTTGTCGAGCCGTAGCAGCCAGTCGGTGTCCTGGTGGAAGCGAAGGGTTACATCGAAGGGGTGATCCAGCACCATGTCGCGCGGAAAGACCAGCGTGGATGTGTGCATGGCTCCTTGCCCTCCCTTCACGGCCGTCTTCCGGAATAGGTAGTGCGGCAGCCGTTCGCCGGCATGCCAGAGTCGCTGCGGCCAGACCCTACCACTCGGTTCCTGAACCGTTGTCGTTGACAACCAATGGCGTTGCGAGTCGTCCAGCAACGAAAGTTGAAGTGCAAGCTTCTCCGGGTGCCAGACGTCATCGTCATCGAGTAACGCGATCACATCGCCGCTTGCAGCGGAGATTCCTGCCATTCTCGCCACATTCCCACCGGCGCGGGGGCCGGTGCGAACGACCGTGACCCGCGGGTCGGCGGGAAGCATCAGTTCGTCCGAGGTGTCCGCGGCCACGATGACTTCGTGCAGCGATTCGGTCTGAGCAAGTGCCGATGCGACGGCGTCATACAACTCTGGGCGCCCGATCGTCGGGATTACCGCACTGACCCGGCGGCCGTTTGTGATTCTCTCGGTCATGACACTGCACCTGTCGCTGAAAGTACGCCATCTGCGTAACTGGACCAATCTGTCCAACCTGCTTGAATTGCTTCCTGAGAGATCGCCTGACGGCGTTCCCAGCTGAGTTTGGGTGCTCCAGCTAGGACGGTTCGAAGACTGCCGGTATCGCCCGCATCAAGCACAGTGTGGAGGTTCGAAAGGACTTCGTGCGCGCCATTCTCGCGCGTCGTGACCACGGGAAGGCCAGCCGCGGCGGCTTCGGCAACCACCAGAGCAAAGCAGTCTTCGATCGAGGGGAGCACAAAAACGTCTGAGCGGGCGTACAACGCTGCTAGTTCAGTCGCAGTGAGCACCCCGGCCAGCCGGACGTTGTCAGGCGCGTTGCGCAGGATCCGACGGTCGAAGACTTGGCCCACGAGCGTCAAGTCCACAGGAAGCCCCCGCACTGCGTCCAGCAGGAATGGAATTCCCTTGCGAAGACAGATCTGTGCTGTACATACAATCTGTACCCGGCGGCCGTTACTCGTGTCCGCGTCATCGGAATGTTCGCGGGGCTGGAAGATGGCCGGGTCCACCCCGTACGGGATCTGGATGATTTTCTCCGCGGATATACCCTGGGAGAGCATCTGCTCGGCCACTACCCTCCCGGGGACCAGCACCTTGTCAGCGAGGTCGAGTTCGGCTTCGATGCGCTCTACGAACCATTCCGGATACATTTCCGCGTGCGCCCGTCGCGCGCCGAAGAAGCTTTCCAGCATCGTGTTTCTCACGCGAGGATGCGCATCGATCTCGTGGAGGACGCGTTCACGGTCGGAGTTGCGTTTGAAGGTCTCCAGCGAAGATCCCGGCATGGAAAAGAGAATCTCGGCGTCTCCGAAATCCACATTTTGCGCGGATTTGTCGTATGCGACCTTCCACGCGGCGTTGCCCAGGGTATGGGTGAGGGGCGATCGCATGCGGCCACCGAGAACTCTGGTGAATTCCGCCATCGGAGCAAGCCGCACATCCTGGCGGAGCCGACCACTCTCGACGCGGGCGCTCTGCTTCCTGACGAACTGCTGAAGCAGGGCGAACTGTGGAAGCACGCGAGATGAGGCCCGCGCGATGGACAACAGCGGGGCCTGGTTTCGAATGGCTCGGCGAGTCAAGAGCCCGTGCCGATCTGCACCGGCTGCGATGGCCCGGATCGCATTTTCATCGAAGGCGCTCGAGACGGCGACTGCACGGCCTGCCGGGCGGTTCGAGGCAGACCGGGAGGTGATCATGCTCGTTCTCCTTCGCTCCGGGTATCGACCTGCGTATTGAGAAGCCGATCAAGTGCCGCGGCGGAACGCGCCCAGGAGTATCTTGCGGTGTTCTTACGCCCGAGATCGATGAGATCCTGACGCAGCGTGAGGTCGGTATCGAGTTCCCTGAGACCTTCCACAAGTGATGCTTCGGACTCCCTCGCGAAGTAGCGCGCTGAGGACCCCAGCACTTCCCGGAGCGCAGGGGCATCGGACGCAAGGACAGGCACGCCGGACGCCTGGGCTTCAAGCGGGGGGATGCCGAAACCTTCGTAGCGCGAAGGGAACACGAAAGCGCGGGCAGCGGCGTAAAGGCGCCGCAATTCGTCGTCGTCCACTCTCCCCAGGTACTCCACGGCCTGGGTGGACGTTCTCCCCTTATTCGTGCGGGAAACTGTTTCTGGTGTGCTTCCGACCAGTTTCAGTCGTGTGCTGCTACCTGTCGATTCCGCATACCGGTGGAACGCCCGGACCAGAAGGTCGATGTTCTTGTGCGGCAAGAGGGAGGAGACCGCGAGGAAATAAGGGGTATCAGCTTCGCCGGCGGGCTCCTGGTGGAATCCGTGTGCAGCCGCATTGGGGACCACCGTGATCTTGGCCGGATCAAGGTGGTACACGGAAGCGATCTCCTGGCGGGAGAATTCGCTGACCGTGATGACAGCCGCTGCCGGCCGAAGCGTCAGTGTTGAAAGGAGCCTGTACGCCGCCCGGAACCGCGATGAATAGGTCTGGGGCTGACGAACGTAGGTGACATCGTGGTGTGTCACCACCTGACGACGTCGCAGGATCGGTCCGGTGTTCGTCAGGGAGAGCAGCAGAGGGTCCCTCTTGGTCCGAGCGAGCGCACGTGGCAAGTCCCATTGCTCCCAAAGGTGGCCCTGGTGTTTGCCCCATTGCTGCACAGAGACTCCCGCAATGGACGTCTCGCGGAGGGGCCCCGGCGGGGCGACCAGCACCAGGTCGTCGCGGAGTGGCGCCAACGCCGTCACGATCTCCTCTGCAAATCGCTGGACGCCGGTCACCTTCTGGGTCAGGAAGCGGCAGTTCACGACGATCATGAGACGAACGCCCTCAGCTCATCTTCGAATCGCGCGGTTGCGAAACGTGCGGTCGCTTCGAATCCGTCGAACGGATCCAGGCGCAGGGCCTCGTCGACTGCGAGAGCGAGGTCGATGACGTCGGTGGACGCAGCGATCACCCCGGTGCGTCCCGGGGTCAGGCTCTCCAGCTGGCCTCCGATCGGGCCGGTGACGACGGGAGTTCCAGCCGCTTGTGCTTCGACCGGAACAATGCCGAAGTCCTCAATGGCGGGGAAGACCAACACCCTCGCCGCTTGGTAGAGGGAGAACAGGAGCGCATCGGACGGTGCGATGACGAAGTGGACCGGGACGGAGGACTGAGCGGCAAGTGCGCGGAGACGCTCCTCTTCGGGGCCCTTGCCCGCGATCACGACGGGAAGTCCCACGGCCTCGCCTGCGGAGATCACCAGGTCGAGCCGCTTATAAGGAATGAAGCGGGACATGCCCAAGACGAAGTCGTCGGGGAGGCCGTCCAGAAGCGTCAGCTCATGGGAGCTGGAGACTTCGGAGCGCCAGTCGTCGACCCGTTGCACTCGCTCCACAGCAACCGGTGGGTAGATGACAGATGCCTCACGCCCCCAGGTTGCCTCAATGCGATCCTTGACAAACTTGCTGTTGGCCGAAATCGCCGTCGGCTCCTGGGCTCGGCGCCGATCGATGGATTTCAGCAGAGGGGCGACCGTGCGCACGGCGGCGTTGGAGCCTCGAAGGTCGAGCTCCGGAGTCCAGATGTAGCGGGCCGGGGTGTGCGCGTAAACGTACTTCGGGGCAGGGTCGCGCCGATTCCGGAACCCGACATGGTGCGCGAAGAGGTGCGAGCTCACCAGCGTCCAGTCATGAGCCTCAGGGCTCTCAAGCAGGCGCCAGGTGGGGAGCATGAGCGGCAGGGCCAGCGCCTTCCGCCGTCGCAAGGGAGTCTTGGCCAGCCAAGTCTCGCGGACTTCGCGCTCGCCGAAGCGTCCCGGCGCGTCATTCCACAAGCACTGGATGGCCGCATCGGGAAACGCAGCCGCCATGGACTCGAGGACCTTCTCGGACCCGCCAGAAGCTGCAATCCATTCGTGAACAATCAGACCGCTCATGGCTCAGGGCCGCCCCATCCCGAGATAAGTCCATCCAGCTGAACGCCAAGCCGCCGGATCGAGGCAATTTCTGCCGTCCACGATGACACGGCCGGACGCGAGTCCGTTCACGTGAGAGGGACTCATTTCTCGACGGTACTGGTCCCATTCGGTCACGACCACGACGGCGTCAGCTCCGCGCAGCGCGTCGTCCCTCTCCGCGACATAGGTGAGTTGCGGATGCAGAGCGCTGGCGTTGTCGAGGGCTTCAGGATCCGTCACGACGACGTCGGCGCCCAGGCCGTGAAGTCTGATGGCCACGTCGAGTGCGGGCGAATCGCGGACATCATCACTGTGCGGTTTGAAAGCAGCGCCCAGAACGGCCACACGCTTTCCGTAGACACTGCCGCCGAGCCCGTCGATCACGAGCTGCACAGCCCGTTCGCGGCGCCGCAAATTGATGGCGTCGACCTCATGGAGGAAATTGACAGACTCTCGACGCCCCAATTCCTCGGCACGAGCCGCGAACGCGCGGATGTCCTTGGGCAGGCAACCGCCGCCGAATCCGATGCCGGCGCCCAGGAACCGTCGCCCGATCCGCGGGTCGTGACCGATGGCGTCGGCGAGCTGCGTCACGTCCGCGCCCGTTGCCTCGGCGATTTCGGCCATGGCATTGATGAACGAGATCTTGGTCGCGAGGAAGGCATTGGCTGCGACTTTCACCAGTTCGGCAGTCGCGTAGTCCGTCACGATGAACGGGGTTCCCTTGGCGACCGCAGAGTGGTAAACGTCCCGGAGGACATTGGCGGCGGCTTCACCTTCGGGCCCGGAAGGCACTCCGGTCACGAAGCGGTCGGGGTCGATCGTGTCCTGCACGGCCCACCCTTCACGAAGAAACTCCGGATTCCACACGAGGGTTGCCCCCGTGGGCGCCAGCAGCTCAGCGAGGCGAGCGGCTGTACCCACTGGAACAGTGGATTTGCCTGCGACGACGTCACCAGGGCTGAGGAAAGGGAGCAGCTCATTCACGGCAGCATCGACGTAGCGAAGGTCGGCGGCGTGACCGCCGGCCTGCTGGGGGGTGCCCACACCGACGAAATGCACTGCGGCGCCGTGAACGCGCGACATATCCGTGCTGAACGACAACCGTCCCGAATCCAGTCCGCTCTGAAGGATCTCCTGGAGTTGTGGCTCGAAGAACGGTGCTCGTCCCTGAGAAAGTGAATTGACCTTCTCCTCATTGACGTCGATTCCGACAACTTCATGTCCAATGGATGCCATTGCTGCCGCATGGACGGCGCCAAGGTAGCCACAACCGATCACCGATAGGCGCATAGTTCCCCCACTTTTACTTTCATATCCGACTCATTCTGTCATAGGCCCGAGCGGCAGCCGTCGGCGAGGAGCAGCGCCGTGACTTCTCCAAGCGTTCACTCAACGGTGGCTCTTGAAGGCTCGGGAAAGTCTTTGCAATCGTGCGGCGAGCACCTTATTCGTTTGCGCTCCCACTCTGCTGTTCGATGCGATTGCCACATCTGACTTTGGCCAGATCAATCGGAACAGGACCTTCGCTCTGGACCCACGGGGTACCAACCGGAGCGCCAGCAGATAAGCTCTTGCCTGGTTTTTTTCTTCGCGCCACCGCCAGTTCAAGGGCGGTTTGCTGCTGCTTCCGTGAAAATCTTCAGGAAATGCGGAACGAAGAGTGTCCTCCAACGCGGCATCGGCCTTGAGCCGCACGGTGAATTCGAGTGCGTCCAGCCCGCCACCTTTGAGGATCATAGCGGCGTGTTTCCTGCGCTCCTGGTTGGGAGGGACACCGATTTCCGGCCGGGTCAGGTTGAGCGCTTCGATGACTGTATGAGCGGGTGTCGACGGAACGGTGACGTCGACCGATGCGAACTCCATGTGCATTGTCCGGGCAGCCAGCTCGGCGAACGCTTCTTCCTCCGGCAAGGAAACGCCCGGGAAGTGGTGGTGGATATCGAGCTCGCAGCCCCAGCTGTCGGGCTTGAGAGTGATGGAGTGGTCGATGGGAATACCACTCCACACGTCCGGAACCGGAAGCCAGCCCCACGATGTCAAGGAATGGACGAGGTCCTCGGAGCGTTGGGGATCGACCCAGACATCGACATCCCCTGAGTGTTCCCGCTCCCGAAGGCCCTGGACATGAAGAACAGGTCCCTTGATGAAGATCAAGGGAATGCCTTCCTCGCGGGCCACGCTGCCGACCAGCGCATAGACCATTTCATGAAGGGGAGAGGAAAGCCGCGGGGGAGATACTCTCCTGGTCCGCGCTGGATGATGTTCGTCCTGGGAGGCGATCCCGAAAGCCTCGAACTCACGCACCAACTCCACGTCGGCCGAATCCAGATCGCCTTCGGAGACCGGCCCGTCAACGAGCCGGAGCCACAACGCAGCCGTCGGGCCGGAGAGTCCGATAGGCTCGGTGGGCTTTGTCGCCAGAACCATGATCTCCGCTTCTGAACTGTTCTGGGGCCATTCACGGAGGTCGAGAACGCCATAGGCGACGGCAACCCAGTCGGTCATTGATTCCTTTCGTGGTGGTATCACGAGACGAAGTGAGTCGGGAATGATGGATGATGCGAGGGAGATGCTCAGCTTCACCGGTCAGCGTATCCGAAGGTATTTCTTCGGGCGAAGGTCCCGGCTGCCCGGAGAGCCAGGGTGGCCAGGAAAAACCCGAAGTGCTTTTCTCTGCTTTCCCAGGCCCTGAACCTCGACGGACGTGGCTTCCGGACGGAAAGGCTGATCAGTAGGCGCCATCCTTGGCGACGACCGCCTTCGCCGTACGGAAGAGGATCAGGATGTCCTGGGCAAGTGACCAGTTCTCGACGTAGTAGAGATCAAGGCGGATGGACTCCTCCAGGGAGAGGTCGTTCCGTCCGCTGACCTGCCACAATCCAGTCATACCGGGCTTGACAAGAAGCCGCCGGTGGGAAGCGCTGTCATACATCTCCACCTCCCGGGCCACCTGCGGTCTGGGGCCGACCAAGCTCATCGTTCCATTGAACACATTGAGGAGCTGCGGTAGTTCGTCGATCGAATACCGGCGAATCCACGCTCCGAAGCGGGTGACCCGAGGATCCTTCTTCATCTTGAAGAAGATCATGCTGCCTCCCGTTTGTGCTTGGAGCTCCTGGAAGAGGTCTTCCGCGTCAGTCCGCATGGAACGGAACTTGATCATCTTGAACGGCTGGCCACCTTTGCCGATACGCTCCTGATAAAAGAGGGCAGGACCCGGGCTATCGAGTTTGACGATCGCCGCGATGATCAACATGGGCAGCGCGAGAATCGCGAGAATGCTCAACGAACCGACGATGTCGAGCGATCGCTTGGCGAGCGCTTTCATCCCGTCAAGTTTCGGTGTCGTGACGTGAATGAGGGGCAAACCTGCGACCGGTTGCATGTGGATTCGGGGGCCGGAAACGTCGGTCAGGGCTGGAGCCATGATCATGGCAACGTCTCGGGCGGACAATGCCCAGCCGAGGTGGCGGAGGAACACCGGGTCGAGCTCCGCGCCACTGGTGATGGCAACGGTGTCCACCTCGGATCGTTCGATCGCTTCCAGAACATTTTCGACCGTAGGGGATGTCCTGATCACCGGCAGAGACCCAGCGGTCAGGTCTGTGTCGGTCAGAATGCAGGCAACCGGCTTATATCCGGAGATGATATGCCGGTCCAGTTTTTCGTTGAGATGTTGCACGCTGTGAGCCGCCCCCAGCAGCAAGACCCGATGCAAGTTCAAGCCACGGAGGCGAGTGCGATGAAGCGCCTTACGGAAAGTCCATCGAGCGGTGATGAGGAATGCGACACCCAGAGGCAGTGCGACCGCAACATAACCACGTGCCGTGTCAATTTTCAGGACGTAGGAGAAAACGGCGACCGCGCCGAAGAGCCAGAGGGACGCTGCAGTCACACGTCGATACTCTTCGAGGCCGGTGCCGATGACCTTCGGGTCCCGGGTGCCCATGTACTCGAGGACGAGCCACCAGGCGGCAATGAGGAACAACGACAGAGTCACGTATGAAACATCGACTCCCCGGCCATTGACCGCGATGCTGTCCTCGAATCCGAAGCGAAGCAAGTAGGCGCCCGAGACGGCAAGCACGACACACAACATGTCCGTCACTCGCATACGGAGCGCATGCGATCGCAGCCACGTGGCAGAACTTATGGCGCGGAATTCGCTGGTGGTGGTCACCGACGCAGTCATCGGGTGTCCGTCACTTCTGCAGACGATGCGAACACGCTGCAGCTGATCCAAGGCAGTCCGTCCTTGTTCGGATGAGACACCTATTCATGATTTAAGCCCCCACAGCTTCCCCCGAGTGCCTCACGGCAGACCCAATAATATGACGTATTCGAAGTGCGAGTTCTCGTGACTTGACACGTCGAGAACAATCCTAAATCCAGGGGGCCGGGGGTACAAATTGTTTCCGAAAGTCTCGAGAGGTCTTGCGGATACTGTCGACATCCTGCGCGGAAATTGAGTGGTTAATCGGTTTAGGCGCTCGTTAGCCGTCCTCGGCCCGCCCTGGAGGGCCGTTTGCCGGTGCGACGGTGACTGTCAGACGGCCCGCCTAAACTGGAGGGACCATGGACATGCTCTTCGATCCCTATGCCAGCACGCCCGCACCAGCAGCCCCTCGTGACGAGAACGGCGCAGGAGGGCGGATGAACGACGCCCCGGGAGGCGGCCTGGCTCCTCAGGAGCGCGAGGGTTTCCGCGGCCCTTCGGCTGACGCTCTGACCGAAGGCCTCAACCCGCAGCAGCACGCCGCCGTCGTGCACTCCGGCAGTCCCTTGCTGATCGTGGCGGGCGCCGGCTCCGGCAAGACGCGGGTGCTGACCCACCGCATCGCCTACCTTCTGGCAACCGGGCGGGCGCACCACGGGGAGATCCTGGCCATCACCTTCACCAACAAGGCCGCCGCCGAGATGCGGGAACGCATCGAGAATCTGATCGGCCCGCGGGCCAAGAGCATGTGGATCTCCACGTTCCACTCGTCCTGCGTGCGCATCCTGCGGCGTGAGGCGGCGAATGTGGGTCTGAACTCGAATTTCTCCATTTACGACTCGGCGGATTCCCTGCGTCTGATCACCCTGGTCGCCAAGAATCTCGACCTGGATCCGAAACGGTTCGCTCCCAAGGCGATCGCGCACAAGATCTCCGCGCTCAAGAATGAGCTGATCGACGCCGAGGAATTCTCTTCCACGGCGAGCGAGAACAACCCGATGGAACGGGCTGTCGCCGACGTCTATCTCGGGTACACCCAACGCCTGCGGCAGGCGAACGCGATGGACTTCGATGATCTGATCGCCCAGGTCGTCTACATGTTCCGGGCGTTCCCCGCGCTCGCCGAGTCCTACCGGCGGCGCTTCCGCCACGTCCTGGTCGACGAGTACCAGGACACCAACCACGCCCAGTACGCCCTGGTGAAGGAGATCGTCGGCACCGGCGCCGGCGGCCCTGTCCCCCCGAGCGAACTCACCGTGGTGGGCGACTCGGACCAGTCGATCTACGCCTTCCGGGGCGCCGACATCCGCAACATCGTGGAGTTCGAAAAGGACTACCCGGACGCAGAAGTCATCAAGCTGGAGCAGAACTACCGGTCCACCCAGAACATCCTCTCCGCCGCCAACGCCGTGATCTCCCGCAATCCGGACCGCCAGGAGAAGCGCCTCTGGACCGCGTCCGGGGACGGCCCCAAGATCATCGGCTATGTCGGCGAGAACGAACATGAGGAAGCGGCGTTCATCGCCCGCGAGATCGACCGGCTCCAGGATGCCGAGGGACTCCGGCCCGGCGACGTCGCGGTGTTCTACCGCACGAACGCGCAGTCGCGGTCCCTCGAAGACGTCCTGGTCCGCATGGGCCTGCCGTACAAGGTGGTCGGCGGCACGCGCTTCTACGAGCGCAAGGAGATCAAGGACGCGCTCGCCTACCTGCGGGTCCTGGTGAACCCGGACGACGACGTCAACCTCCGCCGCGTGCTCAACGAGCCGAAGCGCGGCATCGGCGACCGTGCGGAGGCCGCCGTGGCATCCCTCGCCGAAAGGGAACGCATCTCGTTCATGGCCGCCGCGCGGCGCGCGGACGAGGCCCCCGCCATGGCGACCCGCTCCGTCAACGCCGTGCTCGGCTTCGTGAAGCTGATGGACGACTTGGCTGAGGTCGCATCCGGATCCGGTGCGGTGGCCGCGCTGGAGGCCGTGCTCGAACAGACCGGTTATCTGGCGGCCTTGCGGTTGAGCACGGATCCTCAGGATGAGTCCCGAGTGGAGAACCTCGCCGAGCTCGTGGCCGTCATCCGCGAGTTCCAGAATGAGAATCCGGAGGGCACGCTCGGGGACTTCCTGGAGCAGGTGTCGCTCGTGGCCGATGCGGACCAGATCCCGGACACACCGGGTGACGTGGATGAGGCCGTCGCGGAAGCCAGGCGGCTCGGAGTGGTGACCCTCATGACCCTGCACACCGCCAAGGGTCTGGAGTTCCCTGTGGTGTTCCTGACCGGCATGGAGCACGGCATCTTCCCTCATGCCCGCTCCGCGACGGATCCGAAGGAACTCGCCGAGGAGCGGCGCCTGGCGTATGTGGGGCTCACACGCGCCCGGCAGCGCCTGTACGTGACACGGTCCGAGGTGCGCAGCCTGTGGGGCCAGAGTCAGTACAACCCTGCCAGCCAGTTCCTCGATGAGATCCCCGGCGAGTTGATCCAGTGGGAGCGCGAGGGGACCGCCCGGCCCGTCAATCCAGGGTGGGCGAACGACGGCATCGGCACCAGCCGCTACGGCGGCTCGTATTGGGGTGCGGGGACGTCGCGCAACGCCAGGGGCGCAGCGGCCAGCAGCACTGCCGGCTTCGACGCCGATGTTCCCGCGTCCGTGGTGCGAGGACGGGTCCAGCCGCAGAAGGAAGTCGTCAGCGTCTCGCCCGGGGACCGCGTGAATCACAATGCCTTCGGTGAAGGCGTCGTGCTGAGCGTGGAGGGGGCCGGCGACAAGAGCGTGGCCAAGGTCCGTTTCCCGGTAGGGGAGAAGCGGCTCCTGCTGCGGTATGCGCCGGTGACCAAGGTGGAAGGCTGAGGCCCGAATTCGGTCCTCATCAGGGGCTCCACAAGGGCTCGTGGTGCTCATAACAAAACCGGTGCGAGTTCTACAAATCATAGAAATGTGGCCTTGGTCACGAAACCGGTAGTCTGGGAGCGGCGCAGCCCCGCACAGGGCTAAAGTTCCCAGTGGAGCACCTCCTGCGGAACGGTCGCAATAACCCGTCACGGGGAGGCGCCTGCACACCTACCTCGACGTAGAAGGACACCGAACCGTGGACCTGTTTGAATACCAGGCTCGCGACATGTTTGAGGCGCACGGCGTTCCCGTGCTCGCTGGCATCGTCGCGACCACCCCTGAAGAAGCCAAGGCCGCAGCTGAGAAGATCGGCGGCGTCACCGTCGTCAAGGCACAGGTCAAGATCGGCGGCCGCGGCAAGGCCGGCGGTGTGAAGGTGGCCAAGACCGCAGATGAGGCGTTCGAATACGCCGACAACATCCTGGGCATGGACATCAAGGGCCACACGGTCAAGAAGGTCATGATCGCCCAGGGTGCCGACATCGCCGAGGAGTTCTACTTCTCCGTGCTGCTGGACCGCGCCAACCGCAACTACCTCGCCATGTGCTCCGTCGAGGGTGGCATGGAGATCGAGCAGCTCGCCGTCGAGCGCCCCGAAGCTCTGGCCAAGGTCGCTGTCGACCCGGCCGTCGGCATCGATCAGGCCAAGGCTGACGAGATCGTCGCCGCCGCAGGTTTCGCCGAGGACATCCGCGAGAAGGTCGCCGCCGTCCTCATCAAGCTGTGGGACGTCTTCAAGGGTGAGGACGCCACGCTGGTCGAGGTCAACCCGCTCGTCCGCACCGGCGCAGGTGACATCCTCGCCCTGGACGGCAAGGTCTCGCTCGACGAGAACGCCGGCTTCCGCCACCCGGGTCACGAGGACCTCGAGGACAAGGACGCTGCTGATCCCCTCGAAGCCAAGGCCAAGGCCGCTGACCTCAACTACGTCAAGCTCGACGGCGAGGTCGGCGTGATCGGCAACGGCGCCGGTCTGGTCATGTCCACCCTGGACGTCGTCGCCTACGCGGGCGAGAACCACGGCGGCGTCAAGCCCGCCAACTTCCTCGACATCGGAGGCGGCGCCTCCGCCGAGGTCATGGCCGCCGGCCTGGACGTCATCCTGGGTGACGAGCAGGTCAAGAGCGTTTTCGTGAACGTCTTCGGCGGCATCACCGCCTGTGACGCCGTGGCCAAGGGCATCGTCGGCGCACTCGCCGAGCTCGGCTCCTCTGCCAACAAGCCGCTGGTGGTCCGCCTGGACGGCAACAACGTGGAGGAAGGCCGCCGCATCCTCAACGAGGCCAACCACCCGCTGGTGACCCTCGCCGCCACCATGGACGAGGGCGCCGACAAGGCCGCCGAGCTCGCCAACGCCCGCTAAGCCCGGATAACAGAGGTAAAAACATGTCTATCTACCTGAACAAGGACTCCAAGGTCATCGTCCAGGGCATCACCGGCGGCGAAGGCACCAAGCACACCGCCCTGATGCTCAAGGCCGGCACCAACGTTGTCGGTGGCGTGAACGCCCGCAAGGCCGGGACCACCGTGCGTCACAACGCGGCTGACGGTTCCGCCGTCGAGCTCCCCGTCTACGGCACCGTCAAGGAAGCCATCGCCGAGACCGGCGCTGACGTCTCGATCGTCTTCGTGCCACCGGCATTCACCAAGGCCGCCGTGGTCGAGGCCATCGAGGCTGAGATCGGCCTCGTCGTCGTCATCACCGAAGGGGTGCCGGTGCAGGACTCCGCCGAGTTCTGGGCCCTGGCTCAGTCCAAGGTCGACGCCGACGGCAAGCAGATCACCCGCATCATCGGCCCGAACTGCCCCGGCATCATCACCCCGGGTGAGTCGCTCGTGGGCATCACCCCGGCGAACATCACCGGCAAGGGCCCGATCGGTCTGGTCTCCAAGTCCGGCACCCTGACCTACCAGATGATGTTCGAGCTGCGCGATCTGGGCTTCTCCACCGCCATCGGCATCGGCGGCGACCCGGTCATCGGCACCACGCACATCGACGCCCTGGCCGCGTTCGAGGCTGACCCGGAGACCAAGGCCATCGTCATGATCGGTGAGATCGGTGGCGACGCCGAAGAGCGTGCCGCCGACTTCATCAAGGCCAACGTCACCAAGCCGGTCGTCGGCTACGTGGCGGGCTTCACCGCTCCCGAGGGCAAGACGATGGGCCACGCCGGCGCCATCGTCTCCGGCTCCGCGGGCACCGCTCAGGCCAAGAAGGAGGCCCTCGAGGCCGCCGGTGTGAAGGTCGGCAAGACGCCGTCCGAGACCGCCGCGCTGCTCCGCGAGGTCTACTCGGCTCTCTGAGTCTGAAACGCAGTCATCGACTGCTCCGTACGACGCCGTTTCCCCGGGTTTTCCGGGGATTCCGGCATCGTAGGGAGCAGTCGATGGTGTTTAAGGGGTCTGTTGCAACCGCGCGGCTTCATCCATGGCGAGATCCGCGTTGATCGCGGCTCCGGCCTGGACTCCCGCGGCCGACGACGCCGACACCATGGCCATCGGGTTCTGGGCGTTGCCCGCGGCCCAGACGCCGGGGACCGGGGTCCTGCCCGTGGGATCGGCGGGGATGAAGCGGCCCATGGGGTGTTCCTCGGGATCGCCGCCGAGCTGCTCGTAGAGCTCCGTGCGGGCGACGAACGACGGCGCCACGACCACCGCGTCCAGCTCGACACTGCTGCCGTCCGCCAGGACCGCGCCGCGTACCTGCGTCCCGTCCAGGCTCAGCGCGGTCACCGGTGCGGACGCCACGGGAATCCCGAGGGCCTCGAACAGCGCCGCGTCCTCTCCGGGCTCCCACTCGGCGCCGGGGGTCCCGTCGGCCGGCGAGGTCCAGCCGGGGAGGAGGGTCACCTGATCGCTCAACTGGTGGAAGAGGAGGGCCTGGTGGGCCGCGCGGGCGTCGCCCGCCAGGATGCCGATGCGCCGGTCCCGCACCTCCCAGCCGTGGCAATAGGGGCAGTGGAGCACGGAATGTCCCCAGCCGTCGCGCACTCCCGGGACCTCCGGCAGGACATCCACCAGGCCCGTGGCCAGGAGGAGGCGGCGCGCGTGGACGGTGGTGAGCTGGGTGGCGCCCGTTTCGCCGGCCCCGGCGACGACGGCGTCTCCACCCGGCCGCGCCGGCCCGACGGTCAGGAGGAACCCGCCGTCGTCGTGGGCGGCGGTGCGGACTGCGTCGTCCAGGAAGGTGACCCCGTAGCTGGACGCCTCGGTGCGGCCCCGGGCGAGGAGGTCGGCGGGCGCGATGCCCTCGAGTCCGAGCACGTTGTGGGCGCCGGCGGCGGGGGCGTTCCGCGGTTCGTCCGCGTCGATCACGACGACGGAGCGGCGGGACCGTCCCAGAGCGACGGCGGCTCCGAGCCCGGCGGGCCCGCCTCCGATGATGGCGACGTCGTACGGTGTGGTGGTCATGTGGTCCTCCTTGAGTGTCCTGTGAACGATTCTCATCTGGCCGTGCTGAATTGGCAATCGACCTTGCCGAGGTGGCAAAATCGGTTCCATGCCTTCCTCGCAGGAACCCCAAGATTCCGAGCTGAACGCCCTTCTGGCGGGAGTCGGTCCGCGACTTCGGGCCATCCGTGAGGCCCGGAACCTCACGCTGGGCGAGCTCTCCGGACTCACCGGCACGTCCATCAGCACGTTGTCGCGCCTCGAATCCGGGGGTCGCAAGCCGACGCTGGAGCTCCTGTATCCACTCGCCCGCGCCTACCGCGTGCCGCTGGATGAGCTGGTGGGCGCTCCGGCCGTCGGCGATCCCCGGGTGCACATCAAGCCGATCACCAAGTACGGCCAGACGCTCCTGCCCCTCAGCCGCGGCGACAGCGGGATGCGGGCGTACAAACACGTCCTCCACGGGAAGTCCACGCCCGAGGAACCTCAGCCGAAGGTCCACCCCGGCCATGAGTGGCTGTACGTCCTGGCGGGGGAGCTGCGGCTCGTCCTCGGGGGCGCGGAATACCGCTTGGGTCCCGGCGAAGCAGCCGAGTTCGATACCACCACGCCCCACTGGTTCGGCGCCGCCGGGCCGGTCGCCACGGAGTTCCTGGGCATCTTCAGCCCGGCCGGGGAGAAGGTGCACGTCAGCGAGTTCTGAGCCGGGCGTCGGGCTCCACGGCTCTGGACACCTCCGGCGGACCGGTTAGGCTGGCGCTGACATCACACCGCGTCGGCAGGGGGACTCCATGAACCGGTCAGTGAACATCGCGATCCGCACGGCCCGGGCGGTGACGGCGCTGCTGTTCGCCGCCGTCGTGCCGATCCTGGCCGGCGCGCTGCCCGCACGCGCCGACGGCGTGACCAGCCTCGAGATCGAGGACACGGCGGGTGCGCTGTACCTCCCGCAGCTCCGCCCGGCGATCGAGAAGATCTCCTTCTACCAGCCCACCAAGGTCGTGATCTTCACCCGCGCCGGCAGCCGCTCGGACGATCTCAACGAGGAAGTGCTCCGTTTCGCACGGTCCCGGCACCCCGAATGGATCACCGCGGACGGGCAGAAGTGGGCCGATGGCCTCTTCGTCTTCGCCCTCGACACCACCGGCCGTCACGTGGGCACGTACTTCGGCGAGGACCGCAAGATCCCCCTGGACGAGCAGACAGCGATCCAGGAAGACACCAAGTCGCTCTTCCGTGAGGCCCAGTGGACCGACGGCACCATCGAGGGTGTCCGGTCCGCGGCGTCCCGGATCGCACGGCCCTGGTACTTGTCGCCCGCCACGCTGTGGACGGGTGGGATCGTCGGGGGCGGCGCGCTGGTCGGCGGAGGCATCTGGGCGGGGGTCCGCGCCAACAACCGGCGCAAGTTCGCCGAGGCGTTCGACGCCGGCGACCGCGCCTACGCCTCGGTCACCCTCCAGCTCCAGGAGACCGAGCTGAACGCGTCGACCATCCCGGACACCTCCGCGTACGGGTCCCGCGTGCTCGAACGCTGGCACACCCTGGAGGAGCAGTTGCGGGACACCACGACGCTCCGGGACAAGCTCGCGGCCATGACCCCCAAGGAGCGGTCCGTCGCCACGGCCGTTTCCGATGCCACCCGTTTCCAGGAACAGGCGGAGACCCTGGACGGCCTCGACGATGCGATCGCCGATTCCAACGCGCTCCTCAACCTCAATTCGAGCTGGCGGGACGCGTGGCGCCGGCAGTCCGAGGCCCTGGTGGCGGAGCTGTCCGAGGTGGAACAGATGCTCAACGGGAACCCGACCGGGGCAGGCCTCGAATCCGCCGCGGCGCTCAGGGCCCATGCCGCGGGGGCGCTGCAACGGCTCTCGGGGCTGGAAGCCGGACTGGACGACCGCAGCGTCACCCCGGACGCGGCACTCGACGCCCTCAAAGCCGAACGCGAGCAGATGGCGGATCTGCTGCAGCGGCACGCCGACGCCGTGATCGCGGCCACCACGCGGTCCGAGCGCGAGGCCGAACTCATGCGGGAGAAGATCGACGCCGCGTCCGCGTCCCGGCCGGACACCCGGCGCTACAACGGGAGCATCGTGGACGTCGCCTTCCCGCGGGTCCCGATCATCTCGGTGATCAACTTCGGCAGCGGTCTCGACGCCGGCCAGCAGGCTGTGGACTCGGCGCGCAGCGCCGCGTCGTCGTCCTCCTCGAGCAGCGGCACGGGCTATGGGTCGAGCGGCGGCAGTTTCTCGGGCTCGGGGAGCTCGTCGAGTTTCTGAGGCGACGCGATTCCCAGTCACGCCCCAGGCAGCGGCAAGGCGCGTCCCATGTTGCTCGGCCACAGTGGTGAGTACGGAACGGAAGCGCCGGGCCGTGGATGATGCGAGAGGGGACGGTGACGCCGATCGACGGAGGCCCTTTACTACCCGAATCCCGTTGTCAGCCCCGGAGGCGGCGTGCTGTGGTCACCAGCAGACCGCGCCAGCCCGGGGCCGACGGCGTTAACGGGCCTGTGCCGCGGGGTCAGAGGGTGACCGGGCGGTCCAGGTGGGTCGGGGCGAACATCCGCAGCTTCGTGTCGACGACGACGACGTTCGGCCCCTCCGCCTCGAGGGCTTCCCGCAGCGCCTGCTCGACGTCCTCCGCGGCGACACGGCGGGCCGGCACTCCGAACGACTCGGCGAGGGCGACGAAATCGGGCCGGGACAGCTCGGTGGCTGTGGCCTTGCCGAATGCGCCCTCCATGTATTCGCGCAGGATGCCATAGCCGCCGTCGTCCACGATCAGCCAGGTCACCGGGGCGTCGTGCTGCCGGGCCGTGGCGAGTTCGGAGATCGAGTACATCGAGGACCCGTCGCCGGAGACCGCCAGGACGCGCTCGCCCAGGCCGACGGACCCGCCGATCGCGGCCCCGTAGGCCCACCCGATGCCGCCGGCGCCCTGGGCGGAGTGGAACTGGCCCGCGCGGGCGTCCCAGCAGCTCCAGCCCCAGTAGGCGGAGATCGTCATGTCCCAGAAGGTCTGCATCCCGTCGGGCACGGCTGCGCGGACGGCCGCCATGAAGTCCAGCTCATGGTCCAGGCCCTGACCGGCGAGCCGGTCGCGGACGGTGTCCAGGGCGGTGGCGACCACCTCGCGAGGGGAGCGGCCGTGCCAGTCGCGGGCGGCGCCGTCGTGGTCCTGCGGCTCGTGGTCCCGAAGCAGCCCGACGACGGCGGCCCGCAGCGCCGGCAGCGCCTCACCGGCGTCGGCGTGGATCCCGAGGGCGGGATGGTTGGACTCGAGCACGCGGGCTTCCGCGTCGATCTGGACGAGACGCCCCCGCGGAGCCAGGGTGAAGTAGTTGGACGTGACCTCGCCGAGCGACGTCCCGACGGCCAGGAGCACGTCGGCGTCCTCGATCAACTCGCTCATGTGCACGTCCTCGATCCAGGACTGCAGCGAGAGCGGGTGCTCCCACGGGAAGGCGCCCTTGCCGCCGGGGGAGCAGATGACCGGGGCGTCGAGGGCTTCCGCCAGTTCCAGGAGCGCGGCTTCGGCCTGCCCGCGACGGACGCCGCCACCGGCGATCGCGAGTGGCCGCCGGGCCGACGTCAGAATTCGGGCGGCCTCCTCGATCAGCTCGGCGCGGGCGGGGACCGGGTGGGCTTCGGCCGTGATGTCCCGGACCGGGGGAGTGCTGACGGGTTCCAGCAGGATGTCCTGCGGCACCTCGACCCAGACCGGTCCCTGAGGTGCGGTGATGGCTTCGGCCCAGGCGTCGCGGAGGGCGGAGGGGATGGCGGAGGCGTGCTGGATGGTCCGCTGGGATTTCGTCACCTGGGAGGCGGCGAGGGCCTGATCGTCGAGCTGGTGGAGCATGCCGCGGCGCCGTGCCCCGAGACCAGGCGTGGGGATCTGGCTGGCGACGACGACCATCGGAACGCCCGTGGCGTAGGCCTCCTGCAACCCGGCCAGGGAGGTCAGGGCCCCGGGGCCGGTCGAGAGGAACAGGACGCCCGGCTGTCCGGTGGCGCGGGAATACCCGTCCGCGGCGAAGGCGGAGTTGTTCTCGATGCGGCTGGAGACGAAGTGCGGCCGTCCGCAGCCCATGGCGTCGAAGAGGCCCAGCGCGTGCTGGCCGGGGATGCCGAAGACCGTGCGGGCGCCGAGGGCCTGCAGGGTCTCGACCACCAGGTCGCCGCCGTTGCGTACTGCCGGGTGCTCTCCGGACATTTCTCCCCCTCGGGTAGCAGTTCGTGTGGGCGCGGACCGGCCTTCGGCGGCTTCCGTGGAAGGTGATGCGCGCAACACCATGCTACCCAGGAGTTTTCCAATATGCACCCGTTGTTGCTGATTGGTTGACTTTGGTTGAAGCGGAAACTTACCCTTGTGTCAGTCGTCACGCTCGGTCGTGACCCAGCGCACCACCCTTTGAGTAAGGTTCACCATGGACGGAAACATCATCAATTCGGGGATCGTGATCCTCTATCTCGCGGCAATGCTGGCCTTCGGTTTCTGGGGCAAATCCCGGACGAAGAACAACAGCGACTTCCTGGTGGCGGGCCGCCGCCTCGGCCCCCTGCTGTACACCGGCACCATGGCCGCCGTGGTCCTCGGCGGAGCCTCGACGGTCGGCGGTGTCGGCCTCGGCTACAAGTTCGGCATCTCCGGCATGTGGCTCGTGGTGGCGATCGGCGTCGGCGTCCTGCTGCTCAGCCTGCTGTTCGCGGGCATGATCCAGAAGCTGAAGATCTACACCGTGTCCCAGATGCTGACGCTGCGGTACGGCACGCGCGCCACGCAGACCTCCGGCATCGTGATGCTGGCGTACACGCTGATGCTCTGCGCCACGTCCACCAGTGCCTACGCCACCATCTTCGTGGTGCTCTTCGGCTGGGACCGCTGGCTGGCGATCGCCATCGGCGGCGCGATCGTGCTGGTCTACTCCACCATCGGCGGCATGTGGTCCATCACCCTGGCCGACCAGGTGCAGTTCTTCATCAAGACCATCGGCGTCTTCTTCCTCATGCTGCCCTTCGCCCTGGGCGCGGCCGGCGGCTGGGACGGCATCAAGCAGCGCGTGAACGCCTCGTTCTTCCAGTGGGACGGCATCGGCGTGCAGACCATCATCACGTACTTCGTGGTCTACACCCTCGGCCTGCTGATCGGCCAGGACATCTGGCAGCGCGTGTTCACCGCCAAGACCCCCGGCGTGGCCCGCTGGGGCGGCGCGACGGCGGGCGTCTACTGCATCCTCTACGGCCTGGCCGGCGCCGTGATCGGCATGGCCGCCCACGTGGCCCTGCCGAACATCGACGTCGCGAACCTCGGCAAGGACGTGGTCTACGCCGAGGTCGCCACCCACATCCTGCCGGTCGCCATCGGCGGCCTGGTACTCGCCGCCGCCGTCGCGGCCATGATGTCCACCGCCTCCGGCGCTCTGATCGCGGCAGCCACTGTGGCGCGCACCGACGTCGCTCCGTTCGTGGCGAGTTGGTTCGGCCGCAACGTGGCCGTCGAGCACGATAAGAATCCCGAAGAGGACGTCAAGGAGAACCGTCTCTGGGTCCTGGGCCTCGGCGTGGTGGCGATCATCCTCGCCATCCTGGTCAAGGACGTGGTCGCGGCTCTCACCATCGCGTATGACATCCTGGTGGGCGGCCTCCTGGTCGCGATCCTGGGCGGTCTCGTGTGGAAGCGCGGCACCGGAATGGGCGCCGCAGTCTCCATGGCCGTCGGCACCGTGGTCACCCTCGGCACCATGATCATCCTCGAGATCAACGCCAAGGTCCCGCTCGACGGCGTCTACGCCAACGAGCCGATCTACTACGGCCTGATCTCCTCCGCCGTCGTCTACATCGCGGTGTCGCTCATGACCCCGCCCACGGACACGAAGGTCATCGAGGCGTGGAACGCCCGCTTGGCCGGCGCGAACGCCGAAGAAGAGCCGGTCATCCCGGCGCACTGACGGCGTAGCCGCACCTCCGTCCAGAGCCTGGTGTGAGGAGCGACGCCGGATCCCTGGATGGGGTCGTCGGCGCCGCGCTGCGGCACTGAAGTCCACTCCACACGCAAGCCGTCCCGGTCACCGACCGGGGCGGGTTTCGTGCGTCCCGGGGCGGGTGATCTGAGCAGCGCGCTGACCGTTAAGAGCCATTCGACCGCGGGGTCTCGGTGGATCGGAAGTCTAGCTATCTAAAGAGATGCGTGCCGCTGATCGCCAAAAGATCACGAATGTAGGGGAACTGCACTCAGTGCGAAGCGTTGATTCGACGACTAGCTAGACAAGCGAGCTATGTGTTAGCGTGATGCGCATGATCCATTCCGCCGCCGGCTGGGGGAGGAGCGGATCACGGTTCCCCCGCCTGCGGGCGGTTGCATTTCTTGAGTTGCACACTTCAGAGAATTCGGGAGAGCGAGATGGAAAGCTACCAGAGCCTGGTTGCCAGGGCCTCTGTCAATGCGGCGAAGGCGCACCCTGCGCTTGCCGACGCGAGCGTCCGGGTCGAGGGTGACTCCGACGGGCTCGTATTGCACGCCGTCTATACGATGAGCGGCACCGCCGACCCCGTGGCGGTGATGGCCCTCGTCGAGGAGCGGCTCATTCCGGACATGGAGAAGCTGCTCGATGCGAGCTTCGTCCAGCGTCACGTCCGCTTCGCCGTCGAAGCCACGGCCGACGCGCACCCCGCGGATCACCGGTCGGGTTCCCAGCCCGCCCTGGCCACCGCCTGACAATCTTCACCGACACACTGTTCAGCACTATTTGAGGAGGAAATCATGGGATTTCTCGGTTGGATCATTCTGGGCCTGATCGCAGGCGCCATCGCCAAGGCCATCACTCCGGGTGAGCACGGGGGCGGCTGGCTCTCGACGCTCGTCCTGGGCGTCGTCGGCGCGCTGGTCGGTGGCTGGATCGGATCGGCACTGTTCCACGAGGGCGTCAACAGCTTCTGGTCCCTCGGATCCTGGCTGCTCGCGATCGGCGGCGCCGTGCTGGTCCTGGTCGTCTGGGGGGCTTTGACCCGCAAGAGCCGGGCCTGAGGACTCGGACCCTCACAGCCGTCCGCAGTGTCGTGCCCTCACGGCCCGCCACGGTTTTCAGCACTCACTGAAAGGAAGAACATCATGAGTTTCATCGACAAGGCCAAGAACGCTGCCGATCAGGCGGTCGGCAAGGCCAAGGAAGTCATCGGCGAGGCGACGGACAACCACAAGCTGGAGGCTGAAGGCAAGCTTCAGCAGGCCAAGGGTGACGTCAAGCAGGCCGGCGAGGACGTCAAGGACGCCTTCAAAGACAAGTGACCCAAGGTCATTGACCCTGCGCCTTCGTCGGTGCCGGCATCGACCCACATCATCGTGGGGGTGCCGGCCCTGACGGGTTGCCGGCGGGAAGAGATTCCCGCTCGTCAGCGCGCCGGGGGAGCGTGAAGACCCCGGTGGCGCATCGCCCCGCTGGTCCCGTGCGGTGACGAGACATCCCGGGAGAGCGGGCCCGTAGTACCCCGAAATCGAAAAGGTTGATTTTCGATGGCGCTCGAACTGATCGACAGGCGCTGGCAGGAAAGCGATCGTCACGACCAGGCGCTTTCCGCCCTCCATCATCTCCGTGAGTTCACGATCGCCGCGGAACAGGCCCGTGAAGGCCTCCGCGAGGAATTGAACGTGAACTCCACCGACCTCGCCGCGCTGCGGTACCTGCTCGCCGAGTCCGGACACCGGCAGGTCACGGCCTCCAGGATCGAGAGACATCTGGGTCTCTCGTCTGCCTCCACCACCACCCTGGTGGCGCGATTGGAGAGGGCCGGTTATCTGGTCCGCGAGCCCGATGCCAGGGACCGGCGGTTCAACATCCTGCATCCGACCGAACGTGCACGGACCGTGGTCCATTCGATCCTGGAAGTCCAGGCAGAAGCCCTGACCGCGGTGGCCCGGTCCTTCGACGATGAGGAACTCTCGATCGTGGAGGGGTTCCTCACGGACTGCATCGCCGCTCTGCGGGAGTCCGGCTCAGGCGTCTTCCGGAAGACGTCATGACCAGCGGTATGACTCCCAGAGCAGCGCGAGGCAGCCGAGCACGATCGCCGCGCACACGCCGAAGTTGATCCACTTGTACTGCAGGAACACGGCGACGAACTCGCGCAGAAATGCGCTGGGGACGAAGTAGGCCGCGGTCTTCGAGCCACGCACCACTGCCTTCATCCCCGCACGGCGGGTGTACATCGCCGCCCGGAAGACGTGATAACTGCTGGTCGTCACCGTGACGACCGGATCGTTCTTCGTCATCAGAGCACGCGAGAACTCGAGGTTCTCCATCGTGGTGCGAGCCTCGGTCTCCGGCAGCACATCGGACTCGGGAACGCCGGCGTCCACCAGATACTCGGCCATGGCTGCGCCCTCGCTGCGGCTTTCGTCAGGGCCCTGGCCGCCACTCGGAATGAGCACCGGGCGAGACCCTTCGGGCGCCGCCCGGTGGATCTGCACCGCCTTGTCCAGACGCCCTGCGAGCAGCGGGGGGACCTTCCCGCCGATCAGGCCGGACCCGAGGATGATGACGTAATCCGGCACCTGTTTGCTCCGGGTACGCGCGTAGATGAAGGAGTACAGGAGGAATGCGCAGAACACGAAGCCCACATAGGCCACCAGCATGAAGAGGAGGAAGGGGACCATGCTCACCCAGAGGGGTGCCTCGGGACCTCCGGCAAACCGTTCGAGCAGCCCCAGCAGGAAGGGGGCGAACAGCACGAGCAGGCCCACGGCGAGAGACAGCAGATTCGCCATGGACCGTCCCTCGCGCCGTAGCATGACGACGCCGTTCACCACGAGGAAGAGTCCGAGCACGGGCACCGCGAGGATGGCGAGCAGCACGACGATCAGCAGCAGCCACGCCGTGTCGTCGTTCCGGCCCAGGCTCAGCAGCGCGAAGCCCAGCGCGAGGAGCAGGAAGACCCCGTTCCTCATGCGGCGGCGGTCCCTCCAGGTGCTCACGGCGGCGGCCAGTGCGAACACGATGGCGAGCACCGTGGTGATGTTCTCCAGGATCACCCTGGTGATGTTGTCCATACGTTCCTCCCGCACGTAACTCTACGCAGAGGCCGGGAGGGGACGGGTGGCCGCGAGCCGTATGTGGGCAAAGACGCACCCTCCGCCTGTGTGCCAGGGGAGGGTGCGCCGTCGTCGGTCAGTGAGCGGATCAGCCGATCGTGGCCCCGAACAGCAGGCCCAGAAGGTAGGTGGCCCCGGCCGCGCCGAGTCCGATCAGCAGCTGACGCAGCGCACGGCTGAGCGGCGACGTGCCGGAGAGCAGCCCAACGACCGCGCCCGTGCCGAGCAGCACCAGGCCCACCAGGACCACCGACAGCGCCAGCGCGCCGAAACCGCTCATGCCGAAGAGGAACGGCAGGATCGGGATGAGCGCGCCGGAGGCGAAGAAGCAGAAGCTGGACGAGGCGGCGCCCCAGGCGGTGCCGATCTCCTCATGGTCGTTCGTCGTCTCGGGGGCCTCGGGATGCAGGGAGAGGCTCGGGTCGCAGTCGCAGCTGAAGCGCCCCATCCGTTCCGCGGCGCGGTGCTCGGCGGCTTCGCGGCTCATGCCGCGCGCCAGGTAGACCAGGACGAGCTCGTTGTGCTCCAGATCGAGGCGCGGTGCGGCGTCGAGCGTGATCTGTGTGGGGCGGCTGGCCTCCAGGAGTTCCCGCTGGGAACGGACCGAGACGTATTCGCCCGCGCCCATCGAGAGGGCGCCGGCCAGCAGGCCCGCGACGCCGCTGAAGAGGACCACCTGGCTGTCGACGCCGGTGGCCGCCATGCCCATGACGAGGGAGAGGTTGCTGACCAGGCCGTCGTTCGCCCCGAACACGGCGGCGCGGAACGTCCCGGACAGCCGGGCGCGGCCGCGGGTGGCGAGGCCTCGCACCACTTCTTCATGGATCTGCTCATCGGCGGCCATGGCGGGGGTGGCGTGGGGATCGGTCGCGTACGGGGAGCGGCCCTCGGCGCGCTGAGCCAGCGCCAGAACGAATACGGAGCCGAAGTTCCGGGCCAGGAAGCCCAGGAACCGGCTGTTGAGGGAGGCATGGCGGGGCTTGTCCGCCTGATCGCCCAGCAGTGTCAGCCAATGGGCTTCATGCCGGCCCTCGGCTTCCGCGAGAGCCAGGAGGATCGCCTTCTCCTCGCCTTCGCGACGGGCCGCCAGATCGCGGTACACGGAGGCTTCGGCGCGTTCGTCCGCAAGGTACTGCTGCCAGCGCCGGATATCGGCGGGTGACGCTTGAGGGGTGTTCATGGGATCCTGCTCCTGAGGTGTGGTCGGAGGTGGCGCCCCATTGCGCAGCCCTCACTGTAGCGCGAAATTCCGCGGATTTTCGGACGGTTCACCGACGCTTCCGGTTTCGGTGGACCGCAATCGGGAGAGCGGCTGAAGGCTGAATCTGAGCTCCCGTCCGGCCCGCAGACCCGTGACCGCGACGCGGACCGTCAGCACGCCGTCGTCCTCCCAGACAGGGGGCCGGACCGCCCGGTTCAGCGCGTCGATCAGCTGATGCGGCTGCGCGCAGAAGTAGTGGTGGCTGGCGCCGTGGAGGAACAGGGTGACCCGGCCGCTCTGGAGGTCGACGGCGGGCAGGACGGTGACGGACATGAGAATCCTTGCGTGTGCTCTTGCCCCGCCAGGAGAACGGGGCCGCTTCTGCATCCGAGCCACCCGTGAACATGGGGTTGGCGGGTGGCCAGTCGGAGCTTGGCGCCACCTCTCGTGAAGCTGACTACACTGTAGCGGACGACGGCGGAGCGCGGCAGGGATCTGCGGTCGGCCGGGGGTCCTGTGACGCGGTGTTGAGCTGGGGAGACTCCGGTTGCGACGGATCCAAGTTGAGGTGCAGGCATAACTTGATCCCTGGTACTAAACTCGCTTCCAGAAGCTGCCCAACGTGACCGGGAACACTTCCGTGCCCAACTCGTGGATCCCCCCACCTCGAGCGGCGCCCGCGATTGAAAGGCCACCATGAAAGCCCTCCCCATCGAGCCGAGCAACGCGCCGATCAACATCGGCTCGCGGATCCGTGCGGCCCGCAAGGCTCAGCGCATGACGATCGAGCAGGTGGCCGAGGTGACCGGCCTGACCAAGGGCTTCCTGTCCCGGGTGGAACGCGATCTGACCTCGCCCTCCGTGGCGTCCCTCGTCACGCTCTGCCAGGTGCTGTCGGTGGACATCGGTGATCTGTTCGCGGCGACCGACGTGGCGCTGACCCGGGCCGACGAGGCTCCCAAGATCTCGTTCGGTGGCGACGGGATCATCGAGACCCTGCTCACCGCACGGTCCGAACGCCGGGTGCAGTTGCTGAGGGGAGTCATCGAGCCCGGAGGCAAGGGCGAGTCGGAACTCTACTCCGTGGACTGCGACGTCGATGTGCTGCACGTGGTCAAGGGCCGGATCGTGCTGATCCTCTCCAATGAGCGCTACGAACTCTCCGCCGGCGACACCTTGAGCTTCCCCGGCCGTGAGCCGCACACCTGGCTGAACCCGACCGATGAAGAAGTCGAGGTCCTCTGGGTCCTGGTTCCCGCCGCCGCGGCGTAGGGGAGTGGTTCGCGGGGGTCGGGCGCTCGCTGGCGGGTCATTCTGTGCAGTGAATCCGCAAGGCTGGAGTGGAGTGTCCCCTGAACTCGCTATGGCAGTGCCGGACCACCGCTGACCTCGCTATGGAGGGTCTGAGATCGCTACAACCGGTAGCGATCTCAGACCCTCCATAGCGAGGTCAGCGCGACACTGCGAGGTGAGCAATGCAGCTGCGAATTCAGGTGCGGGGAGGCGGCGCCGGTCCGCGTAGTGCGGACGTGATCCTGCGGCGGACCTCGCCAGGTCGTTCCAGATCCGACCATGTGAGCCTGACGAAGCGCCACCCGAGTTCCATCAAGTGCCGCTCGCGGAGCCGTTCCTCGTAGAGGGCGCGATCCGTTGGAGTCGACCCGAAGTACTTCACTTCGCCGTCGAATTCCGCGGCCAGCATCTTTTCTGGCCAGGCGAAGTCGAGGAATCGCCGGCCAATGGGCGTCTGCACCTCCCATTGCGGAATCGGATTCGGAAGGCCCTCGAGATGGAAGAGGAGCCGGGCCCGGGATTCCGCCACGGATTCACTCCGCGGATCTGCCAGCTCCACGACTCGTCGAGCGTTCACGACCCCTCGGTATCCGGTCATCCCCTCCAGCATTCTCAGCAGAAGGGCGAGGTCCGCTCCGAGCCCGAGCGCCTGATCCGCCAGGATGACCGCGTCCTCGAGGGGCATGATCCGTGCGCAATCGATGATGGTGCGCTCCAGCGTGGTGCAGCGGATTCCGGCGATGTTCTCGACGTGGTCCTCCGGGAGGTGGACGATGTGGGTCCGGACGCCGGCACCGAGGCGTCGCGTACAGGGGTTACTGGTGCAGGACACATGGATGGTGCTGCTGTCGCGGAGGAACCTCAAACCCCTGAGCCGCGCCGCGGAGGTATGGCTGTACACATAGGCGGCATCGGGTCTGGCCGCGGACCGGTGCACGTGGGCGTGGAGCGTCTGGTCAGCGAGGTCACGCATACCCGGCGCGGGAGCAGCACGCCTCCGGGCGAAGAGGCCCGGGCGCAGCCGCACGATGTCCCCGGTGGTGAGCAAGCGTCGTCGTGCGCTGCGTCCGATGCCGAGGTGCTCAAGCTCCGCGGTGGTCCAGTGCTCCTGGTCCGATGGCAGCCATGCGGTGGCGGGGAAAGGTGTCATGTCCCCATCCTGCGGAGTCCAGCCCGAGGTCATGTGAACTCGGACGGCCATGTGGATGCCTGGCGGCCAGGTCTCTCCACAAGCACGGGGTGACAGGCTGAACTCGCTATGGAGGGTCTGAGATCGCTACAACCGGTAGCGATCTCAGACCCTCCATGGCGAGTTCAGCGTTCAGGAGCGGGCGGACCTGCAAGAGCCGCGATCCAGGCGTCCCTCGAGCAGCCCCCGTCCTCACCCCACGTGGACCCAGGGCCTCCGGGTGATGTCGGGTTCGGCCTCGCGCAGGACTTCGCGGGTCACGGGCGCGATCTCGCCTTCTCCGAAGAACAGGTACTTCAGGAGGTTGGAGATCGGGTTGCCCTCGGTCCAGCGGAAGTAGATGTGGGGCATGAGACCGGTGACGTCCCGCAGGTGCAACAGCACTGCGGCGAGTGTGTTCGGGACGTTGCCGCTGTGGACCTCCAGCACGCGGTAGCCGTGCCGGATCTTGCCCTGGACGAGTAGTTCCTCCTCGAAATCGGAGCTGTCCTCCACCACCACCTCGATGAACATGGCGTCCGTGCCGGGCATGTGGCTGGCCAGCTGGGCGTGCTTGAACTTGGTGATGTACCGCTGGGCCGCCGTGGACTTGGGTTCGTGGGCGATCAGACGGATGGGCCCTTCCTCTTCGGAGGCGAGGAACTGGAGGGCCTGCTCGTCGAGCTTGATGGTGGTGGCCCGGAGCTCGAACGACCGCCGAACCCTCGATGCGAAGCTCACCACGAGGATGCCCAGGATGAAGACGGCGGCGATCTTGATGCCGTCCGGGCGCTCCACCATGTTCGCGATCGTCGTGTAGACGAAGACCGTGGCCACGAGCCCGAACGCCAGCATGGTCTTCTTCTGCCCGGCGTCGCGGGCGGCGAGCGTCACGGCGACGGAGGCCGAGGTGATCAGCACCAGCACGCCGGTGGCGTACGCTCCGCCCTGCGCGTCGACGTCGGCGTCGAAGATCACGGTGATCACGAACGCGACCACGGTGAACACCAGGACCAGCGGCCGGATGGCGCGGGCCCAGGCCGGGGCCATGCCGTAGCGCGGCAGGTAGCGGGGAACCAGGTTGAGAAGTCCGGCCATGGCCGAGGCGCCGGCGAACCAGAGGATGGCGATCGTGGCGATGTCGTAGACCGTGCCGAAACCGTCGCCCAGGTACTGGTGGGCCAGGAAGGCCAGGGCGCGCCCGTTCGCCTTCCCGCCCGGCTGGAACTCCTCGGCCGGGATGAGGATGACGGTGGACAGCGAACTGGTCACCAGGAACGCGGACATGATGATCGCGCTGGTGGTGAGGAGTTTGTGGGCGCCGCGGATGCGGCCGGCGGGGTTCTCCTCGGTGTCGCCCTGGGCGCCGCGGATCTGCGGCATGACGGCGACACCGGTCTCGAAGCCGGAGAGGCCCAGCGCGAGCTTCGGGAACACCAGGACGGCCAGGGCGATCATCATGACCGGGTTGCCGTGCTGCTGATTGAGGGCGGACCACCAGTCGCCCACCAGGACGGGCGAGGTGAAGACGTGGACCAGGGAGACGAGGACCACCACGAGGTTCAGGGCGAGGAACGCCGCGACCAGCAGCACCGCCACCTTGATGGCCTCGGAGAAGCCGCGCAGGAACACGACGCCGAGCCCGGCCAGCAGCGCGAGGGTGATCACGAGTTCCTGGCCGTGCAGGAAGTCGGGCGCGAAGGGGTTGTGCGTGAGGTGCGCGGAGGCGTCGGCCGCGGAAAGCGTCATGGTGATCATGAAGTCGGTGGCGGCAAACCCGAGGAGCGCGAGGACCACGAGTTTGCCGCCCCAACGGGGGAGGAGGCGCTCAAGCATGGCGATGGAGCCCTCACCGCGAGGGCTCTCCTTCGCCACACGCCGGTACACGGGGAGTGCGCCGGCCAGGGTGACGACCACCAGGATGATGGTGGCCAGGGGGGAGAGCAGTCCGGCAGCGAGCGCGGCGATCGCCGGTTGGTAACCGAGGGTGGAGAAGTAATCGACGCCGGTCAGGCACATCACTTGCCACCAGGTCTTCCGGTGGTGCTGGTCGGCCAGGCCGTGGGGGCCGGTCTGCTTTCCAGCGCCTTCGGCGGTCTCCGCCATCAGCCATTCCCGGAGCGTGGTGCGCTTGCGGGGGTCGGAAGGATCCGCGGGTACGCGGGTGAGCGTGGTCACGAGATCTCCTGTGATGGTGGAACCGTTCGCTGTGGACGCTTTCACGCTAGGCCCGGCCGGGGACGGCTGCCGGTGATCTTTATGAATCCTTTACGGCCGTTCCGCCGTGTTGTCGAGCCGGCATGGACGACGACGGCGGCCGGTCCCGCGGCGGGGCCGGCCGCAGCTTCGGGCGGCGACGGAGGGCCTCCCAGAGCTCGGATGCCAAGTAAACAGCTGTTGCATAAAAGAAAACAATGTCCTTATGATGGTGATCACAGACTCGCCCCCGCCGGGGCCGTTCAATGGAGAGTGAAGGACGGATATGGAAGAGCTCCGCATCGAAGCCAATGGCAACCTGGGTCCCATCGACTCCTCCCGGATCCCGCGCTACGCGGGGGCTGCGACGTTCGCCCGCCTCCCGCGCCTGGATCAGGTGGAGAAGGCCGACGTCACGGTCGTCGGCGTCCCCTTCGACACGGGTGTTTCGTACCGTCCGGGCGCGCGATTCGGCGCCAACCATGTCCGTGAAGCCAGCCGTCTGCTCCGCCCGTACAACCCGGCCTGGGACGTCAGCCCGTTTGAGAACGTCCAGGTGGCCGACGCCGGCGACATGGCGGTCAACCCGTTCAACATCAACGAAGCCATCGAGACCATCCAGCAGAACGCGCTGGACCTGACGGCGAACGGCAGCAAGCTCGTCACCCTCGGCGGGGACCACACCATCGCCCTGCCACTGCTGCGCGCCGCCGCCGAGCGCGCCGGTGAGCCGATCGCGATGCTGCACTTCGACGCCCACTTGGACACCTGGGACACCTATTTCGGCGCCGAGTACACCCACGGCACCCCGTTCCGCCGCGCGGTCGAGGAGGGCATCCTGGACACCGAGGCGATCAGCCACATCGGCACCCGCGGCCCCCTGTACGGCAAGAAGGACCTCGACGACGACCACCGCTTCGGCTTCGGCATCGTCACCTCCGCCGACGTCTACTACCAGGGCGTCCTCGAGACGGTGGAGAAGATCCGCGACCGCATCGGCCGCCGTCCGCTCTACATCTCCATCGACATCGACGTGCTGGACCCGGCCCACGCCCCGGGCACCGGAACTCCTGAAGCGGGCGGCATCACAAGCCGCGAGCTTCTTGAGATCATCCGTGGCTTCCGCGGCATGAACCTCGTGGGCGCCGATGTCGTCGAGATCGCTCCGGCCTACGACCACGCGGAGATCACGGGTGTGTCCGGCAGCCACGTGGCTTACGAGCTCGTCACCCTCATGGCCGACTCCGCCCTGGAAGGCGACCGTTTCGGCGCTCCGAACGGCTACGCGGCACAGGCCCTCGGCCAGACGGATCACCGTCCGGCCGGTTTCAACGCCTGAGTGACGTCCGCCAGCGTGAGGGGTTCCAGCGTCGGGGTCTGACCGACGCGGTCCTCTGACAGCAGGTTTCCTCCAGCAGCGCCCCGGGAATCCGGGGCGCTGCTGCGTTTAAACCCGGCCGGGGGAGCCCGTTCATTTCTGCAAGAACTGCTTCGGAACTCTGGTCTGGACGGCCCGGAGAGCTTAGCCTGAAGGCATGTCCACAGGGTGAGTTCCCATGATACGGTTGCCTCCCGCAACCAAGAGGCCTTCGGGCACCGTCGATTCCTCCTGGCCGAAGCGGTCGGTGGCCCCGGCCCCTCCGCTGAGCCGGAGCAGGAGTACCCTCCAGGCGGATTGTTGCCGTTCCGACCCGGAAAACCGTCGTCCTGAAGGATGATCTCGCTGCATTTCCCCTTTTTTGTCAGACCCTGTTCACTAGGCTGGATTCCATGCTCCTGACGCTCATCAAGCGCTACTCAAAGCCTTATCTCGGCCAGATCCTGGCCGTGCTCCTCTTCCAATTGGGCTCCACCATCGCGGCCCTCTACCTTCCCAGCCTGAACGCCCAGATCATCGACCAGGGCGTCTCCAAGGGCGACACCGACTACATCTGGCGCACCGGCAGCGTGATGCTGATGGTGGCCTTCATCCAGGTCATCTGTGCCATCCTCGGCGTCTACTTCGGTTCGAAAGCCTCCATGGCGATCGGACGCGATCTGCGCCGCGGGATCTTCCGCAAGGTGACCAGCTTCTCCGCCAAGGACGTCAACAGGTTCGGCGCCCCCACTCTGATCACGCGCGGGACCAACGATGTCCAGCAGATCCAGATGGTCGTCCTGATGGGCCTGAACTTCATGGTCTCCACACCGATCATGTGCGTCGGCGGCATCATCATGGCCCTGAAGGAGGACATCAGCCTGTCCTGGCTCGTGTGGGTCTCCGTGCCGATCCTGGTGGCCGTCGTCGGCTACCTGGTCGTCCGTCTGATGCCCCTCTTCCGGGGGATGCAGGGCAAGATCGACCGCATCAACGGTGTGCTGCGCGAGCAGATCATCGGCATCCGCGTGGTGCGTGCCTTCGTGCGCGAACCCTTCGAGAAGGACCGGTTCGGCGTCGCCAACCAGGACCTGACCAACGTCTCGCTGAAGATCGGCGCCCTCTTCGTGCTGATGTTCCCAGCGATCGGCATGATCCTTCACCTCTCGACGGCCGCCGTGCTGTGGTTCGGCGGACAGCGCGTGGACCAGGGCAGCATGCAGGTGGGGTCGCTCACCGCGTTCCTGTCCTACCTTCTGCAGATCCTCATGGCGGTCATGATGGGAACCTTCATGGCCATGATGATCCCGCGCGCCTCGGTCTGCGCCGACCGCATCGGTGAGGTGCTCGACGTCGAGCCGTCCATGAAGGAGCCGAGCGACCCGAAGCAGCCGGCCGAGCTGGCCGGTCGCGTCGAGTTCCGCGACGTGACCTTCGCGTACCCCGGCGCCGAGGAGCCCGTGCTCAGCAACATCTCCTTCACGGCGGAGCCCGGCCAGACACTGGCGATCATCGGTTCCACCGGTTCCGGCAAGACGACGCTGGTCTCCTTGCTGTCCCGCCTCTACGACGCCGAGTCGGGCGAAGTGATCCTGGACGGGGTGCCCGTTCCGGAGCTGGCCCGTCAGGACATCACCCGTCGCGTGAGCATGGTGCCGCAGAAGCCGTACCTGTTCTCCGGAACGATCGGTGACAATCTGCGGTTCGGGCGGACCGAGGCCGAGGACGAGGACCTCTGGAACGCGCTGCGCGTGGCGCAGGGCGAGGACTTCGTCCGGGCGAAGAGCAAGGGACTCGACTCCCGGATCGCCCAGGGCGGCACCAACGTCTCCGGCGGTCAGCGCCAGCGCCTGTGCATCGCACGGGCCCTGGTGAGCCGGCCCAAGGTCTACGTCTTCGATGACTCGTTCTCCGCTCTGGACGTCACGACGGACGCCAAGCTCCGCGCCGCGCTCAAGAAGCAGACGTCGGACGCCACGGTGATCATCGTGGCGCAGCGCGTCTCGACCATCACCGAGGCGGACCAGATCCTGGTCCTGGACAACGGCCGGATCGTGGACCGTGGCACCCACCAGGAACTCCTGGCCACGAGTCCCACCTACCAGGAAATCGTTGAATCCCAGCTGAGTGCCGAGGAGGCAGCATGAGCGGCGACAGCAAGTTCGCAGGTCGCGGCAAGCGCGGAAAGGGCGGAGCCGTGGCGGAAGACGCTGCGGTCGCTCCCTCCGTCACGCCCGATGATGACGGGATCGAGGAGCAGGAGTACCAGCCCACCGAGGCCGACGGCGGCATGTTCGGCGACGTGCCGGCCAAGAAGGCCAAGAACTTCTGGCCCAGCGCGAAGCGCCTCTTCGGCCTGCTGAAGCCGGAGGCCGCGGGAGTCTGGTTCGTGGTGGTCCTCGTGATCATCTCGGTCGTGCTCAACGTGATCGCGCCCAAGGTGCTCGGCAAGGCCATGGACGTCATCTTCGCGGGCGTGATCGGCAAGCCCCTTCCGGCGGACGTGACCAAGGACCAGGTGGTCCAGGGTCTGCGGGCATCGGGACAGAACAACTTCGCGGACATGGTGTCCAAGATGGATCTTGTCCCGGGCCAGGGCATCGACTTCCAGCAACTGAGCTTCCTGATCGCCTCGGTGCTGCTCATGTACTTCGCGGCGAACCTGTTCCTGTGGGCTCAGGGATACATCCTGAACCGGATCGTCATGAAGGTGGTCCGCCGCCTGCGTGACGACACGGAGGCCAAGCTCAACCGGCTTCCGCTGAACTACTTCGACACCCGGCAGCGCGGCGACATCCTGTCCCGCGTGACCAACGACGTCGACAACGTCCAGCAGGGTCTCCAGCAAGCGTTCTCCCAGCTGGTGTCCTCCGTGCTGACCGTGCTCGGCATCGCGGTCATGATGTTCGTGGTCTCCTGGCAGCTCGCCCTGATCGCCCTGATCGCGCTGCCGCTGTCCGGCATCGCCGCCGGTGTGATCGGCAGCCGCAGCCAGAAGCTGTTCGCCGCGCAGTGGAAGAACACGGGTGACCTGAACGGCCAGATCGAGGAGTCCTTCTCCGGTCACGATCTCGTGCGGATCTTCGGTCGCGAGCAGGACATGCTCGAGCGCTTCGATGAGAAGAACGAGTCGCTGAACAAGGCGGCGTTCGGCGCTCAGTTCGTGTCCGGCATGATCTTCCCGGTCATGCAGTTCATCTCCTACCTGAGCTACGTGGGCATCGCGGTCGTGGGTGGTCTCCGGGTCGCCGCCGGCCAGATGTCGCTGGGTGATGCCACCGCCTTCATCCAGTACTCCCGCGAGTTCAGCCAGCCGCTGGGCCAGATCGCCGGCATGGCGAACATGCTCCAGTCCGGTGTGGCGTCCGCGGAGCGCGTATTCGAGTTCCTCGACGCCGACGAGCAGGACGAGGAGACCGCCACGGAGCATCTCCCGGCCAAGACGGACGGCCATGTGGAGTTCCAGAACGTCAGCTTCAGCTACACGCCGGACAAGCCGCTCATCGAGGACCTCTCCTTCACCGCCGAACCCGGCCACACCGTGGCCATCGTGGGTCCGACGGGTGCGGGCAAGACCACCCTGGTGAACCTGGTCATGCGCTTCTACGAGCTGAACTCCGGACGGATCACGCTGGACGGGGTGGACATCACGCACCTCAGCCGGGCGGAACTCCGCTCCAAGATCGGCATGGTCCTCCAGGATGCGTGGCTCTTCGGAGGCACCATTTACGAGAACATCCGCTACGGAAACCTCGACGCCACCGAGGACCAGATCATGGCGGCGGCGAAGGCCACGTTCGTGGACCGTTTCGTGCGGGCCCTCCCGGACGGGTACGAGACCGTGATCGACGAGGAGGGCAACAACGTCTCGGCGGGTGAGAAGCAGCTCATCACGATCGCCCGGGCCTTCGTGTCCGATCCGTCGCTGCTCATCCTCGACGAGGCCACGAGCTCCGTCGACACCCGCACCGAGCTGTTGCTGCAGAAGGCCATGGCCGCCCTGCGGACCGACCGGACCAGCTTCGTGATCGCTCACCGTCTCTCGACGATCCGCGACGCCGACACCATCCTGGTGATGGAGGACGGCCGCATCGTGGAGCAGGGCAACCACGCCCAGCTCCTCGCCAGTGAGGGTGCGTACTACCGCCTCTACATGTCGCAGTTCGCAGGTGGCATCGAGGAGGAGGAAGAGCCCGCGCCGGTCGGCGCCGGAGAGTAAGCAGGCAGAGAGTCGACAGCAGGACGTCATCGCCCCGGCGTCGCGCAGGTCAGTTGATCCGCACGACGCCGGGGCACGGCACTCTTCGCGATTGAACCGTTTCGCGGGCCGGCTCTCCTCGCAGGCCCGGGTACCGGGCGAACCGCGAGCCGGGTGCCCGCGCAACGCCGGATCCACGAAACACTGGGATCACGAAACCCGGAACACCGGAAACCCAGAACGCCGGAACCACGAAACACAGGAACAACAGGGGAATCGCATGTTGCTTGAGATCGCCGTCACCTCGCCCAGCGGAGTGGCGATCGCCGCCAACGAGGGAGCAGACCGGGTCGAGCTGACCACGGCTCTGGAACTCGGGGGACTGACCCCCTCTCAGGGCCTCATGGAGGCTGGCATGGAGGCGGCCGGGGGATCGGTGGAGGTCCACCCGCTCATCCGGTGCCGTCCCGGTGACTTCCTGTATTCCGCTGACGAGCTGAGTCTCATGGAACGCGAGATCCGGGCGCTCCTGGGTCAGGGCGCCTCAGGTGTGGTGGTCGGAGCCTTGACGACCGACGGCGAGGTCGACCGCGAGGCGCTTCTGCGTTTGTCGACAGCCGCCCGTGAGGTCCGCGATGACGCCGAGCTGACGCTCCACCGGGCGATCGACCAGGTCCAGGACGCGGAGCGCGCGCTGGACACCGTGATCGACCTGGGATTCACGAGGGTGCTGTCGTCGGGGCAGCACGCGACGGTCGCGGCAGGCCTCCAGCAACTCGGGAAGATGCGTCGCCACGGGCAGGACCGGATCCAGATCATGGCCGGTGGCGGCCTGTCCTTGGAGGACATCCCGGCGGTGCGGGCCGCAGGGCTGGATGCCGTCCACCTCTCCGCCAAGAAGGTGATCTCGACCGCCCAGGGGGACTCGGTGTCCCTGGGCGCCGCGGACGGTGCGGATCCGACGGCCTACCTGGTGACCGACGCCGCCGTGGTCCGGGCGGCCCGACAGGCGATCGACAGCTGATCGCAGCCATCGGCAACCGCGACCGGCAGCTGTAACCCGGGCCGTCCGACGCGGCGCATGACGGATTATGACAGGAATTCCCACGCTGGGTCACAATCCTCGCTTGATTGACACTTCAATGCTTGAGATCTCAAGTTTCGCCCTGTGATCCGCCTCCGCCTGCGACCGGTCGAGGGTGGATCCGGCCGCGGACTGGCGGCGGTTTCCGCCGAAGCTTTCATCGATCGCGGTTGTATGTCGCCAAATGTCGCGGTTTTGCGACGACTCGCCGAAGAATCGTTGGACGTTTGCGGGTCACGAAGATTTTCACAAAAGCCTATGGAAATCCGAGTCACTACCTGTAAACTGGAACGGTCGAAGTGTTTGGCACTCAGCAGTTCAGGTAGTACCGTGGCGTCCTCGCCCATCTTTCTGAAGCATGGTTGAAGCATCCACTCGCCGGGTCTCATATACCGGGGATCCGTAAACCTTCAGTAAGGAAAGTAAGAAAGACATGGCAACAGGCAGCGTCAAGTGGTTCAACGCGGAAAAGGGCTTCGGCTTCATTGCACCTGAGGATGGTTCCCAGGATGTGTTCGCGCACTACTCCGCAATCAACAGCAACGGCTACCGTTCTCTCGAGGAGAACCAGCGCGTGTCGTTCGACATCGAGCAGGGTCCCAAGGGTCCCCAGGCCGTGAACATCACCGCTATCTGAGGTTCTCCGAAGAGCCCGATGCCGATCAGGGCAGGGCACTCTTAGAACTTTGAAAGGGCCGGTCGCGAAAGCGACCGGCCCTTTCGCGTGCCCGCGGTGGAGCGCATCGGGTTGAGGGACCATGCGGGTCGTCGCCGCCTCGCCACCCTCGCCCCGCGGCCGTGGGTGCCCACCGTTTCGCCGACGCCAGACCCGTGCAGCCGGCCCTGACGCCCGCCGGTCGATCGTCAGTCCCAGCCGACCCGCCCGCCCGCGAGGCCCAGGCCAGCCTGGCCCGGCCCGGCCAGGCCAGCTGGGCTCAGCCCAGACCCGTCCCGACCCGACCCGACCTGGCCCGGCCCGGCGTCGCGTTCTCAGCTCAGGACAAGACGGGGCTGACCGCTCCGGTGCCCGCGCCGGCCAGCCGCGGTCGCACGCCGAGGCCGTGCACGGTCCACCCGGCCTCCGACCACTGGGCCGCGTCGAGGGCGTTGCGGGTGTCCAGGAGAAGACGGCGGCGCACGACCGACGCGGTGCGGACCGGGTCGAGCGCCCGGAACTCCTCCCACTCGGTGGCGAGCACCACCAGTTCGGCCCCTTCCAGCGCGGCCATCGGGCGGAGCTCGAAGCGCAGCTGGGGGAACCGCAGCCAGGCGTTGTTGATGGCCCGAGGATCGGTCACCGTGACATGAGCGCCGGCCTCGGCCAGGCGGACCGAGACGTCCATGGCGGGGGAGTCGCGGATGTCATCGGTGTCCGGCTTGAAGGACGCGCCCAGGACGGTGATCTGCCGCCCTGCGACCGAGCCGCCCAGGAGCCGGGCCGCAGCCTCGACACTCCGGACGCGCTGTGCCTGATTGATCCCGTCGACCGTGCCCATCCAGTCCTCCAGGCTGGAGACCCCGAGGCTGCGGGCCTGGGTCCGCAGGCTGCGGATGTCCTTCGGCAGGCATCCGCCGCCGAACCCGAGCCCGGCGTGCAGGTACCGCGCGCCGATCCGGGGGTCCAGGCCCATGGCGGAGGCGAGCTCGACGACGTCGGCGCCCGCGGCGTCGCACAGTTCGGCGATCGCGTTGATGAAGGAGAGCTTGGTGGCCAGATAGGCGTTCGACGCCGACTTGATCAGCTCCGCGGTCGCGTAACTGCAGACGAGCCGGGGCACGCCGGCCGTGAGCAGAGGGGCGTAGACCTCGTCGAGCGCCTGCACCGCGGTGTCGCCGCTCCGTCCCGCGACCCCGTAGACCAGCCGGTCCGGAACGAGGGAATCCTTGACCGCGGTGCCCTGCCGCAGGAACTCCGGATTCCAGGCCAGGACCAGATCCTCACCCTGCGTGACCAGCTCACCCAGCATGTCCACCGTCCCGACTGGGACCGTGGACTTGCCGGCCAGCACCGAGCCGGCTGGAGCATGGGCGATCACCTCGCGCGTGGCGGACAGCAGATACCCGAGATCGGCGCCCTCGCCGGTCTTCGACTGCGGCGTGCCGACGCAGAGGAAGTGCACCTCGCAATCCGCCACGGAGGAGAAATCCGACGAGAAGGTCAGCGAGCCGTTCGCCGTGCCGTGACGCAGCAGCTCATCGAGGCCGGGTTCGTAGAAGGGGGACTGGCCGCGGGAGAGCTGACGGACCTTCGCCTGATCCGTGTCGATGCCCACCACCTGATGGCCCATGGACGCCAGCGTGGCGGCGTGGACGGCTCCCAGGTATCCGCAGCCAATGACGGAGATCTTCATGTTCCGGCTCCTCTGCTTCTCAGCGTGCTTCTCAGTGCTTTTCAGCGGTTCTTCTTGGATGATGCGATGCGCTGCGGCCCCCACGGCGCCGGCGCCGTCTGTGTCCGTGGATTGCGGAACGGCGCGGGCGGTTCGACGAGCGAGCGCGCCCAGGACCGGACCGCTCCTTCACGGGCCGCCGCGCGCAGGGCGGGCGTCGGGGCAGGCGGGTGGGGGACCCCGGCGTCGAGTGCGGCCTCGTAGTGCGTCACGAGTTCTCGGCCGATCGCCTCCCACGTCCTGCCCTGCACACTCTGCAGCGCGGCGCGGGCGAAGGCCCTGCGCTTGACCTCGTCGCCCAGCAGATCGGCGGCATGCCCGCGGAGCTGTGCGAGATCGCCCGGCTGGTACAGCCAGCCGGTCCGGGAATTGTCCACGAGGTCGAGAGGGCCGCCCCTGCCGGTCGCCACGACGGGCACTCCGGAGGCCATGGCCTCCTGGATGGTCTGGCAGAACGTCTCGAATTCGCCGGGATGGACGAAAAGGTCGAAGGACGCCACGAGGCGGGCCAGGTCTTCGCCGCCCTGGAATCCGGTGAAGACGGCGCCGGGCAGGAGCTTCTCGAGCGACTCGCGCTGAGGCCCTTCGCCGACGATCACCAACCGCGTCCCGGGCAGGTCCGCCAGAACCTGCAGATCCTCCACCTGTTTCTCCACTGCGAGGCGCCCGACGAAGCCGATGATGCGCTCGCCGTGAGGGGCCACCGAGCGCCGCCAGGCGTCGTCGCGCTTGGAGGGATGGAAGCGCCGGGTGTCCACGCCGCGCCGCCACAGGTGGACCCGCGGGATGCCGCGGCCCTGCAGCTGGTCCCTGGCGAAGGTGGACGGCGCCAGGGTGCGGGAGGAGAGCACATGGATGTCCTCCACGCGCTGCCACGCCCAGTTCTCCAGGAACGGCACCCCGTAGCGTGCCGCGTAGCCGGGGACTTCCGTCTGGTACACGGCGACCGTCGGGATCCCCAGCTGCTGCGCGGCCTGCACCGCGCGCCAGCCGAGCACGAACGGGGAGGCGAGATGCACCACGTCGGGGGCGAAACCGGCAAGGATTCTCTTGACCCGGTTGACACCTCCCAGGGCCACGCGGACGTTCGTATAGCCGGCCAGGGGAACCGCGGGCAGCCGGTGGACGGCCGCTCCGGAGACCTGCGAGGGCGCATCCTCGGCGCCGGAGGAGGGGGCGATGACCAGAACGTCGTCGCCCCGTTCCTGAAGATGATCCAGAACCCTCAGGATCGAGTGCGTCACACCGTTCATCAAGGGCAGGAAGGACTCTGCCACGATTGCGATCCTCACGCTTTCCACGGTGCGCGCCGCTCCTGACCGCGGCGCATCCCTGAGCTGGCCGGAAGGGAAAGCTTCGGTTAACGCGCAGTCCGGACCCGGCCGTCCGACGTCGGCGCTTCACACCGGCTCAGCCCGCGGCGTGGCAGGATGGAAGGGATGAAATTGCGTGCAGACCAGAGCGGAAACCGTGGCCTTCCCATGCCCTTGTGGCTGCAAGGCGGGCTCGAGGCCGCCCAGGCCGCGATCATCTCCGCGCTGCTCGTGCTGCTGCCCGTCCTCTGGGTGTGGGCGACCGGCGGATTCGGTCCCACCGGCCCCGACTTCATGGCACGTCTGGCCGGGCAGGCCTGGCTCCTCATCCACGGCGTCCCGGTCAGCGTGCACCTCTACGCGGGGAACGCCACGTCCCAGGACCTGGGCGGACCGCTGACCCTCCTGCCGTGGGGCCTGGCGCTGATCCCGTTCGGGCTCTCCTGGCGCGCCGGCAAGCGCCTGGCACGCGCCTCCTACTCGGATCAGCTCTGGCAGGCGGCCCTCGGAGCGCTGCTGGTGTACGGCGCGTTCTCCTTCGCCACCGCGTTCGTCTGCGGCACGGTGGACGTGCGGATCAACCTGGTGCAGGCGGCCCTCATCCCGCTGCTGCCCGTGTTCCTCGGTCTGGTGCTCGGAGCGCGGCGTGAGTCCCGGTCCTGGTCCCGGCTGATCGGCGTGGAGGCCGTGGACTGGATCTCCCGGACCAGCCAGCATTCACGCTGGGCCGGCTCCTACCTGTGGACCGTCGTCCGCGCGGGCTTCCTCGCGGCGATGGCCGCCCTCTCGCTCGCCGCGCTCATGCTCGCGATCACCCTGGTGGCGCACTGGGCCGATGTGGTCAGTGTCTATGAGGGCCTGGGCGGCGGGATCCCCGGCGGGGCGGCACTGACTCTGGCGCAGCTCGGTTATCTTCCCCATCTGACGGTGTACGCGCTGGCGTGGCTCAGCGGCGCGGGGATCACCCTCGGGGTGGGCTCCACGGCCGGAGCGCTCGGCACCGCCGTGGGCCCGGTCCCGGCCGTCCCGGTCCTGGCAGCACTGCCCACGGGTCCCTTGCCGCTTGGACTGGTGGCTCTCCTGGTCCCCGTCCTGGCAGGGATCCTCGCCGGCTGGTGGTTCCTGCGCGAAGGCGAGAACCACTTCGACGAGTGGCTCTCCATCCGGGTCAAGGCCCGCTGGTTCACCATGCCGGCGTCGACGCTCGTGCTGGCGGCCGCCGTCGGCGCCGTGACGGGTGCGGTGACGCTGGTGCTCGCCTGGATGACCAGCGGCTCACTGGGCCTTGGACGACTCAGCCACCTGGGCGCCCCGCCGCTGCAGACGGCCCTGTACGTCGGCTGCGAAGTCGCGGTCGGCGTCGTGATCGGTCATTCGGTGGCGCCGTGGCTGGAACGCCATCAGCTCAGCGGGTACGACGACGAGCCCTCCGCCCTGAGCACCTCTTCCGCGCGCGAGTCCTTCTCGGCCAGCAAGAGCGCCGACTGACACCTCACCGATCGCTGCGGAGCGGCTGCCGTCACCGTGAAAGCTTTGGCCGGACCCTGACTTAAACTGGACCTCATGCGAATCGTGGTGCTGGTGTCAGGGAGTGGGTCCAATCTGCAGGCGGTCATCGACGCCGTCCAGGCGGGGGAGCTCGACCTCGAGATCGCCGCGGTGGGAGCGGACCGCGCGGACGCCTACGGGCTGGAACGCGCCCGGGCCGCCGGGATCGACACCTTCGTGGTCGACTTCCGCGGGTACGGCACCCGCGCCGAGTGGGATGCTGAACTCACGCGCGTCGTCGCGGGTTATGAGCCCGAGGTGGTGGTCTCCTCCGGTTTCATGCGGATCGTCTCGGCCCGGTTCATCGAGACGTTCGGCGGACGCTACCTCAACACGCACCCGGCACTGCTTCCGGCTTTCCCCGGGGCGCACGGCGTCCGGGACGCGCTCGCCTACGGGGTCAAAGTCACGGGCTGCACGGTGCACTGGGCGGACGCCGGGGTCGACACCGGGCCCATCATCGCCCAGGAGGCCGTCGCGATCGAGGACGGCGAGACCGAGGAGGCGCTGCACGAACGGATCAAGCTCGTGGAACGTCGGCTACTCATCAGCACTCTGTCAGACATCGTTCAGTCTCGCTTGCTATAAAGAATCGCACGCCACACGGGAAGCGGTCACCGACTGCAAAGCCCGCTCACAGGGAGCGTGCTGCAGACTGCTGAGGAGTGGCCGTGGAATTCTGGAAACCGGTGCTGGACACGGTGATCATCACCCCGAGTTTCCTCCTTCTCTGGACGGTCATCAGCCTTGTCCTGCTCGCTTTCCTGCTGCTGAAGAAGTGGCGGTTCCGGTGGTTCGTGCTGGCCGTGGCCGCCGTGGCCGTGGGCGCCGCCCTGGGGCTGGGCATCCTCTGGTACTGCGTCTACGTGGACAACACCTTCGGTGAGCCTCTGCTTCCCGACGTCTGGTTCTGGTTCCCTGCGGCCCTGGCCGCGATCCTGCTGGCCGTGGTGAACCTGCGCGGCGGCCGGTGGTGGCGCAGCGTCACCGCGGTGATCTCGGTGCTCGTGTTCGTCGCGACGGCGGCCTTCCAGATCAATGCGTCGTACGGGCTGAATCCCACGCTCGGCTCCCTGCTGAACATCAACACCGCCAGCCCGGTCCACATCGCGCCGAAGGCGGACTGGCGGGAGTACAACCCGAAGGAACCGCTCTACAAGACCTGGGTGGCGCCTGTCGGCATGCCCGCCCAGGGCCTCCGGGGCAAGACTCCGGTCCAGATCCCGGCCCGGCACTCCGGGTTCCCGGCCCGGTGGGCGAGCCTGTATCTTCCCCCGGCCGCACGCGTGAAGAATCCGCCACTGCTGCCCTTCGTCCTCATGATGATGGGCCAGCCGGGCAGCCCCAGCCCGATCGGCATCGGTAACGTGGCCGACGCGTACGCCAAGAAGCACCACGGTCTGGCGCCGATTGTCCTGATCGTGGACCAGCTGGGCGATCCCACCCAGGATCCGCTGTGCCTCGACGGCCCGCTCGGCAAAGTCGAGACGTACGTCATGAAGGACGTGCTGCCGTGGGCACGCGCCAATCTGCCCATCATGCAGGACCGGAAGCACTGGAGTTTCCTGGGCTATTCAAACGGCGGTGTCTGCGCCAGCTACTTCGCCACGAAGTATCCGCAGGACTTCGGCAGTTTCATCTCCGTGTCCGGTGAGGAATTCCAGGGCTCGGAGAAGCCCGCCCAGACCCTGGCCACGTTCTTCAACGGCAATCAGGCGGCGTACGACGCCGTGAAACCGCGCAACATCATGCTGGCACATGGCCGCTACACGGACATGACCGCCGTCTACACGGCCGGCAGCAAGGACCCCGCCTACACGGCGGCGGCGCACCGCTCGATGGCGACCGCGCGCCAGGTGGGGATCAAGAGCTACTTCTTCTCCGTGGCCGGGGCCGGACATGTGGGCAAGGCCTTCGAAGGGGGCGCCTCGGCGGCGTTCAGCGCGTTGTATCCTCTCTGGGGGCTGTCCCCGTCATGAGCCGGAGCCTGATCACCGCCCCGAACAGCACCACCACCAGAATGGCGGAGAACCATGAACGATGAGCAGCCACCGGCGCCGGAGGCTGCCCCGCACGGAGCGGGCGCCGCAGCGGAGGCCGTGACTCAGCCGCCCACCGGCCGGCTGAGGAACACCAAGGAGTGGCTCGACGGCTTCTTCCGCCGTATCCCCTTCTCCTTCCTCATGGCCGCGGTCTTCCTGACCACCAGCATCCGCAGCTGGACGGTGCTCCATGGGGATTCCAACGCGGTCAAGGCCGCCTGGGGTCTGGGCGTGGACACGACCCTGGACGCCGGTCAGTGGTGGACGCCCCTGTCCGCCCTGCTCATCCCGCAGGACGTCACGGCCACCGTGGTGGCGATCCTGGGTTCGGTGCTGCTCCTCGGCCTCGCCGAACGGACCATGGGCACCCGGAAGGCGGCGCTCGCCTTCTTCGTGACGGGTCTGATCGCCGGAACCCTGGGCGTGCTGCTGCAGTGGCTCGGCACCCTGACCTGGGAATGGTGGTCCACCGGGGCGTCCACCGCGATCACGGTGGATCCGCTCACCGGGGTGATCGGCGCGATCGCCGCCGCCACGGCCTCGATGGGGCCGCTCTGGCGCCGCCGCATCCGGGTGGTCCTGTTCGCCTTCATGCTGATCTTCGTCCTGTACTCGGGCGACCCGGAGGACCTGTACCGCCTCGTAGCGGTCCTCATCGGTCTGCCGCTCGGCGTTCTTCTGGCTCCCCGCAGCAAGCCCCTCACGGTCAAGGTGCCCCACAGCTCCCACCGCGAGACGCGCACCCTGGTGGCCGCCGTCGTGCTCGTCACGGCGATCGGGCCGATCGTGGCGTTCCTCGGAAGCACGGATCTGACGCCGTTCGCGTTCGGGTCCTACCTCTTCATGAACGACCCGATCGACCCCTCCACTCTCACTGCCGTCTGCCGCGGCGACATGCCGATCACCCGGCAGTGCATCCGACAGCTGGCACGGCTCGGGTCACAGGGTCCGGGGATGTACGTCATGTCGTTCGTCCCGGTCATCCTGCTGGGACTCGCGGCCTGGGGCCTGTACCGCGGCCGCCGTTTCGGCTGGTGGCTGGCGGTGAGCGTCAACTCCGCGATCCTGCTCTTCGCGCCGGGCTCGTTCGGCGTGGTCCGCGTGATCGCCCAGGGCGGTTCGGGGTCACACCGGCCGTTCGACGCCTCCGAGCTCGTCATCTGGGTGGTCACGGCGGCACTGGTGCCGGTCGGCTCGCTGATCATGCTGGTCGCCACCCGGAAGCACTTCGGCATCCGGGCGCCACGCGGCGCGGTGCGCCGATTCTGGCTGGTCCTCGCCACCGGATTCGTCGTGCTGACCGCCGCCTACATCCTCTCCGCGCTGGCCAACCTCGCGGCGATCGTGCCGCACACCAACCCTCTGCAGGTCATCCTGGAGGCACCCCGCCGGTTCATCCCGCCGCACTTCGTGGGGCGCCCCACGCACGTCGTCATGCCGCGGCACTCCGCCGTCAGCTGGGCCTATCAGTGGTGCGGACCCGTCTTCTGGGCGTTCTTCGCGGGCCTCGTGGTGTGGGTCCTCTCGAGGTCACCCCGACTGACCACGGCGCACGACGCCGACGCCTTCCGTGCGCTGCTGCGGCGCCACGGCGGCGGTTCGCTGGGCCACATGGGAACCTGGGAGGGCAACACCCCGTGGTTCACGAAGGATGGCGAGGGCGCCCTTCCGTACCGGGTGGTGAACGGCAACGCGATCGCCCTGGGGGACCCCGTCTGCGCTCCGCAGCGAGCCGAGGAGACCCTGCGGGAGTATCTGGCGTTCTGCGACGAACACAACTGGACCCCGGTGTTCTACTCGATCCACCCGCAGTACCTGCCCGTATTCGAGGACCTCGGCTGGCACCACATGTCCGTGGGCGAGGAGACCGTCGTCCACACGGCCGACTTCACGATGAAGGGCAAGCACTGGCAGAGCGTCCGCACGGCGCTCAACAAGGCCGTCCGCGAGGGCAAGACCACGGTCTGGACCACCTGGGCCGAGCTGCCGTTCGCCGCCACCTCGGAGATCGCCGCGATCTCCGAGGCGTGGGTCGCGGAGAGCGAACTGCCGGAGATGGGCTTCACCCTCGGTGGGCTCGACGAACTCCGGGACCCTGAAGTCAAGCTCATGCTGGCCCTCGCCGAGGACGGCCGGATCGAGGCCGTGACGTCCTGGATGCCCATGTACCAGGACGGCGAGATCATCGGCTGGACGCTCGACTTCATGCGGCGCTCGCCGGAGTCGTTCAACGGTGTCATGGAGTTCCTGATCGCCTCCGCGGCGCTGCACATGCGGGACGAGGGGTGCCTCTACATGAGCCTGTCCGGCGCCCCCTTGGCCACCAAGCCGACCGCGCCCGGCGCCGAGGAGCCGGAGGAGGTGGCCGGCATGGACGCCTTCCTCGCCTGGCTGTCCCGGACCCTGGAACCGGCGTACGGCTTCAGTTCGCTGTTCCGTTTCAAGGCCAAGTTCCACCCCGAGTACGTCACGCTGTCCATGGCGTACCAGGACGTGCTGGCGCTGCCGGGGATCGGGGTGGCGCTGGGCAAGGCGTATCTGCCCGACGTCTCGACCCGCGAGGCCGTGGCCCTGGCCAGGAGTCTGGGCCGGAAGGACTGAGCCCGCCGCGGCGGGCAGCCGACGGACCGTGCCGGCCGCCGTCGTCGTGGCAGCCCCGTGACCCGTCGGCCCCGTGAGCCGTCAGCCCAGCTGCCGGGAGGCCGTCTCCGGCGCGACGCGCGCCATCGCCGCGACTGCCAGCACCACGAGGAGCGTCGCGGCGAGGAAGGTGTTCGCCAGCCCCCATTGCGGCCAGAAGTACCCGGCGAAGAGCAGCGGCCCGAATCCGGCGCCCAGCCGCGAGATGGTGGAGGCCCAGCCGAAGCCGCTCGCTCGCAGGGAGGTCGGGTACAGCTCGGACACGTAGGTGTACAGCACGGGGATCGCGATCTGGACGACGAAACCGAAGGCCAGGAGCCACAGGACCGCGAGCACCGGGTCGCCGAGCGAGAACGACACCACGACCAGCAGCAGCCCGGAGAGCGGGCCGGTGACGCCCAGGATCCAGCGCCGGCCCACCCGTTCCACCAGAAGCGCGGCCACGAGCACCCCTAGAAGGCCCACGGCGGCCATTCCGGCGGTCGTGAGGAAGGCCCGGAAATCCGCGAAGCCAGCGCCGATCAGGATCTTGGGCATCCACGTCAGGGAGAGGTAGTACACCAGCAGGATCGTCAGGAAGAGGGCCCACGACGTGGCGGTGATGCGCCAGTCGAACCGCCAGAGTGCGGCGAGCTGGTCCCACACGCCGCGGGCGGTGAGGCGGGGGAGCGGCCGCGCTTCGGGCAGGGTGTAAGGGCGTGCCGGGGCGCCGGTGTCCCGCACCAGCCGGTCGATGACCGCGGCCGCCTCCCGGTTGCGTCCCTTGTTCACGAGGTAGAGCGGGGATTCCGGCACCCCGCGCCGGATCCAGAACACCAGGAACGCGGGGAGGACCATGACCAGCATGGTGAGCCGCCAGTCGTGCCAGGTGCCCACGAGCCACGCGGAGATCACTCCGCACAGCGCCGCGCCCAACGGCCACCAGGCGTCCATCGCGGTGAGCACCCGGCCACGATGCCTGGTGGGCGTGAACTCTCCCACGAGCGCGTAGTCGACCGGGATGCAGCCGCCCAGCCCGAAACCGGCCAGGAAGCGGAACGCACAGAACCAGGCGAAGTCCGGGGCCAGCGCGCCGGCCACCGTGAAGAGGGAGAACATCAGGAGCGTGGCCGTGAAGGCCTTCTTCCGGCCCAGCGTGTCCGCGATGGTGCCCCAGAGGAAAGCGCCCAGGGCCATGCCCACCAGGTTCGCCGTCCCGACCCAGGCGGCGTCCGCCGGACCGAGACCCCATTCCTTCCCGACCAGGGGGATGAGGATGCCGTTGAGGGTGACGTCCCAGGCGTCGAACATGAAGCCGAGCCCGCCGATGAGGAAGATCCTGCCCTGCACGCGCCAGCGCCAGGGCAGATCCTGGATGAGCACATCGCCGCGGGGGACGGTGGAGTGGCTGTTCATGATCTCCTTCGGTGCTCCTTCATGCGTCCGGCCGCACCGTGGCCCGTCGCTCAGGAGCAGCTGCCGGCGTGGAGCTTCTTGGCGATGGCGTCACTCTGGGGCGTCATCCGGTATTCCGGGTGGGGGCTGCCGTCGAACGGCTGGAGATCATCGTACGACGCGCCGAGGAACAGCACGGCGTACGAGTTGGTCACGGCCTCCACCGAGTCGCCCGCCCGGGAAGGGACCGGTGTCCCGCAGATCTGGGTGATCCGGTAGTGGGACAGTTCGTGCTTCATCACGCTCACCACCACGGGGGAGTAGAACACCACAGCCGCGCCGGTGGTCTCCCGGTTGCCGTAGATCAGGCGGGGCGCAGCCGTGCAGAAGGCCGCGACGACGTCCGGATCGTTCTTCTTGGTGCTCGGACAGCTCTTCGTCAGCTGGGCGAAGTCCCAGTTCACCGAGAGCCCGAAGCTCCGCACGAGCTGCTCGGCCGACGGGATGTAGGAACCTTCCGCATCCGGTTCCCCGACGAACGTCCGTGCGAGCGCCTCGAGCCGCGCGTTCTCCGCCTTCGGCGACGCCGCACCCGTGAACGGGTGTGTCTTGCCGGTGGACGGATCCTTGAACTGGCCCTTGCGGCCCAGGGGAGCCTGGGCGAGGTAGTTCTTCTCGAGCGTCCGCACCGTCCCGAGCAGGGCGTTCAGATCCTTGCGCAGGACGGCCCGGTCCGCGCTCGTGCGCTCGCCCATCTTCTGCAGGGTGGCGAACCGCTCGGCGAGGTCCGCCTGGAACTCCAGGACGTAGGCCCGTCCCGCCGGGGTGCCGGGCAGGAGGAACCCTGGCTTGTCGGTCTTGGCGGCGAGAACGTAGCGGTTGATGGTGTTGCGGGTCTCCGACACGGCGGCGTCGTAGCCGGGCAGCTCCGCCATGACGAACCGGGGCGGTGCGGAGGCTGCCGGAGCGGCGGTGATCGCCGGGCGGAGGACGGCCACGCCGACGGCGAGCAGACCCAGCACACAGATCGCAAGCACCGCGACGAGCCACCCGGTGCGCTTCTTCCGCGGCGCGGGAGGCGGCGTGGGCGGGGATAAGGGCCCATGCGACGGCACCGGGCCGGGTGCCATCTGTCCGTAGGCAGGAGGTGCCCCGGGAGCGTACGACGGCGCGTGGCCGCCGGCCATCTGTCCGTAGGCAGGGGGTGCCACGGCCCCGGCCTGCGCCGGGGACGGGGTGTAGGCGCCCGCGTCGGCGGGCGGCTGGGAATCGAACGGTTGGGCACTGAACGGCGGGGCTTCAGACGCCGGCGTCTCGAACACAGGCGCCCCGAACACAGGCGCCCCGTCAGTCGGAGCTCCTACGTCCTGAGCCCCCGCACCCTGAACCCCGTCCTCTGAAACCTCGTCCTCTGAAACTCCGTCTTGCGAAACCCCGTCCTGCGAAACCCGGTCTTCCTGAACCCCGTCTTCCGGAACCTCGTCCTCTGAAACGCTGTCTTCCGGAACCCCGCCAACCACAGACCTGTCCATCGGTGGCCGGGCCTCAGGAGGCCTGCGCGACGGCCTGGCGGAGCCGACCGCCGGTGGCGTCCAGCGCTGCCCGGCCGGCGTCGGCGTCGACCCCGGTCAGCACCATGAGGATGGCCAGCTTCACCGATCCACCGGCGGCGTCCAGCGCCTGGGACGCCTCCTCCACCGAGCAGCCGGTGGCCTGCAGCACGGTCCGCTGGGACCGGGCGCGGAGCTTGGCGTTGGTGGCCTGGAGGTCCACCATCATGTTGCCGTAGGTCTTGCCGAGCTTGACCATGCTCAGGGTGCTGATCATATTGACCACGAGCTTCTGGGCGGTGCCGGACTTCAGCCGGGTGGACCCCGCCACGAATTCCGGCCCGACCTCGACGTCGATCGCCACCTCCGCGGTGGCGCCGATGACCGAGTTCCGGTTGCAGGCCAGGCCCACCGTGAACGCGCCCGCGGCCCGTGCGGCCTCCAGCGCGCCGACCACATAGGGGGTCCGGCCCGACGCGGAAATGCCGACCACGGCGTCCCCGGCACCCACCGAGAGGGCCGCCAGATCAGCGGCGCCGGCTTCGGCGTCGTCCTCCGCGTTCTCGACCGCCTCACGGATGGCGCGGGGGCCGCCCGCGATCACGCCCACCACCATGTCCGGATCCGTGCCGTACGTGGGAGGGCACTCGCTGGCGTCCAGGACGCCGACGCGTCCGGCGGTGCCCGCGCCGATGTAGATCAGCCGTCCGCCGGCGGCGAGCTTGGCGTACACCCCGTCGACGGCGGCGGCCACCGAGCCCAGCTCGCGCTCCACGGCGCCGGCCACGAGGGCGTCCTGGCCGTTCATCGCCGTGACGAGCTCCGCCGTGGTCATGGTGTCGATGGAACTCAGCTCAGGATTGGCCGCCTCCGTGGACAGGCCCTGGAGCTGGGCGCGGAGTTCCGCGAGGGAATCCTGGGATTCAGGCTGGCTGGTCACGGTAGATGTACCTTTCCTGGAGGAGATCCGGCTGGGTGGCGAGCGCGGCGCCGTCGAGGCCGGTCCCGAGCGCCGGGACGACGGTGGCCTGGATGCTCTTGAGGGCCGAGGTGAGGCGGTCCCGGAACAGGGGCGACTCGCTCACGCCGCCCAGCAGGGCGACGCGACGGGAAGGATCCCCGGCATGGGTGGGCGGTCCGGAGGCGAGGGCCCGTCCCACGGACCGGGCGACGTGGGCGCACGCGCGGTCCACGATGCCGAGCGCGACCGCGTCACCCGCCGTGGCGGCGTCGAGGACGCGGGGCGTGAAGGACCCCATGGCGCGGTACGGGTTGCTCACGGAGCCGAGCCAGCCGGGCAGGTCGAGAACGGGGACGGGCAGGCCGTCCGGGTCGGAGAGGAGGGTGGCGGGGCCGCCGTCGAGCTCCTGGAGCACGGCGGAGAGGCCTTCCTGCCCGATCCAGCGGCCGCTGCCCCGGTCGCCGAGGAGCGGCCCCCAGCCGTCGGCGCGGTGCAGCGTGCCCTCGCCGTCGAAGCGGAAGACGACCGCGCCGGTGCCGATGATCACGGCCGCGCCCGGGGAGGACCCGAAGGCGCCCAGATGGGCGGCGGTGGCGTCCGAGATGACCGCAGCCGGGACGGAGAAGTGCCCGGCCAGCCGGTGGGCGAGTTCGCGGGATCCGGCCTCATCCGAGGCGACCCCCGCGATGGCGGCGCCGATGCCGCTGGGCCGGGGGAGCGGCGTGCCTTCCGTGTCGGAGATGCGCAGATGCGCGGAACCGTCCGTGATCATGAGGAAGGCGTTGTTGACCCCGCCGGCCGTGGCCAGTCCGGGGAACCCCTCCAGGACGGTGGAGGCGAGGACCTCGGAACCTTCGGTCGGGTGGCTCCGGAGCTCCAGGCGGCAGCGGCTCTTGCCGATGTCGGCGATCAGCACGGGCCCCGATTCGACGACCGGCTGGGCCGAGAGCGCGGCGGAGTCGGAAGGCAGATGTCCCGGCAGGCGGGAGGACGAGAGGTCCTGAAGGTCGCTCTGGTCCGGAAAGACTGTCATGCACACCCACACTAGTGCCGCTCACGCGCGTGCAACAGCCTATTAAGAACCACAGTGCCTGTGTGAACAAGATCGAAAGAGGCCTCGATGCGCCATCTTCAATCATTCTCCGCCCTGCGTGGGGCCCTCGGGTCACGCGGTAGGGATCGACCGTCCCGCGCGATAAAATGGCCTCATCCCGCCAATCGATGTCGCCGTGCGTGGGCCCGTGCTGGCTGCGTACGCCGAATCCGTGCCACTTTGGAGTGCCATTCGTGTCCGTCACGCAGCTTGACCGTGTTCCCATCCGCCGGGCCCTGATCTCGGTCTATGACAAGACCGGTCTGGAGGATCTGGCCCGCGGCCTGCACGCCGCAGGGGTGGCACTGGTCTCCACCGGCTCCACCGCCAAGAAGATCGCGGCCCTCGGCATCCCCGTCACCGAGGTGGAGCAGGTCACCGGCTCCCCGGAGATGCTGGACGGACGGGTCAAGACCCTCCACCCACGCATCCACGGCGGCATCCTGGCCGACCGCCGCGTCCCGGCCCACATGGACACCCTGACCGAGATGGAGATCGAGACCTTCGATCTGGTGGTCGTGAACCTCTACCCCTTCGTCGAGACGGTCAAGTCCGGCGCCGCCCTCGATGACGTGGTCGAGCAGATCGACATCGGAGGCCCCGCCATGGTGCGCTCCGCCGCGAAGAACCACGCCGCCGTCGCGATCGTGACGGATCCCGGCTTCTACCCGCAGGTGATCGCCGCTGCGGCCGAAGGCGGCTTCAGCCTCAAGCAGCGCCGCGTCCTGGCGGCTCGCGCCTTCGCCCACACCGCCAGCTACGACAACGCCGTGGCCAGCTGGACCGCCACGCAGTTCCTGGACGAGGACGGCGACGGCGTCATCGACTGGCCCGCCTACGCCGGCGTCTCGCTCGAGCGCTCCGAGGTGCTCCGCTACGGCGAGAACCCGCACCAGCAGGCCGCCCTCTACGTGGACAAGGCCGCCCCGGCCGGCATCGCCCAGGCCGACCAGCTGCACGGCAAGGCCATGAGCTACAACAACTTCGTGGACGCCGACGCCGCACTGCGCGCCGCCTTCGACTTCGCCGAGCCGGCCGTGGCCATCATCAAGCACGCCAACCCGTGCGGTGTCGCCGTGGCGACCCCGGGCGCCGAGGACCCCATCGCCGACGCCCACCGCAAGGCGCACGCCTGCGACCCCGTCTCCGCGTACGGTGGGGTCGTCGCGGCCAACCGCGCCGTCTCCAAGGGCATGGCCGAAACCCTGGCCGGGATCTTCACCGAGGTCGTCATCGCGCCGTCCTTCGATCCGGAGGCCGTGGAGATCCTCTCCAAGAAGAAGAACATCCGACTCCTGGCTCTGCCGGACGGCTACGGCCGCTACCCGGCGGAACTGCGCCAGGTCTCCGGTGGCATGCTCGTCCAGATGTCCGATGTGATCGACGCCGACGGCGACGATCCCGCGAACTGGACCCTCGCCAGCGGTGAGGCCGCGGACGAGAAGACGCTCGCCGAGCTGGTCTTCGCCTGGCGCGCGGTCCGGGCCGCCAAGTCCAACGCCATCCTGCTCGCCCGCGACGGCGGCACGGTCGGCATCGGCATGGGCCAGGTCAACCGCGTGGACTCCTGCCGTCTGGCCGTCGAGCGCGCGAACACGCTCGGTGTGGCGGTCGAATCCACGGTGGACGCCGCGGGTGGCGCCTCCAACGTGACCGCCGCCGAGGCACCCGAGCGCGCCCGTGGCGCCGTGGCCGCCTCCGACGCCTTCTTCCCCTTCGCCGACGGTCTGCAGATCCTGCTGGCCGCCGGTGTCCGCGCGGTGGTCCAGCCCGGCGGTTCGGTGCGTGACGAAGAGGTCATCGAGGCGGCCCAGGCGGCCGGCGTGACCATGTACTTCACCGGTTCGCGCCACTTCTTCCACTGACGGCGAGAGGGCGACGGCGGCCGCGCGCCGCCGTCGTCCTCTGCCGCAGTGCTCGACCCGGCTCTCCGCAGGCCAGCTAGTACGCTGGGAGAGCCTGATTCTTAGACGGTAAACCAGTAACAGTAGGAGAGGCCCCTGATGGCAAAGATCATCTACACCCACACTGACGAAGCGCCCATGCTCGCCACCCATTCCTTCCTTCCGGTGGTCCGGGCGTACGCCTCCAGCGCGGGTGTGGACATCGAGACCCGGGACATCTCCCTCTCCGGTCGCATCATCTCGGCGTTCAGCGACTTCCTCGAAGAGGACCAGCGCATCGGGGACGCCCTCGCCGAGCTGGGTCAGCTGGCCAAGACCCCGGAAGCGAACATCATCAAGCTTCCGAACATCTCCGCCTCCATCCCGCAGCTCAAGGCCGCCATCGCCGAGCTCCAGAGCCAGGGCTACGCGCTGCCGGACTACCCGGACAACCCCTCCTCGGATGAGGAGACGGACATCCGCTCGCGCTACGACAAGATCAAGGGCTCCGCCGTGAACCCGGTCCTGCGAGAGGGCAACTCGGACCGCCGTGCGCCGCTGTCGGTGAAGACCTACGCCCGCAAGAACCCGCACTCCATGGGCGCCTGGTCGTCCGACTCCAAGACCAACGTGGCCACCATGGGCCAGAACGACTTCCGCTCCAACGAGAAGTCCGTGACCCTGGCCACGGATGACGTCCTGACCATCCAGGAGGTGTTCGCGGACGGTTCCGTCAAGGTCCTTCTGAAGGACCTCAAGGTCCTGGCGGGCGAGGTCGTCGACTCCACTGTGATGCGTGCCGCGGCCCTGGACGAGTTCCTGGCCGGCGCCGTGCAGCGCGCCAAGGAGGAGGGTGTCCTCTTCTCCGCTCACCTCAAGGCCACCATGATGAAGGTCTCCGACCCGATCATCTTCGGCCACGTGGTCAAGGCCTACTTCCACGAGCTCTTCGAGAAGTACGGCGAGCAGCTGGCCGCCGCCGAGCTCAGCCCGAACAACGGCCTGGCCGCCATCCTGGCCGGCATCGACGAGCTGCCCGAGGAGATCCGCGACGACGTCCGCGGCCTCATCACCAAGGCGCTCGAAGAGGGCCCGGCCCTCGCCATGGTCGACTCGGACAAGGGGATCACCAACCTGCACGTCCCGTCCGACGTGATCGTGGACGCCTCCATGCCGGCCATGATCCGCATCGGCGGTCACATGTGGGGCCCGGACGGCAAGGAGCACGACACCCTCGCGGTGCTGCCGGACTCCAGCTACGCCGGCGTCTACCAGGCCGTGATCGAGGACTGCCGTGCCAACGGCGCCTACGACCCCACCACCATGGGCACCGTCCCGAACGTCGGCCTCATGGCCCAGGCCGCCGAGGAGTACGGCAGCCACAACAAGACCTTCGAGATCGCCAAGGCCGGCACCGTCCAGGTCGTCTCCTCGGACGGCACCGTCCTCCTGGAGCACTCCGTGGAGCCGGGCGACATCTGGCGCGCCTGCCAGACCAAGGACGTCCCGGTCCGCGACTGGGTCAAGCTGGCCGTCACCCGTGCCCGCGCCTCCCAGACCCCGGCCGTGTTCTGGCTGGATGAGAGCCGCGCCCACGACGCGCAGCTCATCGCGAAGGTCAACGAGTACCTCAAGGAGCACGACACCGAGGGCCTCGACATCCGCATCCTCACCCCGGAGGAAGCCACCACGTTCACCGTCCAGCGCCTGCGCCGCGGCGAGGACACCATCTCCGTGACCGGCAACGTGCTGCGTGACTACCTCACCGACCTGTTCCCGATCCTGGAGCTGGGCACCTCCGCCAAGATGCTCTCCGTGGTGCCGCTCATCAACGGCGGCGGCCTGTTCGAGACCGGCGCCGGCGGCTCCGCCCCGAAGCACGTGCAGCAGCTCGTGGCCGAGGACTACCTGCGCTGGGACTCCCTCGGTGAGTTCTTCGCCCTGGTCCCGTCCCTGGAGCTCTACGCCGAGCAGGCGGGTACCCCGGGCGCCAAGGTCCTGGCCGACACCCTGGACCGCGCCACGGGCACCTTCCTGCTCGAGAACAAGTCCCCGGGCCGCAAGCTCGGCACCATCGACAACCGCGGTTCGCACTTCTACCTGGCCCTCTACTGGGCGCAGGAGCTCGCCGCGCAGAAGGACGACGCCGCCCTGGCCGAGGCCTTCGCCCCGCTGGCCGAGGCTCTCGCCGCCCAGGAGGAGACCATCGTCTCCGAGCTCCTGGCCGTGCAGGGCCACCCGGTCGACCTGGGCGGTTACTACCGTCCGGACGAGGCCAAGGCCACCGCGGCCATGCGTCCCTCGGCCACGCTCAACGGGCTGATCGACGGCTTCGGCGCCTAGTCACCACTCCGCGCCCGGCGACGGGCTGCGCGGGTCCGTTCAGGACTCCGGCACGACGGCGGCCGGTCACCTTCTCCGGGAGGTGGCCGGCCGCCGTCGTCGTCTCCGGAGTGAGTCGCGGGAAGTCGCGTCCCCAGTGGGATGTGTCACAACTGTTGACAGCCTTGTCGGGTCCTTGCGAGGATGAACTTGAAGCTTCAAACGATTCGCCCCCGTCCCGAGGCCACCGTGACCGATGACCACTGATAGCGAGGACCCCCGCATGGCTTCCGTTTCCACCTCCCGCACCACCGACACCGCTCTGGCCGTTCTCCGGATCGCCCTGGGTGTCGTGTTCTTCGCTCATGGCTGGCAGAAGATCTTCACCTTCACCCTTCCCGGAGTGCAGGGCTCCTTCGGCCAGATGGGTGTTCCCGCCGCCGACATCGTCGGCCCGGCCGTCGCGTTCCTCGAGCTGATCGGCGGCGCAGCGCTCATCCTCGGCTTGGTGACCCGTGTGGCCGGCGCCCTGCTCGCGCTCGACATGCTCGGCGCCATCGTCCTCGTCCACGGCGGGTCCGGGATCTTCGTCGATCAGGGCGGCATGGAGCTCGTCCTGGTGCTCGGCGTCGGCTCGCTGGCCCTCGCCCTCGCAGGCGCCGGGCGGTTCTCGCTCGACGCGCTCCTCTTCGGCCGCCGTGGTGGCCGGGTGGCGCAGCTCGCCTGACCTCTCACCCCAACGGGTTTGCGAAGTAACAGTTGGCGCCCCTCTCCACTGCGGAGAGGGGCGCCAACTGTCATCTCGCGAGAGAGGGAAGGGGTCAGCGCTCGTCGTTGGGGTAGGTGACGCCGAGCTGAGCCCGCACCCCGTCGAACAGCCGCATGACGTCCACCGACTGGCGCCACGGCATGGTGGGGCTCTCCGTGAGGCCCTGCTGGACACTGCGCGTGACCTCGCGCAGTTCGTAGGTGTAGCCGGTGCCGACCGTGTCGAAGGTCTCCACCCGCTGCTGGTCCCAGCCGGTCTGGATGTGCAGTTCCTTCGGGTTGTTGACGGAGCCGAAGGTCTGGAGGACGCCCTGGTCGCCGGCCACGGTCGCGCTGCGCGGTCCGTGGGCCAGCAGGGATGAGGTGAGGGTGGCCATGGCGCCGCCCGAATAGCCGAGGCTCAGGATGTTCTGGGCGTCCACGCCCTGCTCCGTGAGAGTGCCGCGGGCGTCCACGGCGTCGGGGAAGCCGAGGATGCCCAGCGGCCAGAGCAGCGGGTACACCGTGAGGTCCAGAAGAGCGCCGCCACCGTCGCGGCGGGCCCAGATCCGGGCGTCCGGGTTCGGCGGGCACGGGAAACCGAGGTCGGCCGAGATCCAGTGCACGGTGCCGAGCTCGCCGCTCGCCGCGATCTCGAAGGCCCGCTGGATGGACGGCAGGAAGCGGCTCCACATCGCCTCCATGAGGAACAGGCCGTTCGCCTCGGCCAGCCGGACGAGCTCTTCGGCCTCCCGGGCGTTGATGGTCAGGGCCTTCTCGACCAGGACAGGCTTTCCGGCTTCCAGCGCCGCGCGGGCGATCTCGAAGTGCTGGCCGTGCGGGGTGGCGACGTAGACGACGTCCACCGCCGGATCGGCGAAGAGGCGCTGGTAGCCGAGGACGCCGTCGTCGTCGCCATAGGCCACTGCGAAACCGTGGCCTTCCGCGAAGGCGTCCGCGGCGGCCTGGGTGCGGGAGCTGACGGCGTACAGTTCGGCGTCCTCCAGGAGGGCCAGATCGGCCGTCACCGAGCGGGCGATGTTGCCCGTGGAGACCACACCCCAGCGCAAGGTCCGGCCGGTGGCGATCGCGGGATTCTGCTCCTCCTGGGACAGGAGCCATGGACGGGGGATGAGGGAAGCCATGGACCCATCATCGCACCGGGGTCTCCGGCGAGGGAACGGGTCCATGGCTTCGGCACGCAGGTGAACAGCGCAGCAGTGGACAGCGCGGGAGAGCGGGCCTCCGCTCAGGCCGCCAGGCGCTTGCGGACGAAGGCGGAGAGCTGATCCACCACCACGATCAGGACGAGCACGATGATGATGTGGGTCAGCATCGCATCGAAGCGGAAGGTCTTGATGGACTGGTTGATGAGCAGCCCGATGCCGCCCGCGCCCACGAGTCCGAGGACCAGCGAGGAGCGGACGTTGACGTCGAAACGGTAGAGCAGCAGACCCACGAACTGGGGCACGACCATGGGCAGCGTCGCGTTCGCCACCTGCTGGATCCGGTTGGCGCCGGCCGCGCGCAGGGCCTCCTGCGGGCCGGCGTCGATCTCCTCCATGGCTTCTGCCCAGAGTTTGCCCATGACACCGGTGTTGTGGCAGATCAGCGCCAGCACGCCGGGGAACGGCCCCAGGCCGACGGCCGTCACGAAGATCAGCGCGAACACGATGTCAGGGACCGCGCGGAAGAACGACAGGATGGCGCGGGCCACCTGGTAGACCCAGCCCGCGGGGCTGGTGGTGCGGGCGCCCAGCACGGCGAGCAGGAGGGCCGTCGGAATGGAGAAGGTCGTCCCGAGCAGACCGATCCAGAGCGTCACCAAGGTGGCGTCCAGGCCGGGCTGGATGGTCTTCTCCCAGTTCAGGTCCGGCGGGAAGGCGTCCGCGAGGAACTGGGCCATGCCCTTCCAGCCGTCCACCAGCAGCTGCGGCTGGAAGTCGGTGCCCTGGATCGCCAGGACATGGAGGAACACGACGACGGCGGCCACCACCGTCCAGCGGAGCCAGTGCTTCCGCCCGCGCAGGGCGGGCCGGGGGGCCTTCCCGGGCCGCGTGGCCACGGGCTTCAGGGTCGGCGCGCTCATGCCGCCACCTTCCTGTCCGGTGCGTAGAGGTGGTCCAGCTGGGCGGCGCCCAGCCCGGACACGGGGGAATCGAACACCATGCGGCCGTTCATCAGGCCGATGGCGCGGTCCGCATGACGCAGCGCGAGGTCCGGCTGGTGGAGGACCGCCGCCACCGCGAGGCCGTGCTCATGAGCCAGGCCCGCCAGCAGCTGCATGACCTGCTCGGCAGCGTGGGGGTCGAGGGCGGAGACCGGTTCGTCGGCCAGCACCACATCGGCCCGCTGGCACAGGGCTCGGGCGACCGCGACGCGCTGCTGCTGCCCGCCGGACAGGCGGCTCACGCGGTCGTGGGCGCGGTCCGCGAGTCCCACGCGATCGAGGCAGTCCATGGCCTCCTCCAGCACGGAGTCCGGGAAGAAGAGCGGGCTCAGGCTGCGGCCTGTGCTCATCCGGGCGAGGGCGCCGGTGCAGACGTTCTCCAGCGCGGTGCGGCGGGGGACCAGGTGGATCTTCTGGAAGATCATGGCCGCCTTGCCGCGCGCCTGCTGCAGGGCGCGGCCCTGCAGCAGGCCGAGGTCCTGCCCGCCCAGCTTGATGGTCCCGGCGTCGGGTTCGGTGATGCCCATGACGCAGCGCAGCGTCGTGGACTTCCCCGAACCGTTGGCTCCGAGGAAGGCGACGAGTTCCCCGGCGGCGACCGTGAAGTCGACGCCGTCCAGGACCTTCCGGCCGCCGAACGATTTGGCGAGGGAGGTCACCTCAAGCAGCGGGCCGGTCATCAGAGGTTCTTCTCGGTCAGGTTGAGGGCGGTGGCGAGGTCGAAGAGCGGCTGGTAGTCGTCCTTCGTGACGGCGACCATGGGGCCGGGAGGGGTCACGTCGAGGAAGGCGCCGACCTTGGCGACGTCCTTCGTGTCGAGCTGAAGCAGTGCCTCCGCGACGGCCTTCTTGAACGCCGGGTCGGCATCCTTGCGGACCGTGATCGGGTCGTTGGGGATGGGGTCGGAGGCCCAGATCTGGCGGAAATCGGAGGCCTTGAAAGTGCCCTCCTTGGTGGCGGTGGCCAGGGTCTGCGTGTTGATCTCGGCAGCGTCGACCTTGCCGTTCTTCAGCGCGAGCAGGGCTTCCGGGTGGCCGCCGGCGTAGTCCAGCTTGACGTCCTTCTCCGCGATGCCCGCCTTCTGCAGAGCGTAGCGGGGGAGGGCGTCACCGGAGGTGGAGCCGTTGGAGCCGAGGGCCAGGGTCTTGCCCTTGAGGTCGGCGATGGACTTCAGCGGGCTGTCCTTGGGCACCCAGATGCCGGCCTTGTAGCTCGAGAGCTTCTTGTCCGCGGTCGCGAAGGACGCGAGCGGCTCGGCGCCGGCCTGCTGGCTGGCGAAGACGAAGCCCAGCGGGCCGAACTCGCCCAGGTCGAGCTTGCCGTTGCGCATGGCGAGGACTTCGGCGGCGTAGTCGTCGACCACCTGGACCTTGACGGGGCAGTTGAGCTTCTGGGACAGGGCGTCGGCCAGGACGTTGTAGGCCGGGATCAGCTTGTCCGGGGCCTCGTAGGGCTCGATGCCGAACTTGATCTCACCGTTGGGGCACGTGGCGGAGGCGCCGCCCGCCGAGGCGGTGCCCGTGCCGGCCTGAGAGGTGCCGCCGCAGGCGCTGAGGGCGAGTGCCGCGGTGAGCGAAAGGGCCGCCGTGGCGGTGATCCGGGCGCGCGAAAGCTGCTTCATGATGATCCTTTGAGAAAGAGGTGCCGGAGAGGCGGGAGGGGAAGGGAGTGGTCAGGCGAAGAGGGAGTCGATGGTGCGCTCGGCCAGGCCGAACGAGAGCGTCATACCGACGCCCGAGGTGACGGACACGGCGGTGACCTGCGGGAGGACCTCCTGCTGGAAGAGCGGTGCGATCTCCGAGGAGGCGTAGACGCCCTGCCACCGCTCGATGACCCGGGGCCGTGATCCCAGGGTCGCCTCGAGGTGTTCCAGCAGGGTCTCGGCGACGGACTCGTCCAGGAACGGAGGGGCGCTCTGGTGGTAGTGGTGCGAGTCGCCCAGCAGGAGGGAACCGTCCGGCCGCTGGGTGAACATGACGTTCGCGCCGATCTCCAGCAGCTCGGGCGCGGTGGTCGAGACCTCGTCGCGCAGGGCTCCTGCCGCGGCGGTCTCGACGAAGGCGGGGTAGCGGAGCATGGAGGTGGCGGTGAGGACCGCGGGGCCCAGGTGGAAGCCGTCCGGCATCCGGCCCAGAGCCATGGTGAGGGAACAGCGCTGGATCCGGTGGGCCGCCGCCTCCTCCGGGAAGAGGTGGTCCAGATCGTGTCCGACGCACACCACGACCCGGGAGGCGGTGAGGTCGCCGCGGGAGGTGCTGATCCGGACGCCGCCGTCGGGCAGCGGGGTGAAGCCGGCGGCCGTCGTGTTCCAGGAGACCTCGGCGTTCGGGAGCGAATCCAGCCAGGAGGCGATGCGGGCCACGGTCGTGCGGGGGTCGACGCGCAGATCATCGCGGAGGAAGGCCCCGCCGATCAGGCCGGGCCAATCCGCCTGCGTGCCTGCGGGTCCGAGCTTGGCGCGGGTGGCGGCCGCGTCGAGGACGGTGACCTGGCCCGGTTCGCGGGCGGCGGAAAGTTCGTGCAGGACGGCGAGCTCGGCCTCGGTGCGGGCGACGACGACGGCCCCCGAGGTGGCGGCCCAGAAACCGGCGAGTTCGGAGAACTTGAGCCACTGCCGGCGGGACGCCTGGGCCAGCTCGTACAGCTCGCCGCTCTGGGCGGTGATGCAGCAGTGGCCGAAGTTCCGGATGGAGGCGCCCACGGCCTGGTGATCCCGGTCGATCACGCGGACGGTCAGGCCGCTCTCGGCGGCGACGGCGGCATGGGCCAGGCCCACGATGCCGGCGCCGACCACCAGGAGGTCGGTTGAGATTTCCTTGTTCACGGAACCAGCGTGCAGGAGCCGGAGCCTGCGGTTCAACCCCAGACAGCGGTTGTATAGACAGCTTCATGCAGTGTTCACCCAAGGCCGGGTCCGTTCACACACAATTCACCCAGCTCGGCGCATCTTCCCCGGTTTCTCCGGGAAGTGCACTTGTATGATCAAGTCGTGAGCATTCAGCCGACATCACCGCTGCACCGCCGCCTGAGCGAAGAGTTCATGGCCCGCATCAACAACGGCACCTGGCCGGCCGGGAGCCGTCTCCCGAGCGAGGCCGAGCTGTGCCGCGAATTCGGCACCAGCAGGGGACCCATCCGCCAGGCGCTCGCCTTCCTCAGGAGCGAAGGTGCCATCAGTGGCGGGCGCGGGCGCTCGCCGGTGGTGCGGGGCGGCGTGCCGTCCCAGTCTTTCTCCACCTTCAACTCCTTCACCGAGTGGGCCCGGAAGATGGGCAAGGAGCCGGGCCAGCGCACCGTGGAGGTCGCCATCCGGCAGGCCGGCCCCGAAGCCGCGGCGGCCCTGGACATCGCGGTGGGGGACAAGGTGGTGGACGTCGTGCGGGTCCGGTACCTCGACGGCGAGGTGGCGATGCTGGAGACCAGCACGTTCATCCACGAGGTGGGCCGCTTGCTCCTCGACTTCGACACCGACGGCGGTTCCATCTTCGAATTCCTCCGGCAGCAGGGCATCAGGATCCACAGCGCCCGCCACACCATCGACGCGGTCGCGGCCTCCCCGGCTCAGGCGGAGGCGCTCGGGACCCAGCCGGGTTCGCCCCTGCTCCGCGAGCGGCGACTGACCGCCACGGAGGACGGGACGCACGTGGAGTTCGCCGAGGACTGCTACCTGCCGGGCATCACCAACTTCAGCATCGACAACACCGTGGAACAGCGGGCAGCGCTGATCCGCATCCACACCGAAGGACACTGACATGACGCATCTGGTCGCCTGTGACATGGCCGGCACCACCATCGACGAGCACGGCGACGTGTACCGCGCCCTGGCTCAGAGCGTGGAGGAGGCGGGGGTGTGCACCACCGAGGAGGACGTCCAGGCTTGGATGGGCGCGGACAAGGTGGAGGCCATCACGGCGCTGCTGAAGCTCGGGGGCCACGACGCCGACCCGGCCACCGTGGCGCACTCCTTCTCCCGCTTCCGCGAGATCCTCGCCGCCCTGTACGCGGAGAACCCGCCCACCGCCCTGCCGGGCGTCGAGGAGGCCCTGAACGGGCTGCGGGCACGCGGCGTGAAGGTGGCCCTGACCACCGGCTTCTCGGCCGACGTCGCGCATCCGCTGCTGCACGCGCTGAACTGGACGACCGCGGACGCCCCCGACGCAGGCCAGGCGGCGCTCGTGCTCGACGCGGTGGTCACGAGCGATGAGGTGAGCGCGGGCCGGCCCGCGCCGTTCATGATCCACCGCGCCATGGAGCGCACGGGGGTCCTGGACGTCCGGGACGTCCTCGCGGTGGGGGACACGGTGAACGACCTGCAGGCCGCCGAGCACGCCGGGGTCCGCGGGATCGGAGTCCTCACCGGCAAGCTGGGCCGCGAGGAGCTGGCGGCGCACCCGCACGAGGCCATTCTCGAGTCCGTCGCGGATCTCCCGGCGCTCGTCTGAAAGACGCCGCAGGACAGCGAAACGGCGACGGCCGGTGGAATCTCTTCCACCGGCCGTCGCCGTTTCGCTTGCCCCGCTCAGCGGAGCCGGTTCACCTGAGGGGAATCACTCCCCGGGGATCACTTGGTGATCGGGCCGAGGACCGGATCGCCTTCGTAAGCGGTCTTGACGTTCTCCTTGGTCACGATGACCGGGGGGAGCAGGAAGGCCGGAACGACCTTCACGCCGTTGTTGTAGGACTTGTCGTCATTGATCTCCGGCTTGTTGCCGGCCTGCAGACCCTTGACCATCTCGAGAGCGTGCTCCACGAGCTTGCGGGTGTCCTTGTTGATGGTGGAGTACTGCTGACCCGCCATGATGGACTTCACGGATTCGACCTCGGAATCCTGGCCGGTGACCACGGGGGTCGGCTTGCCGGCGGCCTTGACGGAGGTCAGGATGGCGCGGGCCAGGGTGTCGTTCGGGGAGAGCACGCCGTCCAGCGAGGCGGAGCCGTAGCTGCCGGCCAGGATGGTGTCCATGCGCTTCTGGGCGTTCTCAGCCTTCCAGCCCTGGGTCACGGCCTGCTCGAAGCTCTTCTGACCGGAGACGACCTTGAGGGTGCCGTCGTCGATCTTCGGCTTGAGCACGCTCATGGCGCCGTCGAAGAAGACCTTCGCGTTGGCGTCATCCGGGGAGCCCGCGAAGAGCTCCACGTTGTACGGACCGCTGGCCTTCTTGGCCTTCATGCCGTCGAGCAGGGCCTGGCCCTGCAGCTCGCCGACCTTGAAGTTGTCGTAGGCCACGTAGTAGTCCACGGCGTCGGTGTTCTTGACCAGGCGGTCGTAGGCGATGACGATCGCGCCGTTGTCGTGGGCCTGCTTGAGCTGGGTGCCGAGCTGGGAGCCGTCGATGGCGCCGACCACGATGACCTTGGCGCCCTTGGTGACCATGGAGCTGATCTGGTTCTGCTGCTCCGAGACGCCACCGTTGGCGAACTGGACGTCAGCCTTGAAACCGGCTCCGGTCAGACCGTCGTTGAAGAGCTTCTCCGCGAGGACCCAGTTCTCACTGGTCTTCTGCGGAAGAGCGACGCCGATCAGGGCGTCCTTGGCGAAACCGGCCGCGCCGGAGGCGTTCCCGCTGGAGCCGGACTCGCTGCGGCCACAGGCCGTGAGAGCCAGCGCGGCGATGGCGGTGATGGCGGCGACTTTGCCCGCTTTTCCGAACATGCGCATGAGTGCAATCTCTTTCTATTGGTGATCCGGCGGCACGGGAGTGCCGCAGCGGTTCGGGGTGTTCGGCCTCAGGCGGCCTTGGTTTCGGTTTTGGATCCGAAGTTCTTGAGCAGCAGGCCGGTGATGGACCGCTTGCCCTGGGACTTGTTGTAGACGTCGAACGCGACGGCGACCAGGAGCACCAGACCCTTGATGATCTGGGTCCAGTCGGCGCCCACGCTCATGAGCTGCAGACCGTTGTTCAGCAGGGCCATGACGAGACCACCGACGATGGAGCCCACCACGGTGCCCACACCGCCGGAGACCGCTGCGCCACCGATGAACACGGCCGCGATGGCGTCGAGCTCCCAGCCCACACCGTCGAACGGGCCGGAGGCGGTGGACCGGGCGACGAAGATCATGCCGGCCAGACCCGCCAGGATCGACATGTTCATCATGACCAGGAAGTCGATGCGCTTTGCCTGTACGCCGGAGAGCTCGGCTGCGTGCTTGTTGCCGCCGACGGCGTAGATGTGGCGGCCGACGACCGTGCGGGAGGTGATGAAGCCGTAGACCAGGACGAGGACCGCGAGGATGATGCCCGGCACCGGGAAGGACGTGCCCGGACGGCCGGTGGCGAAGAGGTACGTCGCGTAGGCGATGGCGCCGCAGATGAGCACCAGACGGGTGACGACGACCCACATCTCGTCGACGTCGGCGCCGAGGGCCTGCGCGGCCTTGCGGCGGCGCAGCTCGCCCCAGATGATGGCGGCGATGGCGGCGAGGCCCAGGAGCAGGGTGAGGTTGTTGTATCCGGTGTCCGGCCCGATCTCCGGGAGGTAGCCGGCGCCGATGGTCTGGAAGTCACCCGGGACCGGGATGGTGTTGGACTTGCCGAGCAGCTGGTTCAGACCGCGGAAGAGGAGCATGCCGGCCAGCGTGACGATGAACGCGGGGATGCCGATGTAGGCCACCCAGAAGCCCTGCCACGCTCCCACGATCGCGCCCAGCAGCAGGCCGATCAGGATGCCCACCCAGGAGGGGACGCCCCAGTCCCGGACGATCAGGGCGACGCTGATGCCTACGAAGGCCGCCACCGAGCCGACCGAGAGGTCGATGTGCCCGGCGATGATGACGAGCACCATCCCGATCGCGAGGATCAGGATGTAGGAGTTGCCGTTGAAGAGGTTGATCACGTTTTCGGGCGTGAGGGTGATGCCGCCGGTCAGGATCTGGAAGAAGACGATCAGGAAGACGAGGGCGAAGATCATGCCGAACTGACGGGTGTCGCCGCCGAAGATCTTTTTGAGTGCGTTCATTGGTGATTCCTTGGGTGCGTGGTGAATGGGACCGGGGCCCCACAGCAGCGGGAGGAGTGTCAGGCGGCCTGACGTTTGGCGGTCATGAGCTTCATGAGGTTCTCCTGGGTGGCGTCGTCCTTGTCCAGAACGCCGGTCACTGAGCCTTCGAAGATCGTGTAGATGCGGTCCGAAAGCCCGAGCAGTTCCGGGAGCTCGGAGGAGATGACGATGACGCCCTTGCCCTGACTGGCCAGGCGCTGGATGATGCCGTAGATCTCGTACTTGGCGCCCACGTCGATGCCACGGGTCGGCTCGTCCAGAATCAGGAGGTCAGGGTCCGTGAACATCCACTTCGCCAGGACCACCTTCTGCTGGTTGCCACCGGAGAGCTTCGCCACGCCTTCCTCGACCGAGGGGGTCTTGGTGCGCAGGGACTTCCGGTAGTCCTCCGCGACCTCGAACTCACGGTCCTCGTTCACCACGTTGTGCTTGCTCACGCCCTTGAGGTTCGCGGCGACGGTGGTGGTCTTGATGTCGTCCAGGAGGTTCAGTCCCAGGGACTTGCGGTCTTCGGTCACGTAGCCGAGGCCATGGTCGATGGCCTGGCGGACCGTGTTCATCCTGATCTCCTTGCCGTCCTTGATGACGGTTCCGGAGATGAAGCGGCCGTAGGAGTGGCCGAAGAGGGAGCGGGCGAGTTCGGTGCGCCCGGCACCCATGAGTCCTGCGAAGCCGACGATCTCGCCGCGGCGGACGAAGAAGTTCGAGCCCTTGCACACGAGGCGGTCCTCGATCTGCGGGTGGGCCACCGTCCAGTCCTTGACCTCGAAGAACACCTCGCCGATGTTCGGTGTGTGGTCCGGGAACCGGGATTCCAGGCTGCGGCCCACCATGCCCTTGATGATCCGGTCCTCGTTGACGCCGTCGGCCTTGACGTCCAGGGTCTCGATGGACTTGCCGTCACGGATGATGGTGATGGAGTCTGCGATCTGTTCGATCTCGTTGAGCTTGTGGGAGATGATGATCGACGTGATGCCCTTGCCCTTGAGGCCGAGCAGCAGGTCGAGCAGGTGCTGGGAGTCGCTCTCGTTCAGGGCGGCGGTGGGCTCGTCCAGGATCAGGAGCTTCACCGACTTGTTGAGGGCCTTGGCGATCTCCACGAGCTGCTGCTTGCCGACGCCGATCTCCTTGACCGGGGTGTCGGGATCGTCGCTCAGGCCGACACGGGCCAGCAGATCCTTGGAGCGGAGGCGTGCCTCGGACCAGTTGATCACCCCGAACCGGGTGGGTTCATTGCCCAGGAAGATGTTCTCCATGATGGACAGCTCGGGGATGAGCGCGAGTTCCTGGTGGATGATCACGATGCCGGCGGCTTCGCTGGCGCGGATGTCCCGGAACTGCTGGACCTCGTTCTGGTACACGATGTCCCCGGCGTAGCTGCCGTAGGGGTACACCCCGGAGAGCACCTTCATGAGTGTGGATTTCCCGGCCCCGTTCTCGCCGCAGATGGCGTGGATCTCGGCGACCTTCACTTTCAGGTTCACCTCGGAAAGGGCCTTCACGCCCGGGAACTCCTTGGTGATGGATCGCATTTCCAGGATCGTCGGGGCGGTGCTGGTCTCAGACATCGGTCGTCCTTGCCTCGAAGTCGTTCAGTGCGGACCAATCAAGTCCGCCGGTGGGGGCCCGATCCCTGTGGCTCGTGTCACCCTCTGACCGATAAGTAAACTGGAAGCGGGCTATTGCCGTCAAGCCTTTAACGCAGAGGTCGTACCGAATCGTTACTTCTTGGCACTCGCCGGTTTGCGGAACACGAGAGCGGCGGCGCCCAGGGCCTCGGCGCGCTCGCCCAGTGAGGACACCGTGAGCGCCGTGGACGCGCCCACCATCGGGATCGTGTGCCGCAGGATTCCGCGGCGGATGGGCTCCAGCAGCAGTTCCTCCAGCTCGGCCAGCGGGCCGCCCACCACAATCACCTCGGGGTTCAGGAGGTTCGCCACGGTGCCGAGCGCATGGCCGATCGCCAGCCCGGCGTCGTCGAGCACGCGCAGGGTGGCGGGGTGGCCCTCCCGCGCGCCGGAGATGATGCTGCGGGTGGTCACGGGGCCGGGTTCGTTGCGGCTCAATTGCTCGATCATGGTGGTGGTGGACGCGATCGTCTCGAGGCAGCCGCGGCTCCCGCAGCGGCACACGGCCCCGCGGTCGTCGATGGTCGAATGGCCGATCTCGCCCGTGATGCCGAGGTTGCCGTACACCGGGGCGCCGTTGACGATCAGACCAGCGCCGATGCCCGAGCCGATCTTCAGGAAGACGAGGTTCTCCGCGCCGCCGTACGGCCCCCAGGTGGCCTCCGCGAGGGCGCCGAGATTGGCGTCGTTGTCGATGTGGACGGGCAGTCCGAGGGCCTCGCGGAGCCGGGCCTCCGTCTCGATGCCCACCCATTCGGGCAGGACCGCGCCGTGGGCCACGGTGTGACTCCGCCGGTCGAGAGGTCCGGGGATGCCGATGCCGACGCCGATCACGTCGCCGTGGGTCAGCCCGTTCTCCTGGAGGAGCCGTTCCATGAGGTCGTGGGCCATGGCGATGCCGTGTTCGGCGTGGTGGCCGAGGACCAGGCTCGTGGAGGCTTCGGCGACCACGCGGTAGTCGCGGGTGGCCAGGACCACCCGGACGTGCCGGCGGCCGAAGTCGATCCCGACCGCCACGCTGTTGTCCGCGTTCAACCGGACCTGCAAGGCCCTCCGGCCGGACGACGTGGTGGGGGCCGTGTGCACCATGCTGTCGCGTTCAAGCTCTTTGACGATGTTGGAGATCGTCGCGGTGGAGAGCCCCGTGGTGCGGGAGAGTTCGGCCTGGGTGGCCGGGCCGGCGGAGAGTGCCTGCACGATCCGTTCCCGGTTGAGCTGGCGCAAGGCCGACTGGGAACCCGGATTCCTGCGGGTGGGTGTGCTGTTTCCCTCACGGCTGACCATGAATGCAAGCATGGCCTAAACGGCTTATGCGGTCAATAAGTTAACGCAAGGAGGCTCGGACGAGGGGCTTCCGAAACGCAGGCCCGTCCGGCCCGCCGAGGCGCGGTCCGGTGCGTTCAGCACCGGAATCCTGCGGCGGTGGTGCAAAGGGTCCCGGGATCCGGACTGGACGCGCCGCCTAGGCTGGTGTCATGTCCGAGGAAGGGAAAGTGACCGGGATGCGTCTGGCGATCATGCAAGGGGAGTCCGCCGTGCTGGACACGGCGGCGAATCTCGCCACGATCCGTGCGGCCGCACAGCAGGCGTCCGACGGCGGCGCGCAGGTCCTCATCACGCCCGAGCTCTTCCCGGTCGGCTACGCCCCGCGGGCGGTGCGCGGCGGGCTGGACCCTGCCCTCCTGCCCGGCCTCGCACAGGAGCTGGGGGACATCGCCCGTTCGGCGGGCCTCGCCCTGCTGGCCAGCCTGCCCGAGGTGGAGCCCGCCGCGCCCGGCCCGGGCCCGGCAGCGGACCGCTGGTACATCAGCGCCACGCTGTTCGGCCCCGACGGCGCCCGGCTGTCCCACTACCGCAAGGTCCACCTCTTCGGCGCCGAGGAGCAGGAGGTCTTCACCCCCGGGGACCAGCCCGCCGCCGTCGTCGACTATCAGGGACTCCGGCTCGGGACCGTGATCTGCTACGACGTCGAGTTTCCCGAGACCGTGCGCGCCGCGGCGCTGCGGGGGGTGGACGTCCTCATGGTGCCGACCGCGCTCGGCAGCGGCTACTCGCAGGTGCCGCAGCGGCTGATTCCGACGCGGGCGATGGAGAACCACCTGTACCTCGCCTATGTGAACCACACCGGGGTCGAGGACGGCTTCCACCTCAGCGGCGGCAGCGTGGTGGCCGATCCGTTCGGGCGGACGCTCGCCGAGGCGGACGAGGATGCGGCCGTCCTCTTCGTGGACGTCGATCCCGGGCAACTCGCGACGGCCCGCGCGGACGTCCCGTATCTCGAGGAACGGCGCCCCGACCTCTACCGGTCCTGGCTCTCCTGAACGGCGCCCGGATCCGGCTCGTCGGACGCCGCTGAGGGATCGGCGGGCACCGCCCCGGGGAGACCCGTCCCGAGGAAGCCGAGGGCCAGCCACAGCTCGGCCCGGACCGAGGCGTCACCGAGGTCGCGGCCCAGGGTGTCCCCGATGACCCCCACGTGCCGCCGCACGCTGTTGCGGTGGATGTCCAGGGCGCTGGAGGCCCCGTCCCACGAGCCGTGCGCCGCGAGCCACGCCCGCAGCACGCGCAGGAGCAGATCCCGTCGCGGCGGTTCGAGGGCGAGCAGGGGTCCGAGCACCTCCCGCGCGACCCCGGCCCCGGCCTCCCGGGGCATGAGCTCCGCGAACGTGCGCGGCTGCTGTTCGGCCAGCAGGCTCCTGCGCTCCTCCTCGGCGCGGGCGAGCAGCGCCATGGCCTCCAGTCGCAGCCGCGGGACGTGCTGCAGGGCGTGCCCGGCCAGCGAACCGCCCTTGCCCAGCCGCGGCGCCGGGCGGGACACAGCACAGGCGTAACCCTCAGCCTCCACCCGGGACAGCCGCGCGGCCGTGGGCTCCTGACGCGTGACGGCGAGCAGATGCGTGCCGTCGTGGACCACGAGTTTGGTCTCCCAGAGCCGCCGCCACGCCAGGACCTCCGCGGGGATCTCGGCGCCGTCTTCGGCGTGCGGGTGGGCGATCACCACCCGCAGGCCCGACCCGGTGCCCGGGGCGCTGTCGCCGAGCAGGGTGGAGAGCGCGGCGTCGTCGCCGGGCGCGTCGCCGCGGAGCAGCAGCAGGGTGGCCAGCTGGCCGGGGGAGAGGGACCCTGCGGCGCGCTGCCGGGCCAGCAGTTCCAGGAGCCCGACGGCGGTGGAGACCATCGTGTTCTCCGTCGCCGTGAGTGGATGCCCGGTGCGGAGCACGAGGGCCCCGAGCGTCGGCTCGCCGCGGCGGGGGCCACGCTGGGCCGGGACCGCGCGGGCACCGGACGGCGGGCGCGCAGCCGCACCGCGTCCCGGCGAACCTCGCAGCGGAAGGCCCAGCAGGGCGCCGTCGGACGTCTCCCGCAGTTCGACCCGCGGACCGCTCCCCGCGAACAGATCCAGGGCCAGTTCCGCCGCCTCCGCCACGACCTCGGCCCCGGCGGACCGCGAGCCGGCCGTGAGACGGAGCTGCCCGTGAGCGCCGAAGAGCAGCACCTCGCCGGAGACCCGCTGCGCCAGGGCGTCCAGCAGCTCCTGCTCGCCGCCTTCGCCGAGAGCCGCCCGGATCAGCTGCCGATTGGCCTCGGTGAGCTGCCGCAGCACGCTCGCGTTGCCGGATTCCAGGAGGCGGGAGAACGCGAGGCCGACCGCCGCGAACGGAAGGGTGGGCGGAAGCTGCCAGAGGGTCACGCCGTGGCGCTCGCAGGCGGACACCACCGCCGGGGGGACGGAGTCGAAATGGGGTTCGAGCCCGAACGCCAGGGCGGAGACACGGGCCCTGGCCAGGCGCTCCACGAACGCGTCCACGGCCTTCTCCGTCCCGCCCTCCCCGAGGAACGGCAGACCGGCGGTGAGCAGGAGCTCGTGGTCCAGAAGATACGGCGTCGGGTCGTCGAGTTCGCTCGTCTCCACCCAGCGCAACGGGACGTCTCCGGCGTCGTGGAGCACTCGGATTCCGTCCGGGAGCCGGCCCAGGAACCGGTGGGTCGTCAGGCCCGGGAGCACGTCGAGTTGTGCCTCCCCGGCACTCGCGGCACCATGGATGGAATGTGCACTTTGTCCCATGAGCCAAGACTCTAGTTCAAAATGCACCATCGTGAGAGCTGGCTCACAGTCCTAGCCTTGGTACTAGGCCTTCTCCCCACCCCATCGGTTCCCGGACCTGGCCTCGCCCAGCCCGGGACCTCGACGGTGCGGTCCCTCGCCCGGCAACGACGCCGGGCGGCCGCCCAAGACGCAAGGAACTCCCCATGACCACAACACCCCAGACGCTGCCCGGCGCGACGCCGAGCCTCGGCCGGCAGCTCATCCGCCGCAAGTCGATCGCCCAGATGGAGCGCGACGCCCGGGACAACTCCGGACACGGCAGCCTCAAGCGGAACTTCGGCGTGCTGCAGCTGACCATGATCAGCGTCGGCGCCACGCTCGGCACGGGCATCCTGGTCATCCTCGGGGACGCGGTGCCGATCGCGGGCCCCGCCATCTGGCTCTCCTTCGTCGTGGCCGGTTTCGCGGCACTGCTCTCCGCGGTCTCCTACGCCGAGATGGCAGGCATGGTCCCTGTGGCCGGTTCCAGCTACTCCTACTCCTACGCCACGATGGGCGAGGGCATGGCGTGGATCTGCGGCTGGTGCCTCGTCCTGGAATACGCGGTCTCCGTGGCTGCCGTCGCCGTCGGCGCAGGTCAGTATGTGAATGAGACCATCGGGGTGTTCGGCATCCAGATGCCCGACGCCATCTCCCAGCCCCCGGGCGGCGGTGGCCTGGTCAACCTCCCGGCCCTCATCATCGTCCTCCTGGCGACCGTCCTCCTGGTGCGCGGCGCCAAGGAGAGCGCCCTGGTCAACACCATCATCGTGTTCGCCAAGGTCGGCATCCTGGTCTTCTTCTGCATCGTCGCCTTCACCGCCTTCAACGCCGGGAACTTCGAGCCGCTCCTCCCGATGGGGGCCGCCGGCATGAGCGCCGCCGCCTCCAAGGTGTTCTTCTCCTACATCGGCTTCGACGCCGCCTCCACTGCCGGTGAGGAGGCCCGCAACCCCAAGCGCGATCTGCCCCGGGCCATCCTGCTGTCCATGCTGATCGTCACCACCGTGTACGTCCTGGTGGCCGTGGCCGCGATCGGCGCCCGGAACTGGCAGTGGTTCGACGGCGTGGAGGCCCCGCTCGTCCAGATCATCAACGAGATCACCCATCAGCCGTGGATCGCCCTGGTCTTCGCGGTCACCTCCGTGCTCGCCATCGTCTCCGTGGTCCTCACCGTGCTCTACGGTCAGACCCGCATCCTGCTGACCATGTCCCGTGACGGTCTCGTGCCCAAGGTGTTCGGCGAGGTCTCGCCGCGCACCCACACGCCGGTCAAGGGCACCTGGATCGTCGGCGTCGTCGTGGCGCTCACCGCCGCCTTCGTCCCGCTCGGCGCCCTCGCCGACGCGACCAGCATCGGCACCCTGTTCGCGTTCGCCCTCGTCAACGTCGCCGTGATCTACCTGCGCGTCACCAAGCCGGGCAAGACCCGCAGCTTCCGCGTCCCGCTGTACCCGGTGGTGCCGGTGCTCGGCGCCCTGGCCTGCCTCTTCCTGATGGCGAACCTCGACGGGATGACCTGGCTGGTGTTCTGCGCCTGGATGCTGATCGGCGTCGTGATCTACCTCGCCTTCGGCCGCCGGAACTCCCGCGTGGGCGGCCTGAACGAACAGGCTTACCAGCTCAGCCACCAGGACGACTGAGTCCGTCCCTCCCTCTTCACCCGCAGCACACGAAACACAAGGCAAGGACCCATGGAACCCACCGCCCTTCCCTCTCCGTCCGAGGGCACCGCGCCCATCACGATGCTGAACCCGGACTTCCCGTTCAGCTACGACCTCTACCTGCAGAACCCCGCGGGTCTGGGCAGCGTCCCCGAGGAGCTGTACGGCACCGAGGTGGCCGTGGTGGGCGCCGGGCTCTCCGGCCTGGTCACCGCGTACGAACTCATGAAGCTCGGCCTGAAGCCCGTGGTCTACGAGGCGGACCGGATCGGCGGGCGTCTCCGCACCGCGAGCTTCCCGAGCGCACCCGAGGTCACCGCCGACCTGGGCGGCATGCGCTTCCCGGTGTCGAGCAAGGCGCTGTACCACTACATCGACCTGCTGGGCCTGGAGACCACGGACTTCCCCAACCCGCTGGCGCCGGTGACGTCGAGCACCGTGATCGAGCTGAAGGGGCGGAAGTACTACGCCGAGAAGCCCGGGGATCTGCCGGAGTTCTTCCACGAGGTGGCCGCCGCCTGGAAGGCCTGCATGGAGGAGAACGCCCGGTTCACCGAGATGCAGGACGCGCTCAAGGCCCGCGACACCGCGAAGATCAAGGAGATCTGGGATTCGCTCCTCGAGGAGCTGGACGAGGAGACCTTCTATGGTTTCATCGCCAAGAGCCGCGCCTTCAAGGAGGCGGGCTACGCGCACCGCGAGGCTTTCGGCCAGGTCGGTTTCGGCACCGGCGGCTGGGACACCGATTTCCCCAATTCCATTCTGGAGATCCTGCGCGTGGTCTACACCGACGCGGATGACCACCACCGCGGCGTGGTGGGCGGCGCGGCCCGCATCCCGGAGGCACTGTGGAACCACGCGCCGTCGGACCTCAAGCACTGGCCAGCCGGCACCTCCCTCGCCAGCCTGCACGGCGGCGCGCCGCGTGGCGCGGTGGCCCGGATCGCCCGCGTGAAGGACGACGACGGCGCCCCCACCTCCCGCATCGCGGTCACCGAGCGCTGGGGCCGGGCGAGCGAGTATGCGGCCGTGGTGACGACCTGCCAGTCGTGGCTCCTGTCCACGCGCATCCACACCGAGGAAGCGCTGTTCCCGGCGGAGATGTGGACGGCGATCGAGCGTTCGCACTACATGCAGTCCTCCAAGACCTTCGTGATGGTCGACCGCCCGTTCTGGAAGGACCGCAATCCGGAGACCGGCGAGGAAGTCATGTCGATGACCCTCACCGACCGTCTGACCCGCGGCACCTACCTGCTGGACAACGGCCCGGACCAGCCCGCCGTCATCCTGCTCTCCTACACCTGGAACGACGACGCCCTGAAGTGGCTGAGCCTCGATGGGGAGCAGCGCGCCGACCTCATGATCCACTCCCTGGAGCAGATCTACCCGGGCGTGGACATCCGCAGCCACGTGATCGGCACACCCATCACGGTGTCCTGGGAGTCCGACCCCAACTTCATGGGCGCGTTCAAAGCGAACCTGCCGGGCCACTACCGGTACCAGGAGCGCCTCTACACCCACTTCGACCAGGAGTCCCTGGATGAGGCGCACCGCGGCATCTTCCTGGCCGGCGACGACGTGTCCTGGACCGCCGGCTGGGCCGAGGGCGCCGTCACCACGGGCCTGAACGCCGTGTGGGGCGTCGTGAAGCACCTGGGTGGCGCCTCCGCTGAGGGCAACCCCGGCCCGGGCGAGTTCCTGGCCGAGTACGGTCCCAAGCGCCTGGCCTGACTCGGGCGGGCCGCTCGCTTGGCCGATTGCGCGCCCTGATTCACTTATTGCGGGGATATTGACTCGCGAAAAGTGAATCAGGGCGCGCTTCTGTATGTACACACTCCTGGCCTTCCTCACCGCAGTTGTCCACATCGGTCCTCTCGCAGGAGCTTCCGGCGCCGCTGGCCGTCAGGATTTCCGTATGAACAGGAAGTCGATCCACCTCATACGGACCGCTGATGTGCTGATGCATGGGATGGATTCCGGGGAACTGGCGCGGCGTACCAAACAGGGAAAGCTACGGAGGATTAGACGTGGGTTTTACGTCGGTTCCGAGGAGTGGAACAACGCTTCTCCAGCCGACCGTCACGAGCTCTTTCTTCGTGTCGCCGTGGAGACCGCCGATGTCCGACTGCCCCTCCACGGGATCAGCAGCGCCTTCATGCTGGGCCTCCCACTCCGTCGGCTCCCTGAGCAAGCGCACTTGGCCGACACCATCCGGGGCGGAGGCCGCTCACAGCCTGGGATCGTCCGGCACCAGCCCGACGGACGCCATCGGCACGTCCTGACGGTCCGGACGCTCCCGTGTTCCGACCCTGTGAACACGGCCCTCGACGTCGCACTTCGAGAGGATTTCGCGTGGGGTGTGGCGATCCTGGATCGTTTGCTGAACCCGCGGCCGCTCCCCTCGGAGGCTGCGGTAGGCGGGTGGGATCCCGGCGATCGGTCGCAGATGGAGCCCCGCAGGATCGCTCACATTTCTCAGGGCTGGTCCCTCCCTGAGGATGTGGGATTCGCGGAACACGTCGACCGGCGCTCGACGCCGGCAGGCGCCGAACGGCTGATGCGCAAGGAACGCGTGGGCCCCACCCAGGGTCCGCCACCGGGTGCACCGGAGCGGTGTGACAGGGCAGCCATCCGACGGCTGATCGAGCAGGTGGTGAGCGGTCCGAAACGGAGGAAACTGGAGGCCAGGCTCGCGTTCGCAGACGGTGACGGGTTCCTGCCGGGCGAGTCCCTGAGTCGAGTGGCCATGTATGACCAGGGATTTCCTCAGCCGGAGCTTCAGTCCGCATTCCAGGACCGGTCTGGCTTGATCGGATACACGGATTTCTATTGGCGGAACTGGAATCTGGTGGGCGAGTTCGACGGGGACGAGAAGTACGTCAAGCCCGAATACCTGAAGGGCCGAACCGTCTCTCAGGTGGTCATGGCCGAGAAGACACGCGAAGACCGGCTGAGGAGACTCGGGTTGACGGTGGTTCGCTGGACCTGGGCGGACGTGGTGCAACCGGAGCGGCTGGCGACTCTGCTCCGTAGCGCCGGTCTCCCTGTTTCCACGCGGCCCCGCTGGACGCCTCTGTGCTGAGTCGTCCCAACGAATTGCGCCCTGATTCACTTCCTGCGGGTCAATATCCCCGCCGGAAGTGAATCAGGGCGCACAACGGCGAAGCCCTAGTTGAACACCACGGTCCGGGTGCCGTCGAGGAGGACCCGGTGCTCCGCGTGCCACTGGACGGCCTGAGCCAGGGTGCGGCCCTCGACGTCGCGGCCCATCTGCACGAACTCCTCGGCCGTGCGGGCGTGGCTGACGCGGATCACCTCCTGCTCGATGATCGGGCCCTCGTCGAGGTCGGCGGTCACGTAGTGGGCCGTGGCGCCGATGAGCTTCACGCCTCGCTTGTGCGCCTGGTGGTACGGCTTGGCGCCCTTGAAGGACGGGAGGAAGGAGTGGTGGATGTTGATCGCGCGGCCCTCGAGCTCGCGGCAGAGGTCGTTCGAGAGGATCTGCATGTAGCGGGCCAGGACGGTCAGCTCGATCTCCTCCTTCTCGATGATCTCCAGCAGCTGCCGTTCGGCGTCGGCCTTCGTGTCCGCGGTGACGGGGATGTGGTGGAACGGGATGCCGTAGAACTCGGCGAGCGGGGCCAGATCCGTGTGGTTGGACACGATCGCCGGGATCTCGATGGGCAGAGTCCCGGAACGGTGGAGGAAGAGCAGGTCGTTGAGGCAGTGGGCCGCCGTCGAGCACAGCACGAGCGTGCGCACCTTCCGGCCGACCGGGTGCACATCCCAGCGCATCCCGAAGGCGTCGGCCACCGGGGCGATCGCCGCGCGGACCGCTTCGGCTCCCGCCGACGTCGTGACCTCCACCCGCATGAAGAACGTGCCGGTGGTGACGCTGCCGTACTGCTGCGAGTCGGCGATGTTGCATCCGACGGTCAGGAGGGCACCGGAGACGGCATGGACGATGCCGGGGCGGTCGGGGCAGGACAGGGTCAGCGTGTATGACGTAGGCGCTTCAATCACAAGGCTAAGGATATCCGCCGTGCGGTACGCTAGTGCCGTCGCAACTGGCGTCGGATGGGTCACCATCAGGGAGCGGCACAGTCGAAGACCACGGATCGTCCGCCTGGGCCGAGGGTCACGTTTTCCTACGCGTTGCCGCGTGGATCCTTGGCCTGCGCTTCAGCGGCGCGCCGGGGGACCATGCGACGGCGCCAGGAGCCTGACCTGCAATCACCTCCACGTATCGCCAGGAGTATTCTGTGACCTCTGTACCCGCGCAGGAATCCGTCAGCAACCTTCCGCTGGCTGAAGTCGACCCGGAAATCGCCGCCGTCCTCGAGCGTGAGCTGAATCGCCAGCGCACCTACCTCGAGATGATCGCCTCTGAGAACTTCGTCCCCGTGTCCGTGCTCCAGTCCCAGGGCTCGGTGCTGACCAACAAGTACGCGGAGGGTTACCCCGGACGCCGCTACTACGGCGGCTGTGAGGAAGTCGACGTCGCCGAGTCGCTGGCCATCGAGCGCGCCAAGGCCCTCTTCGGCGCCGAGTTCGCCAACGTCCAGCCGCACTCCGGCGCCACCGCCAACGCGGCCGTCCTGCACGCGATCGCCCGCCCCGGCGACACCCTCCTCGGCCTGTCCCTGGATCACGGCGGTCACCTGACCCACGGCATGAAGATCAACTTCTCCGGCCGCCTGTTCAACATCGTGGCCTACGGCGTGGACCCCGAGACCTCCCTCGTGGACATGGAGGAGGTCCGCCGCCTCGCCCTGGAGCACAAGCCGAAGGTGATCATCGCCGGGTGGTCCGCCTACCCGCGTCAGCTCGACTTCGCCGCTTTCCGTGAGATCGCGGACGAGGTCGGCGCCTACCTCTGGGTGGACATGGCCCACTTCGCCGGCCTCGTCGCGGCCGGCGTGCACCCTAACCCGGTCCCGCACGCCCACGTGGTGTCCTCCACCGTGCACAAGACCATCGGCGGCCCGCGTTCCGGCTTCATCCTGACGAACGACGCCGATCTCGCCAAGAAGATCAACTCCGCCGTCTTCCCGGGCCAGCAGGGCGGCCCGCTCATGCACGTGATCGCTGCGAAGGCCACCGCCTTCAAGATCGCCGGCACCCCGGAGTTCAAGGACCGTCAGGAGCGCACCCTGCGCGGCGCCGCGATCCTCGCCGACCGCCTCAACCAGCAGGACGTCAAGGACGCCGGCATCGCCGTCCGCTCCGGCGGCACCGATGTGCACCTGGTCCTGGTGGACCTCCGTGACGCCGCGATCGACGGCAAGCAGGCCGAGGACCTCCTCCACGAGGCCCACATCACGGTCAACCGCAACGCCGTCCCGAACGACCCGCGCCCGCCGATGGTCACCTCCGGCCTGCGTATCGGCACCTCCGCCCTGGCCACCCGTGGCTTCGGCGACGCCGAGTTCACCGAGGTCGCGGATGTGATCGCGCTTGCGCTGCTCCCCGGCGCCGACATCGACGCCCTGCGTGCCCGCGTGGACGTCCTCGCCTCGGCCTTCCCGCTGTACCCCGGCCTCTCTCAGTGACGGAACAGTCCATGACCGCGAAGATTCTGGACGGCCGGAAGGCCTCCGCTGAGATCAAGCAGGAGCTCACGGAACGCGTGGCCGCTCTCAAGGAGCGCGGCGTCGTCCCGGGCATCGCCACCGTGCTGGTGGGCGCCGATCCGGCGTCCCAGCTGTACGTGTCGATGAAGCACAAGCAGTCCAAGGCGATCGGGATGAATTCGATCCAGAAGGAGCTGCCGGCCGATGCCACCCAGGAGCAGGTCGAGGCCCTCATCGATGAACTCAATGCGGACCCCACCTGCCACGGGTACATCGTTCAGCTCCCGCTGCCGAAGCACCTGGACACGGACGCGATCCTGGAACGGATCGATCCGGCCAAGGACGCGGACGGCCTGCACCCCACGAACCTGGGGCGCCTGGTCCTGAACGTGAACAACCCCATCGACACCCCGCTTCCGTGCACCCCGCGCGGCGTGATCGAACTGCTGCTGCGGAACGATTACGACCTCAAGGGCAAGCACGTGGTGGTGGTCGGGCGCGGTGTCACGATCGGCCGGTCCATCGGGCTGCTGCTCACCCGTCGCGAGATCAACGCCACGGTGACCCTGACCCACACGGGCACCACGAACATGTCGGAACTGCTGCGCCAGGCCGATGTGATCGTGGGCGCCGCGGGCGTGCGGCACATCGTCAAGGCGTCCGACGTCAAGCCGGGCGCGGCCCTGCTGGATGTCGGCGTGACCCGCGAGACGGACCCGGAGACCGGCAAGAGCCGCGTCTACGGTGACATCGAGCCCGCCGCCGCCGAGGTGGCCGGGTGGATCTCCCCGAACCCGGGTGGCGTGGGTCCCATGACGGTGGCCCTGCTCATGACCAATGTGGTGGAGGCGGCGGAGCGCGCGGCAGCGCACGCCTGAGTCCCCGACCACGCACGACGGCGCCGGATCCCTTCGCGGGCTCCGGCGCCGTCGTGTTTCCCGACTCCGTCCTGGTCCGGCGTGCGGCTCATCGCCCCTTCGGCGCGGGGTCGCGTTCGCGGGGACCCGCGGAACCGGCCGTGAACAGCAGTGCGTCGCCCAGGGCGGTCCTCTGGTGTTCGACGGCGGCGCCCCGTCGTGTGCTGCTCACCAGCCCGGCGTCGCGCAGGGCGGCGAGGTGGTGGACCGCCGTCGACGGCGCTATTCCGCACAGGCGTGCTACATCGCTGGTGTTCCGCAGGCCGTCGAGGACGCTGAGGACCGTGGCCCGTCCCGTGCCCAGCAGACGGGCGAGCGCCCGGCCGTCGGACGGGGTGCCGGACCGATGCCACTCCGGTGAGAGGCCGAGGACCGGATAGAACACGGTGGGCTGCACGGGAGCCTCCGTGAGGACCGAACACCACGGGCTCGACAGCACCGAGGGCGCCAGCAGCAGCCCCTGCCCGCGGCAGTCCACCTCCTCCTGCCAGGCGTTCATCCGCACGCGGACCTCGCCAGGCCGCCAGGACACGCGGTCGTGGAGGCCTCCGACCATCGTTCCCGCTCCGTGTCCGGCCATGACGCCGGTCCGGTGGGAGATGTCGGCGAGCAGGAGCCGGCGGATCTGCGGCCACTGCGGCTCCAGCAGCGCGTCCCACACCGCGGACCAGGCCTCCGCGATGCGTCCCAGTGCGAGAGTGGGGCGCTCGGCCATCCGTTCCACCGCGGCGTGCCGGGGCCCTTCCGCGAGACGCAGGACCTTGCGCAGCTGATGCGCTGCGACCTCCGGGGGAGTGGACCGGAGCGTGGCGAGTTCCTCGGCCGGGGTGAGGTCGGGACCCGGCGGGCCGGTGAGGAAGTCCGGGAAGTACCCCTGCGGCGCGATGAGGAGCGCCAGGAGCCCGAACGCCTCCTGCGGCACGGACTGCCGCGCTTCCCGGAGCCAGCCCCAATGCAGCGGCCGGGACTGAGCCGTCTGCACCAGACGGACCGCCGCGGCGAGTTCGTGCCCCGGCGAGATGCCGAATCTCAGGGATGCGACATCCTCCAGCCCGAGCCGGAATGTCACGATGTTTCGATCCATATCGAAAGGTTAGCTGCGGCATCCGGAGTGCGCGAGAGTGAAGGCACACCGCCGGACGGCGGTGCCTGAGGAGGACGAGATTGACGCGGAGAGCATGGTGCTGCTGGAGCCCGGCAGCCTCACCTTGCCGGGCGGGACGGCGGAACGGTTCGAAGGCGGGGACTTCGGGGTGGGTCTCTCCTACTTCCTCGTCCGGACCCCTCCGGGGAAGGGCCCCGCCGTGCACCGGCACCCCTACGTGGAGGCCTGGCTGATGCTGGAAGGCGAAGCGACCTTCCACCTCGACGACGGCGACCGCCCTGTGGGCGCCGGATCCACGGTGATCGTCCCGGCAGGGCGCTGGCACGGTTTCACGAATCACGGCCAGGTCCCGCTGCTGATGGTCTGCCTGCATGACTCACCGCGGATCATCCAGGAGTTCCGGGACCAGGACGGGTAATCCGTCCCGGCCGACCCGGCCGCGACGGAGCAGCACGACACGACGACCAACGACGACGAAGGACACGACATGTCATTTCAGGCATATCTCGACGCGATCGAGGACAAGACCGGCAAGACCCCGCGGCAGCTGGTCGAGGAGGCCGAGGCCAAGGGCTTCGGCGAGGCGGGGGTGAAAGCGGGCGTGGTTCTCGAGTGGCTCAAGGACGAGTACGGCCTGGGGCGCGGGCATGGCATGGCGCTGGTTCACGTCCTGAAGAACGGACCCACCATCAGCGACAAACACGTGGGCAGTGGCGGCACCCATGCCGACGCGTCGACGGAACTGTGGCTCGACGGCAAGGCGAGCAAACCACAGCCGTGACGGCCGGAGCAGCGCTTTTCCACATACTCCACCTGGGGGACGCGGCCGGCTGCCGCGACGTTTAGGCTCGGGATCATGAACAGTGCCCGCCGACGCCGGATCGTCCAGTTCGGCATTCCGTGCGCCGTGGCGGTGGTCCAGGTTCTGGGCACGGTCGCCATGGCTCACTGGCGCGGCTTCGATCTGCCTCCGGTGACGATACTGTTCCTGCTCGCCGGTCCTGCCGCGCTGCTGTTCATGCGCCGCCGGCCGGCCCTGGTGCTCGCTGTCCAGGTGCTGCTCGCGGGCTGTTATGTGCTTCTTTCCCTGCCCTGGGGACCGGTCTTCGTGGCCTTCGCCGTGGCCTTGTTCAATGCCTCGCTGCGAGGCCGGCGCTGGCAGTCGTGGGCCGTGGTGGGCCTCGTGGGGCTGCTGGCCGTGCTGCAGGAATTCGGATGGCTCCCTTTGCGCGAGGCGTTCTGGTCGCCGCCCTGGGCGGCCGGTTCGCGCTGGGCGGCCACGCCGGCCCTGGCGGCGGCGACCGCATGGCTGGCGGTCCTCGTCCTCCTGGGGGAGGCGGGCCGGCGTCGTCGGTCGAGGCTGGCGGAACTGAGAGAGCAGCGGGCGGCGCGGGAGCAGGCCGAACGGGACGAATACCTTCTGGCTCTGGCTCGCGACATTCATGACGTGGTCGGTCACTCGTTGTCGCTGATCAACGTGCAGGCGTCCGTTGCGCTCCATCTGGGGGAGAAGGACCCGGCGCGGCTGACCGAAGCGCTGCGGAACATCAAGGACGCGAGCAAGGACTCCCTGGCCGAGGTGCGGGACCTGCTGGATGTCCTGCGGGAGCAGCACCCGGCGGGTCATGAGTTCTCCCCGCCCGTGAGGGCCGGCGAGGATGCCTCCCGGAGCGCGCCTCGCACACCGCCCGTGCGTCACCGGTCCCTCGCCGAGGTGGAGGCCCTGGTGGAGGAGGCGCGCGCCGTCGGCGTGAGGGTGGAGATCGAACCACCCGACGGTCTGGAGGCCTGGCAGGCCGGACCTTCGTCTCTGAACCCTGCGACGGCGGATGCCCTGTTCCGGGCGGTCCAGGAAGGACTGAGCAACATCCGGCGGCACGCCGGTGCCCAGGAAGCCGTCCTGGAGTGCGGATCCCGCGAGGACGGGGTGTGGTTCCGGCTCAGCAGCCCGATGGACGGGACGACCAGTGCGATATCCGAGGGTCATGGGCTCCGCGGCATGAGGGAGCGTGTGGCCGCGTGCGGCGGATGGATGTCCGTCCTCGCGGAGGGCGGCCGCTTCCTTCTCGAGGTCGGTGTGCCCCGACCGGTGGATAGCCCGTCGAGCGGCGCGGACGACGACAGCACGGGAACTCCGGGGGCGGAAGGAGCACTATGACGACCAGCGAATCAGAAACCGACCGTCCCATCCGGGTGGCGCTCGCGGACGACCAGGGTCTCATCCGGGCCGGGTTCCGGGCCTTGATCGACGCGGAGGGCGGCCTGGCGATCGTGGGAGAGGCGTCCACCGGGCGTGAGGCAGTGGCTCTCGCACGGCGGGCCCGGCCGGACGTGATGCTGATGGATATCCGCATGCCGGATGGCGACGGGCTGGAGGCCACCCGGGACATCGCCCGCCAGGGTCCGTTGCCGCGCATCATCATCCTCACCACCTTCGGGCTGGACGAGTACATCGTGGACGCGATCAGGGCCGGCGCCGCAGGGTTCCTCGTCAAGGACACCGAACCGGCGGAGCTGCTGCGGGCCATCCGTGCGGTCCACGACGGCGACGCGCTCCTCTCGGCGCCGGTCACCCGTCGGGTCCTGGACTACCTCAAGGGCCAGGGCGGTTCGGCGGCGCCCCGGAGCCTGGCCGAGATCACCGAACGCGAGCGGGAAGTGCTGGCGCTGGTCGGTGAAGGGCTCAACAATGCTGAGATCGCCGAGCGCCTCTACATCACGCCCCTCACGGCCAAGACCCACGTCTCCCGGATCATGGGCAAGCTGGGGTGCCGGGACCGGGCGCAGCTGGTGGTCGCCGCCTACGAGTCCGGGCTGGTCAGGCCGGGATGGACGCCGTGACCTGGAGGTGTCTTCGCTGATGCTGTGACGCTGAGATGCAGGACCGCTTCGCCCCGGGAGGCCGGCGTCGAGGTGCCCATTCGACGCCGCATTTCCGTCACGCGCCGACGCTGCGGTGGTGGCACTGCGACCCCGGTGACCTGGGTGGTCCCGTCCCGTGGCTCGGTGGCCTGCTGATCCCGTGTCGGCGCGGTCCTCGGGAGTGGTGGCTACTTACCCTCTCGGGGACCGGGCCGCGGCGACGCTGCATTGGTGGCTCTGTGCTTCTGTGGCCCTGTGGCCCTGTGGCCCTCCGAGGCAGTGTCGCTCCGTCACTGCCAGCCCCAGGAGTGCTCCGGACCCGTACTCCCGCGGGAGTACACGCGCTCGCGAAGTGTTTCCCCACGGCAGACGCCTCAACACAACGATCCGCGAAGGATGGAATCAGGCCGGAACACCGGCCCGTCACGGCCGTCGAGTACGGCCCCACGAAAGGTTCCATCATGGTCACCACAGCACTTCTGGCAGCCCCGGCCATCGCCGCTCATGGCATGTGGGCCGGGGGATTCTTTCCCTGGTTCCTCATCTTCCCGTTGTTCTGGTTCATCCTGCTCTTCGTCGGGCTGTTCTTCTTCGCCCGTCGCCGGCGTCACTGGGCCGGGCAGGCCGGCCGGATGGGCGCGGAGTCGGTCCTGCGGGAACGCTATGCCCGCGGAGAGATCGACGAGACCGAGTACCGCCAGCGCCTGGAAGTCCTCCGAGCGAACTCCTGATCCGGTCGGGTGTCGGGAGCCACTTCCCCTCGAGTCCGCTGGCAAAGGGGTGAATCCGCTACATCTGAGAGCGGATTCACCCCCTCACCAGCGGACTCAGCCGACTCGAGGCCAGCCCGAGAGCCCTCAAGCCGGCCCGGCCCCATCCTCCGCTGAACTCGCTACGAATCGACTGACCTCGCTACCCGGAGTAGCGAGGTCAACCAGTTCCTAGCGAGTTCGGTCGGCCGAACGGGCCACGGATAGCGAGGTCAGCCTCCGGTGCAACCATAGACTCCGAAGTCAGGGCTCACGCAGCCATGGAAATCGCCCTCGGAAATCTCTGCGGTCCGAGCGGGTCCCGGACCGAGGCGTCGACTGCGTGAGAACGGCCCGACCCTCCCTCCCAACGGCATTCTCACCCTGGCGGAGACTCACACTTCGCTGAACTCGCTACGAATCGACTGAAATCGCTACCCGGAGTAGCGAGGTCAACCCGTTCATAGCGAGTTCAGGACGGTGGCGAGTGCGAGACAGCAAGGCCAGCCCCTTCCTAGCGGGTTCGCCGCTGTGCCCCCGCCCCCTTCGGCGGACAGCGAGCACCCCGCACCACGCCCCTCCCACCCCGTCCGTTCGCCCGGCGGGAACATGGACGGGCGGGGTCCGGGATTGAGAGAGAATGGAAGCATGCGATCTCTTGGACCCGAAGACACCCAGTCCGGCGCCGGCACGCGCTTCAGCGCCGCCAAGGCGAGCACCTTCAGGATCGGCGGCCTGGGCATGTCCGTCCTGGTCCTCGCCTTCCTGGTGGCCGTGATCTTCGCCGCGAACCAGAACAGCGTGGTGGGCTGGTTCGTCGCCGTCATCTCGCTGGGATGGCTGCTCCTCGCGGCGTTCGTCGTGTTCAGCATCCAGCGTGCGACCAAGCGCGCCGCGGCCAAGCTGAATGAAGCGAGCAACGCCTTCAACGCGGCGGCCGGCCGGGCGCCGACGTCGTCCTCCGAGGGGACCCGCCTGGTGGCGCAGGACGGCGAGTCCACGCGCATGCGGGACATGAAGCTGGACCACTCGTTCAAGATCGTCCAGGTGCAGGCCCGGGTGATCGAGGAGGAGCTTGCCAAGGGCTCCGCAGGGGACCAGGACATGGTCGCCCGCGCCCTCGAGACCATCACCATCACCGCCACCAACGCACGTGACATGATCAAGTCCGGCGGGGCCACCGAGGCACCGGTGACCGGCACCGTCATCGACTAGAGTTACGAGGGTGAACGTGGCTGAGAAGGACTATCTGCGCATTGCGACCGTCAACGTCAACGGCATCCGGGCCGCCTACCGCAAGGGCATGGCCGAATGGCTCGCCGGCCGGGACGTGGACATCCTCACGCTTCAGGAGGTTCGCGCCCCTGACGATGTGGTCTTCGACCTGATCGGTGAGGGCTGGCACATCCTGCACGCCGAGGCGGAAGCCAAGGGCCGTGCCGGCGTCGCGCTGGTCTCCCGGGAGAAGCCCCTCGCCACGCGCGTGGGCATCGGTGATGACTACTTCGCCACCACGGGCCGCTGGGTGGAAGCCGACTTCGGGCTCCCCAACGGCGAGAAGCTCACGGTCGTGAGTGCCTACGTGCACTCGGGTGAAGTGGACACCCCCAAGCAGGTGGACAAGTACCGCTTCCTCGACACGATGATCACCCGCCTGCCGGCACTGGCCGCCGAGAGCGACCACGTCCTGATCACGGGTGACCTCAACGTCGGCCACACCGAGCTGGACATCAAGAACTGGCGCGGAAACACCAAGCGCGCGGGCTTCCTGCCGGAGGAGCGCGCTTACTTCGACCGGTTCTTCGGTGAGGAGATCGGGTTCAAGGACGTGGCACGTGAGCTGGCCGGACCGGTGGACGGTCCGTACACCTGGTGGTCCCAGCGGGGCCAGGCGTTCGACAACGACACGGGTTGGCGTATCGACTACCACATGGCCACCCCCGCCCTCGCCGCCCGTGCGCGGCAGGCCGTGGTGGACCGCGCAGCCAGCTACGACACCCGTTTCTCCGACCACGCACCCCTGGTGGTCGACTACAGCCTCTGAGAGGCAGCGCGCCGGGGTGACCCGCGCGTTCCCAAGGACACCATGAGCCACAACACCATCACCGAAGAAGAATTCCTCACCCTGCACGCCGACCGCAGGCCCCGCGTCCTCTCCGGGATGCAGCCGTCCGCGGATTCGCTGCACCTGGGCAACTACCTGGGGGCCCTGGTCAACTGGGTCAAGGCCCAGGAGGATTACGACTCCTTCTACTTCATCCCGGACATGCACGCGATCACCGTGCCCCAGGACCCGGCCGAGCTGGCCGAGCGCACCCGGCGGACGGCCGCTCAGTACATCGCCGGCGGCATCGACGTCGAAAAGTCCACGCTGTTCGTCCAGTCCCACGTGCCCGAGCACGCACAGCTGGCCTGGGTCATGATGTGCATCACCGGTTTCGGTGAGGCCTCCCGGATGACCCAGTTCAAGGACAAGTCGGCCAAGGGCGGTCTGGACTCGGCGGGCGTGGGCCTGTTCACCTACCCCATGCTCATGGCCGCGGACATCCTGCTCTACCTGCCGGACGCCGTGCCGGTGGGTGACGACCAGAAGCAGCACGTGGAGCTGGCCCGTGACCTGGCCCAGCGCTTCAACCACCGCTTCGGCGAGACGTTCCGCCTGCCCAAGGCCCTGATCCGCAAGGACGGCGCCCGGATCTACGATCTGCAGGCGCCCACGTCCAAGATGTCCAAGTCCGCGTCGAGCCCGAACGGCCTCATCAACATCCTCGATGAGCCGAAGGTGATCGCCAAGCGCATCAAGTCCGCCGTGACGGATGCGGGCACGGAGATCTCCTTCGACCGCCAGGAGAAGCCGGGCGTCAGCAACCTGCTCGAGATCCTCTCCACCGTGAGTGACACCCCCGTGGAGACGCTGGTCGGGGAGTTCGAGGGCAAGATGTACGGCCACCTCAAGGTCGCCGTCGCGGACGCCGTCGTCGAGCGTCTGGAGCCGATCCGGGCCCGCACGCTGGAACTGCTGGAGGATCCGGCCGAACTCGACCGTCTGCTGGCCCGGGGCGCGGAGAAGGCCCGAGCCGTCGCCGCGCCGGTGCTCGCGGACGTCTACGAGAAGGTGGGTTTCCTGGCTCCTGCAGGACAGGCAGACTGAACCCATGTGCCAGGAGCCGAACGCCGGGGGCGCCGTCACTCAGCAGGGTCCCGACCCTGCTGAGGAGGCGCAGCCCTGCGTCGGCGTGATCATCGGCTTCCCGGAGGACATCGCGTCCGAACTCCAGGTCTGGCGTGCCTCCTTCGGCGATCCCATGGCCTCCCACGTCCCCGCGCACATCACGCTGGTGACGACCACCCCGGCCGCCGACTGGCCCAGCGCACTGGAGCACGTCCGCTCGGTCGCCACGGACACGGATCCGTTCACCATCACCCTGAACGGCACCGGATCCTTCCGGCCCGTGTCACCCGTGGTGTACCTGAACGTGGTCGACGGATTCGAAGACTGCGTGCAGCTGCACGAGGCCCTTCAGGCCGGGCCGCTGGACCGCGAACCAGCCTTCCCCTATCACCCGCACGTCACCGTGGCCCATGATGTAGGGGAGAGCAGTCTGACCGACGCCGAGGAGGCCCTGGCCTCCTACGCGGCCACCATCACGGTGGACCGCATCGGTGTGTACGAGCACGTGGCCAACGGATTCTGGAAACTACGGGAGGAAGTTCCTCTTGGCGGGACACCGAAACAGCGCTGAGGCGCCCGAGAACAGCACAGAACCCTTGCCGGAGGACCCGGCGGGGGAGGAGGTCTCGCCTCTCGACAGGGCGGGCCTCCGCCGTGAGGAACGACGACGCCGGGACGCCCTCTGGCGCGGATTCGGTCAGGGTCAGCGGACTCCCGCCTTCCTCGTGGCCTTCTTCGCCTGGCTGGCGGCCCTGAGTGCCACCTGGCTTCCCCTGAGGGTCTGGGGCAACTTCCAGGCCCGCAACGGCTCGCTCGTGGCGGGCGGGGTGGCTTTCCGGATGTTCTTCTCGATCGGCGCGCTGACGGTGGCCGGTTTCGGCATCGGTGGCCTGGTGCTCAACGGACACCCGGAATTCCGTGACAGCATCCTGACCGCCGCGTCCAAAGCACTGCCCGGCGTGCTCAAACGCGGTGACGGCCCGGGCCTCATCGACCCCGACAAGTTCCTCGATCCCGGCGGCCTGAGCTGGACCGTGGTCCTGTCCCTGATCGTCGCCCTGTTCAGCTCGCTGGGCTGGATCGGCGGCACCCGCGAGGGCATGCGGCAGGTGGCCGTGCAGTCGCCTCTCAAGGAGAACTTCGTCGTCGCGCGGCTCCTGGACCTGGCCACCCTCCTGCTGATGGCGCTGGCTCTGCTGCTCAGCGTCGGCATCACCCTGCTCTCCAGCGACCTGCTGGCCCACCTCCTGGCCGGCACACCCTTCGAACGGGTCGTGCGGTTCCCGTTCCTGGCGATCGCCGCGGGCCTGATCCTGAACGGCTGCACCGGGGCGCTGCTGATGCGCGTGGGAGCCCGGCTGAAGTTCCCGCGCCGCCCGTTCCTCGAGGGCGTCGTGATCTGTGCCGTCATCCTGACGATCATGCAGGCCTTGAGCAGCGAACTGCTCGGCATGGCCACCAAGAACCCGGTCATGGCGTCGTTCGGGATCGTCGTGGGTGTCCTGGTGTGGCTGAACCTGCTCAGCATGGTGCTGCTGCTGTGCACGTCGTGGACCACCGTGCGTGCGGCCGACGTCGAAGCGGCATCCCCCACAGGGTCTGACGAGGCCTGAGCGGCCGTCGGCGGGCTTCGCCGGCACCTGCGTGCTCCCTGGCCGCCGCGGTCCCTCTGGCCCCTTGAGTCCCCCGCCGACCTCAGACGGTCAGGTACTGCTCCGCCCACGCGGAGATGATGCGGGCAACGCGCGCCGCCTGACCCTTGCCCGTCAGGAGGTGCTCGGTGCCTTCCAGCGAGACGAAGCTCCGGGGGTGCCGGGCGGTCTGGAAGATGGCACTGGCGTTGTCGATCCCCACGGTGTTGTCCGTGGGGGAGTGGAGCACCATGAGGGGACGGTGCAGGCCACGGATGCACTCCCGCAGATCGGCCTGCTGGACGTCCTCCACGAAGTGCCGGCGGACCTCGCGACGGCGGCCGCCCAGGTCCACCTCGGCGCTTCCGGTGGAGAGGATGGTGTCCACCTCGGCATCGAACATGTGCTCCACGTGCCGGGGCTCATACGGCGCCGCGACGGTCGCGACGGCGGCCACCTCGGGGAGGGACGACGCTGCGGCGAGCACCGCGGCCCCGCCGAAGGAATGGCCCACCAGGAGGCTGATCTGCTTGCCTTCGCCGCGCAGGAACTCCGCCGCCTTGATGGTGTCCGCCACCTTGACGCTGAAGGAGCCGTCCGACCAGTCCCCGGCGGAATCGCCCAGCCCGAGATTGTCGAAGCGCAGCATCCCCACCCCTTGCTCGGCGAGGCCCTTGCAGATCCTCGAGGCCGACGGGCTGTCCTTGCCCAGCGTCAGTCCGTGGGAGAACAGACCCCAGCCGCGGACCGGGCCGTCCGGGACGTCCAGGATGCCGGCCAGGCGTGCGCCCGTGCTGCCGTCGAAGCTGACCTTGAGGGTGGTGGGCATCGGGCCGCCTTTCATCTGTCGTAGCCCTCAGAAGCGTACCGGGCCGCCGCCGCACGCGCCGGATGTGAAGCGCCTCGGCGTCATGGCTGCCTGCCGCACGCCCAGGCGGCGAGGACGGCCCGGCGTGCACGACGGCGCCCGGAAACGCGAACGGCGCCGCTCACCGTGAGGTGAGCGGCGCCGTCCGTCGGCTGCTGAGATCAGATGCTGCGGGTCAGGATCGCCTGCTTGACCTCGGCGATCGCCTGCGTGATCTGGATGCCACGGGGGCAGGCCTCGGAGCAGTTGAAGGTGGTGCGGCAGCGCCACACGCCTTCCTTGTCGTTGAGGATCTCCAGGCGCATGTCACCGGCGTCATCACGGGAATCGAAGATGAAGCGGTGCGCGTTCACGATCGCGGCCGGGCCGAAGTACTGGCCATCGGTCCAGAACACCGGGCAGCTCGAGGTGCAGGCGGCGCACAGGATGCACTTGGTGGTGTCATCGAAGCGCTGACGGTCCTCGGGGGACTGCAGGCGTTCCTTGGTCGGCTCGTGGCCGCCCGGGATGAGGAACGGCATGACCTCGCGGTAGGACTGGAAGAACGGCTCCATGTCCACGATCAGGTCCTTCTCCACCGGGAGGCCCTTGATCGGTTCCACCGTGATGGGCTTGGACGTGTCCAGGTCTTTCAGCAGGGTCTTGCAGGCCAGACGGTTGCGGCCGTTGATGCGCATGGCATCGGAGCCGCACACGCCGTGGGCGCAGGAGCGGCGGAACGAGAGCGAGCCGTCGTGGTCCCACTTGACCTTGTGCAGGGCGTCCAGGACACGGTCGGTGCCGTACATGGTGAGCGTGAAGTCATCCCAGTGCGCCTCTTCCGAGACCTCCGGGTTGTAACGACGGACGCGCAGCGTGATGTCGAAGGACGGGATCTCCCCGCCGCCTCCGGCACTCGCCGGCAGCTCCACCTTGGATGCGGGTTCAGCGGTTGCGGCAGTCATCAGTACTTACGCTCCATCGGCTCGTAACGGGTGAAGATCACCGGCTTGGTGTCCAGACGGATGCCGGCGACGTGTTCGGCGGACGACTCCGAGTCCTTGTAAGCCATGGAGTGCTTCATGAACTTGGCATCGTCGCGGTCGGGGAAGTCCTCGCGGTAGTGACCGCCGCGGGATTCCTCACGGTGCAGGGCCGCCACGGTCATGACCTTGGCGAGTTCCAGCAGGAAGCCGAGCTCGACGGCCTCGAGGAGATCCAGGTTGAAGCGCTTGCCCTTGTCCTGGATGGAGATGTTCTTGTACCGCTCCTCGAAGGAGGCGATGTCCTGGAGCACCTGGTTCAGGGTCTCCGCGGAACGGAACACCTGCATGTTCGCGTCCATGGTGTCCTGGAGTTCCTTGCGGATCGCGGCGACGCGCTCGGTGCCATTGGCGTTGCGGACGGAGTCCAGCAGGCCGAGGGTGAACGCCTCGGGATCCTCCGGCAGCTCGACGTAGTCGGCGCCCTTGGCGTATTCCGCGGCGGCGACGCCGGCGCGCTTGCCGAAGACGTTGATGTCCAGGAGGGAGTTGGTGCCGAGACGGTTGGAGCCGTGCACGGACACGCAGGCCACCTCACCGGCGGCGAACAGGCCCGGGATCACCGTGTCGTTGTCCTGGAGGACCTCGGTGGCGATGTTGGTGGGGATGCCGCCCATGGCGTAGTGCGCCGTCGGGAACACCGGCACGGGCTCGGTGTACGGTTCCACGCCCAGGTAGGTGCGGGCGAACTCGGTGATGTCCGGGAGCTTGGCGTCGATGTGAGCCGGCTCCAGGTGCGTCAGGTCGAGCAGCACGTAGTCCTTGTTCGGACCGCAGCCCCGGCCTTCGCGGACCTCGTTGGCCATGGAGCGGGCCACGATGTCACGGGGCGCCAGGTCCTTGATGGTGGGGGCGTAACGCTCCATGAAGCGCTCACCTTCGGAGTTGCGCAGGATGGCGCCTTCGCCACGGGCCGCTTCGGAGAGCAGGATGCCGAGGCCGGCCAGGCCGGTCGGGTGGAACTGGAAGAACTCCATGTCCTCCAGCGGGATGCCACGGCGGAAGGCGATGCCCATGCCGTCACCGGTCAGGGTGTGGGCGTTGGACGTGGTCTTGAAGACCTTGCCGGCGCCGCCGGAGGCGAACACCACGCTCTTGGCCTGGAAGACGTGCAGCTCACCGGTCGCGAGGTCGTAGGAGACCACGCCGGCGACGCGCTTCTGCTGGTACGGGGTGCCGTCCTCGCGGACCGCGTCCTCTTCGACCGTCAGGAGGTCGAGGACGTAGTACTCGTTGTAGAACTCCACATTGTGCTTGACGCAGTTCTGGTAGAGCGTCTGCAGGATCATGTGGCCGGTGCGGTCCGCGGCGTAACAGGCACGGCGGACAGGCGCCTTGCCGTGGTCGCGGGTGTGACCGCCGAAGCGGCGCTGGTCGATGCGGCCTTCGGGCGTGCGGTTGAACGGCAGACCCATCTTCTCCAGGTCCAGCACGGCGTCGATGGCTTCCTTCGCCATGACCTCGGCCGCGTCCTGGTCCACCAGGTAGTCACCGCCCTTGACGGTGTCGAAGGTGTGCCACTCCCAGTTGTCCTCTTCGACATTGGCGAGTGCTGCGCACATGCCGCCCTGAGCGGCGCCCGTGTGGGAGCGGGTGGGGTAGAGCTTGGTCAGCACGGCCGTGCGGGCACGCTGGCCAGCTTCGATCGCTGCGCGCATTCCGGCGCCACCGGCGCCGATGATCACAACATCGTACTTGTGGACCTGCATTCTCAGATGCCTTCTCTCTTCCAGGAAAATCTTCTGCTCAGGCCGCGGACGGCCTGGACGCTACGGGGCCGGGCAGAAGGACGGCGCGCCGTCCATGAGCTGGCCGTTGAGCACCGGGCACGGATCGAAGGTGAAGATCACCAGGGTGCCCAGGACCACGACGACGGCGGACGCCACGTAGAGCAGCGTCTTCAGGACGCGGCGGGTGCTGTCCTTCTCGGCGTAGTCGTTGATGATGGTGCGGACGCCGTTGCTGCCGTGCAGGAAGGCCAGCCACAGCATGGCCAGATCCCAGAACTGCCAGAACGGGTCGGCCCACTTGCCGGCCACGAAGCCGAAGTCGATGGCGTGGATGCCCTGACCGACCATGAGGTTCACGAAGAGGTGGCCGAAGATCAGCACCACCAGGATGACACCGGAGAGCCGCATGAAGAGCCATGCGAACATCTCGAAGTTGCCCTTGGAACCGGACGTGCGGCGGTACTGCGGGGCGATGCGGCTGTTGCCGCTGCGAGGAGCCTGAATCGTGCTCATGGCTTAGTGACCTCCCAGTGCCAGGCTGAGGTGACGGATGGCGAAGGCTGCGAAGACCACGACCCAGATGATGAGCACGGCCCAGAGCATCTGGCGCTGGTACTTGGCGCCCTTCTTCCAGAAATCGATCGCGATGACGCGCAGGCCATTGAAGGCGTGGAAGAGGATCGCGGCCACCAGGCCGGTCTCGCCCACGGCCATGAGGGGGTTCTTATACGCCCCGATGACGCTGGTGTAGACCTCCGGGGACACGCGGACCAGCGACGTGTCCAGGACGTGCACCAACAAGAAGAAGAAGATCACAACACCGGTGATGCGGTGCCCAACCCAAGACCACATGCCCTCCCGGCCGCGGTACAAGGTGCCAGCTGGTTTCGTCGGCACTGAATAAACCTCCCTGGAACACGGCAGCGCTGGCATGTAGTCCATGCGGGGGAACGCATGCTGTGTGAGCCTGATGGCCCAAGCCAAATCTAGGCTTCGCTCACAGCTTATTCAATTTAGCTTTGCCTTGCCCCAATAATGCGAGTGCGGAATTCGGGCAAATGCGACTGCGCATGAGATTAATGCCACAAACGCGCGGTGCGCCCGGGCAGGCCTGCGCCGTCATCAGGGGGTCCGTCGCCTACCATGTGGGGGTGAGTAACGACAATGTGGACGCCCGCAGCCACGCGATGGCCCGCTTCTTCGCGGTCATCCCTGCCGGCGGCGTAGGTACCCGTCTGTGGCCCCTCTCCCGTGCGGCCGCACCCAAGTTCCTGCATGATCTGACCGGCTCGGGGAGCACCCTCATCCGTGCGACCTACGACCGGCTCGAGCCCCTGGCGGAAGGCCGCGTGCTCGTGGTCACCGGCGAGGCCCACCGCGCCGCCGTCTGCCGCCAGCTCCCCGAACTCTCGGACCGCGACCTGGTGCTCGAGAGCGAGCCCAAGGACTCCGCCGCCGCGATCGGCCTGGCCGCCGCCATCCTGCACGAGCGCGACCCGGAGACCATCATGGGCTCCTTCGCCGCCGACCAGGTGATCAGCCCCACTCACGTCTTCCAGGCCGCCGTGCGCGAAGCGATCCACACCGCTGCCACCGGAAAGATCGTCACCATCGGCATCAAGCCCACCCACCCCTCCACGGGCTTCGGCTACATCCGGGTCGGTGAACTCCTGAACGTCGAGGAGGCCCCGAACGCCCACGCCGTCGTGGAGTTCGTGGAGAAGCCCAACGAGACCGTGGCGCGCCAGTACCTCGACAGCGGTGACTACGTCTGGAACGCCGGCATGTTCGTGGCGCCGGTCGCCCTCATGCTCAAGCACCTGGAGATCAACCAGCCCGAGCTGCACGCCGGTCTCCTGGAGATCGCCCGTGCGTGGGACACTCCGGAGCGCGACGCCGTCACGGCGCGCATCTGGCCGACCCTGCCCAAGATCGCCATCGACTACGCGGTGGCCGAGCCTGCCGCGGCCGCCGGCGACGTCGCCGTCGTGCCCGGCGAGTTCGGCTGGGACGACGTCGGGGACTTCGCGGCGATCGGCCGCCTGAACAGCGCGCGTGAGGTCGATGACGTCACCGTCCTGGGCGATGACCCGCGCGTCTTCACCGAGGACGCCAGCGGCGTCGTGGTGGCGGACACCAAGCGGGTGATCGCGCTGATCGGCATCAAGGACGTCGTGATCGTGGACACCCCGGACGCCCTGCTGGTGACGACGACGGAGCACGCGCAGCGCGTGAAGAGCGCCGTGGACGCCTTCAAGGCGAGTGGCGACACGGACGTTCTGTAACCCCGCGTGACCTTTTGAGGTTTTTCCGCACGCCCGCTCTAAAGTGTCAGGGTGCGCAACTACTCCAGCGAATCGAACCCGCCGCAGCTTGCCGGACCCTGGCTGGAACCGCTCCTGCCGGAGCTGATCGAGTTCCGCCGGGATCTGCATGCGCACCCTGAGCTCTCCTTCAAGGAGTTCCGCACCACGGACCGACTCGTGGCGCGCCTGGAGGCCGCCGGGCTGAGCCCGCGGCGCCTCGAGGGCACCGGCGTCGTGGTGGACGTGGGGGAGGGGCCCATCGCCACCGCGCTGCGCGGGGACATCGACGCCCTGCCGATCATCGAGGAGACGGGCCTTCCCTTCGCGAGCACCAATCACGGCGTGACGCACGCCTGCGGGCACGACGTGCACACCACCACCATGCTCGGCGTCGCCCTCGTCCTGCACGCAATGCACCAGGCCGAGCCGCTGGGCGGCTCCGTCCGAATCATCTTCCAGCCCGCCGAGGAGACCATGCCGGGCGGCGCGCTGTCCTGCATCGCCCAGGGCGTCCTGGACGGGGTGCCGCGCATCATGGCGCTGCACTGCGACCCCAAGATCGACGTCGGGCACATCGGCACGCGCATCGGGGCGATCACCTCGGCGTCGGACACCATCAAGATCGAGCTGACGGGGCGCGGCGGCCACACGTCGCGCCCGCACCTGACCGAGGACCTCGTGTTCGCGCTCTCCCAGATCGCCGTGAGCGTCCCCGCCGTGCTGTCGCGCCGGATCGACGTCCGCAGCGCCGTCTCCGTGGTGTGGGGGCAGATCAGCGCCGGCTCCGCGCCCAACGCCATCCCGGCCAGCGGGTACATGGCCGGCACCATGCGCTGTCTGGACCGTGACGCCTGGCACGGCGCCGGGGAGCTCCTGGACAGCGTGGTGCAGCAGGTCGCGGCGCCGTACGGCGTGGATGTGCACCTGGAGCACACCCGCGGCGTGCCGCCGGTGGTGAACTCGGAACACGAGACCGCCCTGATCGAGGCCGCGGCCCGCGCGGAGCTCGGCGAGAGCGCCGTCGTGCTCACGCCGCAGTCCATGGGCGGCGAGGATTTCGCCTGGTTCCTGGCCGACGTCCCCGGCGCCATGATGCGTCTGGGCACCCGCACGCCCGGGGGCGAGGAATACGATCTGCACCGCGGCGACTACATCCTCGATGAGCGTGCGCTCGGCTACGGGATCAGGGTCCTCGCCGGGGCCGCGCTGCGCACCATCAGGGATCTCGACGAGGCCTAGGCCTACCCATAGGTAACAAATATTCAACGATCAGTGCATATCCAGCCGTCCGTGGTAGCGGGCGGCGTGGATCACTGAGTAATGTTGCCTTCATCACCGCCCGGGCCATGGATGCTTGGGCATTTCGAGTTTTCTGGAGGATCCTTGAAGATTTCCAAGCAGGCGCGCGCCCTCGGCGCAGCCAAGCGCGGTTCGCTGGTCGGCGTCGCAGGCATGAGCGCCGCAGCCCTGCTGCTGTCCGCCTGTGGCGCAGCCCCGGAGCAGAAGTCCGGTTCCGCGGCCGGCAGCAGTGACTACAAGGCGTGCATCGTCTCCGACTCCGGCGGCTTCGATGACCAGTCCTTCAACCAGTCCTCCTACGAAGGTCTGAAGAAGTCCGAGAAGGACCTGGGCATCACGACCAAGGAGATCGAGTCCAAGTCGAACAACGACTTCGAACCGAATCTGCGTGCCATGGTCAGCGCCGGCTGCAACCTGACCGTCACGGTCGGCTTCCTCCTGGGTGACGCCACCAAGGCACAGGCCGCGGCCAACCCCAACAAGCACTTCACCATCATCGACTTCGCGTACGACAAGGAAATCGCCAACGTGAAGCCGATCATCTATGACACGGCTCAGGCCGCGTTCCTGGCCGGTTACGCCGCCGCCTCCACCACCAAGACCGGCAAGGTCGGCACCTTCGGCGGCATCAAGATCCCCACCGTCACCATCTTCATGGACGGCTTCGCGGACGGCGTGAAGTACTTCAACGAGAAGAAGGGCAAGAACGTCCAGGTCCTCGGCTGGGACAAGGACAAGCAGGACGGCACCTTCACCGGTGACTTCGAGAAGCAGGACAAGGGCAAGCAGGTCACCAAGTCCCTGCTCGACGGCGGAGCGGACATCATCATGCCCGTCGCCGGTCCGGTGGGCAAGGGCGCTGCCAGCGCTCTGAAGGAAGCCAAGGCCGGTGGCAAGGACGTCAAGCTCGTGTGGGTCGACTCCGACGGCTACCTGACCGCCCCCGAGTACAAGGGCCTCATGCTGACCTCCGTCATCAAGAAGATGGACGAAGCTGTGGAGACCGTGGTCAAGGACGACAAGGACGGCAAGTTCACCGCCAAGCCGTACGTCGGCACGCTCGCCAACGGCGGCGTGGACGTGGCGCCGTTCCACGACCTCGCCTCGGCCGTTCCGGCCGATCTCCAGAGCGAGCTGGATGCCCTGAAGAAGGACATCATCGACGGCAAGATCAAGGTCGAGTCCAAGGCCAGCCCCAAGCAGTAGGGCTTCCGGCGTGAGTGCCGCCGCCCCCGTCGCCCGGTGAATTCCGCCGGGCCGGGGGCGGCGGCGCTTTGCGTGAGTGAAGACCTGCACCGTGGACCCGGTGCTGGGATAGCCTGCTGGGTATTCGATGCAATGGGACGACCGCACAGGGCATCATCTGATGGAACGGAAACAACAGCGTGAAACTTGAGCTTCGGGGGATCACCAAGACCTTCGGCACTTTCGTGGCCAACGATCATATCGATGTGGTGGTTGAGCCGGGGCAGATCCACTGCCTCCTCGGTGAGAACGGCGCGGGGAAGTCGACTCTCATGAACGTCCTCTACGGCCTCTACGAGCCCACCGAGGGCGAGATCGTGGTGGACGGGAAGCCCATGAGCTTCCGCGGCCCGGGCGATGCGATGGCGGCGGGCATCGGCATGGTGCACCAGCATTTCATGCTGGTCCCCGTGTTCACCGTCGCGGAGAACGTCGCCCTGGGTGGCGAGAACACCAAGGCCGGCGGCTTCCTGGATCTGGAGTCCACCAAGACCCGGATCCGCGAGATCTCCGACCAGTACGGCTTCAACGTCGACCCCGACGCCCTGGTGGAGGACCTCCCCGTGGGCGTCCAGCAGCGCGTGGAGATCATCAAGGCCCTGGTGCGGGACGCGAAGGTCCTCATCCTGGATGAGCCCACCGCCGTGCTGACCCCGCAGGAGACCGACGAGCTCCTGGACATCATGCGCCAGCTCAAGGCCTCCGGCACCTCGATCCTCTTCATCTCCCACAAACTCCGCGAGGTGCGGGCCGTCTCCGACACCATCACCGTGATCCGCCGCGGCAAGGTGGTGGGCAACGCCGATCCGAGTGCTTCCACCACGGAACTCGCCGCGCTCATGGTGGGCCGTCCCGTCAGTCTGACCCTGAACAAGGAACCCGCGAAGCCCGGCAAGACCACGTTCTCGATCCGCGATCTGACCGTCCTGGCCCCGAACGGCCAGCGGGTGGTGGACGGCATCGACCTGGACATCGCCGAAGGGGAGATCCTCGCCGTCGCGGGCGTGCAGGGCAACGGCCAGACCGAACTGACCGAGGCCATCCTGGGCCTTCAGGATCACGTGGCCGGCTCGATCACGCTGGACGGCAAGGAGCTCCTGGGACGTAACGTCAAGGAGGTCCTGCACGCCGGTGTGGGCTTCGTTCCCGAGGACCGTAAGGAGGACGGCCTGGTCGGGCCGTTCTCGGTCGCGGAGAACCTGGTGCTGGACCTCTACGATCAGGCGCCTTTCGCCCGCGGTGTCGCCATGGATCCGGGCAAGGTGGCCGCCAACGCCACCGCGAAGATCGACGAGTTCGACATCCGCACCCCGTCCGGCGCGACCCCGGTGGGATCGCTGTCCGGCGGCAACCAGCAGAAGGTGGTCATGGCCCGGGAGCTGTCCCGGCCGCTGCGCCTCTTCATCGCGTCCCAGCCGACCCGCGGCGTGGACGTCGGGTCCATCGAGTTCCTGCACCGCCGGATCGTGTCGGAGAGGGACAAGGGCATCCCGGTGATGATCGTGTCCACCGAACTCGACGAGGTGGTGGAACTGGCGGACCGCATCGCCGTCCTCTACAAGGGCAAGGTGGTGGGCATCGTCCCCGCGGACACCCCCCGCGACGTGCTCGGCCTCATGATGGCGGGCCTCTCGCCGGAGGACGCGGTCCACAACACCGCCACGCAGCAGCACCCCGGACGCCATCAGGCCACGGACATTCAGACGGATCAGGCAGGAGAAGCCGGTGAGTAAGCAAGAACAGCCTCGGCTGGACGGTCAGGAGATCGTGAAGAAGATCTTCACGGGCAACGCGATGGTCTCCTTCCTGGCCGTGTTCCTGGCCCTGGTGCTGGGCGGCCTGCTCATCGCGGCCACGGACAAGGACGTCGCCACCACGGCGGGGTACCTGTTCGCCCGTCCCACCGACTTCCTGAGCGCTCTCTGGAAGGCGGCCACCAATTCGTACGTCGCGCTGTTCCAGGGAGCCGTGTACTCCCCGGAGGCGACGGGTCCTCTGGGTCACTTCGGGCCCTTCATGGAGACCCTGACCATCGCGACGCCGCTCATCACGGCGGCGCTGGGCGTGGCCCTCGCATTCCGTGCGGGCCTGTTCAACATCGGCGCCCAGGGCCAGATCATCGTCTCCGGCACGCTCGCCGCGTACCTGGGCTTCACCTGGCACCTGCCCCCGTTCCTGCACCTGCTGCTGGTGATCATCGCCGGTGTCCTGGGCGGCGCGGTCTGGGGTGGCCTCGTGGGCTACCTGAAGGCTCGCACCGGCGCCCATGAGGTCATCCTGACCATCATGTTCAACTACGTGGCCCTGTACTTCCTGCGGTACCTGCTGACCACTCCGGAGTTCCAGCGCCCGGGGGAGACCAACCCGATCTCGCCCACCCTCGACCCGAACGCGGTCTACCCGCTGATCGCCGGAGACCAGTACCGTCTGCACGCCGGCTTCCTGCTGGCGATCGCGGCCACCGTGTTCGTCTGGTGGCTCCTGAACCGCTCCACCTGGGGCTTCGAGTTCCGTGCCGTCGGCGCCAACCCGAAGGCCGCGCAGACCGCGGGCGTCAACGTATCCCGTGCCACCGTCCTCGTGATGGCCTTCGCCGGCGCGCTGTCCGGCCTGGGCGGCGTCGCGCAGGTCGCGGGCACCGAGAAGGTCCTGACCGACGGTGTGGCCGCGAGCTACGGCTTCGACGCCATCACGGTCGCCCTGCTCGGCCGCTCCACCCCGTGGGGCACCTTCGCCGCCGGCCTGCTCTTCGGAGCGTTCCGCGCCGGTGCGGTCCAGATGCAGATCCAGACCGGAACCCCCATCGACATCGTCCTGATCGTCCAGTCCCTCATCGTGTTGTTCATCGCGGCCCCGCCGCTGGTCAAGGCGGTCTTCGGGATGAACCGTAAGAAGAAGGCCACCAAGGCCGTCCCGCTCACCGGAGGTGCCGTATGAGCACAGCAGTCGCAAGTCCCGCCCCGGTGGAGGCCGGCCTGAAGCCCGTCGGCTGGAAGATCCCCGTCATGCTCGGCGTGGTGGCCGTCGCCACCTTCCTGTTCTGCGGGATCCTGGGCCCGGACTCGACCGCGGGGTTCGAGATCTCCCAGGACGGTGATTTCTTCCAGCTCCCCGTGGTGACGCTCCCGGCGAAGGCCACCGGCCTCATCCTGGGTCTCATCATGCTCGCCATCGCCGCCTGGTCCGTCCTGCTGCGGAACCGTGGCCGCACGGTGCCGATCTGGGCCGTGGCCGTCTTCGCGGCGGCGTTCGTCATCGCGTTCCTGACCGCCGTCGTCGGTGGCGCACGCCTGCACGAGATCTCCCTGGCCGGTCTGCTGGCGGGTTCGGTGACCCTCGCCGTGCCGCTCGTGTTCGGTTCCCTCTCCGGCGTGCTCTGCGAACGCGTCGGCGTCGTGAACATCGCCATCGAAGGCCAGCTCCTGGGTGGCGCGTTCACCGCGGCCCTCGTGGGCAGCGTGACGCACAACGCCTTCGCGGGCCTGCTGGCCGCCGCGGTGGCGGGCGCTCTCGTCTCGATGGTCCTGGCCGTCTTCAGCATCCGTTACCTGGTCAACCAGATCATCGTGGGCGTGGTCCTGAACGTGCTGGTGTCCGGTCTGACGGGCTTCTTCTTCTCGACCCTCATGCAGAGCGACCCGGAGAAGCTGAACTCACCGGCTCACCTGCCCGTGATCGAGATCCCGGTGCTGTCCAGCATCCCGCTGATCGGCCCGATCCTCTTCAAGCAGTCGATCATCGGCTACCTCATGTACGTGGCCGTGTTCGTCGTGTGGGTCGGTCTGTTCAAGACCAAGTGGGGTCTGCGGGTCCGTGCCGTGGGCGAGCACCCGCAGGCCGCCGACACGCTGGGCATCAACGTCAACGCCACGCGGTTCTGGAACGTCACCCTGGGTGGCGCGATCGCCGGCATCGGCGGTTCCTACTTCACCCTGGTGGCCGTGGACTCCTTCACCAAGGAGATCTCGGGCGGCCGTGGCTTCATCGCCCTGGCAGCTCTCATCTTCGGCCGCTGGAACCCGATCGGCGCCTTCCTGGCCGCGCTGCTCTTCGGCTTCGCGGACAATCTGCAGTCGCTCGTCACGATCATCGGCACCCCGGTGCCGAGCCAGTTCATGGCCATGCTGCCGTACCTGGTCACGATCCTGGCGGTCGCCGGTCTGGTGGGCCGCTCGCGGCCGCCTGCGGCCAGCGGCGTCCCCTACGTGAAGGAATAGCCATGGGGGACACGACGGCGGGCGCGGCCACCGCGGAGCTCGACTGGGACGCACTGCGGCAGGCCGCCGTCGTCGCCATGGAGAAGGCGTACGCGCCGTACTCGCGGTATCCCGTGGGTGCGGCGGCCCTCCTGGACGACGGCCGGGTGGTCTCGGGCTGCAATGTGGAGAACGCGAGCTACGGGCTCACGCTGTGTGCGGAGTGCACCCTGCTGGGGCAGATCCGCATGGGCGGCGGCGGTCTGATCCGCGCGTTCTACTGCGTCGACGGCACCGGATCCGTGCTGATGCCCTGCGGCCGCTGCCGACAGCTGCTCTACGAATTCCGGGCCCCGGACATGGTGCTCATGACGAGTCACGGGATCAAGACCATGGATGAGGTGCTGCCGGACGCGTTCGGTCCGCAGCATCTCGAGGAGGACCGTCCGGCAGCGCCGGAGGGTCAGGACCACCAGGAGGGGACCCATGACTGAGGCATTCGATGCGGTGGACGTGATCCGCACCAAGCGTGACCGCGGGGTGCTGAGCCCCGGCCAGATCGACTGGATCATCGACGCGTACACCCGCGGTGTGGTCGCCGAGGAGCAGATGGCCGCTCTCAACATGGCCATCCTGCTCAACGGGATGAGCCGCGAGGAGATCGCACGCTGGACGGCGGCGATGATCGCTTCCGGCGAGCGGATGGACTTCTCCTCGCTCCGCCCGCGCGCGGGCGGCCCGGTCAATGCCCAGGGGTCCATGCCCACCACGGACAAGCACTCGACCGGTGGTGTGGGTGACAAGATCACGCTGCCACTGGCGCCGCTCGTGGCGGTGTACGGTGTGGCCGTGCCGCAGCTGTCCGGCCGCGGCCTCGGCCACACGGGCGGCACCCTGGACAAACTGGAGGCCATCCCGGGCTGGCGCGCGGACCTCAGCAATGAGGAGATGCTCGCCCAGCTCCAGGACGTCGGCGCCGTGATCTGCGCGGCCGGTTCGGGCCTCGCCCCGGCGGACAAGAAGCTCTACGCGCTTCGCGACGTCACGGGAACCGTGGAGGCCATCCCGCTCATCGCGTCCTCGATCATGAGCAAGAAGATCGCCGAGGGCACCGGTTCGCTGGTGCTGGACGTCAAGGTGGGCAGCGGCGCCTTCATGAAGGACGAGGAGCAGGCCCGTGAGCTCGCGCGCACCATGGTCGCCCTCGGCCACGACGCCGGGGTGAACACCGTGGCGCTTCTGACCGACATGTCCACGCCGCTCGGCCTCACCGCGGGCAACGCCATCGAGGTCGAGGAGTCTGTGGAGGTGCTGGCCGGTGGCGGCCCCGAGGACGTCGTCGAGCTGACGGTCCGCCTCGCCGAGGAGATGCTGCAGGCCGCAGGAGTGCGCGACGCCGATCCCGCGTCAGCGCTGCGTGACGGCCGCGCGATGGACGTGTGGCGCCGGATGATCTCCGCGCAGGGCGGCGACCCGGACGCGCCGCTCCCGGTGGCGAAGGAGAGCGAGACCATCCTGGCTCCGGCCGACGGTGTGCTCGTGGAACTGGACGCCCTGAAGGTCGGCGTGGCCGCCTGGCGTCTCGGTGCAGGACGCGCCCGCAAGGAGGACGTGGTCCAGGCCGGGGCCGGGGTGCGTCTGCACGCCAAGCCCGGCGCGGTGGTCCGGGCGGGGGAGCCGCTCATGACGCTCCTGACGGACACCCCGGAGCGCTTCGAGCGGGCCAAGGAGGCGCTGGAAGGCGCCACCCTGATCGCTCCGGAGGGTTCGCGGGCCGGCAACCGGCTGGTCCTGGACCGCATCGCGGCCGACTGACCCTCGTGCGCAGCCTGCGTCTGACGGCGCAGCACAGCCTCGCTCTCCTCCTGGGGAACGGATCGTGTCCGTCCTGGGTATGAGAGCGGGGCTGTCGCATTTCGGCCGAGGGGCTGACGCCGCGGGGCGGGGCCCGGGCCTACTGTTTAATGTGTGACTTTCACGGTGGCCGTGTAGCGAACGGCACGGCCACCGTGGGACACTTTCCCCATTGTTTCGAAAATCAAACAGGAGACACGGCCCGCGTGGAATTCATTGATCAGGCGATCCTCCATGCCGCTGGCCAGTGGTGGATCTATCCCGTCCTCCTGGTGTTCTTCTTCGTGGACGGCTTCGCGATGGTCGTCCCCAGTGAGACCCTCATCGTGGCCCTGGCCGCCTACTCCCGGCATGCCGGGGAACCGAACCTCTGGATCCTCGGCCTGACGGCGCTCGTCGGCGCCATGGCCGGTGACAACATGGCGTACATGCTGGGCCGCAAGATCGGACTGGACCGCTGGCGCTGGATGCGGCGGCCGAAGGTCCGGAAGGTCTTCGAATGGGCTGACTACGAGCTGCAGAAGCGCGGCGCGGTCCTGATCTTCACGGCACGGTACATCCCCTGGGGCCGCGTGGCCGTCAACTACGTGGCCGGCACCACGGGCTTCCCGCACCGTCGCTTCTTCTTCCTCGATGCCTTCGCCTGCGTCACCTGGGTGGCGTACTCACTGATCATCGGTCTGGTGGCGAGCTCCATCCCGTGGCTCCATCACAACCCGCTCGCCAGCGCCGGCATCGCCGTGGCCTTCGCGATCGTCCTGGGATACGTGATCGACCATGTCCTGCGCTGGTGGCATAAGCGTCTCGGCCGGAACGACGTCCCGGAGCGCCCCGTGAGCCTGAAGAAGGAACGCGCGATCGGAACCGGTGCGGACGGCGCTGCCGAGCCGACCGTGTCCAAGCCGGCCGAAAATCCGCCGGCCCCCTGATCTCCGTCACGTGACGGACTGAGGCCCCCGCTTCGGCGGGGGCCTCGGTGTTTCCGGGCTCTGGTGGCGGCTCCTGCGTCGTGTCGTGCGTCAGGGTGCCGACGACGACGCCGGCCACCACGCGTGCTGCCCGTCACTCGCCCAGGCGGTCCCGGAGTCCGGATCCACGCGGGCGTCCACGAGCCAGTACGTGCTCAGCGGGGCCCATCCCGCGATGACCGAGTGACCCGCGGGCGGACGGGCGGGAAGATCCTGCTCCAGCACCTCCGGCCCCTCGCCGGGGTCCACCAGACGAGGCACCGGGATGGCGACGCCCGCGGAGCTGAGGTATCCGCGCAGGGTGAGGTGGACGGCGTCGAACTCCGCCGCCATGGCGTCGAAGTCGGGGATGAGCCACGGCTCGATCTCGCCCGTGATCCGGTGCCAGTCGTGCCGCTTGGTGGCGCTCACGTCGAACGGGAAGCGGGCGCACAGCCAGGCCCAGTCCCGTGGGCTGTCGATGACGAAGAGCCGCAGGGGCTCCGGCGGGCGGGGGATCTCGAGGCGGTACGCCACGGCGCGTTCCCAGCCGTGCGGATCCTCCACGAGCCTCAGTCCGACCGGTTCGCCGGGGTGGGCGCCGTGGTGTGGATCGATCATGGCGGCGGGCCAGGCGGGGCAGGACTGGACGAGCCCCGACGGCGGGGTGGACCACCATTCGCCCGAATGACGTGTCGAGGGGTCCGCCGGAAGCTCGAGGATCATCCTGCTTTCCCAGGCCGTGGTCCGGTCCCACCACTGGTCGAGCACCTGGGCGGCGTCGTCTTGCGCGGGAGGGGCGCCGAACGGGAGGCCCGCGGCGCTGTTGTCGAATTCCACGACCCAGGAGGTGACCGCCACGGGACTCGCGTCGAGTCCGAAGGCGAGGATGGCGCGGGCGGCCTCTCGGGCGAAGGGGAACAGCGCCCGGCGGATCGGCTCCTGCGCGGCCAGGATCTCCTCGCCGTGGACGTCGCCCCAGTAGGAGGCCTCGGCGACGGTGACCTCCAGGGCTTCGAGGAGTTCCGGCCCGGTCACGGGCGAGGGGTCGTAGCAGCGGATGCGCTGTGCGAGCTGTTCGTAGGGGAGCGGGTCCGGCATCTGGGGCTCGGCCGGTTCACGCACGCCCCGCCCGAAACGCCGCGGCAGTCCCTGCCAGCCCCGCTCGCCTGGTGCGCGGCGGGACAGCTCGGTGGCGACGTGCTCGTCGTGACAGGCGTTGAAAAACGCCGCGTGGTCTTGCCCGACCGGGCCATCGAAGTCGCCGTCCATGAGCTTCACCAAGTGGTTCTGAAAGCACGTGAAGGTGAGGCGGAGCCCGCGCGGCGAGCCCAGCATGGCCCGGGCGAAGTCCTCCGCGAGATCGCCCCCTGGGCGCGGCGCGCCGTCGTCGTTCCCCATGACCGGAGCCTAGCCGAGAGGCAGGCACACGGCCATTCAGCGGCGGATCGCCTCGATCACGAGGAGACGGGAGTCCTCGCGGACGGGAGTGCGGTCCCAATCGCCCCAGACGGCCCGGACGTCGAAACCCGAGCGGTCCAGCTGCTCGACGAGCGTGGCCTCGGACCGGAAGGTGAGGGTGAAGTCGTGGGACAGGTCTTCACCGTCCAGGAGGTTCCGGGATCGGAGGGTGACGGCGCCGTCGCCCGCTTCGGCGAGGTCCGTGTGGAGGAGTTCGAACGACTCCTGGAGTCTGCCGTGGGGAGTGTCCCGCTCCGTCGGGGCGGCCGAGGCCCAGGCTTCCCAGGCGCGGTCGGAGGGGTTGCGGCTCTCGAAGACGAGCAGCCCGCCGGGCCGGAGCGAGGCGTGGAGATCCGCCAGGGTGCGCTCCCACGCGCCGTCCGGGATGTGCTGGGCGACGTTCCCGCTCAGGACGGCGACGTCGTGCGCGCCGGGCGGGATGGAGCGGCTGTCCCCGAGGATCCAGTCGACCTGTTCGGCGCCGCGCCGCCTTTTCGCGAAGTGCAGCATCGCGGGAGAGGGGTCGACGCCGACCACCCGCCGGCCGGGCGCGGTGAAGGTGACCGTGAGGATCCCGGTGCCGCAGCCGAGGTCCAGCACCGCACGGGCGCCGGCATGGTCCACGAGGGAACGGTAGTAGTCGTGGTCCGGGCCATCCGGATTGTCGAGGTCGTACAGCTCGACGAGCCGTGGGTCGAGGTCGGCCATGCCTTCACGCTAACAAGGGGGAGTGGTGAGGGGAAGGCGGGGCCCTCGCCCCCGTGGGCCCAGCCGACTACCGCGTAGTCGGCTCCCCACGCTCGTACCTCCCTAGCGCCTCCCACTGTTCGCTTCGCTCACAGCGGGTCCCTCGGCGCCAGGGGCCCAGCACGGGCCCTCGCATGGGGACCCCTCCCCGACTACGCTTAGCACCGTGACTGAAGCGCTCAATGATTCCGCAACCGCCCCCGACTTCGACCTGAGGGACCTGCCCAAGGTCTCCCTCCACGATCACCTGGACGGAGGGCTGCGTCCCGCGACCATCATCGAGCTCGCCGCCGCCGTCGGGCACGACCTTCCTTCGACCGACCCGGTCGCACTCGGCCAGTGGTTCCGCGACTCCGCGGATTCCGGCTCGCTGGTCCGTTACCTCGAGACCTTCGACCACACCATCGCCGTGATGCAGACCCGTGAAGGCCTGATCCGCGTGGCGAAGGAGTTCGTCGAGGACCTGGCCGACGACGGCGTCGTCTACGGCGAGGTGCGCTGGGCTCCGGAGCAGCACCTGCAGAAGGGCCTCACCCTGGACGAGGTCGTCGAGGCCGTGCAGGAAGGCCTCGAAGCCGGCATGGCCGCCGTCGAGGAGTCCGGCCGTGAGATCCAGGTGGGCCAGCTGATCACCGCCATGCGTCACGCCGACCGTGGCCAGGAGATCGCCGAGCTCGCCGTCCGCCACCGCGACAAGGGCGCCGTCGGCTTCGACATCGCCGGCGCCGAGCTGGGCTTCCCGGCCTCGCGCTTCCGTGACGCCTTCACCTACCTCGCCGAGAACAACTTCCCGGCCACCGTCCACGCCGGTGAGGCCGACGGCCTGGCCAGCATCCAGTCCGCCCTGGTCGACGGCCGTGCGCTGCGCCTGGGCCACGGCGTCCGGATCGCGGAAGACGTCACGGTCGACTTCGAGGCCGACGAGGACGGCGAGCAGATCGGCATGGTGTCCTTCGGCACCCTCGCCGCCTGGGTCCGCGATCGCGGCATCGCGCTCGAGGTCTGCCCGTCGTCCAATCTGCAGACCGGCGCGATCGCGTCGTTCGGCGAAGACATCTCCGCACACCCGATCGACATGCTGTACCAGACGGGCTTCAACGTCACGATCAACACGGACAACCGCCTCATGAGCGGCGTCACGCTGACGGACGAGTTCAACCTCCTGGTCGAGACGTTCGACTACGACCTGGACGATCTGCTCGAGCTGACCCTCAACGCCGCCGAGGCCGCCTTCCTTCCGCTGGAAGAGAAGGAAGCCCTGGTGGAGTACATCAACGAGGCCTACGCCAACCTCGCCTGAGGACCGGCGGGAACCATGGAGACGACAGTGGGCGCGGGGGAGAGGACCGAGAGGCTCCTGGACTGCATCGCGGCCCTCCGCACCCACTGTCCCTGGACCCGTGCCCTCACCCATGAAAGTCTCCTCGAGTACCTGATCGAGGAGGCGCACGAGGTGGTCGAGACCGTCGAGGACGGCACGGCGGACCCCGCAGAACTGGCCCAGGAGCTCGGCGACGTGCTCCTTCAGGTGGTGCTGCACGCGAGGATCGCCGAGGAGGACGGCCGCTTCGCCTTCGCGGATGTCGCCGAGGGCCTCCGTCTCAAACTGGTGCGGCGCAATCCCCACGTCTTCCACCCGGACGGCAGCCTCCGGGAGAGCTTTCCGGCCACGGTCGAGGAGATCGAAGCCCGCTGGGACGCCGTGAAACGGGCGGAGAAGCCCCAGCGTGAGTCCGTTTTCGAAGGGGTCCCCGCGTCACTCCCCGCTTTGGCGCGAGCGGCCAAGCTGCTGTCCCGCGCCCGGCGCGACGGCGGCGCGCTGCTGCCCCCGCCGTCGGCGTCGCCGGTGCAGTGCGAGGACGAGGAGAGCCTGGGCGAGGTGCTCCTCGCGCTGGTCGCGGACGCTCAGGAACGGGGGCTCGACGCCGAACGGTCGCTGCGTGCCGCGCTGCGCCGTCGAGAGCCCCGCGAGGGTGTTTCTTGACGGTGTTTCTTCACACCGCGGGATGGCGGCGTCAAAAGTCCCGCCCCGGGAGGAATGCGCGGAGGCCCTGCGCTAGGCTTGTGGCGGGACGAGGCCGTCCTGCACCGCACGGCCCATCCACGACTGAGTGAGCGATGTGTCACACGGTGATACGTCAGCTGAAGAACAGGAGCTTTTCCATGGCGCTCATTGATGCCATCCACGCCCGCGAGATCCTCGATTCCCGTGGCAATCCGACCGTTGAAGTTGAAGTCCTCCTGAGCGATGGCTCCCTGGGCCGCGCCGCGGTTCCCTCCGGCGCCTCCACCGGCGAGCACGAAGCCGTGGAACTGCGTGACGGCGACAAGGGACGCTACCTCGGCAAGGGCGTCCAGCTGGCCGTTGACGCCGCGATCGAGCAGATCGGCCCGGCGCTGGAAGGCTTCGACGCCACGGACCAGCGCAGCATCGACGCCGCCATGATCGAACTGGACGGCACCCCGAACAAGGGCAAGCTCGGCGCCAACGCGATCCTGGGTGTCTCCCTGGCCGTCGCCAACGCCGCCGCCGCGTCCGCCGACCTCCCGCTGTACAAGTACCTGGGCGGCCCGAACGCCCACGTGCTGCCCGTGCCGCTCATGAACATCCTCAACGGTGGCTCCCACGCCGACTCCGATGTGGACATCCAGGAATTCATGATCGTCCCGCTCGGCGCCGAGACCTTCTCCGAGGGCCTCCGCTGGGGTGTCGAGGTCTACCACCACCTCAAGTCCGTGCTGAAGGAGAAGGGCCTGTCCACCGGCCTCGGCGACGAGGGCGGCTTCGCCCCGAACCTGCCGAGCAACCGTGCGGCACTGGACCTGATCCAGGAAGCCATCGTCAAGGCCGGCTACACCCCGGGCAAGGACATCGCCCTGGCCCTGGACGTCGCCTCTTCCGAGTTCTACAAGGACGGCGCCTACCAGTTCGAGGGCAAGCAGCTCTCCGGCGAGGAGATGAGCGCCTACTACGCGGAGCTCGTCGACGCCTACCCGCTGGTCTCCATCGAGGACCCGCTGGACGAGAACGACTGGGACGGCTGGAAGCACCTCACCGACACCCTCGGTGACAAGGTTCAGCTGGTGGGCGACGACCTGTTCGTCACCAACCCGGAGCGCCTCCGCGAGGGCATCGAGAAGGGCACTGCCAACTCCCTGCTCGTCAAGGTCAACCAGATCGGTTCCCTGACCGAGACCCTGGACGCCGTCTCCCTGGCCCAGCGCTCCGGCTACACCACGATCACCTCCCACCGCTCCGGCGAGACCGAGGACACCACGATCGCGGACATCGCCGTCGCCACCAACGCCGGCCAGATCAAGACCGGCGCCCCGGCCCGCTCCGAGCGCGTCGCCAAGTACAACCAGCTCCTGCGCATCGAGGAGGAGCTCGCCGACGCCGCCGTCTACGCCGGCCGCGCCGCCTTCCCGCGTTTCAAGGGCTAAAGCCCGGACGCTGTGCGGAACGGCGGTTATGGTTGAGGAACCATGACCGCCGTTCCGGCGTTTAACTCCCGGCAGATGACCGACCTGCCGGCACCACCCCCGACCGAACTTCCGAGGTGATCACCGTGGCCACCCGCCGCCCCAAGGTTCCGCGCGCGACACTGCTCGACGGCGGTTCCTCCGCGACGCGCAAGCCGGCGCCCCGGTCAGGCACGTCAGCCTCCGAGGAGTCCCGTTCGCACGGAGCCCGCCCGGCAGGACAGCAGGGCAGCACAGGACAGCAGGGCACAGGCCAGCGGTTGGAAGCCGAACGCACGGTCGCGGATTTCACGGCGAAGGCCCGGGAGAAGAGCGGCTCGGGGGCGGCGTCCACGGCGGCGAGGCCGGCGAGCGGTGGCGCGTCCGGCTCGGCCAAGCCGAAGCAGTCCGGGGCAGCGACCGGGGCGAAGTCCGCCAAGGCGGCCGGACCGGCGTCGTCGTCCGCAGCTCGGGGCGCGGGGAAAGCCGCCGCGGAACCCACGCCGGTTCCCGCGCGGGCGTTCTCCGGCCGTCTGCTGGCCCTCGGCCTGGTCATGCTCGCGATCACCGTCCTCCTGGCGCCCACGGTCAAGAACTGGTGGGATCAGCGCCAGCAGATCGCCCAGCTGCAGGAGGACATCCGGAACAAGCAGGCGGACCAGGACGAACTGCAGAAGCAGATCGTCCGCTGGCATGATCCCGCCTACGTCCAGCAGCAGGCCCGTGACCGCATTAACATGGTGATGCCCGGTGAGATCGGGTACTGGGTCTTCGGGAAGGAAGGCGGCACCGCCGGAGTGAGCGCTCCGGAGGGCACCACCGCTCCCGTGCCGGGGGACACCCCCTGGACCCAGAAGTTCCTGGACTCGGTCCGGGAAGCCACCAAGTAACACGACGTCCCTGGGCCCCGTGCCACAGGTCTGACCAGTCGCCTCTGAACAGTCGCAGTGAGGATTTCGAACATGAGCGCAACGGCGCACCAGCCCACCGGTGGCGAGGACCGCACGGTCACCGAACAGGACCTGGACACGCTGAGCCGTCAGCTGGGCCGTCCCGTCCGCGACGTCGTGGAGATCTCCGCGCGATGCGTGTGCGGGAATCCGCTCGTGGCGGCCACCGCCCCGCGGCTGGGCAACGGCACGCCGTTCCCCACCACCTTCTACCTGACGCATCCCGTCATCACCTCGGCCGTCTCCCGCCTCGAAGCGACGGGCCGGATGAACGAGATGAACGAACGTCTCGCGCAGGATCCCGAGCTGGCCGCCTCCCACCGCGCCGCGCACGAGGCCTACCTGGCGGCGCGTCGCGAGATCGGCCGCATCAGCGGCGTCGGGGAGGTCCCGGAGATCGATGGGATCTCCGCCGGCGGCATGCCCGAACGGGTGAAGTGCCTCCATGTCCTGGTGGGCCACTCGCTCGCCGCGGGCCCGGGCGTCAACGTCCTGGGTGACGAGGCCCTCGAGGGCATCGCCGAGTGGTGGACCGCGGACCGCTGCTCCTGCGACGGCGCCTGGGACACGAGCGGGCAGGCTCCCGCCGAGGACCTCAGCCGTCACGGCCCGCAGGGACGCCCCGATCTGGTCGGCCGTCCCGCGCCCCGCCGTTCCACCACGCGCCGTGTCGCCGCGATCGACTGCGGCACCAACTCCATCCGCCTCCTGGTGGCCGACCGCGACGCCAAGGGCCGTCTGGAGGACGTGGTCCGGGAGATGCGCGTCGTGCGCCTGGGTCAGGACGTGGACAAGACCGGCGAGTTCGCCCCGGAGGCGCTGGAGCGCACCTTCGCCGCGGCCGAGGAGTACGCCCGCCTGATCGCTGAGAACCCAGCCCCCGTCGGTGACTCGGCCGAGGACGGGACCGTCGCCCTCACCCCGGCCGACATCCGCTTCGTCGCCACCTCCGCGAGCCGCGACGCCCGGAACCGCCAGGTGTTCGTGGACGGCATCCGGGAGCGCCTCGGCGTCGAGCTTGAGGTCATCAGCGGTGACGAGGAGGCGTCGCTGTCCTTCGCGGGCGCCGCGAGCGTCCTGCCGCCGCGCGGTGAGGAACTGACCCTGGTGGTGGACCTGGGCGGTGGCAGCACCGAATTCGTTCTGGGCGACGACGACGGCGTGCGGGCGGCCCGCAGCGTGGACGTCGGCTGTGTGCGGCTCACCGAGCGCCACCTCCGCAGCGACCCGCCCACCGCCGAGGAGACCGCCTCCGCGGAAGCCGATGTGAACGCGGCCCTCGACCTCGTGCTCGAGACCGTCCCGCTCGGCCGCGCGAGCGCCGTCGTCGGCGTGGCGGGTTCCATCACCACCATCACCGCGCACGCGCTGGGCCTGGAGCAGTACGACTCCGGCCGGATCCACGGCGTGCACCTGAGCTTCGCCGAGCTGCGCCGCGCGTGCGACAGCCTGCTGGCGATGACCCGTGACGAGCGCGCCGCGCTCGGGTTCATGCACCCCGGCCGGGTCGACGTGATCGGCGCCGGAGCCCTGGTGTGGCGGACGGTGCTCGGCCGGCTCGAGGACCTCAGCGAGGGGCGTCTTCAGGAGGCCGTGACCAGCGAACACGATATTCTGGACGGAATCGCCCTCAGCATCGCCTGAGGGGCTTCGCCCGGGACGGCCGGTTGCGGGAGTGACTGGCCGGACCCCGAGACGGAACGACGGGAGCACATGAGGGCACAAGACGCGCACCGCGCACGAGGACGGGGCTGGTGTGTCCGGGTCCTGTCGACGGCGCTGGTGCTGACCATCGCGGCATCACTCTCCCTGGCGGCCCCCGCCCAGGCGGACAGCATCCGGTCGGGTGAGTACTGGCTGGACGGTTATGGCGTCACCAAGGCCTGGAAGGAGAGCCGCGGGGCCGGGGTCAAGGTCGCGATCATCGACTCCGGCATCGACACGGCGCACCCGGATCTCAAGGGTTCCGTGGTCGAGGGGACGGACGTCTCGGGCGCCGGGAACGCCGGGGGCACCAAGAGCATCGGCGCCAAGCCGGAGCACGGCACGCTCGTGGCGAGCCTCCTGGCCGGCCGCGGGCACGGCACCCGGCCGAAGCCTTCGCCGTCGCCGTCCGCTTCCAAGCCCGCGGCGCCCACCGTGCAGAACATGGGCGCCGGTCCGGACGGCATGGTGGGCGTGGCCCCCGAAGCGCAGCTTCTCTCCGTTTCCACGTGGCTCGGCTCGCCCAACCCGGCGGGCAAGTCGGACGAGGATCAGATCCCCGAGGCTGTGCGCTGGGCCGTGGACCACGGTGCGAAGGTCATCAACATCTCGCTGGGCAGCTCCTCCCCGGACTGGCCTCAGAGCTGGGACGCCGCGTTCCTCTACGCGGAGCAGAAGGACGTGGTGGTCGTGGCGGCCGCCGGGAACCGGGGGAGCGGCAACCTCCAGGTGGGCGCTCCCGCGACCATCCCCGGCGTCGTGACGGTGGCCGGTCTCGACCGGAAGAACATCGCCAGCCAGGATTCGTCCTCGCAGGGCATCAGCATCGCCGTGGCGGCGCCCGCGGAGGAACTGGAGGGCGCTCTGCCGGGCGGCGGGTACGCCACCTGGAGCGGGACGTCCGGCGCCGCGCCCATCGTGGCGGGCGTGGCCGCACTCATCCGGTCGAAGTACCCGGACATGAGCGCCAAGCAGGTCATCAACCGGATCGTCACCACCGCGAAGGACGTGGGGGAGCCCGGCCGCGATCCGCTCTACGGCTTCGGCGTCCTGGACGCGGAGAAGGCGCTCACGGCCGAGGTGCCGGAGGCGCAGAGCAATCCGCTGGGCAGCATCTCGGAGTGGATCCGGGTGCACCGGCGCGGCGGGGAGCCGACCCGGAAGCCTCCGGCGGGGGCCGGCAATCTCATGCCTCAGCCGACCGCGAGCGACGCGGCCCCGCCGGTCGCGCAGAGCGCGGACGGGCTCGATTCGGCGCTGCCCGCCACGCTCGTCCTGGGATTCTCGGTGGTCCTGCTGGCCATGCTGGTGGCCGCGGTGCTGCACGTCCGCGCAGTGGGCCGAAGGGAGAACGGCGAGGCAGCTCCCGGGGCTCCGGGGGAGGGTGGCGACACCACGGCGGCGCCTGGAGGCGAGGCCGGCGGCGCCCCTGCCGCCACCCATGAGGACGTGTCCGAAAAGACCTCCGGAGGGCCGCCCGCCGGGAGCTGATCGGTCCCGTTCGCACTATGTGAATGTTTTCACAAACTGCGCTATCCTGAGGGTATGGCAATCACTCAGCAGCCCCTTGCTCCCCAATTGCAGGACCGCCCGCGCGTTCTCGTCGTCGGCGGCGGCTACGTCGGACTGTACGTAGCGCTCAAGCTTCAGAAGAAGATCGCGAAGGCCGGTGGCATCGTCACCGTCGTCGATCCGCTTCCCTACATGACCTACCAGCCGTTCCTGCCCGAGGTGGCCGGCGGCAACATCGAGGCGCGCCACGCGGTGGTCTCCCACCGTCAGCACCTCAAGGAGACCGAGCTCATCCAGGGCCGCGTCACCGCGATCGACCACGCCAACCGCAAGGCCGTCGTGGCCCCCGCGGACGGTGGCGCTCCGTTCGAGATCCCGTACTTCGACGTCGTGCTGGCCGCCGGCGCCATCACCCGCACCTTCCCGATCCCGGGTCTGGCGGACAAGGGCATCGGCCTGAAGACCATCGAAGAGGCCGTGGCCCTGCGCAACCAGGTCCTCAACAAGATCGAGCTGGCCTCCACCATGACCGATCCCGAGAAGCGCAAGGCCGCTCTGACCTTCGTGGTCGTGGGTGGCGGCTTCGCCGGCATCGAGGCGATCACCGAGCTCGAGGACATGGCCCGTCAGGCCGTCCGCGACAACCCCCGCGTCGACCAGAGCGAGATCCGCTTCGTGCTGGTCGAGGCCATGGGCCGCATCATGCCCGAGGTCACGGCCGAGCAGGCCGAGTGGGTCGTCGAGCACCTGCGCAGCCGCGGCATCGAGGTGCTGCTGAACACGTCCCTGGCCGACGCCGAGGACAAGCTCAAGCTCATCAACATGGCGGACAAGTCCCCGGCCGGCGAGTTCGCCGCGGACACCCTCATCTGGGCCGCCGGTGTGCAGGCCAACCCGATGGTCCGTTCCACCGACTTCCCGCTCGAGCCCCGCGGCCGCGTCCGCGTGCTGCCGGATCTCCGCATCGCCGGTGACGAAGGCATCATCGAGAACGCCTGGGCCGCAGGTGACGTCGCCGCCGTCCCGGACCTCACGGGCAAGGGCCTGCCGGACGGCACCTGCGTGCCGAACGCTCAGCACGCGCTGCGCCAGGCCAAGGTCCTCGCCAAGAACCTGTGGGCCTCCCGCTGGGACAAGCCGATGCACGACTACAAGCACAAGAACCTCGGCGCCGTGGCCGGTTTCGGCTCCTGGAAGGGTGTCGCGAACATCAACCTGCTCGGCCGCATCGGCCTCAAGGGCTGGCCGGCCTGGCTCGCCCACCGTGGTTACCACGGCATGGCGATGCCGACGTTCGAGCGCAAGTTCCGCGTGGTCGGTGGCTGGTTCCTGAGCCTGTTCGCGGGCCGTGACGCCACTCAGCTCGTGGACCTGGACAACCCGCGTGGCGCGTTCGAGGCCGCCGCTCGTCCGGCCCCGAAGCCGGCTGAACCGGCCGCCAAGTAAGTCCTCGGCCTCCGTGAGGAGGCCCGGCTGCCGCTTGCCAGCGCTCGACGGCGCCGCTCACCGAGAAGGTGGGCGGCGCCGTCGTCGTTTCCGGGGATTTTCCTGTCGCCTTGGTTTGCGTGCTCAGTTGTTGCGGGTGTGCGGCTTCGGAACCCGCAACAACTGAGCACGCAAGTGCCGACGGCGGCGGCGCACCGCCGTGGCACGGATAAGATGGATCCGCGCCCCAATAGCCCAATTGGCAGAGGCAGCGGACTTAAAATCCGCTCAGTCAGGGTTCGAGTCCCTGTTGGGGCACCAACAATGTCCCGCGTGCGACCATGAGGTCATGGCGAGACGGTACGAACAGCTCACAGACCAGTTGACGGACTTCATTCGCGAACAGCAGATGTTCTTCGTCGCGACGGCGGCACGGGACGGGCGGGTGAATGTCTCGCCCAAAGGGCTGGATTCCCTGAGGGTCCTGAGTCCGGACCGCGTGGTGTGGCTCAACGGCACCGGCAGCGGCAATGAGACCGCTGCCCATCTGCGCGATACGCCACGGATGACGCTCATGTTCTGTGCCTTCACTGCCAAACCCAGCATCCTTCGCCTGTATGGCTCAGCGAGAGCCGTGCATCGGGGTGACCCGGAGTGGGATGGTCTGGTGGCGTTGTTCCCTCCGTTGCGGGGCGCGCGCAACGTGTTCGATCTGAAGATCGAGATGGTGCAGACATCCTGTGGGTTCGGGGTGCCACTCTACGAATTCCAGGAACAGCGGCCGTTGATGGATTCCTGGGCGGAACGAAAGGGTGAGGACGGTCTGGTCGCGTACCAGCAGGAACATAACCGTTTCAGCATCGACGGGTTCTCGACAGGGCTCCCCGAAGTGGAGCGCACGAGGGACGCGTGACGGGAGGAAGCACATGCCGCCGACGCCCCCCGGCCCTGGTCATCCGGAACCCGCCGTCTTACGATGACAGTCCGTGGCCTCGTCCGGGCGGAAACCCGGCCTCCTGGGCCCCGGAGACCGGTGCCGTGTCGTCGGCGCCACCCCATCCGACCTTCCGGAGGTGAGGGCATGGCCGCCCGTTTCGTGTACTGGATGAATGTTTCGCTGGACCTGATGATCGAGGGCGAGCCGGGGGAGGAGGGCGGCGGCGACTGGATGCGCATCGGCGAGTCCCTGCACCGTGAGTTCAACGCGAGGGCCCGGGGCCTCAGCATGGACGTCTCCGGCCGGGTCATCTACGAGACCATGGAGTCGTTCTGGCCGAAGGCCCGGACCGACACCTCCTTGCCTGACTTCATGCGCGAATACGGCGAGATCTGGACGGACGTCCCGAAGGTGCTCGTTTCCCGCACCCGCACCAGCGCCGAGTACAACACCCGCATCATCGGCGGGGACGATGCGATCACCCAGCTGGCAGCGCTGCGGGCGGAGGAGAGCGGCGACATCGGCGTCGGCGGCGCCACCCTCGCCACTCAATTACTGAACGCGCACCTTCTGGACGAGGTCATGCTGTTCACGCACCCGGCGATCCTGGGCCGTGGGCGCCCGCTGTTCGACCAGGTGGACGAACCGCTGGAACTCGAGCTGCTGGAACAAGCCTCCTTTGAAGCGGGCGTCACCTTGCACCGCTACGCCGTTCGCGGAGCGCTTCCGGTGGACTAGGAACCCGGGCCTAACCCTGTGCGGGAGGCGGCGAGGTGCATCGCCGTCTCCCGCACAGGGGCGGAAACAGGGATCAGCCGTTGAAGGTCGCCGGGTGGGGACCGGTGCGGCCGTCCTTCTCCAGGGCGTCGATCGCGCTGAGCTCCTCGGCGCTCAACTCGAAACCGAAGACGTTCAGGTTCTCTGCGATGCGCGACGGCGTGACGGACTTCGGGATCACGATACGGCCCTGCTGGAGGTGCCAGCGCAGGATCACCTGGGCGGGGGTGCGGCCATGGGCTTCAGCGATCGCCAGCACGGACAGGTCCTGCAGCGCCGCGCCCTGGGCCAGAGGGCTCCAGGCTTCGGTGGCGATGCCGTGCTCGGCGCCGAAGGCCTGGACCGCGCGGTTCTGCAGGGCCGGGTGCAGCTCCACCTGGTTCACCACGGGGACGACCGTGGCCTCGGCGAGCAGCTGCTCCAGCTGATCCGGCTCGAAGTTCGAGACGCCGATCGCCCGGACGCGACCGTCGGCGTACAGCTTCTCGAGGGCCTTCCACGTGTCGATGAAGCGGCCGTTCGCGGGGGCCGGCCAGTGGATCAGGTAGAGGTCCAGGTAGTCCAGGCCCAGCTTCTCCAGGCTCGCGTCGTAGGCGGCGAGGGTCTCCTCGAAGCCCTGGTCCGCGTTCCACACCTTGCTGGTGACGAACAGTTCGCCGCGGTCGATGCCGGAGTCGGCGATCGCCTGGCCGACGCCGCGCTCGTTGCCGTAGATGGCCGCGGTGTCGATGCTGCGGTAACCGGCCTTGAGCGCTTCGGCGACGGCCGCCGTCGTCTCCGCGTCCGGGACCTGGAACACGCCGAAGCCGAGCTGCGGCATCTCGATGCCGTTGTTCAGGCTGATGGTGGGGATGGTGGTCATCGTGTCGTCCTCCTGGGAGTTGGATGGTTCGGCGGGCTCAGGCGGTGGCCGGAGCCTGCTCGGGTTCGGTGGAGAGGGTGGCGGGCTGTTCCCGCCGGGCTTTCAGGGCGGCGACGATCATGATGATCAGCGCCGGGACGGTGATCAGCGCGCCGGTCCAGACGGGGGAGGCGTAGCCGAGCCCGGCGGAGATCGCCAGACCGCCGGCCCAGGCGCCGAGGGCGTTGCCCACGTTGAAGGCGCCGATGTTCGCGCCGGACGCCAGGGTGGGCGCGCCGCCCGCGTAGTGCATGATGCGGGACTGCAGTCCGGGGACCGTGCCGAAGCCGAAGCCGCCCATGACGAACAGCGCGACGGCGGCGACCCACGGGATCGAGGCGAGGAACCCGAAGAGCACCAGGGTCACGAGCAGGCCGGCCACGAAGAAGATCAGCGTCTTGTCGATGTCACGATCGGCGAGCTTGCCGCCGATCCAGTTGCCGACGAACAGGCCAGCGCCGGAAAGCATCAGGAGCCACGGCACGGCGCTGCTCGGGTAGCCGGAGATCCCGGTGAGCGTGTAGGCCATGTAGGTGAAAGCGCCGAACATGCCGCCGTAGGCGAGGATCGTGACGAGCAGCGAGAGCCAGACCTGTCCGCTGCGGAACGCGGTGAGCTCGTGGCGCAGGCTGGGCGCCTTGCCGTCCTGATGCAGCGCCGGCACCAGGAATGCGATGCCGATGAAGGCGACGACGCCGGTGGCGGAGATGACCCAGAAGGTCGAGCGCCAGCCGAACTGCTGGCCCAGCAGCGTCCCGAAGGGCACGCCGAGCACATTGGCGGCAGTCAGACCGGTGAACATGATGGCCACGGCCTGGGCCTTCTTGGCGGGTGCCACGAGACCGGAGGCGACCACTGCGCCGATGCCGAAGAACGCGCCGTGGCAGAGCGCCGCGAGGATGCGGCCGGTCAGCATGACCCCGTAGCTCGGGGCGATCGCGGAGAGCGTGTTGCCGACGATGAAGAGGATGAGGAGCCCGAGCAGCACGGGCTTGCGGGGAAGCCGGGTGGTAGCGGCGGTGAGAAGTAGTGCGCCGACGGTGACGGCGAGGGCGTATCCGGAGATCAGCCATCCGGCGGTTGCTTCGGAGACGCCGAAGTCGGTGGCGACCTCGGGCAGCAGCCCCATGATGACGAACTCGGTCAGCCCGATCCCGAAGGCGCCGACGGAGAGCGCGAGAAGACCGATAGGCATGGTGGTGAACACTCCTGCTAGACTGAATTTAGTTGCAAGCGCTGGTTATTTCACTTGCAGATGCAATAGTTGCACACGCAAGCAAGCGATGCAAGCCGAGCCTTCAGGAGGTCCCCATGAGCATTGACGACGACGCCGTCGAAGTGCGCGCCCAGGGATGGCGCACCCTCGCCGCACTGCACGGTGTGATCGAGGCCGGTCTGGAGCGCGCCCTCAGTGACGAGGTAAAGCTCTCCGTGGTCGAATACACCGTCCTCGACGCGCTGAGCCGGCAGGACGGCTGGCACATGCGCATGCAGCAGCTCGCCCGTGCCACGGCGCTGAGCGCCAGTGCCACCACGCGCCTCGTGACCCGGCTGGAGGACCGCGGCCTGCTGACCCGGATCCTCTGTGCGGACGACCGCCGGGGGATCTACACCGAGCTCACGGCCGCGGGCCGCGAGCTGTATGAGAGGGCGAAGCCCGTCCATGACGAGGCGCTCGAACGCATCCTGGGCGACGCCGGCGAGCACCAGGAGCTGGCGGCGCTGGTCGCCGCGCTGCACGAGGTGTCCCGCGCGAACGCCTGAACGCCACCTCGTGACGGAGCCGGTTCGTGACGGGGCCGGTTCGCCCGCACCCCTGAGGGGGACCTAGGATTTCCCTGAGGGGATCCGCGAGGATCCCCGGGAAGCGGGCGGGGCTGCCGCGGCCGGGGTCTGACCTGGCGAAGCAGCCTCACCAGGAAAGGCTTTGGTGGGCGCACTCCTCAGCACGGGTCGCGGATTCTTCGCCACAGGGCCGGCCGGGAACCACGGAGTCGCCGCGGTTCGCGTGGCGCTCAGTGTGGCGATCCCCATGGTCACGCTTCTGATGATCGGCCATCCCGAATGGTCGATCTATGCCGTGTTCGGCGCCTTCACCAGCATGTACGGCCGGGGCGAACCTCATCTGTGGCGGGTGGTCCACCAGCTCGAAGCGTCCGCCCTGCTGGTCTCCGCCGTCCTGATCGGCACCGTGCTGGCGCACCTCCACGCCCCCACCCCCGTCCTGGTCCTGGTGGAGACGTGCTTCGCCGCATTCGGATCGGTGGTGGCGGACGCCGCGAAACTCAATCCCGTGGGGCCGTTCTGGGCCCTGTTCGCCCTGGGCGCCTCCGCCTCCGTCACCCACCCCATGCCGCTGTGGGTGCCCTTCGTCGTCGGAGGCGCGTCCTCGGCGGTGAGCCTGGCTCTGAGCCTCGTGGTCTGGCGGCTGGCTCCCGACGCGGCCGCCGGGGAACGGCGTCTCCGTGTCTCCAGCCCATGGCGCGACGGCGTGATCCTGCGCCAGGCGCTGCGGTACTTCGTGGCGGTCGGCGTCGCGGGCGTGGCCGGGATCGCGAGTGGCTGGGGTCATCCTTACTGGGCGATGGCCTCGGCCGCGATCCCGCTGGCCGCGGGCGCGCTGAGCGCACGGCTGAAACGGGGTGTGCACCGGATCGTCGGGACGCTCGTGGGCATCGGGCTGACGGCGCTGATCCTCTGGTCGCAGCCGTCCACGGTGCTGCTGGTGCTGCTGATCCCGCTCCTCCAGTTCCCGTCGGAGCTCTTCATGCGGCGGAATTACGGGCTCGCGCAGGCGTTCCTGACCCCCGTGGTCCTGTTGGTGACGTTGCTGTCCAACCCGGGCGATCCGGTCCCCGTGCTCACCGACCGTGCCGTGGAGACGCTGCTGGGCGCCGTCGTCGGCATGGCGGTGGCGGTGCTGCTGCGTGAACGGCGGCAGCCCGCCACCGACGACTGACGGTCAGTGCTTACCGGAAGTCAGTGCTTGCCGGGTGAACTGGACGGCAGCAGCTTGAGCCCGCCCACCGCGGCGATGATCCCCGCGATGAAGAGGAGCTTCAGCGGGCTGGCGCTTTCAGCCCCGGTCGCCATGGCGTAGCCGACGGTCAGTGCCGCGCCGACGCCGGTCCACACCGCGTACGCGGTGCCCATGGGGATATGCTTGGCGGCCCAGCCCAGGCCGATCATGCTCAGCACGAGGCCGATGGTGAAGACGATGGTCGGGCCGACTTCGGTGAAGCCGTGGGACAGGCCGAGGGCGGTGGCCCAGACGGCTTCCATGAGGGCGCTGGCCAGCAGGACGATCCAGGGCATTCAGCTCACCGCCTTCAGGCCGACGACGCTGCCGACCAGGAGCGCCAGCAACGCGATCCGCGCAACGGTGGCTTTCTCCTGACGGGTGATCATGGCCCAGACGGCCGTGAGGCACGCGCCGATCCCGACCCACACGGCATACGCCGTGCCGACGGGCAGTTCCCGCATGGCGTACGCGAGGCCGATCATGCTGATGGCCGAGGTGATGACGAACAGGGCCGCAGGTTTCCATTTGCGGAACCCCTGGGAGGCTGCGAGGGCCGAGGCCCACACCGCCTCCAGGACCCCGGAGATGATCAAAATGATCCATGCCATGACAAGGCTCTTTCTGAGTCAGTCTTGTCCTGTGCGGGTACTGCTCCCTCGTCCGCAGGCCGGTCAGGGCCTCGTCTTCCAGTCTAGCCATGGGTCGCTCCGGGGCAAGCTGAGAATGTGCCGGGAACTTTTCCGCCGTTGGGTCGTTGGACTTGGTAGCTTGGAACAACTCGCATTGAACGTCCAGGAGGGATGAGAGATGGCTGCCGGAGGCAACCCGATCTTCAACGGCAAGAACTTCCGTGGCGCGCTGCAGGCGCCGCCACCCCCGAACATGATGAACCCGTACGGCCAGCAGGCCCCGGGTCAGAACGGCTACGGCCAGACCGGTTATGCCCAGACGGGCTACGCCCAGCCGGGTCAGCCGCAGTACGGTCAGCCGCAGTATGGCCAGCAGCAGCTCTCCGCCGAGCAGCTCCAGCAGATGTATTCGCAGCCCTCCGCGGGCCCCGCGCAGACCGGCCGGATGACCTTTGACGACGTGATCGTCAAGACCCTCCTGTGCCTGGGCGCCGTCCTGGTCGGCGCCGCGATCACCTGGTTCACGAGCCCCGGGCTGGCCCTCGGTCTCATGATCCTGGGCGCGCTGGGCGGTTTCGCGCTCGCGATGGTCAACACGTTCAAGAAGGAGCCGGTCCCGGCCCTCATCCTGGCCTACGCCGGTTTCGAGGGTCTGTTCCTCGGCGGCATCACCAAGGTCCTGGAGATGCGCCTTCCCGGCATCGGCCTCCAGGCCGTGCTGGCGACGCTCGCCGTCTTCGGCGTGACGCTGCTGCTCTTCACCTCTGGCAAGGTCCGCGCGACCCCCAAGATGATGCGCTTCTTCCTGATCGCGATGATCGGCTACGCGGCGTTCAGCCTGATCAACTTCTTCCTCATGATCTTCGGCGTCGTGAAGGATCCGTGGGGCCTGCGTGGTATGACGATCGGCGGCATCCCGCTGGGTCTGATCATCGGCGTGGTGGCCGTGATCCTGGCTGCGTTCTCCCTGATCATGGACTTCACCAACATCGAGGCCGGCGTCCACAACGGCGCTCCCGCACGGTACTCCTGGACCGCCGCGTTCGGCCTGACGGTCACCCTGGTGTGGCTGTACGTGGAGCTGCTGCGTCTGATCGCCATCCTGAGAGGCAACGACTAGTTCCCTCCGCGGATCCCCACCAGGATTCCGCTGACACACGACGACGGCGCCGCTCACCCGGAAGGGGAGCGGCGCCGTCGTCGTGTGCCGGCCGAGTCGTCGGCGGCTGTGCGGGGCAGACCGCCGTTGCCGGGACGACTTCGCCGAGTCCGCTGTCCACGGCGTGAATCCGCTGCATCGTGGAGCGACCTCACGCCCTGGGCCGCGGACTCGGCCGGCACGGTTGGGGGTGTCAGGCGAGGCGGCGTGCGCCCTCCGCCGGCGTCACCGTGAAGAGCCGTGGCTCGCCGAAACCTGAGGAGGCGAAGGCGTCGAGCACCGCCCGCCGGACCTGGTCCTCGAGGGCGCGGGGCGTCAGGGCGATGGCCGAGCCGCCGAAGCCGCCGCCGGTCATGCGGGCGCCGATCGCGCCGGCCGCCCGGGCCGACTCCACGGCGACATCCAGTTCCGGGCAGGAGATCTCGAAGTCATCGCGCATCGAGATGTGGCTGGCGTCGAGGAGGGGACCGATGGCCTTGGCGCCCTCGGACCGGAGAACCGCGACCGTCTCGAGCACCCGTGCGTCCTCCGTGACCACGTGACGGACCCTGCGGAACGTCAGATCGTCCAGGAGTTCCTCGGCGCGGGGCAGGTCCTCCAGGCCGAGGTCGCGCAGCGCGGGGACCCCGAGGGCGGCCGCGCCGGCCTCGCAGGAGGCGCGCCGACTGGCGTACCCGCCGTCGCTGTGGGAGTGCGCCACGCGGGTGTCGATGACGAGCATGACCAGGTCATCGGCTTCCGCGTCGAACGGGATGAGCTCGGCGTGCTGGTCCCGGCAGTCCAGAAACACGGCGTGGCCGCGCTCGCCGCGCAGGGAGGCCGACTGGTCGAGGATGCCGGTGGGCGCCCCGACGAAGTCGTTCTCGCCGCGCTGGGTCAGCAGCACGAGATCCTGAGCGCTCAGGGATGCGCCGGAGAGCTCGGCGAGTGCCGTGATGGTGGCGCATTCGATCGCGTGGGAGGACGACAGCCCGGAGCCGAGGGGGACCGTGGAGTCCAGGTACAGCTCGAAACCCGGCACGGGCACGCCGGACTGTTCCAGGGCCCACGCCACTCCGAGCGGATAACTCGCCCAGCCGTAGTCGCCTCCGGGTGTGATCCGGTCCAGATCGAACTCGACGGTGTCTCCCGCGCCTTGGGCCGAGAGCAGGCGGACAGTGCGGGATTCCGGCAGTGCGCGCACGGCCACCCGGGCCTTGAGGTCGATCGCGAAGGGGAGGACGAACCCGTCGTTGTAGTCGGTGTGCTCGCCGATGAGGTTGACTCGCCCGGGCGCCATCCACACGCCGTCCGCGTCGTGCCCGAAAGCATCGAGGAAGGCCGCGAGGATGTCCTGCTGGCCGGATTCCTGGCGGCTGGTGGCCTCGGTGTGCTGCGAGGTCATGAGCGGGCTCCTTCGGGGGAGGCGGAGGGGACGAGGAACGGCGTGGCAGACGCGGCCGGGTCGGTGGAACGGTACGGCGAGACGGAGTCCCGCAGCCGCGCGGCGACCGATTCCGGGGTGACGTCGTTGATGAACGCCCCCATGGCGGCCTCGGACCCTGCCAGGTACTTCAGCTTGTCGGCCGCGCGGCGCGGCGAGGTCAGCTGGAGGTGGAAGCCCATGGCCTCACGGTACCCGCGCAGCAGTGGCGCCTGATGCCATGCGGCGATGTACGGGGTGGGGGAGTCGTACAGGCCGTCCACCCGTCCGAGCAGATCCAGGTACAGGGTGGTCAGCTCGTCCTTCTCCGCGCCGGTGAGCGCGGCGAAATCCGGGACGTGACGGTGCGGAGCCAAGTGCAGTTCCAGCGGCCACCGGGCGGCGAACGGCACATAGGCGCTGAAGTGCTCGCCTTCCAGGACCATGCGGGCGCCGTCGCCGCGCTCGCGCCGGACCACGCCTTCCAGCAGCGTCTCACCGTCGGGGCGATCGGAGCGGTACTCGACGGCGGTCCGGGCCATGGCCTCGGCGCGCGGCGTCACATAGGGGTAGGCGTAGATCTGGCCGTGGGGGTGATGCAGGGTGACGCCGATGTCCGCGCCGCGGTTCTCGAACGGGAACACCTGACGCGCACCGCTGAGTGCCGAGAGCTCCCGCGTGCGGTGGGACCAGGCCTCCACGACCGTGCGGGCCCGCTCCCAGGGAAGCTCGGCGAAGGAACCGCTGTGCTCCGGGGTGAAGGTGACGACCTCACACCGTCCGCTGGCCGGCGCGAGTGTGCCCCAGCCAGGACTCGACGGGATGTCGCCCACGACCGGCCCGAGTGACGGGAATCGGTTCTCGAACGCGACCACCTCGTAGTCCTCGGCGGGGATCTCGGTCGCGCGTTCGGGGGTGCTGGGGCAGATGGGGCACTCGTGAGCCGGGGGCAGATGGGTGCGGGTCTGCCGGTGCGCGGCGACGGCCACCCATTCCCCGCTCAGGGCGTCATAGCGCACCTCGCCGGACCCTTCCGGGCCGAGATCCCGCTGAGGCAGATCGCGAGTGTCCGGGAGGTCCGGGGTGCGGCCCGGAGCGGCGTCGAAATAGATGATCTCGCGGCCGTCGGCCAGGTGTGAACGTGTCACCGATGTCATGGCTGCCCTCGCTTCCAACGCCCGCTCTGTGGGGCTCTGATCAGACTCTAGCAAAGAACGAATAATTTCTAACAAAAAAGAACATTAATGATCGCGTCACCTGTCCGGGAGTCGTTGGACCCCTCGACTCCGACCGGTACGGTGTTGCCATGCCTGAATCTTCCAGCAGCCCTGCCGTCCGCTGTGCGAGCGGCGCCCAGTACCGTCTTGAGCAGGGGGCGGCCGTCGCCGTCGTGACGGAGCTTGCCGCGACGCTCCGCAGCTACTCCGTGGACGGAGTGCTCCTCACCGAGACGTTCGGAGACCACCAGATCCCGCCCGGCGCCTCCGGGATCACGCTGGCGCCGTGGGCCAACCGCGTGGAGGACGGGAAGTGGACGTTGAACGGCGCCGTGCAGCAGCTGGACATCACCGAGGTCTCCCGCAACAACGCGAGCCATGGACTCCTCCGCAATGCCGCCTACGCGTGCGTCGAGCAGAGCGGGACGCACGTGGTCCTCGAAGCCACAGTCTTCCCGCAGCACGGCTACCCGTTCCTCGTCCGGCACCGCGTCGCTTACGAACTCGAGGAGAGCGGCGCACTGCGCGTCACGCAGACCCTCCTCAACGACAGCGACGCCGCGGCCCCGGTCGTTCTCGGCGCTCACCCCTACCTTCGGTTGGGGGAGCTACCGGCCGAGGATCTGACCGTCACCGTCCGCGCGGACCGCTGGCTGGAGACCGACGAGCGCCTCATCCCGCGGGCCGAGCGCCCGGTGAGCGGCGGCACCGACCTGCGGGCCGGCGTCGTGCTCGCGGAACTGGACACCGACACCGCCTACACCGGGCTGGAACGGGATGAGCAGGGGCGAGCACGGACCACGCTGAGCGGCGCGGACGGCCGGTCGGTCGCACTGTGGCAGGACGACCGGTGCGGCTACGTGCACATCTACGCCACGGGAGGGTTCGACGGGCGAGCGAAGGCGCTCGCCGTCGAACCGATGACCGGCCCGGCCAACGCCTTCAACTCCGGCGATGGTCTGCACTGGGTCCAGCCAGGCGCGGAGTTCAGCATGAGCTGGGGGATCGAAGCCTCCTGGTGACAGGTCGCTGAAGGCGACGGGTGAGAGAGTCCGGATGGGGAGGCGTCCCCATCGCGGCGGCGCTTCGGGATCCCTAGGATGGTCACAACGGCCGGAGCGGCCGTTCAGGAATGGGGGACACCGATGGGTGGAGGGTTCTACGGCGCCGACGTGGCGCAGCTTCGCGCGCTGGCCAAGGCGATGTCCTCGGCCTCCCAGAAGCTGCAGCTCTCCGCTCAGCAGCTCGGATCCGAGGTGAACGCCGCCGCCCACACGGGCCCCGACGCCGCGCGGTTCCGCCAGCAGTGGCAGAGCGATCACCTGCCCCTGCTGCAGCGGACGATCCTCGCGCTCAAGGCCTCCGGCCAGCTTCTCCAGGTGCAGGCGGATGAGCAGGAGAACGCCAGCACCTCGTCCGGCGGAGCCGGAGGCGGCGGTGCGCCCGGCTACGACGCCACGGCCGCGCAGGAACTCCAGGACCGGCTGAAGGGGATGACCCCCGCCGAGCGCGAGGCTTACTTGAACAGCGACGAGTTCAAGCGCTGGGCCTTGGAACACCCCGAGGAGGCCAAGCGCGTCCTGGATGCCGCCGCGGATTCCGGGCTGATCAAGAAGAAGGCGCCCGGATACGCGAATTTCCTGAGTTCCTACTGGAACCAGCAGGCCATGCGGGAGATGGGCATCGACCCGGCCAAGTGGGACCCCTCCAAGGGCACGGCCTACAACTGGGACATCATCAAGAAGGTCTACGAGTATTACGGCAAGGCGTTCCTGGCCGACCCGCGCCTGCAGTGGGCCGGTATGGCGAACATGATCGGGCCGTCCTTCGCCGGAGGCTTCCAGGACATGGCCATGATGCGGTCCGTGGCTCAGGAACTCCTCAAGAACATCCCCGCCGGATTCCCTTCGGAAGAACTCCAGTCCCTCCGCACGGTCGCGGCGCTGAGCGATGCCGAGGTGAAGGCGTACGAGACTCAGATGCTCTCCATGAACAAGGAGATCTTCCTCGACCAGGCCCGGCAGCATCAGGCGTTCATGACGGGAGGGCTCGATGAGATGCATCGCCTCAGGGACGCCGGTGTCATCGATCCGAGAACCTCTCAGGCGTGGGACCAGATCGCGTCCGGAGATCCTGCACAGCTGAAGCTCGGCAACGGGTATCTCCTGTACCGGGAACAGAACGAGATCATCGCCGACGACTACGACACCATGCGGAGCCGGGCCACCGGACCGGCCGTGACGTGGCTGATCACCCTCGCAGGTGAACCGTCCATTCCGGGCGCCAAGAGCTACCCGGAGGTGTTCCCGTACAAGGTTCACATCGAAAGCCCAGGTCCCCACAACATCCCCTTCACGCCGCTGGACAATCCGCTGCAGGGATCGGTCGATTTCACCACCGGATTGCCCGACGGGAACATCTCCGTCCGGGAGGACCGCTGGAATCTCATCAGCAAGGACACCCTTCCCGCTTATCAGGAACTGCTGGCCACGAACCCGGAGAAGGCGCGCGAGATCATCGCCTCCGACTTCGACCAGCGGACGCAGGACGCGCGCCCGACTCACAACATCCCCCAGATCGCCGAACGGATCGCGAAGGGCTTCGTCCATCTGCCGGAGTTCAGCCAATGACGTCATCGACCAGGGCTCGTCTGCGGCCTCGTCGGCTCGGTGCAGGTCGAGCGGCGTTGGCTTCCGCTGCGGCGCTCGGCCTCACCTTCGTTCTGACGGCCTGCGGAGTCGCGATCGACACCCCCGGCCATGACCACACCTCATCCACGCAAGGAGCACCGGTGACCGGAAATTCGACCCTGGATCAGGCGGGGATCGCCAAGATCAAGGCAGATCGCGCCGCGACATTCGACCTTTCTTCGGGGCGGCTCAGCCGCAGCGCCGCCGGGCTGCCCGAGGGGATGCAGTCGCCGATGGTGGACTTGGCGGGGAAAGGCACGATGCGTCTGACCATCAAGGCGCCCCACGGCACCATCGAGGCCCAGACTGATGTTCTGAGAGCGTTGATCTTCGAGGGGCAGTCGGATGTCGACACGCTGACGTACTTCCTGACCGCCGAAACGAAAGAGGACTTCCTGACCCTGGCGCGGTCAGGGACGGCTTATGGGATCGACGGCGGGGCCATCGACACGTGGGCGAAGTCGGTGGGGGACGCGCCCACGGGACGGCACTATTTCGTCCTCCCGGCCGGAGAGTCGACCGGTTTGCGCGTCGTCTACGACCTGCGGTTCGACGCCGACAAGAAGGTCCAGGTCATCATCGTCACGGTCAACCCGCTCACCTGACATGCTCGGCCCGCGACCGGCCGTACGGCTCCGTCCGCCCGCCATGCGAACCTGATTTCCATATAGGGGGCGGCTGCGCCACGATTGATGCATGTCAGGAGTAGCCAAGAACGGTCAGTCAGTGGTGCCCCGTGCGACGCGTGGCAGAGAACTCGATGAGGACATCCCGTACGGCATCCGGATCGCCGCGGCCTGGTCCTGGCGCGTGGGGGTCATCCTCCTCGCCACGGGCGCGCTCATCTGGCTGCTCTCGAAGGTCAGCTTCCTGATCATCCCGCTCCTCCTCGCGGCGCTCCTCACGGCGCTGCTGAACCCGGTGGTCGGCTGGCTGAGCAGGCACAGGATCCATCGCGGTCTCTCCGTCGCCCTCACGCTGCTGGGCCTGATCGCGGTCATCACCGTCACCCTGATCTTCGTCGGCCGTCAGGCCACCGTGGGCTTCAAGGAGCTGTGGGGTCAGGCGCTCGAAGGTCTGAAGCAGATCCAGGGCTGGCTCCAGGACGGACCGCTGCACCTCACGGCCGACCAGCTGGACGGCTACATCCGCAACGTCGTGGATGCCGTGCAGAACCAGAGCAGCACCATCCTGACGGGGGCGCTGAGCGTGGGCAGCGGCGCCGGGCACATCGCGGCCGGGCTGCTGCTGACGCTCTTCATCCTGATCTTCTTCCTCCTCGAGGGCCGCCAGATCTGGGGATTCATCACCCGTCTGGCCCCGAAGAAGGCGCGCCCGGCCATCTACGGCGCCGGCAGCAAGGCCTGGATCTCGGTCGGCAACTACGTCCGGATCCAGGTGTTCGTCGCCGCCGTCGACGCGATCGGCATCGGCGTCGGCGCCGCCGTGATCGGCGTGCCCCTGGCCCTGCCGCTCGGCCTGGCGGTCTTCCTCGGCTCGTTCATCCCCGTGGTCGGCGCCCTCGTCACCGGCGCGGTGGCCGTGCTCCTGGCCCTCGTGGCCAACGGCCTGGTGAACGCCATCATCATGCTCGCGATCGTCCTCGCCGTGCAGCAGCTCGAGAGCCATGTGCTGCAGCCGCTCGTCATGGGGAAGGCCGTCTCGCTGCACCCGGTCGGGGTCATTCTGGCCGTCGCCGCGGGCTCCTTCCTGGCAGGCATCCCGGGCGCCCTGTTCGCTGTGCCGATCCTGGCCGCGCTGAACACCGCCATCCGCTACATCGCCGGGCGCGGCTGGGATGACGACCCCGCCGTCGTCGCCCTGGACGGCACGACGACGCCGGCCACCTCCGACGAGGAGATCGACGCCGCGGCGGGGGAGACGCCGTCGTCGTCCGCCGAAGAGCGCACTGACCTTCCGGCCCCCGTGAGCGGGCCGGGGACGCAAGAGAAACCGAACAATTCCAAGGAGGCGGCCAGTGATGACCACTGAGGCCCTACCCGTCACGCTCCAGGACGTAGTCCGCGCACAGGAATTGCTCGACGGCGTCATTACCGTCACGCCCATCGAGAAGTCCCGGGCGCTGTCCCGGATGGTGGGTGGCGACGTGGTCTTCAAGTGCGAGAACCTGCAGCGCGCGGGGTCGTTCAAGGTCCGTGGTGCCTACGTGCGCATGGCTCGCCTGAGCCCGGAGGAGAAGGCCCGGGGCGTCGTCGCGGCGTCGGCCGGCAACCACGCCCAGGGCGTCGCCTCCGCGGCCAAGGCCCTCGGCATCAAGGCCCGGATCTACATGCCGCTCGGTGTGGCGCTGCCGAAGCTGGCGGCGACCCGCGGGCACGGCGCCGAGGTCATCCTGCACGGTCACAACGTGGATGAGGCCCTGGCCGAGGCGCAGCGTTACGCGGAGGCGTCCGGGGCGGTGTTCGTGCACCCGTTCGACAATGTGGATGTCGTGGCGGGCCAGGGGACGATCGGCCTCGAGATCCTCGACCAGGTGCCCGATGTGGATACGATCATCATGGGCGTGGGCGGCGGCGGACTGCTGGCCGGCGTGTCCGTGGCCATCAAGGAGCGCGCCCGTGAACTGGGCCGCGAGATCCGGGTGATCGGGGTGCAGGCGGAGAACGCCGCCGCCTACCCGCCGTCGCTCGCCGCGGACGCCCTCGTGCCGCTGAAGAAGGTCTCCACGATGGCTGACGGCATCGCCGTGGGCCGCCCCGGGCAGCTGCCGTTCAGCATCATCCGCGAACTCGTGGACGACGTCGTCACGGTCAGCGAGGATGCCCTCGCCCGTGCGCTCATCTTCCTGCTGGAACGCGCCAAGATGGTGGTGGAACCGGCCGGCGCCGTGGGTGTCGCGGCACTCATGGAGGGCCGGATCGAGAACCCGGGCAAGGTGGCCGTGGTCCTCTCCGGCGGCAACATCGACCCGATGCTCATGCTCAAGGTGATCCAGCGCGGTCTGTACGCGGCGGGCCGCTTCCTGACGGTGCGGATCCTCCTCGACGACCGTCCCGGCTCCCTGGCCACCATCTCCCGCATCATCGCCGAGCACGACGCCAACGTCACCGGCGTGGACCACACCCGCGTGGGCGGTTCCATCAGCATGGGCGACGTCTCGATCACCGTGGACCTTGAGACCAAGGGCCACGAGCACTCCGAGGTGGTGCTCAACGCGCTGCGGGCCGAGGGCTTCCAGCCGATCGTGGTGCACTTCTAAGCCCAGGCGTTCATCGACTGCTCCGTACGATGCCGTTTTCCCAGGATTTTCGGGGATTTCGGCATCGTATGGAGCAGTCGATGCTTAAGCGGTGCTCGACGGCGGGTGGTTGGGCGTCTAGGCTCGGGGCATGTCGGGGGAACATATTGTTGCGGGTACCAAGCGGGCGCTGATCCTGGCCCTGGTCGTGCCGTTGCTGGCGGGCTGCACGCCGTATGCCGCGCCTCCGGACAAGTCGTCGATGCCGTGGTGGACGGCCGAGCCGACGCCGACGCTTCCCCTCCCGGTTCCTGTGGTTCCTTCGCCGGAGCCGCCGCCGTTGGAACCTCCGATGCTGCCCCCTCCGCCGACGTCCGGCCCGTTGATCATCGACACGTCCAAGGTGACCCAGTACGTGGTGCTCAAAGTCGACCGGATGACACAGACATCGTGGACGATCCAGATCAGGGACATGCTCAAGGGGCCGGGGATGTACACCGTGCTGTGCCGCGGCAAGGGCGAGATCATGGTGGCGCTGCGCTCGACCATCGGGGGCAGCAGCGGAGGCAGTGGGGCCTGCGGCTTGGCTGGAGGCGTGGTTTCCTACTCCTTCGACACCCCGGCCCCACCCGACGGCACCATGGACGTGACCGTCACTGCGCCGCGCGGAGCCCAGTGGGCACTCCTGGTGACGCAGCCGGCGGGATCCTGACCGCCGTCGTCGTCCTCATCAGCGCGAGGGAACAGCTGAGGCCCCCACCCGCGCCGGGTAGGGGCCTCAGCTGTTCCCTCGCGAAGAAGAGAGGGGGAGAGGTCAGCCGGTGAACGGCTTGGCGGAGAGGATCTCGACCGAGATCTCCTTGCCGTTCGGCGCGGTGTAGGAGAGGGTGTCGCCCTCCTTGTGGCCGATGATGGCCGAGCCCAGGGGCGACTTCTCGCTGAAGACGTCGATGTCGGAGCTGCCCGCGATCTCGCGGGAGCCGAGGAGGAACTTCTCCTCGTCGCCGGCGATCTTTGCGACCACCAGCATGCCGGGCTCGACGACGCCGTCGTCGGCGGGTGCCGCGCCCACCTGGGCGTCACGGAGCAGGACGGTCAGCTGGCGGATGCGGGCCTCGATCTTGCCCTGCTCCTCCTTGGCGGCGTGGTAGCCGCCATTCTCCTTCAGATCGCCTTCCTGGCGGGCGGCCTCGATCTTCTGAACGATCTCGGCTCGGCCCGGTCCGGACAGGTGCTCCAGCTCAGCCTTGAGACGGTCGTAGGCTTCCTGGGTCAGCCACGCGGCGGATGCGCTATTGGTGCTGGACACGTGAGAACTCCTCTTGATCAACTGCCACAAAGAACCCCGCTGACTGGCCGCTGGATGACGGGCAAACCAGGTCAACGGGGCAAAGGTATTCGCCTAGTGTAGGCAAAGCGGTGGACAAACCAAAGTCAACGGCGGCAGGCGCCGGTTCAGTCAGCGTTTCAGCCAGCAGCTGTCGACGACGCCGGACACCGCGAGCGACTCGGTGCGCACCGTCACGCGGCGCTGTGTGGTCTGGCCGTTCTCCGCGCCGAAGTCGGCCGCGTTGGGCGGGACATCCACGTATTTCCATCCGACGACGGCGTAGTGGTCATCCAGCGCCTTGATGGCGCACACGGCGGCGCTGTCCCGGTCCTTGGACACCTGGAAGTCGACCTCGGCGAAGGAGGGGTCATTGGCGCTGAAGCTCACGGTCTTGAAGTCCACCGTGCTGACGGAGTTCCGGATGGCCAGGAATCCGGCCGCGCCCACGGCGAGCACCAGGGCCGCCACGAGGATCAGCAGCTTGGTACGCCGCGTGACCGGCCGCTTCTGGCGGCCGTAGCGATTGGATAGGCTGGACTCCATCGGCGTTGGGCTCTGGCTCGGCGTCACCACACCAGTCTAGTTCCTCGTCACCCGCGCGCTGTCCGCCGTCGGTGCCGGGCCGTTTCACAGGAGGCCGCCATGAGCGCCGCTGCCCCCGCCACCCCGGAGCGGGTCTTCGACGACGGGGAGACCCTCCGCGTCCTGTTCGTCCACGCCCACCCGGACGACGAGTCGAGCAAGGGCGCCGCCACGATGGCCAAATACGTGGACGAAGGAGCCGAGGTCCTCGTGGCCACGTGCACCGACGGATCCCGCGGCGACATCCAGAACCCGCACGTGGTGGACGAGGCCCACCCGAAGCGGGATATGGCCGGCGCCCGCCGCATCGAAATGGACAACGCCGCGAGGATCCTCGGCGTGCAGCAGACCTGGCTCGGCTTCGTGGATTCCGGTCTCCCCGAGGGGGAGCCGTTGCCGGCGCTTCCGGACGGCTGCTTCGCCTTGCAGCCGCTCGACGTCGCGGCCACCCCGCTCGTGAGTCTCATCCGGTCGTTCCGCCCGCACGTCGTGGTGGCCTACGACGAGAACGGCGGCTACCCCCACCCGGACCACATCATGTCCCACAAGGTGGCCGTGGAGGCTTATCACGCCGCCGGCGATCCCGAGCGTTACCCGGGCACCGGCGCCGCCTGGCAGCCGTCCAAGCTCTACTACGACTGCGGTCTCGGCCTGGAGCGCATGCGGGCGCTGCGGGACGCCGCCCGCGCCGAAGGCCTCGAGATCCAGGGCCTCGAATGGATCGACGGCTGGCTGGAGTCCAAGGCCGAGCCGCTGCACATCCCCACGACGCGGATCGAGGCCGGCGCCTGGTTCGAGCGGCGCGATGCCGCGCTCAAGGCGCACCGCACCCAGATCGACCCGGACGGCTTCTTCTTCGCGTTCCCCAAGGAACTGCAGCGGCGCGTCTGGCCGTACGAGGAGTTCGCTCTGATCGATTCGAAGGTCGGCGAGACCGTTCCGGAGACGGATCTGTTCGCCGGCCTCCGCTGACGGCGGCGCAGGCCGCGGGGGTGCCGGACCGGGGCCGTGCCCCGGTCTCCGGGCAGTTCTATCCGGCGTAGAATTGGGGGAGTCCCCCCAGAACCTGAAGGTGTGAAGCGTGTACCAGCAGCTTGTGCAACTTGCCAACGACCCGAGCCCCAGCCCCCTCCCGGGCCTGAAGCCGGGCCTGACGCAGGACATGGTCACCCCGGGCCTGCTGGGCTTCCTCGCCACGGCGTTCATCGTCATCATCATGGCGTTCCTGATCGTCGACATGGTCCGCCGCATCCGCCGGGTCCGTTACCGCGGCGAGCTCGCCGAGGCAGCGGAGCAGGACGGCGCTGTGCAGGAGGAGGGCGTGCAGCAGGACGGCGTGCAGCCGGAGCACGGCTCTCCGGCCGTGACCGACGACGGCGAGAACGGCCCGCGCGAGTCCCGCTGAGCGCGGTGCTCCACTAAGCCGGTGCTCCACTGAGCCGCGCGCCCCTGAGGTGCGATGACGCGCCGGGACGTCCCGGCGTCGTCGTGCGTCCGTGACGTTCAGTCCGAGGACGGCGCGCGGCTTCCCAGGCGCTCCGCCACGTTGGCGCTGAGGTGTTCCAGGGAGTCCTTGAGGGTCTGGAATTCCTCCGTGTCGAGGGCCATGGCGTCCGCGATGGCATCCGGCACGGTGACGGCCTTGTCCCGGAGGTGCTGCCCGGCGTTCGTGAGGTTCACCTGGACGCTCCGCTGGTCCTCCGGCACCTTCTCGCGGACGACCAGTCCCGTCACCTCAAGCCGCTTGATGAGTGGAGTGACGGTGCCGTAGTCCAGGCCCAGTTTCTCGCCCAGCTCACCCATGGTCTGGGGCGCCTTCTCCCAGAGCGCGAGCATCGCCACGTACTGGGGGTACGTGAGCCCGAGAGTGTCGAGGATCGGACGGTAGGCCGCCGTCACGAGGCGCTGTGCGGTGTAGAGGGAGAAGCACAGCTGGTCGCCGAGATCGAGGCCGTGTTGAGGTGTCGCCATACGTCCACGGTACAACTTGCGCGCAAGTTTTTTCGATAAATACCTTGCGCGCAAGGTGAAACTCCGATAGATTCCTTGCGTGCAAGGTAACTTGCGCACCATCGATCAAGGAGTGAACGCCATGTCCCAGCCGATCCTGGAAACCGCCGCCGCCGAGTTCGCGGCCGCCACCGCTGAGCCTCCGTACCTCTTCGACCTCGGCCCCGTGGAGGGGCGCAAAGCCGTCATCGACGTGCAGTCCGGTGAGGGTGTCGAGAAGCCGGCCATCGACGAGGAATGGGTGGAGATCGGCGGTGACCGGCCGCTGTCCGCTCGCATCGTCCGCCCCGCAGGGGCCACCGGGACCCTGCCGGTCGTGCTGTACACGCATGGCGCCGGCTGGGTGTTCGGCAATGCGGCGACGCATGACCGCCTGGTCCGTGAGCTCGCCGTGGGAGTGGGCGCCGCCGTCGTCTTCCCGGAGTATGACCTCTCGCCCGAGGCGCGCTACCCGCACGCGATCGAGCAGAACTTCGCCACGGCACGCTGGATCGCGGAGCACGGAGCGGAGAAGGGGCTGGACGGTTCGCGTCTTGCGATCTCCGGCGACTCCGTGGGCGGCAACATGGCGACCGTCCTGACCCTGATGGCCAAGGAACGGGGCGGGGTCGAGTTCAAGCAGCAGGTGCTGTTCTACCCGGTGACCGACGCGTCGTTCGACACCGAGTCCTACCACCAGTTCGCCGAGGGGTACTTCCTGCGCCGCGACGCCATGCAGTGGTTCTGGGATCAGTACACCACCGACGAGGCCGAGCGGAACCAGATCACCGCGTCGCCGCTGCGGGCCACCACGGAGGAGCTGGCGGGTCTGCCGCCGGCGCTCGTCATCACCGCCGAAGCCGACGTCCTGCGCGACGAGGGCGAGGCCTACGCGGCCAAGCTGCGCGAAGCCGGCGTCCCGGTCACCCAGATCCGGGTGGGCGGCGTGATCCACGACTTCGTGATGCTGGATGCCCTGCGCGACACCGACGGTGCGCGTGCGGCCATGGAGCTGGCGATCAGCACGCTGAAGTCGGCGCTGGTCTGAGCCTGGCTGGTCCATCTCGATCGACTGCTCCATAGGGTGCTGAAATCCCTCGATGTGAGGGCGAAATGACATCCTGTGGAGCAGTCGATGAGAGGGTGGGGCGGGGCCGGTGTGGTGGGGATTCCTTGCCGCGCCGGACCCGCGGTCTACGATGAGCCGCATGACAAGCCGTGCCCCGAAGCCGACGTCCGCGCGCGAGCCCGCCCTGCGGAAGCCGAGCGTGCCGACGGTGCTCTGGGGCACGCTGCTGACGATCGGCTTGACCGCGGCGCTCACCTTCGCGGTGACGTTCGACCCGCCGAGCCGGAAGAACACCTATCTCGACCCTGAGATGAGTGCCCAGGTGGCGCTGGTCGCCGGCGTCATCGCGCTCGCCGCGCTCCTCATCAGCTTGCTCACCGTGCAGATCGCGTCGATCGAGGGCTCCCGGGTGGGCGAGGTCTGTGTGATCACAGTGGCTCTCTTCGTGGCCGGGATCGGGGTGTACCGGGCGATCGTCGGCACTGGCGACAGCCGCGGCTTCACGGCGTCCGATCTGAGCTGGTGGCTGCCGATGGAGGCCGCGATCGTGCTCCTGCTGCTCGGGCTGGCCATCCGCTGCGACCGACGACGGCGGTCGGGGCCTCCGGCGGTGAACCGCGGTCGGTGACCCCTCCACCCTCATCGACTGCTCCATAGAACGCCGAAATCCCCTCGAATCGAGGGGAAAACGACATCCTATCGAGCAGTCGATGCGGGTGGGGTCGGGGAGTGGGGAGACGGGCGTGAAGTGCGGCCGGTTCGTGACACCCCCGTCGCCAGGGCCGCCTGCGCCGGGCTACCGTGGCTGCATGGCCAATCACCTCGCAGGACAGAGCAGCCTCTACCTCCGCCAGCACGCCGAGCAGCCCGTGGACTGGCACGTCTTCGGCCCGGAGGCTTTCGCGGAGGCCGCCGCGCGGGACGTCCCGGTGTTCCTCTCCGTGGGGTACGCGGCCTGCCATTGGTGCCACGTGATGGCCCACGAATCCTTCGATGACCCCGCGGTGGCCGCATATCTGAACGCACACTTCGTCCCGGTGAAGGTCGATCGCGAGGAGCGCCCCGACGTCGACGCCGTCTACATGAGCGCCACGCAGGCCATGACCGGGCAGGGCGGCTGGCCCATGAGCGTCTTCCTGCTCCCGGACGGCCGTGCCTTCCACGCCGGCACCTATTTCCCGCCCCGGCCCGCCCGCGGCATGCCCGCCTTCAGCCAGGTCCTCGCCGCCGTCGCCGAAGCGTGGACGGAGCGCCGCGACGCCGTCGAGCAGCAGGCCTCCCGCCTCGCCCAGGGTCTGAGCGAGTTCGCCTCGCCGGTGCACCTCACAGCCGCCCCGGCCGACGACGGCGGCGCAGAGGACCGGCTCGCGGCCGCCGTCGCGCGCCTGGGGGAGCTGGAGTCGCCGGAAGGCGGGTTTGGCAAGGCGCCGAAGTTCCCGCCGGGACCGCTGCTGCCCTTCCTCCTCGACCACGCCGCGAGCGGACTGCCGCGGGCCGCGGAGGCCGGGGGACTGGCAGCCCGGACGCTCGCCGCCATGGCCCGGTCGGCACTGCGCGATCAGCTCGACGGCGGCTTCTGCCGCTACTCCGTGACGGGGGACTGGTCGGTGCCGCACTTCGAGAAGATGCTCTACGACAACGCGCAGCTCCTGCGCGTCTACGCCCGGTATGTCCGGCTGCTGCGGTCGCCCGAGGGAGCCGTCTTCCGCGAAGCCTGGGAGGCCGTGTTCCCCGAGGCGGAAGGCACAGCCGTGGTCGAGGCCCTGGCAGGCTTCCTCCTCACCTCTGCGGGCGAGGGCGGACTGGCTTCCGGGACGGGTACCGCGTTCCTCTCCGCACTCGACGCCGACTCCGAGCCGTCCCCGGAGCAACTGGACCGCGCCGGGCTGACCCAGGTCGGCATGCACGAGCGTGAAGGGGTGTTCGCACTCTGGACCCCGTCCGAGCTGCTCGAACTCCTCGGCGAGGACGGCCTGCGCCTGGCCCGCCTGCTGCACGTCGCCGAGCGGGGGAGCGTCTCCGCGCTCGGCTCGCCGCTGCATCCGGGCGGCGCCCTCGACGACGACGGCCGCGCACTGCTCGACCGCGCCCGCCCCGTGCTCCTCGCCGCCCGGGCCACGCGTCCGCGACCGGCGGTGGATGACAAGGTGGTCGCCTCCTGGAACGCCATGACGATCACCGCCCTCGCCGAGGCGGGGCGGGTCCTCGGGCGGCCCGAATGGGTGGAGCGGGCCGGGGCCGCCGCCCGGTATCTGCGCCAGGTGCACTGGGACCCGGCGACGCAGTCGCTGGCCCGCGTGTCCCATGAAGGGCGCCCGGGGCCGGTGGCAGGCCTGCTCGAGGACTACGCGCACACCCTCGAAGCCGCGCTCGCGTTGTACCAGGGGACGGGCGACGCCACCTGGTACGAGTGGGCCCGCGAGCTCTCCGACGCCGTCGAGTCCGGTTTCCTCCGCGACGGCCAGGTCCTGAACGAGGATCTCCGGCAGAGCTCCACGGACCTCGAACCGTTGCGCGCGGCGTACGGCGGGAGCTCCGCGGTCGACCTTTTCGACGGCGCGACCCCGGCGCCGGTGTCCGTGCTGGCCGGGGCATGGCAGACGCTTGCGGCCCTCACCGGCGACCAGACGCTGCGGGACCGGGCGCTCGGACTGGCCCGGACGGCGTCCGGCGCGGCATCCGGTCAGCCGCGGGTGGCCGGAGCGGCGCTCGCCGTCGAACTGACCGGGCTGCTCGGCGTCCTGGAGGTCGCCGTCGTCGGGGAGACCGGGCCGGAGCGGGACGGCCTGCTCGACGCCGTGTTCGGGAGCGCCCGGCCAGGGGTCGTCATCGCGCTCGGTGAGGACACCGGCCGGGTGCCGCTGCTCGAGGGCCGGACTCCTGGACCGGATGGAACGCCGAGGGCGTACGTGTGCCGCGAGATGGTGTGCCACGCCCCCGTGGACTCTCCGGAGGCTCTGAGGGCCGGGCTGCGCTGACTGAAGGCCGGCAGGCTGAGGGCCGACTGGCTGAGGCAAGCGCCGAGCGCGGCCTGACTCAGGCGAACACCAGGTTCGCCAGCACGAGGCACACCGCGGTGCCCGTCGCCATGCTGAGGATCGCGTTGCGGCGCCACCAGTGGGTCAGGGCCGTGACCACGATGCCGGCCATCTCCGGGATGCCGTGGCCGGACCCGCCGAAGTCCACCCCGCTCACCGCGTAGAAGAGCAGGATCAGGATGGCGCCGAGCGGCATCCACACCCGGAGGTCGGCCAGGAGCGGGGAGTCCTTGAGCGCACCCTTCAAGGCGAAGGGGATGGCGCGCAGTGCAAACGTGACGGCGGCCGCGGCGCCGACGGCGAGCAGCAGGTATGGGACGTCAGTCATCGGAGCCTCCCGTCGGGGCCGAGGGACCGCCCTCATCGCCGTGCGCGCGTTTTCCGGCCCAGCGAGATTCGCGCCAGTGCCGCAGGAGCAGCCCGGCGAACAACAGGCACAGGGCCACGAGGAGCATCTGACCCGGGGCGAGGAGCAGCGCCAGGACCGCGGATCCTGCGGACAGGGCGACGAGGGCGACGTCGGGACGGGCCCGGAAAGCGTCGATCGTCAGCACGACGAACAACGCGACCATCAGGAAGCCCAGGCCCTTGATGCTGCCCAGGAAGCCGGAACCGAGCAGCGCGCCCAGGACCGAGCCGGAGACCCAGGAGATCTGCAGCAGCAGCTGGGTCCAGAGGATCTGCGACGAACTCGCGCGTTCCCCTCTCCGGCCGGACAGGAGCGCGAAGGCCTCATCGCACAGCGCGAAGATGCTGTACGTCTTCGCGAGCCGGCCGTGCACCCGGTCCAGGGGGAACGAGAAGCCGTAGAACAGGTGCCGGGAGTTCACCAGGAACGTGGTCGCCGCGATGCTCAGTACCGGCGTGGCCGACGCCAGCAGCCCCACCAGGATGAACTCGACCGACCCCGCGAACACCACCCCCGACAGCAGCGGCGCCACCCACCACGGCAGCCCGTGGTTCGTCACCAGGACGCCGAGGCCCATGCCGAGCGGAACGAAACCCAGGCAGACCATCCCTGCCTCGGACAAGGCCGCACGCAGCCCTGCGAACCGGGCGGGTGGTGGGCTTGCGGGTCCGGGATTCTGCTGGGGCACCCCACCATCCTAGAGAACGCGTCGGTGACCTGCGGCCGCGAGCCCATCCGGACCGCGCCGGGACAGTTCAAACGCACGACGACGGCGGCCGGGGTGGCCGCCGTCGTCGTGCGTCAGGGGTGCTTCAGGGAGTGTCGCGCGCCTCAGCCGCGAGGCGTCGGCCGGTTGGCGATCACGGGAGCGGCCCCCGTGAACCCCTTCCTGGCCTCGGCGATGGCGTTGATCCGGTCACGGCAGACGAACCAGCCGACCACCATCAGACCGCAGGCCACCACCGTGGCGAGGAGAGTCCACGGGGAGTCGATGAACACCATGATGAGCACCAGCGCGAGGAACACCAGGGTCACGTAGCCCGTGTACGGGGCGCCCGGCATCCGGAACGACGGCCGTTCCAGCCAGCCCTTGGCGGCCCAGCGCTGCAGCTGGATCTGGCACAGGATGATCGTGGCCCAGGAGGCGAGGATGCCCACGGAGGCTACGTTGAGGACGATTTCGAAGGCCTCGCCCGGCACCAGGTAGTTCAGCGGGACGCCCAGGAGGGAGACCACGGCGGTGATGGCGATGCCGCCGTACGGCACGCCCGCCTTGTTCATGCGGAGTGCGAACTTGGGGGCGGAACCGGCCGCCGCCATGGAGCGCAGGATGCGGCCGGTGGAGTACAGGCCGGCGTTCAGCGAGGACAGGGCCGCGGTCAGGACCACGAGGTTCATGATCGAGTCCATGCCCTGCACGCCGATGGAGCCGAAGAAGGTCACGAAGGGGCTGACGCCCTTCTGGTACGCCGTGTACGGCAGGAGGAGTGAGAGCAGGATGACGGAGCCGACGTAGAACACCGCGATGCGGAACACCACGGAGTTGATGGCCTTCGGCATGATCTTCTGCGGGTTCTCGGTCTCGCCGGCCGCGGTGCCCACGAGCTCCACGGAGGCATAGGCGAACACCACGCCCTGCATGAGCAGGATCATCGGGAGCATGCCGTTCGGGAAGATTCCGCCGTTGTCCGTGATGAGGGAGAAACCGGTCGGGGCGCCCGTCGGGGTGCCGAAGATGACCAGCCAGATGCCGACCAGGAGGAAGGACACCAGGGCGACGACCTTGATGAGGGCGAACCAGAACTCCAGCTCGCCGAACACCTTCACGGAGACGAGGTTCAGGGAGAGCACGACCACGAGCGCGATCAGGGCCCAGGCCCACTGCGGGACGGCGGCGATCCACGGCACGTACTTGCCGAAGAAGTTCATGTAGAGGGCCGCGGCCGTGGTGTCCACGATGGTGGTCATGGCCCAGTTGATCCAGTAGAACCAGCCGGAGACGAAGGCCGCCTTCTCGCCGAAGAACTCACGGGCGTAGGAGACAAACGAGCCGGAGGACGGGCGGTGCAGCACCAGCTCGCCCAGCGCGCGGAGGATGAGGAAGACGAAGGCGCCGCAGATCGCGTACGCGAAGACGAGGGACGGGCCCGCCGCGGCCAGGCGCCCACCGGCGCCCATGAAGAGGCCGGTTCCGATGGCGCCGCCGATGGCGATCATCTGGACCTGACGGTTCTTGAGGCCCTTGTGGTAGCCGGCGTCCTCGGCGTGCAGGACGTGGTCGGTCGAGTGGGCGTGCCCGCCGTCCTCCAGGTGGTCGGGGACCGCCTGTGGACTCGGGGAGCTTCCGGAGGAGGACATCATGGGTCCTTTCGGTGAGTGGTGGGGAGATCAGTATTCACGAGGTGCGTTTCGCCGGGGTTTCTTCAAGATTGCACGGAACGCACCCGAGGGGGAGGGTTTCAGGAGGACAGATTCGCGAGGCGTTCCGGGCGGAGGAGCTCCTCCAGCCGTTCGGCCGAGAGCAGGCCGCGCTCCAGGACGAGTTCGGCCACGCCGCGCCCGCTGGCGAGTGCTTCCTGAGCGATCGAGGTCGCTGCCGCGTAGCCCAGCTGGGGGTTGAGCGCGGTGACCAGGCCGATCGAGTGCTCCACGGTGGAGCGCAGATGTGCCGTGTTGGCGGTGATGCCCTGAACGCAGCGTGCCGTCAGGGTGCGGCAGGCCGCTTCGAGGTGCGTGATGCTCTTGTGGAGGCTGTGCACGATCACGGGCTCGAAGGCGTTGAGCTGCAGCTGGCCCGCCTCCGCGGCCATGGTCACGGTGACGTCGTTGCCGATCACCTCGTAGGCCACTTGGCTGACGACCTCCGGGATCACCGGGTTGATCTTGCCGGGCATGATGGACGAGCCGGACTGGACGGCCGGCAGGTTGATCTCACCGAGACCGGCACGCGGACCGCTGGAGAGCAGGCGCAGGTCGTTGCAGATCTTGGAGAGCTTGACGGCCACGCGCTTGAGGACGCCGGACAGGTGCACGAAGGCGCCCATGTCCGAGGTGGCCTCGATCAGGTCCGGAGCCGTCACGAGGGGCAGGCCGGTGGCCTCGGCGACGTGGCGGCAGGCGGACTCGGCATAGCCGCTGGGAGCGTTGAGGCCGGTGCCGATCGCGGTGGCGCCGAGGTTGATCTCGTACATGAGCCGCGCGGACTCGCGCAGGCGCTCGCGGTCCTCGCCGATGGTGACGGCGAAGCTGCCGAACTCCTGGCCGAGCGTCATGGGCACGGCGTCCTGCAGCTGGGTGCGGCCCATCTTGACCACGGTGCGGAACTCGGCGGACTTGACCCGGAAGGCCTCCTGGAGCTCCTCGAGCGCGCTCAGCAGACCCTCGATGCCTCGCGCCGTCGCGATGCGCACCGCGGTGGGGTACACGTCGTTGGTGGACTGGCAGAGGTTGACGTCGTCGTTGGGGTGCAGGTGGGCGTAGTCGCCGCGGGGGAATCCGAGGATCTCGAGCCCTCGGTTGGCGATGACCTCGTTGGCGTTCATGTTCGACGACGTCCCGGCGCCGCCCTGGATCACGTCCACGACGAACTGGTCGTCCAGCTGACCGGCCATGATGTCCAGGCAGGCCGCCTCGATCGCCGCGCCCTTCTCGGCGTCGAGCAGGCCGAGTTCACGGTTGGCGCGCGAGGCGGCGAGCTTCACGGCGGCCAGTGCGTGGATCAGGTGGGGGTTGCTGGAGAGGCGCTGCCCCGTGATGGGGAAGTTCTCCACGGCGCGCAGGGTGTGCACGCCCCAGTAGGCGTTCTGGGGGACGTTGCGGTTGCCGAGGAGGTCGTGTTCGCTGCGGAATCCGTCGGCGACCGCTTCGTCGGCGATGGGGGTGGGGGCGATGGTCATGAGATGCGTCCTATCGGGTCTGGGCTGCTCGGGCCCGGTCAGGGGAGTCGGGAGCGGGGAAGGCGGCGTCGAGGGCTTCGAGGTGGCCGCGGACCACGCCGCCGCCCAGCACGGGCGGGGCCGCCAGGGCCGCCACGGGTTCGACGTCGACGCCGAGGGACGCCAGCGCGCGGATGGCCACGGGCATGCGGGCCCGGTCTCCGCCGTCGGAGATCTTGACGGCCACCGCGTGGCCGCTCGGGAGCCCGATGAGCTGGACGCCCTCGAAGCCGTCCTTGGCGAGGAAGCCCGGCAGCGCGCGCATGAGCGCCGTGACGTCGCGGCCCTCGCCGGCCACCATCTCGGGGTGCCGCATCATGGCGCGTGCGACGGCGGCGGCCGCCGCATCGATGCCGGTGCGGTCGGCGGACGGTGCTGCCGCGCCGTCGCCGGCTCCGGCGTTCTCGGCGGTTTCCGCGGCGAGGCGGGCCAGACGCCCGTAGCCGCGCGCCATCGCCGTGAGGCTGAGGGCCGGCAGGGGAGTGCCGCAGCCGTCGGTGGACCACTGGGCCGGCTCTTCGCCGGTGAGCTCGGTGACCGTCTCGGCGACGAGGCGCTGCAGCGGGTGGCCGGGGTCGAGGTAGCCCTCCACCGCCCAGCCGTTCAGCGTGCAGACGCCGGCCATGGCGGCGTGCTTCCCGGAGCAGTTCTGGCAGATCTGGTCGGCCGAGCCGCCGTCGCGGAGCCACTGCTCGCGCTCGGCGACGCCGTAGGGGAGGTCGCGGGAGTTGGCCAGGGCGTTCTCGGTCAGTCCGTGGAGCTCCAGGATGCGGTGTGCTCCGTCGCGGTGCTCGGGGCCTCCGCTGTGGCTGGCCGCGGCCAGGGCGAGGAGGTGGTCCGGCAGCTCGAGCCCGGCCCGCAGCATCGCGACGGCCTGGAACGGTTTGAGGGCGGAGCGCGGGTACATCGGGGTGAGAGGATCTCCGGCGCCGAAGAGCAGCTCCCCGTCCGGGGAAACGACGGCGAAGGAGCCGTAGTGGACCCCCTCGACGCGCTGGTCACGGCTCAGCGTGGCCAGAGGGACGTGGGACGGGACGTCGGGCATGGGTGGCGCCTTCCTTGCTGGGGGTGGGTCGTGCCGGGCAGGGTGGTCCGGGCGGGTCATGCCGGGCCTGGGCGGCGCGGCGGGGGGGCGTGGCGGAGGTCAGGCTCCGTCGAGGGAGTCGATGGCGGCGGTCACGGCGGCGAGATGGTCCCTCATGGCGCGCGCTGCGCCGTCGGGAGAGCCGGACTCGATCGCCGCGAGGATCGCGCTGTGCTCCTCGTCGGAGACGCGCTGGCGGTCGGCGAGGAGGTTCAGGGTGCCGGACTGTTTGCCGAGCGCTTCGCGGAGATCGCTCACCACGGTCTCGAAGACCTTGTTCCCGCTGGCCCGGGCGATCTGGAGGTGGAACGCCGAGTCCAGGACCACCCAGGCCTCCGGGTCGTCCTCGGAGAGCATGTCGTTCAGGATGCCGCGCAGGGTGTCCAGATCGTCGTCGGTGCGGCGTTCAGCGGCCAGCGACGCCGCAGGGACCTCGATGTGGGGGCGGGCCTCGGTGAGGTCCCGGGCGGAGTAGCGGCCGAGCACCAGGTCGGTGGAGACGCGAGCGGAGACGACGAACGTGCCCTTGCCGGTGTGGGTCTCGGTCAGGCCGAGGGCGGCGCAGGACCGGAGGGCTTCGCGGATCACGGAGCGGCTGACGCCGTATCCGGAGGCGAGGGCGGCTTCGGAGGGGAGCTTACTGCCGACCGCGAGGGTGCCGTCCTCGATGCTCTCCCGGAGCCGCGCGAGCACGGCTTCCTGGGCGCTGACACGGCCCAGAGGAGAAGGCGACGCTGCCTTCGTGCTCTGTCCGGCTGTCATGCTGTCTGACAGGTTCATGTCTCGAGTATGGCCCGGGTCACAAGGAGCTGTCAATCGGGAGCGTGGGGTGCGGTTCGGCTGGCGATGATGATCGCCGACCGCGGTCGCCATCATGCCCTGTGCGGGGCTCCGTCGCGCTGTTAGGCTGTGCCCCGTGATGAGAGTTCTCGACGTCGTGACCGGCGAGGGTGAAATACGCGGGACGCATGATCCGTTCATGCGTCCCACCCCCTGACATCTGACCCTCAGCCTGCCATCGGCAGGTCTGTCGGCATTTCCCGGGGAGGGCGCCTTTCTCAGACGTTCCCTCAGGAGACTCCTTCATGCCTGCATTTCAGCGACGGTTCATCGCCGTCATCTTCTCCCTGCTCGGCCTCCAGGTGGGGGTGCGCGCCGTCCAATGGGCCGACGTCGCCGTCGTCCTCCACCTCAGCCCGGAGCAGCTCGGCATCAGCGCGGGCGTCGGCGCGGCCGCCGGGATCCTCACCCTGACCACGGGCGCACTCCTCATCGACAGGGTGGGCCGCCGTCCTCTGCTCGTGGTGGGGCTCGTGGGGGCCGGAGGCAGCTTCCTCGCCAACGCCGCGGTCGCGGACTATGTCCAGTTCCTCCTGGCCTGCCTGGCGTACGGGTTGCTCATCAGCTTTCTCGACCTTGCGGCCAACGCCATCGGGTCCGACTTCGAACGTTCCACTGCGCAGGCGTCGATGGTCGGATTCCATTCCTGGTTCAGCCTCGCGGCCGCGGTGGGCGCGACCCTGAACGCCGTGGGGAGCGCGGTCGGCGCCGGCTTCCGGCCGGCCTTCACGCTCCTCGGCATCGCCTTGATCGTCTCCGGCCTCTGGACCCTGCGGCGGCCGCTGCCGCCCGTCACTCCGGCGGTGCACGACGGCGGCCGGCCTCCGGTGCTCGGAGGCGTGCGGCTTCCGGCGACCGTGCTGATCGCGGTGGCGATCGTCTTCCTGTGCTTCTTCGGCGACGGCATCCTGGAGACGTTCCTGGCGGTTCTGGTGCGTCACGAAGCCGGTGCGCAGGCATGGCTCGCCGGATCGACGATCGCGGTGTTCCACTTCTCGTCGTGGCTGGGCCGGTCGGTCTCTCAGAGGGCGGTGACGCGCTGGGGTGATCGGGCGGTGCTCCTCGGCACGGGAGCGATGTCCGCGCTGGCGATGGCGGCTTCCCTCTGGCTGACCGGCGGTTGGGTCGCGACGCTCGGGTTCGGTCTGGTGGGATTCGCCCTGTCGCCGATCGTGCCCCTCGGCATGTCGCTGGCCGGCCGGTACGCGCCGGCCGGAGCCGAGGGGAGGGCCATCGGTCTCACCAACGGCGTCGGGTACTCCGCCTTCGTCCTCAGTCCGGTCGTGGCCGGATGGGTCGCCGAACAGACCTCGATACCGTGGGGAGTAGGGTTGGCAGCACTGACCATGGCCGGTGTTTCGCTGGCGGCGCTGGCCCTGCCCGGCAGGTCCGGCGCCAAGGAGAGGGGAGGGAGCCGTGTCCGAGAGCACTGAGAAGCCGGAGACTGAGCTGCCGGTGATCGCGCGGCCGGAGATCGTGTGTCTCTGCGGGTCGATGAGGTTCGCGGAGGAGTTCCGCGCCGCGCAGCGGGATCTGGGCCTCGCCGGGGCGATCGTGGTCGCTCCGGTTGAATCGGGCTGGTCCGGTGAAGCGCTCACCGATGAGCGAAAGGCGTTCCTGGGCGAGCTGCACCTTCGGAAGATCGACCTGGCGGATCGTGTCGTGGTCATCAACCCAGGCGGGTACCTCGGGGAGTCGACTCAGCGCGAGATCGCCTACGCACGGGCGGCGGGAAAGCCGGTGGCGTTCACCCACCCGGGTTGAGCGGCTGCCCCGCTGCCCGCTGACGCGAACGGCTACAGCCGACGACGCCGGGCGGCAGCCGCCGGCCTCAGGGCACCGGGTGCGGTCCCCTGCGTCGCGCACGACAGTGCCGACTGCGCTGCCGCAGCCCCACAGCGTCAGCCCAGAACGCTGAAGAAGATCGCGATCAAATGGCAGGTGAAACCGAGCACCGTGAAGGCGTGGAAGAGCTCGTGGAAACCGAAGAACTGGTAGCTGAAGTTCGGGCGCTTGAGCCCGTAGAAGACGGCGCCCGCGATGTAGAACGCGCCGCCGCAGCAGATCAGGATCGCGGCGGGCACGCTCGCCGCGAAGAACTGCGGAAGGAAGAGCAGCGCTGCGCAGCCAAGGGCGACGTAGATGGGGACGTAGAGCCAGCGGGGAGCATGCAGCCAGAGCAGCCGGAACGCGACGCCGGCCAGCGCGCCGCCCCAGATGAGCCAGAGGACGAGGCTCGCCGTCGGGCGGTCGAGCAGGGTCCACGCCAAGGGGGTGTAGCTGCCCGCGATGACCAGCATGATGTTGGTGTGGTCCAGGCGCTTGAGAATGGCCTTGACTTTCGGGCTCCAATTGCCGCGGTGGTAGACCGCGCTGACCGTGAAGAGCAGGAGGCCCGTGAGGGCGTAGACGGCCGAGACGATCTTCCGGTCCGGCGTCGGCGCGAGGCAGATCAGGACGATGCTCGCCGCCAGAGCGAGAGGCGCCGCCACCGCATGGATCCAACCTCGCCAGGCGGGCTTGATGGCCAGCATGTCGGCGCGGGCCGCCAGGCGCGCGGCAGGGGACGAGGGCTGGTGTGGAGCTACTGACCGCATGGTCCCATGCTAACTTACGCTTCCGTAGGTTACCGACGAGTAACCTGAAAGCTGCCCCGGAGTGCCTCTCTCAGGCGGTAGCCTTGGACTCGGAAGTCCCGCGGCGCGGGTACGCGCGAACGGGAAGAGGTGGGACTTGATGAGCATTCAGGATTTCCTCTACGGCATGTACGAGCGCCGCCTGGAACACGGGCTGGCCAAGGACCGGATCCCGGGTCACATCGGGGTCATGGTGGACGGCAACCGGCGCTGGGCCAAGCAGTTCAACGCCCCCTCGAGCCGGGGCCATCAGGCCGGCGCGGACAAGATCCTGGAGTTCCTGCACTGGTGCCAGGAGCTCGGCGTCAAGGTCGTCACGCTCTACATGCTCTCCACGGACAACATGAGCCGCTCCTCCGAAGAGCTCGATGAACTCATGGCGATCATCGCGGACACCCTCGACCGCCTCGACGAGGACGAGAACATCTCCGTCCACGCGATGGGCGCCCCGGAGCTGCTCCCGGATTACCTCGCGGAACGCCTCAACCGTCTGACCCATAAGACCCCCGTCCAGGAGGCCGTGCACGTCAACGTGGCCGTCGGCTACGGCGGACGGCGCGAGATCGTGGACGCCGTGCGCGCGCTCATGAAGGACGCCGCCGGGCGAGGCGAGACCCTGGAAACCCTCTCCTCCTCGCTCACGGTGGAGGACATCTCCCGCTTCCTCTACACCGCAGGGCAGCCCGATCCGGATCTCGTGATCCGCACCTCCGGGGAGCAGCGGCTGTCCGGCTTCCTCATGTGGCAGAGCGCGTACAGCGAGTTCTACTTCTGCGAGGCGCTCTGGCCGGCATTCCGCAAGGTCGATTTCCTCCGCGCCCTCCGTGACTACGCGGGCCGGCAGCGCCGCTTCGGCACCTGACCGCCGTCGTTGTGTGCTCGGCAGTTTTGCGTGCTCAGTTGTTGCGGGTGATTCGGCGAAACACCCGCAACAACTGAGCACGCAACGACGACGGCGCGGCGCCTAGCCGCGGTACCGCTCGCGGTATTCGGACTCGAGCATGCCGAGATGCACTTTGTCGTGGAACTCGCCGCGGTGGAACACGGCGTCGCGCTCCCGGCCCTCCTCCACGAAACCGAGCGAACGGTACAGCCGCAGGGCGCGGTCGTTGAAGGACCACGTGTCCAGGGCGGCCTTGTGGGCCGCCATCTCCTCGAAGACGACCCGGAGCATGACGCGGAGGGCATCCCCTCCGAAGCCCTGGCCCTGATAGCGGGGGCCGATCATGATGGCGAGCGTCGCCGTCCGGACCCGCGGGTTCATGCCCCAGGCGGTCACGTGCCCCACCAGTTCGCCGCCCTGGGACATCTCGCCGCTCTGAGCGATGATGCTGAATCCCGCGGCCTGCATGGTGTCGTTCTTGCTCCACTGCTGGAAGAGCTCGGTGATGTCGTCGGTGGGAAGCGGCGAGGTCATGTAGCGCTGCAGGACGGCGAGTCCGGGATCGTTCCACCAGCCCGTGAGCTCCGGGAGATCCTCGGGCAGCAGGCCCCGCAGCACCGTCAGTTCGCCCGTGTAGAGCGTGCTCGCCCATTCCTGCATCGTCGTCGTCGCCATGAAGCCAGCCTATCGGGACGCCGCCGGTGGTCCCGCGCCCGGCCGTTCACGGAAAATTAACGCCGCGCTTGCCGTGGCGGCTGTCGTGGCGGTGCCGCCGGGGTTAGCGTGGTCCTAACGCCGGGGAACACTCCCGGCGCCACGGGAGGCCATCCATGGAGCGAGGAATCGCACCAGCAGCAGGGGAGGCCGGATCCGGCCTCCGGGCCGACCGCCTCACCTAGATCAATCCGGGCGAGCGCCCGGGGCTGGAGTTGATGTGGCTATTTCCGATGTGACCACCGCGAACGACACGGCGCAGGGCACCGGTGCGAAAAAGAGCACCGCGAAGAAAGCTACCTCTCGCACCACGCGGGGGCGTTCCACGACCGGGACGGACCCGGCGCCCACCGGCCGCAGTTTCGTGATCGACACCTCCGTGCTCCTCTCCGATCCGCGGGCGCTGCTCCGGTTCGCCGAGCATGAGGTGATCGTCCCGGTGGTCGTGATCGCCGAGCTGGAGGGCAAACGCCACGACCCGGAGCTCGGCTACTTCGCCCGCAAGGCGCTCCGGCTGCTGGATGACCTCCGCGTCGAGCACGGCAGTCTCAACCGGCCCATCCCGCTCGGGACCGACGGCGGCACCCTGCGGGTGGAACTGAACCACATCAGCGCCGAGGTGCTCCCCGCGGGATTCCGCTCCGGTGACAACGACGCACGCATCCTGGCGGTGGCGAAGAACCTCGCCGATGAGGGCCACGACGTCACGGTGGTGTCCAAGGATCTGCCGATGCGCGTGAAGGCCTCCGCCATGGGCCTGGCCGCCGACGAATACCGCAACGAACTCGTCAAGGACACCGGCTGGACGGGCCTGTCCGAGCTGGACGTCACCGAGGAGGAGGTCTCCACCCTCTACGGCCACGAACCGGTGCTGATCCCGGCCGCCGCCGAGTTGCCGGTGAACACCGGCCTGGTGATGCTCTCGCCGCGTGGTTCGGCCCTCGGTCGGGTGGGCGCCGACAAGCAGGTGCGCCTCGTCAAGGGCGACCGCGACGTGTTCGGGCTCCACGGACGTTCGGCGGAACAGCGCCTGGCGATCGACATGCTCATGGACCCCACGGTCGGGATCGTCTCGCTCGGCGGCCGGGCGGGCACCGGCAAGTCGGCCTTGGCCCTCTGCGCCGGCCTCGAGGCGGTCCTGGAGCGTCAGGAACACCGGAAGGTGGTCGTGTTCCGGCCCCTGTACGCGGTGGGCGGCCAGGAGCTCGGGTACCTGCCGGGTTCCGAGGCGGAGAAGATGAACCCCTGGGCGCAGGCCGTGTTCGACACCCTCGGCGCCCTGGTCTCCCAGGAAGTGGTCGAGGAGGTCATGGACCGCGGCATGCTGGAGGTCCTGCCGCTCACGCACATCCGCGGACGCTCGCTGCACGATTCGTTCGTGATCGTGGACGAGGCCCAGTCCCTGGAGAAGAACGTGCTCCTCACCGTGATGAGCCGCATGGGCCAGAACTCCAAGATCGTCCTCACCCACGACGTCGCGCAGCGCGACAACCTGCGCGTCGGACGCCATGACGGCATCGCCGCCGTCGTCGAGACGCTCAAGGGGCACCCGCTGTTCGCCCACATGACCCTGACGCGGAGCGAGCGCTCGCCGATCGCGGCCCTCGTCACGGAACTGCTGGAGGGTGCGGAGATCTAGACGGCCGCTCCCGCCCACGCGAACCACATCCCACGCGAACCGCATCCCACGCGAACCGCCAGTAGGTGCCCGAATCCCTCCCGGAAAAGGGCGCCTAGTGGCGGTTCGGGTACGTGGGCGGGCCGGCGGGGCGATAGACGAGCGTGAGAACACCGCGGCTGTCGGTGCGCGAACTGAGCAGTTCGAGCGCGAGGTCCGGGCCGTCCTGCGGGAACAGCCGATCACCCTGTCCCAGCACGACAGGCACTACCAGGAGGGTGAGCTCGTCCACGAGTCCGCGTTCCAGAAGCCAGCGGACCAGCTTGACGCTCCCGTGGACCTGGAGATCGCCGCCCGGTGCGTCCTTCAGCTCCCGGATCCGGGTTTCCAGGTCCCCAGTGAGCCGGGTGGCGCCTTCCCAGGCGGTTTCGGGTTCGGAGGACGAGACCAGGTATTTAGGGGCACGGTTCAGCGCATCGGCGATGGCGTGACCGCCGGGTGGCATCGAACCCCAGTACGGCGCGAACACGTCGTAGGTGGTGCGGCCGAAGAGGAAAGCCCCCGCCCGCTGATAGGTCTCGACGATGAAGCTGAACGTCTCGTCGTCGAACGCGCCCATCGCCCAGCCGCCCCGGGTGAAGCCGTTCCGGAGGTCCTGCTCCGTCGCCCCGCCGTTGCCCTGTGCGACGCCGTCGACGGTCACCTGCGTCATGGTGGTCAGTTTCATGGGTGCCACTTCCTTCCTCGCTTCATCGTAGGAGCGAGGGGGGCACGAGAGCACGGACTTTTTTCGGTGCCCCACGGCCACGCGAACCGCCAGTAGGCGCCCGAATCCGTGGGGTATTCGGGCGCCTACTGGCGGTTCGCGTGGAGGTGAGGAGTGGGGAACGACGGCGAGTGGAGCCGCGCGCTCAGGCGTCCAGGCCGATGAAGCGGGCGAAAGCGTCGTGGCCTTCGACTTCCAGCTCCCAGTCGGGCCGGCGGAAGTCCGCGGCGTCCAGCCGGAGCTGCTGGATCTCGGCGGGACCCTGTGCGGACGACTCCCGGTGCAGACCGTTGTCCCGGTATCCCAGCGCGTGTGAGACACCGAGGGACCGTTCGTTCCACACCGCGGCGGCGGATTCCGCGACCTCGGCGCCCAGGTGGTCGAAGGCGTACAGGAGGATGGCGGCCCGCATCTCCTTGCCGAGCCCCTGCCCCTGGGAGGACTTCCGCATCCAGGACCCGCTCGATACGACCCGGAACGCGGCGAACTCCTTGGCCATGAGGGATTGCGACCCGATCAGCTCCCCGCCGTGCCAGATCCCGAACGCGAGGTCCCAGTTCTCGGGCGTGAACCGGGAACGCGCACCCCAGTGGAACTGCGCGGTGTTCGCCGGGAGCTCGTGGTCCGGCGCCTCGGACCAGGCGACGGAGAACGGGGACTTGCCGGGCTCGTGAATACCGGACCGGACCGCCTCGATGAGCTGGGGGAGTTCGCTGTCGCGGATCAGGCGCAGCTCCACGCGCGGAGTGCGCAGCACCAGGCCGAAGGGCGGGAAGATCTCCTCGAGAGTCAGCATGGCGACGAGTCTAGCCAACGCGCTGCGCCAGCCAACGCGGCGGACCGCCGGACGCGCGGAGCCGGGGGGAGAGCGCCGGGAGTCTCGGCTGTGAATGGCACTTCCACAGTGGCGCCGTTAGAGTCGGCCCATGCTGACACGGATGACCCAGCTCTGGGGGCTCGGGCCAGGCTGGCCGCTCGCCGCTTCGATCCTCCTGGCCCTCGTGGTCGTGCTCTTCGTCTCCGCGGCGGGGCGCCTGGCCTGGATCGATGCGAAGACCCGTCTCCTCCCGGACCGGATCATGCTGCCCTGGGCGGCGGTTTCGGGCGTGCTCCTGCTGGCGGCGTGCGTGTGCGCGGGCAACCTCCCGTCCGACTTCGGCTGGGTCGCCTACGCTCCGTCCGCGAACGAGGTCTTCAGTCCCGGGAGCTTCACGAGCCACGGTGCGCCGGGCTCCGCTGAATGGCTGGACTCCCTGTTCGAGCAGCGGGCGGACCTGGCCGCGCCGCTCTGGGGCGTCTGGGGTCTGCGCGTGGTCGCCGGGGGCGTGCTCGCCTGGCTGTTCCACTTCCTGCTGCGCGCCGTCAGCCCGTCCAGCCTCGGTTTCGGGGATGTGAAACTCGCGGGGGTGCTCGGCATGCATCTGGGGTACGTGGGCTGGTGGCCCCTGCTGCTCGGGACACTGCTCGCGTTCACGCTGGCCGGGCTGACGGCCCTGGTCCTGGTGCTGTTCCGGCGAGTGGGATGGCGCGACTCGATCCCCTTCGGACCGTTCATGATCGCCGGCGCCGCCGTGGCGCTGGTGCTGCCCGCCTGAGGAAACGCCGGCGCCCGACGGCGGGGCCGCCGTCGGGCGTCAGAGCGTCGCCAGATACGCGCGCACACGCTGCCCCAGGTCGCGTTCGCGAGCGGCCAGGGCGTCCACGAGCCCGGCCAGCCGCTCGACGTCGCGCGCGTGGGACGGCTCTCCACGCCGCCGTCGGGGCCGCGAGGTGAGCTCCTCGCAGCGCCGCAGGGCCAGGATCTGCGCGCGAACCCTCAACCGCCTGTCCTCCAGTTCGGGCGCTCCCGAGGCATGCTCCACGGTGACGGCATCGAGGTCGGCGGCGTCCTCGCGGAGGAAGAGCGCCTCCAGGCGGGTCTCCACGGCCCGGAGCGTCCGGTCGTTCTCCTGACGTGAGGCGGTGCGGTTCCGGCGCCGTCCCGAGAGCCAGACCGGGACGGCGGCGAGGCCGGCCAGGCCCAGGACCACGCCCACCCCGATTCCCACCCGGTTGGCCTGCGACTCCGTCCAGGCGGGCTTTCCGAGGCTGCCCGCCAGGTCCTGGTTCAGAAGGTAGACCGGGTGGTAAACGGACATGTGGGGGTCATCGCTGGAGTTCCAGTCACCGCGGTTCAGGTACTCGCCCGCGAGGCGGGGCGCGGGGGTCGGGCCCCAGGCCAGGCCGAGGCCGCGGTATTCGCCGTGTCCGACGTCGCGCACCACGTGGATCATGACGTCCGGGAAGAGGTCTCCCGTCGCAGGATCGACGAGATCCGGGACCGAGGCGATGGCAGCGCGGACCGCGGCGTCCTGATCGGCCCGGCTCAGATCATCGGACCTCCGGCCGGTCGAGCGGCCGACCGGCCTGGCTTCCGTGACCACGTCCAGTTCCGGTGCGGCGGGGAGGGCCACGACGGCGAGGCGCCACGGGATGAAGGCGCGGACCTTCGCGGCGTCGGCGTCGGCCTGCTGCAGTGTCGGCCAGCCCGGTCCCCGCGGCAGGGACACGTAGTGGACCGTCTTGTCCCGCCCGATGGCGCCCACGCCTCCGATGGCGGTCTGCGTCACCCAGCCGATGCCCGCCACCGCCAGGCACAGCGCGATCAGCAGGCCCAGGATGAAGGCCCCGCCCCGGGCGGACTCGGCCCGGTGACTCCGGCGGGTCACCTCCCGGGGAGCCGGTTCGCGTCGGGGAGCCGCCGCCACATCACGCCGAGGCGCCATGGCATCCAGGTCGGCCCGCGCCGTGTCCCACCACCGTTCCACGCCGCCCACCGTCAGCAGCGTCGGCCCGGCGGGATCCTCGTCGCCCGGAGCCGGAGCCGGGGCCGGAGCCGCTGCCAGCGCCAGCACGAGCGGTGACTCCGGATCCTCCGCGGACTGTTCGGCGGCGAGAAGAACGGACTGCTTCGGAGCGACTCGAGCCGCCGTGGCCAGCCCCTCCCTGAGGACCGTGGCCAGCGCGGCGGACGTCTCTCTTGCCGCCTCGAGGAGCCCTTCTGCGAGGGCCTCAGGGTCGACGGGCTCCTCGGAGAACTTTTCCCGGAGCGCCGCGCCGAGAGGCAGCAACGACCCCCGGACACGTTCCAGCTTCCGGACGGCCGCAGCGACCTCGCCCCGCACCGGCACCCGGGCCTCGGCGAGCACGGCACTGATCCGGTCCGCGGCCTCGATGAAGGGTCGGCTGTTCAGATCCCAGACGTCGGGAGCGGTCGGGGACTTCAGGAGGAGGGCCGTGCCCTGGGAGACCGCGTCGTCCAGGTGGTCGAGCCGCGTCGCCTGGTCCCGGAAGGCCAGGGCCTCGTCTGCGCTGAGGTCGCTCATCGTCGGCAGGCCGAGCGGAAGCCGGGCGTAGAGCCCGTCCTCGGCACGGGTCAGCTTCAGCGAACGGGCCTCGACCTCACAGCCCGCTTCGCGAAGGCGCTGCGCGGTACTGGAGTGCGTGAGCCCGTCCAGGTGGATGGTCGCGAGCCGCGTCAGCTCCAGATCCAGCGTGACCGTGGCGAGATGACGTGATCCCACCGCGAGGTCATGCCACAGCGCACGCCGTTCCCTGGCCTGGCGCAGATGACGGCGCAGCAGAAGTCCTGTGCACAGTGTCCCCGCCGCGACGAGTGCCAGCCACCCGAGCGGGGTGCGGTTGAGGGCCTGTGATTGAGCGTCGACGGCGGCGCGGGCTGCCAGGGCGGCCGCCCCGGCGCGCTGGCCGGCGGAGTGGGCGTTGTCGAACGCATTGGACACCATGTCGTCGCCGTCGGGTTCGTGCTCCTTCTCGTCGTGGGGGACCGAGAGCCAGCCTTTCGCGACACGCGCTCCGGCATACGTCCCGTCGACCACCACCGAAGCGGTGCCGGGACCCGGCGAGGCGCAGTGAGGGGCGGAGGCGGCATCGCAGACGAGGAGCCGGGTGGGCTCGTAGGCGAGGAGCTCTCCGCCCAGCGCCGCGCGCACCTGGTCCGCGCTCACGGCGGTTCCGTGGACTTCGACGGTCACCGGCGTCGTCGGGATGTTGAGGGCGACCCCCGTGAGAGCTGCGAGCAGTGTCAGCGCGCCGACGACGAGCGCGCCCCACGGACGCTCCCGGCGCGGCGCGTTGCGCGGGCTGCCTGCCGTCTCCCTGGCCATCGTCCCCCCTAGGTGCCTGCCGCGATCCCGTGCGATTCCCTGTCCGCCGGCGTGCCCGCCGTGGTCCGCGCCCATCCTATGTCAGTGCCACAGGGCGCTCACCCGGGAAATACGAAGGCGCCGGACCCCTGCGGGGGATCCGGCGCCGTCGTGGCCGGGCCGACGGTGACGCCGGCCGGGAGGTGATGTCAGTACTTGCCCGTCATGGTGGTGACGTCGAGGGCCTTGTCCAGGATCTCCTCGGTGACCTTGCCGTCACCCTCGCCGACGAAACCGAGCTTCTCGGTGGCCTGGCGGATGGTCAGGCCCTCCTTGACGGCGGTCTTGGCGATCTTCGCGGCGTTCTCGTAGCCGATGTACTTGTTCAGCGGCGTGACGATGGACGGGGAGGCCTCGGCCAGGAAGCGGGCGCGTTCCTCGTTGGCGCTGATGCCGTCGATCATCTTATCCGCCATGACACGGGAGGTGTTGGTCAGCAGGCGGATGGACTCGAGCAGGTTCGCGGCCATGACCGGGATGCCCACGTTCAGCTCGAAGGCACCGTTGGTGGAGGACAGGGCGATGGTGGTGTCATTGCCGATGACCTGGGCGGCGACCATGATGGCGGCCTCGCAGATCACGGGGTTGACCTTGCCCGGCATGATGGAGGAGCCCGGCTGCAGATCCGGGATGGCGATCTCGCCGAGGCCCGTGTTGGGGCCGGAACCCATCCAGCGAAGGTCGTTGCTGATCTTCATGATGGAGTAGGCGATCGTGCGCAGCTGGCCGGAGACCTCGATCAGGCCGTCGCGGTTGGCCTGAGCTTCGAAGTGGTTGCGGGCCTCGGTGATGGGCAGCGCGGTGTCCTCGGCGAGCAGGGCGATGACGCGCTGCGGGAAGCCGTCCGGGGTGTTGATGCCGGTGCCGACGGCGGTGCCGCCCTGGGGGACCTCGGCCACGCGGGGCAGGGAGGCGTGGATGCGCTCGATGCCGTAACGGATCTGGGCCTCGTAGCCGCCGAACTCCTGGCCGAGGGTGACCGGGGTGGCGTCCATGAGGTGCGTGCGGCCGGACTTGACGATGCCCTTGAACTCCTCGGCCTTGCGGGAGAGGGAGGCGGCCAGGTAGGTCAGGGCCGGGACCAGGTCGTTGAGCAGCGCGTTGGTCGCGGCGACGTGCACCGAGGTGGGGAACACGTCGTTGGAGGACTGGGAGGCGTTGACGTGGTCGTTCGGGTGGACGACGCGGTCGCTGCCCTTGTCCGCGAAGGAACGAGTGGCGAGCTCGGCCAGGACCTCGTTCATGTTCATGTTGGAGGAGGTGCCGGAGCCGGTCTGGAAGACGTCGATCGGGAACTGATCGTCGAATTCACCGGCGGCCACGCGGTCCGCGGCGTCGGCGATGGCGTCGGCGAGATCTCCATCGATCACTCCGAGTTCTTCGTTGGCGCGGGCGGCGGCCTTCTTGACCCGGGCAAGCGCTTCGATGTGCTTGCGTTCCAGGGTCTTGCCGGAAATGGGGAAGTTCTCCACGGCACGCTGGGTCTGGGCCTTGTAGAGCGCGTTCACGGGGACGCGGACCTCGCCCATGGTGTCGTGTTCGATGCGGAATTCTTCAGCAGCAGAAGTCATGCCCTTACTGTATGACGCACGACGGCGGCGCTGAAACTCGCGTCGCGCCACCGGGGGCGCATGTGGCGGAGGTCATGGCCGGCCCGGCTGCCCGGGCCGGCAGGGCGCGCCTCAGTCCTGGAAGTGCCCGACGCCGGAGACCAGGTCCGCGCGGCCCTCCTCGAGGCGGTAGGCCATGCCCACCACCGCGGTGCGGCCGGCGTCGATGGCCGCCTTGATGGAGGGGGAACGCTCCACGAGCCGTTCGGCGGTCTGGCGGGTGTGCTCCACCACCATGTCGTTGACCTCGTGGTCGCCGTGGCGGAGGGAGTTCAGCACGGACGGCGTGATGCGCTCGACCAGGTTCCGGATGTAGCCGCCAGGCATGTCCCCGGAGTCCACGGCCTCCTTGGTGGCCGTCACGGCGCCGCAGTTGTCGTGGCCCAGGACCACGATCAGCGGGATGCCGAGGACGTCCACGCCGTACTCGAGGGTGCCGAGGACGGCGTCGTCCATGACCTGACCCGCCGTGCGGATGACGAAGGCGTCGCCGAGGCCGAGGTCGAAGATGATCTCGGCGGCCAGACGGGAGTCCGAGCAGCCGAAGATTAGAGTGAAGGGATTCTGGGCGTTGACCAGGGAACTGCGGCGGCTGGCGTCCTGATTGGGGTGGGACGACGTGCCCGAGACGAAACGGGCGTTGCCTTCGACGAGTTTCTGCCAGGCCTGCTGGGGGGTCAGATTCGAGCTCACGCCGCTTACTTTACGCGGTGGGGGAGGCGGACGGCGCAGGCGTGACGGCGGGCGCCGCGTCCACGGCCTTCAGTACGGCGGCCGCGACGACGTCGAACTCCGTCAGGTCCGCACGGCCGTTCAGCACCAGGGTGTAGCCGCGGTGTTCCAGGACCAGGGTCTTGGGTCCGGTGCCCTTGTCCCGCAGGGTCCAGTCCTGGCCGGCGATGGTGCGCTTGCCGGTGACAGGGGCGTTGTCCGCGATCTGGGCCACCCAGGTGGGGTTGCCCTTCCGGGTCTGGGTCAGCCCGACGAAGCCCTGGGCGGGGGAGACGAAGCCGACCTCCCAGGCCGGGACGCCGGACTCGGTGCCGGACTTCCAGCGCGCGTAGTTCGGGTGCCAGCCGGAGGGGAGCGCCGGAGCGGCCGGGGTGAAACCCGCCACCGGCGCCGCGTTGACGGCCACGGCCGAGACGTCGATCTTCGGATCGTAACCGGGCTGCTTCGGCTGGGCGTTCAGGAGGATGACCGGCAGGATGCAGGCGATCGACACCGCAAGTGCCAGGATCATGCCGATCACCGACGCGTTGGCCCGCTTGGCGGCATTCTTCGAGAGGACGGCCTTGAACCCCGGTTCCCCGGGCAGGGGACCCCGTGCCGACGCTTCGCCGGCAGCCTCAGGAACGGCCTCGGGTGAGGAGTCTTCGGCGGCGGGGAGGGGGGTCTTGGGGGAATCACTCACCCCTCCATGGTCCCCCATGGCGGGTGCCCAGCGCCAAACGACCGGGATGCGCGGTTGTGACACTGTTGCACCTGTCACATCACGGCACAGGGCGGAACCCGCGGTCTATGATCGTTCCGAGGACCGAACACCCCTCTCCCGGCGCCTTCGGAGCCCGGGTCCGAACTTTTCAGCAGAACTCAACGAAGAGGTACACGGTGGCCGCAGCTTCCAGCGCTAGCAAGTATTCAACGATCTCCCCGGACCTCGCGGTCGGGAATGACGAGCCGGACCGCAACCTCGCGCTTGAGCTGGTGCGCGTGACCGAGGCCGCCGCGATCGCGGGCGGCCACTGGGTGGGCTTCGGCGACAAGAACAAGGCGGACGGCGCCGCGGTGGATGCCATGCGTTCCTTCCTCAAGACGGTCCACTTCAATGGCGTGGTGGTCATCGGCGAGGGTGAGAAGGACGAAGCCCCCATGCTGTTCAACGGCGAACAGGTGGGCGACGGCACCGGCCCCGAGTGCGATGTGGCCGTGGACCCGATCGACGGCACCCGCCTGACCGCCCTGGGCATCAACAACGCCCTGGCCGTGCTCGCCGTGGCCGAGCGCGGGTCCATGTTCGACCCCTCCGCCGTGTTCTACATGGAGAAGCTCGTGACGGGCCCGGAGGCCGCCGACATGGTGGACCTCCGCCTGCCGGTGAAGCAGAACCTGCACCTCATCGCCAAGGCCAAGGGCGTCAAGATCAACCAGGTGACCGTCTGCGTGCTGGACCGTGACCGCCACAAGCCGCTCGTGGAGGAGATCCGCGCGGCCGGCGCCCGGACCAAGTTCATCCTCGACGGCGACGTGGCCGGTGCGATCGCGGCGGCCCGCACCGGGACCGGCGTCGACGCTCTGATGGGTATCGGCGGCACTCCGGAAGGCGTCGTGGCGGCGTGCGCCATCAAGTCCCTCGGCGGTGTCATCCAGGGCCGTCTCTGGCCGACGAGCGACGAGGAGAAGCAAAAGGCGATCGACGCCGGCCACGACCTCGACCGTGTGCTGACCACCAACGACCTCGTCACGAGCGACAACTGCTACTTCGCCGCGACCGGCATCACCGACGGCGACCTGCTGCGCGGTGTGCGGTACCAGAAGGACCGCGTGGTCACGCAGTCGATCGTCATGCGCTCCAAGTCGGGCACCGTGCGTCTGGTCGACGCCGAGCACCACGCCTCCAAGTGGGAGAGCTGGGCGCGCCGCTGAGCAGTCCGCTCCTGAAGAGCTTCTGATCTGAACCTGACGAGGGGCTGACGAAGGGCCACGCCACCGGATCACCGGGGCGTGGCCCTTCGTCGTCCCTGCCGGCAGCGAGCCGGTATCCGCATACGATGGGGGCATGACGGGCACTTACCAGGATGGGGACTGGATCGCGGCGCAGGATCCCGGCGCACCGCCCGGCCTGTTGTCCGAGATCGCTTTCCGCCGCTGGGACCTCCATCCGGTCCTCGAGGCGAACCCCGGGCTCCGCCCCGAACTCCGGCAGTGGATCGCGCAGGTCAACCCTCCGCATCTGCGGCGGTACCCAGCGGCCGGTGCCCAAACCGGCGCCCAGCCCGGCGGGTACTCCGGGCAGCAGCCCGGTATCCAACAGCCCGGTATCCAGCAGCCCGGTATCCAGCAGCCCGGTATCCAGCAGCCCGTCTTCCCGTACCCGGGCCCGCCTCAGGCGCCCGTGTATGGGACGGCCGGTCAGGCCGGTGGTGCGTATCCCCAGAACGGGTATGCGAGCGGAGCGTACGGATCGGGGACGGCGGGGCAGGCGGTCCCTCGGAAGAGCGGTCCCGGCTGGTGGTTCGCCGGCTGCGGATGCCTGGCGCTGGTGTTCGTGCTGGTCCTCGTGGGTCTCGGCCTGGGCGGTCTGAACGCGATCTTCTCCACCGCGGAGCGGCAGGGGCGGCCCGGAGTGGCGGAGAAGCCGCTGTCCAGCAGTCCGTCGGTCAGCCCCGGCGTCGACGAACAGATACGGGCCTTCGAGGCGGAGAAAGTGACCTTCGACCGGCTGGCGGCCACGCTCAGCAACAACCCGGTGGCCGCATCCGTCACGAATGCCGCCAGGTTCCGCATCCTGGAGCAGCGGATCAAGGAGCCCCATCTGAGCACCTTCTCGGCCAGGAGCGTGGTCGCGGAGGCCGTGCAGCTGCGGCAGAAGCTGGAACAGCGGATCGCCCAGGCGAAGGTGCTCCGCGTCAACCGTTCGCGATCGGTGTCCGAAGGACTCGTGGACAGCGCGGGCAAAGGGTTCATCGACCTCCGCTGGGACGCCGCCACAGCGTGCAAGAAGTCCAAGTCGTCCGAGGGCCGCACCCTCGGCTGCGTCAAAGGATCGGAGCCGCTGACGATCCACCTGCTGCCCGAGAATGCGTTCCATGACGGGTGGAATCTGCGGATGACCGTGGTGCACGAGCTCGCCCACGTCTATCAGCAGGCCGATGAGCGGGCCGCCGACGACGGTGCGAGCCGGACCGACAAGCTCCTGGCCCGGGGCTTGTTCCAGAAGAGCGTCGAGAAGATGGCCGATTGCTTCGCCCTCACGTATTACAACCAATGGACGTTGACGCAGGAAAACTACACGATGGGCTATGGCTACGTGTGCAACGCGTCCGAACGCCAGGCGATCCGTTCCTGGGCGGCCGCGATCAAAGCGCCCCTGCCGAAATGATCTCCTGCATTCCGGAGAATAGTCTCCGGATGAAATTCAGCACCCTGAATATCGCGTTTTCATGAATTCTCCGATGGGGAATTCCTGTTCCCCGCGCGGAAAGGGAATTCGATCAAACGCGTTTATCACACCATGTAGACTGGAGACCATGGTTGACGTGAAGGTGTGCACCGAACAGGCGGCATGGGATGCCCATATCAGGGAGCGCGGCGGACACCCGCTGCAGCTCTGGGGCTGGGGGACTCTCAAGGAGCGCGGAGCCTGGCGCGCGGCTCGTCTGCAGGTGGTCGACGGCGACAAGGTCATCGGCGCCGCACAGGTCCTCCGGCGTTCGCTGCCGTTCCCGTTCCGCTCCTTCCTGTACGTCCCGCGCGGCCCCGTCTGCGCGCCAGAAGACCGCGGACGCGTGCTCAAGGCGCTCCGTGACTACCTGAAGAAGAACTACTCGGGCAAGGCCGTCAACATCATGATCGAGCCGGACTGGGAGGGCTCCATGCCCGCCGGGTCCGAGGAGTGGAAGCCCGCCCGCAACAAGCTCCTCCTGGGGGACACCCTTGTCCTGGACCTCACCCAGGATGAGGAGACGCTGCTGGCCGCCATGCATCAGAAGCGCCGGCAGGACATCCGTAAATTCGGGAACAAAGGTTTTGAACTCCGCGAAGTGACGGATCACGCGGGCATCGCGCGGTGCCTGGAGATTTACAAGGAAATCGCGGACCGTGCCGGATTCGAATTGCACGACGACGCCTATTATTACGCCATTTTCGATGATCTGGGCGAAGGCAGCCCGGTGTATGAATTGGTGGACAGCGAAGGCGAGACCGTGGGTTTCCAGTTCCTGCTGGTCACCCCGCGGGTGGCGTTCGCCCTGTACGGCGGTGTGAACGCCAAGGGCCGCAAGCTCCGGGCGAACGGTGGCTTCGAGTGGGAGTGCATGAAGCTCATGAAGTCCCAGGGCGTGGAGCAGTTCGACCTGAACGGCCTCCTCAACGACCGCATCAGCGACTTCAAGCGCTACTTCGCGAAGCACGAGAACCACTTCGTGGGCAGCTACGCCCTCCCGCTGTCCGTGGCCAACCCTCTCTGGGAGGTCGCGCTGCCGCGGGCGAAGAAGGTCATGAGCAAGGCCCGTGGACTGCTCGCCACGGTCAAGGCGAAGGTCAAGGGATCTTGACCCACTTCCGTCGCGTCGGCTTGGCCGGGTGAGAAATGGCCCGGGCGGACATGGCCCGTGACGCACTGACGTGAACGAAGGCGTGGCCCCGCAGCGAACCCGAGAGGGTTCCGTTGCGGGGCCACGCCTTCGTCGTATCCGGGCCGGGTGTTAACCCGCCCGGGCTACAGGGTGCGGTTCACAGGCCTCACGAGATGCCCAGGCCCGTGCTGACGGCGAAGGCGAGCACGTCGCCGTCGTCGTCAGTCGCCCCTGTCACCGCGGGGTGGGCCGTCACGGGGTCCTCCGAGGCGGGGATGAAGGCGCTCTCGCCGCGCTGCAGGATCAGCTCGCCCTGAGGCGAGTCCAGCCGGAGGGCGCCGCGTACCACCAGCAGGACCGTCCCGCCGTCCTGCCGGATGGCGAGGTGCTCGGCGGCGTCCCGCAGCTCGATGCGCTGCAGGGCGAACTCGCGGAACGGCGGGGTGAAGATCTCCTGGCCCAGGAGCGTCTCCTGACGAGGGGTGCGCGGCACCTCCGGCAGCGGGGTGAAGTCGACCGTGGCCAGGAGCTCGGGGACGTCGATGTGCTTGGGGGTCAGGCCGCCGCGCAGCACATTGTCCGAGTTGGCCATGACCTCGATCCCGAGGCCTTCCAGGTAGGCGTGGACGTTCCCGGCGGGCAGGTGGATGGCATCGCCCGGCGTCAGTTCCACGAGGTTGAGCAGGAGGGAGACGAGGACCCCCGGGTCGCCGGGGTACTTGTCCTGGAGGCCCGCCGCGGCCTCCAGCGCGGTGCGGTGCGGATCGTCCGCGGTCAGGCCGTCGACGACGGCCCGCAGCCCGGAGGTGACGGCGGCCAGCCCTTCGCCCCCGGCGAGCAGTGCGGCGAAGGCGGTCCGGAGGGGCTCGGCCCCGTGCAGGGCCGCGGCGATCCCCGCGGCGTAGTGCCGCGCGTCGTCGTGCGTCGATCCGGAGGCCAGCGCCTCGAAGAGCGCCGCCGACTGCTCCACCGGGCGGAACCCGCAGAGCGCCCGGAACGGGGTGAGCGCCAGGATCATCTCCGGCTTGTGATTGTCGTCCTTGTAATTCCGCGAGGCGGCGTCGCGGGGGACACCCGCGGTGTTCTCCCGGGCGAATCCCTCCCGTGCCTGCTCCAGGCTCGGATGGACCTGGAGGGACAGCGGCTCGGCCGCGGCCAGGACCTTCATCAGATACGGCAGGCGCGGCCCGAACGCGGCCACGCTCCCGGCTCCCAGGAACTGATCCGGGTCCTCCGCGATGACCTCGTTCAGGCCCCGCCCGCCGGACACCCGCGAGGGTGAATCCGGGTGGGCGCCGATCCACAGCTCCGCCTCAGGACCGCCCGAGGGAACGCGTCCCAGCAGCTCGGCAATGGCCGTGGTGGATCCCCACGCATAGGGGCGCAGCTCATTGTCCAGGCGAAGCATCACGGGTGTCCTTTCAGGAGCGGAAGGGGACCGGGGCGGGTCAGAGAGCGGCGCAATTGCCGTTCTTCGCCAGCAGCTGGTCCAGTGTCTGGTAGTCCTGGGCATCATAAAGCGAATTGAGATAAGCCGCGGTGATCGGCTGCCCATCCGGGCGTGTGGTGCTCAGCGGGAAGTCCGGCGGCAGCTCGTCGGCGAGGTGCGGCCGGACCGCACCCTGCGCTTGAACTCCCAGGCCGGGCGCGACGGCGGCGGAGACCGAGCCGTCCTCACTCACCGCGCCAGGCAGTAGCGGAGCCGCGGCCTTGGCCGGCTTCCCGCTCGCCTTGGCCAGCAGCGCCTTGACCTTCGAGTGGATGAGATCGAAGTTCGGATCACCCAGGCTGAAATCCGCCGGGAAGTCCGGCGGACCCACCGTCATGCGGACCGTCGGCTGGCCCTTGGCCTTGGCCGCCAGGTCCACGAAGCCGCCGAGCTGGCCCTGCGGGATGTCGGTGTCCACGACGTGCGCACCCGCCTTGGCGATCGCTTCGAACTTCGTGATCACGGTGGCCGGGTCGAGCTGCTTGATCATGGCCTGCTGCACGCATTGCTGACGCTGGACGCGGGCGAAGTCGTCCACGTTCTCGCGGGAGCGGGCGAACCACTGGGCCTGGAAGCCGTTGAGGGTCTGGTTGCCGGGGTGGATCCAGCCGTCCGGCTTCACGTGCCGGGTGTCGCTGCCGGGCAGCATGCCGGCGCTGATGGGGACCCACGCGCCCACGCGCATCTTCACCCCGCCCATGGCGTCGATCAGTTGGGCGAAGCCGTCCATGTCGATCAGGGCGTAGGCCTGGATGGTGATCCCGAGGGTGCCGGAGATGGCGTCCTTAGTGGCTTCGGCGCCCGCGTTCTTCCCGGCGCCGTAGAGGTCCTTGTGGTTGTTGGTGGCATCCGTGTAGACCGCGTTCAGCAGGCAGTTCAGGGGGTCCGGATCGCAGTTGTTGAAACCATCCGGGTAGATGCGGTGCATGGGTGAGCTGTCCGGGAACTTCGCATACTGCAGGGAGCGCGGTACCGAGATGATCGCGGAGGCGCCCGTGGCGGCGTCGATGCTGATGACGGACATGCTGTCCGGGCGGAGACCCTCACGGCCTTCGCCGGCGTCGCCGCCGAGCAGTGCGATGTTGTAGCGGCCGTCCACGGGGTCGAACGGCGGGCGGCCGGCGTCGAACACATCGCCCAGGGCGCCCCGGGCCACGTTGACGAGGTAGGCGCCGTAGCCGAGCGCGCCACAGCTGAGCACCATCAGCACCACGAGCACGGCGGCCACAGGGGCCTTCCAGCGGGGCGGCAGGATCGCCAGGCGGCACAGGCGGAAGGTGTTCACCCACACGAGCGCCCACCCGATGAGGAGCGCCACCAGCCCGATCATCCAGACCACCATGAGGACCGGATGCGTCAGGATGGACAGCAGCAGGGCCCGGTTCAGCAGACCGGTCACCAGCGCCAGGAGCACGAGGGCCCAGACGGCGAAGGTGACGCGCAGGGCGATGCGCCCGAAGCGCCGGTCACCGGCCACCACTTGCGCGGCGCCGGGGACCAGAAGGGTGAGGGCGATGAGGACCCAGGCGCGGCGCACCCGGTCGCCCGGATCCGCCTCCTGAGGCCGGCGGATCGGGTCGTCCAGGCGGATGCGGCTCATCATGGCGCCCCTAGGCCTGCGCCTCATCCACGGTGGTTCCGAGCGGCACTCCGGGGGCTCCGAAGACCTCCGCCGCCTTGGCCCGCAGGGAGGCGCCCTTGGCCGAGGCCACCGCGTTCAGGCTTTCAGAGAAGCGGAGCAGGTCCTCACGCAGGGACTGCGCGAATTCTCCGTCACCGGCGGCGAGCATGCGCACGGCCAGCAGACCGGCGTTGCGCGCGCCACCGATCGAGACCGTGGCCACGGGCACGCCGGCCGGCATCTGCACGATGGAGAGGAGCGAGTCCATCCCGTCCAGGGTCTTCAGTGGCACGGGGACGCCGATGACGGGAAGCGGGGTCACGGAGGCGAGCATCCCCGGCAGGTGTGCCGCGCCTCCGGCGCCGGCGATGATGATGCGCAGACCGCGTTCGTGCGCCTGCTGCCCGTAACGGATCATCTCCGTGGGCATGCGGTGGGCGGAGACGACGTCGGCTTCGAACGGCACGCCGAACTCGTGCAGGGCCTCGGCGGCGGCCTCCATGACAGGCCAGTCGGAGTCCGAACCCATGACGAGTCCTACAAGGGGAGTGGTGTTGCTGCTCATGCGTGTCCGATCGTTGTCTGGGGATTCAGCGGTCAGGGTGTTGCGATGGTCAGGAGCCGGCGCCGTCGCGCAGGATGGACGCCACACGGCCGGCCTGCTCGCGCAGTTCGTCGGCCTGGGCGGCGTCCGGGGCCACGATGTTCACGTGCCCGATCTTGCGGCCCAGGCGGACCGACTTGCCGTAATTGTGGACCTTGGCGCCCGGAGCGGCCGCGAGGGCGGCCGGCATGGCGGCGTAGATGTCCTGATTGGCGCCGCCCAGGAAGTTCTTCATGACGGCCACGCCGCCCAGCACGTCCGTGGCGCCGAGGGGGAGGTCCAGGACCGCCCGCAGGTGCTGTTCGAACTGGCTCGTCACGGAGCCGTCCTGGGTCCAGTGGCCGGTGTTGTGCGGTCGCATGGCCAGCTCGTTGATGAGGAAGCCGGAGCCCACGCCGGGCGTCTCGAACAGCTCGGCGGCCATCACGCCGGTCACGCCGAGCTCGGCGGCGAGGGTCAGCGCGGCTGCTTCGGCGGCCTGCGCGACGGCGGGATCCAGACCGGGCGCCGGAACGATCACCTCGTCGCAGACGCCGTCCACCTGGATGGTGTGCGCGACCGGCCAGACCCGCTCCTCGCCGCTCGGTGTGCGGCCCACCAGCACGGAGAGCTCGCGGGAGAACTCGACCTTGGCCTCGGCCAGGAGCGGGGACATGGACTCGAACCAGGAGGCGCAGTCCGCGGCGTCGGCGGCGTCGTCGACGATCCGCACGCCCTTGCCGTCGTAGCCGCCGCGCGGGGTCTTCAGGACCACGGGCCAGCCGATGCGGTCACCGAACTCCACGAGCGCGTCCACGGAGTCCACGGCGGCCCACTCGGGGTTGGGCAGACCGAGGCGGTCCACGGCCGTACGCATCACGATCTTGTCCTGCGCGTGCACCAGGGCGTCCGGGCCGGGCTGGACGTTGACGCCCTCGGCGATCAGCGCCCGCAGGTGCTCGGTGGGGACGTGCTCATGGTCGAACGTGATGACGTCGACGTCCCGGGCGAACGCGCGCAGCGCCTCGAGATCGCGGTAATCACCGATCGGGGTCGTCTTGACGGCGGCCACCGCGGAGACGTCCGGGCCCTCGGCCAGGACGCGGAGTTCCACGCCGAGTTCGACGGCCTCCGGGGCCATCATCCGGGCCAGCTGGCCGCCACCGATCACACCAACAACAGGGAAAGTCACGCCCCTAAGCCTACCGAACGCGGCCGGACCCGCCCCCAGCCGGCACTCAGCGTGACCCGCGGCGGGCCCTTCGTGACGGCCACGGAAGGAGCCTCGGGTCCACGGTGGGACTCCTCCGCGGAGCCATGTCACACGGCCGGCGTTCCGCATCCGCAGAAGCCCGGCAAAGACAACGGCGCTAAGATGTACCACTGGCCCATGGGTCGTCTACACATTGTCAGCTGGCCGTGGAGGAAAACATCGTGAACAAACTCGCTGATCGCATCCGGGGGCTCGCCTCGCTGTTCTGGCGTGAGGTGGCCAAGTTCGGTGCCGTGGGCGGGATCGCGTTCGTGATCGACAACGGGCTGACCTACTGGCTGATGCACGGGATCATGGACGACTCGGAGGCCAAAGCCCGTTTCGTCGGCGCCACCGTGGCCACGATCTTCTCCTGGCTGGCCAACCGCTTCTGGACGTTCCGGCACCGCCGCCAGCCGAATGTGCTCCGTGAATTCGTGATGTTCGTCATCATCAACGGCATCGGCATCGGCATCTCCACGGGCCTGACGGCGATCGCCAAGTACTGGATGCACATCGAGGACAAGAACCTGCTGTTCCTCGCGGGCGTCGTCGGCATCCTCGTCGCCACGGTGGTCCGCTTCTTCGCCTACCGCTTCCTGGTGTTCAACAAGGAACTGGACGAGGAGCCCGGTTACGACCACGACCACGAGCTGATCGACGGCAAAGCCGGCAAGAACTGACACGGCTCCGGGCTCGGGTAGCCCGGGCGCTGCTCTACGGACGCTGCTCAGGGCAGCGGATCAAGACGCACGGAAGGGCCGGTCTCACGGAGACCGGCCCTTGCGTTCGTCTGAGGTGGATATGTCCGGGCTGGATGCTTCCGGGCTGCCAGGCCGTCCGTGGCTAGGCCGTCCGGGCGCCGCCGGACGTCACGCGTTCCGATTCCAGGAGCCGTTCGGTCACGGCCACGCTCTCGTGCACCAGGACCACCGAGCCACCCGCCCGCCAGGCTCCGAGGGAGTGGGCGAGGACCGCGGTGAGGCCGTCCGCGGCGTGGACCAGCACCCGTGCGCCCTCCGGAGTGGGCGTGGCGAACGCGGCCAGCCCGGCGTCGTCGTAGGCCTGATCATCCTGGACGAGGAGCATCTCCTGGCCGGTCGGGTCCATCCAGGGCAGGAAGACGTCACCGTGGCTGCGGACCTCCGCCGCGTAGTCGACGACGCCGGCCGGCAGCGCGCCGGGCCAGCGCGGCGCGAGCGCGCCCAGGGACACCGCGACGAGCTGGGTGTCGACGTCGCCGGCCCGCTCCAGCAGCCCGGCGTCGGCCGTGGCGACGAGATCGGAGGAGGAGAGCGCCTCATCACTCCCCGGGGCGCCGGGCCGGACGGTCAGGCCGAGGTTCATTGACGCGAGCGCCAGCACGGATGACTTCCAATGACCCGGCAGGTCAAGCGCGATGCTGCCGCCGGGCGCCGCGTCGAGTTCGTCCTGGAGGAAGTTGGCGGTCTTGGCCACCCAGTTGTCCAGCACTTTGCCGGACAGCTCGACCCGTTCGCCGTCCGGCCCGTACCAGGTGAGACGAGGAGCCCCAGGTGGGAGGCTCAAGCCCTCGCGGAAGTCCTTCAGCAGGGTCCTGATAACGAGGTCCATGGGGCGGTTCGATCCTTCCTGCAAGCGGCCGCTCAGCTCCCGGCGTGGCGCATCGGGAAAAAAGCAAGTGTCCTGAGTATTATCCCTGCCCGCTTGACCTCGCCCTAGTTACACGCGTGTAATTAGTAATTGCAGACCGCCAAGGCATGGTCCGGAGGTGCGCCTCAGGGCTCCCCACGTGCCATCCGGGCGGCAGCCATTCAGATCGAGGAGAGGCGCAATGGGGCAGACAGAGCGTATCCAAGACGAAAACTTCACCCCGGGCCAGGCCGCGTACCAGGCCACCCGCACCGTGCCGGAGGACTGGTTCCTGGACCCGGCCGATCCGGAGCGCGCTCAGCGGTTCCGGCAGGACGCCGCCCGCAGCCTGGAGGATCAGGCCACCGCCTTCCTCACGGCGCATGAGCCCGCGGAGGCGGAGCCCGCCTCGCCCGAGGACGAGCTGGACCCGCCGCTCGAGCTGTTCGCCCGCCCCGAGCCCACCGGGCTGGCCGCGGCCTTCACCATCCTTCCGGGCCGCGAGGTCGGGGACGAGTCCGAGCTCAGCTGGCAGGCCGAGTCCCTGTGCGCGCAGACCGACCCCGAGGCATTCTTCCCGGAGAAGGGCGGTTCCACGCGGGACGCCAAGAAGGTGTGCGCCGCGTGCACCGTCCGGCAGCAGTGCCTCGAGTACGCCCTGGCCAACGACGAACGCTTCGGCATCTGGGGCGGTCTGTCCGAGCGGGAGCGCCGCCGACTGAGGAAGCGAGCAGTCTGATTCACCCCCAAGCACGGGTCACGGCCGTGGTGGTCTCCCACCAGGGCAGTGCCTACCTCCCCAGGACCTTGGCCGCCCTCTCCCGGCAGAGCCGTGCAGCGGATGTCTGCATCGGCGTCGACGCGGCCTCTTCGGACGGCTCCGCCCGGCTGCTGGAGGAGGCGTTCGGCACCGACAACGTCGCGCTCTTCCGCCACCCCCGGCTGGGCTTCGGAGCGGCCGTGCAGGCCGGATTGGCGACGGCGGACCGGCTGAGTGCCGGTGACGCCGCCGCGCCGCCCACGGATCAGCAATGGGTGTGGCTCCTCCACGACGACTCCGCCCCGGCGCCGGACGCGCTGGAGCGTCTGCTCGAAGCCGTGGAGCGGTCATCCAACGTCACGATCGCCGGCGCCAAGCAGCTGGACTGGAACTCCCAGCGCAAGCTTGTGGACGCCGGCCTCGCCGTGAGCACCTGGGCCGAACGCCTCACCCTGATCGAGGCGGATGAGCTGGACCAGGGGCAGTACGACCAGCTCCGCGACCGTTTCGCCGTCAACTCCGCCGGCATGCTCGTCCGCCGGGACGTCTGGGACTCGATGGGCGGCTTCGACCCCGCCCTGCCCGGCACCGGTGACGACGTGGACCTGTGCTGGCGCAACTGGCTCGCCGGGAACAACGTGGCTTTCGTGCCGCAGGCCCGGATGTACCACGTCCAGAACCGTCCTCACGCCCTTGGCACCCCGGCCGCGGCGCGAACCTCGCAGGTGTACCTCCGTCTCAAGCACACCAGCTGGTGGAAGATCCCGTTCCTGGTGCTCGGGACACTCATCGCCTCGGTCGGACGGTTCCTGCTGGCCGTCGCCATGAAAGACCCGGGATACGGCTTCCAGCAGCTCGCCGGAACCATCCGGGGCGTCTCCCGTCCGGTGGCCCTGGCCCGTGGGCGCAAGGTGGCGGCCCGGACCCGCAAGAACCCCCGCAAGACCATCCGCCGGCTCCAGACCTCCCGCGAGGAGGTGTGGGCGCACCGGCGTTCCCTCATGGAGGCGCTCGGGGCGGACGAGCTCCTGGACGCGTCGTACAGCTCGACGGGCCTCGCCTCGGAGCCGAGCGGCGACAACCAGGACGACTTCTCCTCCCTGGCCGCCCCGACCCGTGCCTTCGCCGGATGGGGTCTCATCGCCTCCGTCCTGATCACCGCAGGCATCGCCCTGGTGGGCCTGTTCCCGGTGCTCGGGGGCACGCAGTCCGGCGGCGGTCTGCTCCCGCTGTCCACCACGCTGGGCGAGGTCTGGGACAACGCCACCCGCAGCTGGGTGACTCTGGAAGCGGGCTATCCGGGGCATGGTGATCCCTTCGGCCTGGTCCTCTGGATCCTCTCCGTTCTCAACGGCGGACAGCCCGGCCTGGTGGTGCAGTCGGTCCTCCTCGGCGCCATGCCGCTGGCCGCGGCCGGCGCCTGGTTCCTGGCCGCGTCGCTGACCAGGCACCGGAGGGCGTGGTTCCTCGCGGCGCTGATCTGGGGGACCGCACCCGCGCTCTTCACGAGTCTCAACCAGGGACGCCTCGGCGCCATCCTCGTGCACGTGCTGACGCCGTGGCTGGTGCTCGCCCTGGTCCGCGCCACCGGTTCCGCCCGGGACCGCCGTCTCGAAGCCCGTGCTGACGGCCTGCTGCCGCAGGGTCCGCTCACCAGCAGGGCCGGCGTGGGCGGCACGATCTCCTGGACTGCCGCCGCGTGGGCCGGACTGCTCCTGGCCGCGGTCACGGCCAGCGCCCCCGTGCTCCTGGTCCCGTCGCTCGTGTCGGTCGTCCTGCTGGCCCTCCTGCTGCGCCGCCGCGGCCGCGCCCTCTGGTGGAGCCTGACCCCGCCGCTGGCGCTGTTCCTGCCGTTCGCCTTCACCGCGGTGACCCAGCCACGGGCCTTCCTGGCCGACCCGGGGGTCCCGCAGACGTTCGGCGCCGCGCCCCTGTGGCAGCAGCTGCTCGGCCAGCCGATCGCCGTGGATCTCCACGCCGCGATCCCCGGTCTCGGATGGCTCCCCGGCGACGTGCCGTGGGCCTTCATCCTGATGCTCGTCCTGGCCGCCCCCGTGCTCCTGTTCGCCGTCTGGGGCGCTCTGGTTCCGGGCCGCCGTGGCCGGACCGGAACGCTGGCCCTCCTGGTGGCCGCGGTGTTCCTGGCCGTCGGCTGGGTCATTCCGGGCATCGCCGTGGCTGTGGGCGTCGACGCCGTGGTGACCCCCTTCACCGGCCCCGCGGTCTCCGTGGCCTCGTGTGCCGTGCTGGTCTCCGCCCTGCTCGGTGCGGACCGCGCGCTGCAGCGCCGCAAGGCCTCCCGCACCCGTCGCGCTCCGTGGCGGGTCGGCGTCGTGTCCGTGGCGGTCGTGGTCCTGCTCCTGGGGCCGGCCCTGGGCTCCTGGATCTGGCTCGCCTCGAACCTGGGGGTCGGCACGGTGGCCGACGGCCCGCGCTACGGCGCCGCGAAGAACTTCCAGACGCAGGAGAAGCCCCAGATCCCCGCCACCGCGGTGGACCGCGGGCGCGGTCCGGAGCAGACCCGAACCCTCGTGATCACCGAGGCCGGTGACGGCAGCTACACCGCCGCCCTCGTCCGCGGCTCCGGGACCACCCTGGACGCGCTCTCAACTCTCGCCGCCGTGCACGGCATCCGCAACGACTCCGACACTCCGGCGGCCGATGACGACGCGTCGGCGGGCATCCGCAGCGCGGTCGCCACGATCGTCGCCGGGCAGGGCGTGGACCCCCGTCCGACGCTGGAGAAGCTCGGCGCCGGTTTCGTGGTGCTCAAGGGCGCCAACGACGCCGCCGGGCTGACCGCCAGCCGCATCGACGCCGTGCCCGGTCTCGCCGCCGTCGGACCCACCGACGCCGGCTGGCTCTGGCGGGTGCGCGCGCTGGATCAGCCGCCGCTGAAGGACTCCGACACCATCAACCGCGTGCGCGTCCTGGACGGCTCCGGGAAGGTGCTGAGCCAGCTCCAGAGTGGCACGGTCGGCGTGGACACCACGCTGGGCGCGGGCCCCGAGGGCCGCAAGCTCGTGCTCGCCGAGCGCAGCGATCCGAACTGGACCGCGAGCCTGGACGGCAAGCGCCTGAACCCGACGACGGTCGGCTGGCAACAGGCCTTCGACCTCCCCGCGGGCGGCGGGCACCTCGTGGTGGCCCACAGCGATCCGTGGATCCCGTGGGTCCGGGTCATCACCTGGGTGGTGTTCATCGTCACCGCGCTGCTCGCAGTGCCCATTCCCGAACGTCCCGGGAAGGTCCGCATGGTCCGGGACGAGGCAAGCCTGAGGAAGGCCGGACATGACTGAGGACAAGGACAAGCGCACGGAGGACGGCCCGGTGAAGGACGACCGTCCGGCGGAGAACGCCGAGCAGGCCACGACGCCGAAGACCGCTGCGGGTGCCACGGCCCCCGGAGTGGAGGACGCTCCCGTGACGCCGGCGGCTTCGGCTGCGGCTACGAGTGCCGCCGGGGCCGCGGGGTCCGTGGAAAGCGCGGCGTCCGAGGCCAAGGCGCCTGAACCCGTGAAGCAGCCGGAACCTGCCAAGGCGCCTGAGCCCGTGAAGCAGCCGGAACCTGCCAAGGCGCCTGAGCCCGTCAAGCAGCCGGAACCTGCCAAGGCTCCGGAGCAACCGGTGGCTCCGACCGCTGGAGCAGTCACCGGTGACCCCGCCACGCGGGGCGCGGCCAAGTCGCCGGCTCGCGCCGCGAAGGCCGAAGCCCGCGCGGAGAAGGCTGCGGCGAGGGCCGCCAAGGCCGAGGCTCAGCGCGAGGCGGCCGCGAAGAAGCCGGGCAGGAAACTCAAGGCTGAGGCCGCGGCCACGCTGCCCGCGGCGTCGGAGGCATCCGTGTCAGAGGCTTCGGCGTCAGAAGGCACCGCGCCGGTGAAGAATCCCCGGGCCGCCCGGAGAATCGCGAAGGCCATCGCGGCAGGCACCGCGGGAGTGGCGTCGATCGCGCTGCTCGGCACTGTGGCCGCTGGTGGCACCGTGGCGCCGCGGACGGCGGGAGGCCAGCTGGCCGCCGTCGCCGCCGACGTGCCCGCCGGTGATTCCCTGTCCGTCTGCCCTGCCGCGCCCCGCCTCCTGGCGGGCGCCGGTGACGGTACGGACGCGCAGTTCCGGCCGGAGTCGAGCACAGCGACCACGGTGCTGCGAGGTCTCACGCTGAGCGATCCCACCGGCCGTATGCCGGCCAGCGGTGTGCAGTCCCTGGACGGCAAGACCCTTCAGGAACTGACCAAGGCGAGCCCCAAGACCGACGAGGGCGTCCCCGGCCTGCCGGATCTCAAAGCCGCGGCGATTCCTTCGAGGACGCCCTCCGGGCCCGAGGTGCTGCGGGTCGGCACCCTGGACGGCAAGGACTCCACAGGAGCGTCCGCCCTGTCCTACCGGGCGACTGACGGCGATCTCCGCGGCCTGGCCGCCGTCACGTGCCAGGCTCCGAGCAGTGATCAGTGGATCGTGGGTGCGTCCACCCTGGTGGGCCGGACCTCGGTGCTGAACCTCTCGAATCCGAGCACCACCCCGGCCACGGTGAATCTCGAACTGTACGGCGACAAGGGCCAGATCAAGGCCCCGGGCAGCCGAGGTCTCTCGATCGGGGCGGGTCAGTCTCGGTCCCTCGTCCTCGCCGGTCTGGCTCCGCAGCAGGCGGCTCTGGCCGTGCATGTGAGCAGCACGGGCGGCCCGGTCACGGCCACCGTGCAGCAGAGCGTGCTGCGCGGGCTCACCCCCGGCGGCGTCGACTATCTCGGTCCCACCGGACAGCCCGGCACGCGGCAGATCATCCCGGGCGTCTCGCTGCGTGGCAGCGCCGCGGCGGCGAAGCTCGGAAGCGGCTTCGAGGACGCCGCGCCGACGCTGGCGCTGGCGGTCCCGGGCGCGCAGGACGCGGTCGTCCAGGTGAGGGTGTACGGCAAGAGCGGTCAGCAGGCCCTCGACAAGGGCGTGGTGAACGCCCCGGCCGGGACGGTGACTCAAATTCCCCTCTCCGGCCTGCCCGACGGGGACTACACCATCGCCATCAGCTCCGACGTCTCCGTGACCGCGGCCGTCCGCGCCACGCGGGGGACCACCGCGAAGGATCCGTCGGACTTCGCGTGGGTGCCGGCGTCGGCTCCTCTGAGCACGGACCAGGTCATGACCGTTCCGGTGGGCGGCACCAGCCGCCTCCAGTTCGGCGCACCCGCCGGTCGCGCGGAGGTCAGCTACCGGGCGATCACGGCCGACGGCGCCGTGCAGCCGGCCGCCAAGGCCACCCTGGCCGCCGGCACGACGGCGACGGTGGAGGTTCCCGAGAAGGCCGGGGGATCGGCCGTGGTCGGGTACCTGTTCTCCGCCTCCGGTGATCCGGCCTACGCCGCCCTGGTGCAGACCGAGGACAAGGGTCCGGGCGTGAGTGTCCTGTCCGTTCCTGTCACCGGCTCCGGTCTCGACAAGCTCCCGGTGCGCCTGGGTCACTGACCTGCGCTGCCCGGGCGCCGACCGGCATTGATGCGTCCGACTCGCTCTTCCGGCTGGTCCATCCGGCTCGGGCCCTCCCGAGTGGTGCGCTGGGGCCGAGTCCGCCATCGGGGGTGTGAATCCGCTATCAGATGCAGCGGACTCACACCCCCGATGGCGTATTCGGCGGGTGGGGCGTACTCGGCGGGTGGTACGCGCGAGGCAGTCCGAGTCGTGCGCCGAACTCGCTCTGAAGGGTCTGACCTCGCTACCGCGCGTAGCGAGGTCAGACCCTTCTCAGCGTGCTCACGTCCTAGCGAGCTCACGAAGTGCCGCGGGCAAGTCCGCTCGGCGCACGAGATCCGGAGGGTGACGGGAGGCCCGGCGAGCCAGGCCCGGCAAGCCAGGCCCGGCGAGTCAGGTCCGGTGGGGGAGCGCTGGCGACCCAGCGAGCCAGGCCCGGGCGACCGCCGTCGAGCGCTACAGCCCCCGGTGGTAGTACGGGTCGAGGGTCTCGGGGGCCACGCCCAGGAGCTGCGCGGTGTGCTCCACCACGACGTCGTGCACCAGATCCGGCAGCTGCTCCTTGATCGGGCAGTTCTGCTCCACCACGCGCCGGTACACCGTCACGCGGGGCGCCAGGTCGCCGCGGGCCGGGGTGCTCAGGCCCAGGGGAGCGGGGAGACCGCTGGCGAGCAGCTCCTCGAGTCCCGGGGGGATCTCCTCGACGGCGAACAGCACACCGTCCAGCAGGTGGCCCTGGAGATCGTGAAGCCGTTGCGCGGTGTCCAGCACCAGGTCGTCGAAACGTTCCGCACGGTTGCGGTGTCCGGGGAGGGTCGGCAGGATCATGTCCCCACGCTGGCCGCGTCCGTGGCGGTTCCTGCGGCGGTGCCGGAAATCACGGCCGGCCGCGGTTTCCTCCTCCGTCTCCGGGAAGGAGAACGTCGCCGAGGGTTTGTTGGGTCCGGACTGCATAGATCGACTCTAGACCCGCTCCCGCCCTTGCGGCGAAAACGGGCCTTCAGACGGTAATCTGGTGCGTTGTGGGTGCCATGAGGATGTGTTCGCGTTCGGCCTGCCGTGAGTCCGCGGTGGCCACTTTGACGTACGTGTACGCGGATTCCACCGCTGTTCTGGGCCCTCTGGCCGTCTATCCGGAGCCCCACAGCTATGACCTCTGCGTGCACCACGCGGACCGTCTGACCGTCCCGCGCGGCTGGGAAGTGCTGCGGATCTCCCTCCCCGCCACGGCCGAGGCGGAGCGGCGGATCTCCCGGCCCGAAAGCGACGAACTCTCCGCCCTCGCCGACGCCGTGCGGGAAGAGCGCCAGGCGACCGAGGACGAGGCGGAACCCGGGACCGGGATCCCGCAGCGGCTCCGCCCGCCGCTCCTGGAACCGCCGGTCGGAGTCGAAGGCACACGCCGCGGCCACCTGCGGGCTCTGCGCGAACCCTGACGGTTCCGCCGCGAGCCGACGACGGCGGTAGGCTGGAAGGTGGTCACGCCGCCCCGGCCTACCGGGGCCCGATGTTTGGAGCCGTCCATGCCTTCGCTGAGCCCAGAACTGCTGAGCATCCTCCGCTGCCCCGAGACCGGCGCGCCCCTGCACCAGGAAGGCGACGAGCTCGTCGCCGGCACGGGGGATTCCGCCGTCCGTTATCCCGTGGAGGACGGCATCCCGCTGCTGCTGCCCGCCTCTCTGCGTGACGCCTCCCGCACCGCCCACTGAGCCCCCGGCCCCACACCAGATCGGAAACCAGAGCAACATGACGTTCGATTACAAGATCGCTGACATCTCCCTGGCCGAGGCGGGACGTCACCAGATCCGCCTGGCGGAGCACGAGATGCCGGGCCTCATGGCGCTGCGCGCCGAGTTCGGCGAGAGCCAGCCGCTCAAGGGCGCTCGCATCGCGGGTTCGCTGCACATGACCGTGCAGACCGCCGTGCTGATCGAGACCCTGACGGCCCTGGGCGCCGAGGTCCGCTGGGCCTCCTGCAACATCTTCTCCACCCAGGACGAGGCCGCCGCCGCGATCGTCGTGGGCAAGGGCACCCCCGAGGATCCGCAGGGTGTCCCGGTCTTCGCCTGGAAGGGCGAGACCCTGGAGGAGTACTGGTGGACCGCCGAGCAGATCCTGACCTGGCCGGGCGCCGATCAGAACCCTGAGCTCGGCCCGAACATGATCCTCGACGACGGCGGCGACGCCACCCTGCTGCTGCACAAGGGCGTCGAGTTCGAGGCCGCCGGCGCCGTGCCGGGCGCCACCGAGGAGGACCCGGAGGAATACCGGATCATCCTGGACGTGCTCCGCGCGAACCTGGCCGCCGACCCGCAGAAGTGGACCCGTATCGCCTCCCGCATCCAGGGCGTCACCGAGGAGACCACCACGGGCGTGCACCGCCTGTACCAGCTCGCCGAGCAGGGCCGCCTCCTGTTCCCGGCCATCAACGTCAACGACTCGGTCACCAAGAGCAAGTTCGACAACAAGTACGGCATCCGCCACTCCCTGCCGGACGGCATCAACCGCGCCACCGACGTGCTGATGGGCGGCAAGGTCGCCGTCGTGTGCGGATACGGCGACGTCGGCAAGGGCGCCGCGGAGGCGCTGCGCGGGCAGGGCTCCCGCGTGATCGTCACGGAGATCGACCCGATCTGCGCCCTGCAGGCCGCCATGGACGGCTACCAGGTCGCGCGGCTGGAGAACGTCCTCTCCGAAGGCGACATCTTCATCACCACCACGGGCAACAAGGACGTCATCATGGCCTCCGACATGGCCGCCATGAAGAACAAGGCGATCGTGGGCAACATCGGCCACTTCGACAACGAGATCGACATGGCCGGCCTGGCGAAGGTCCCGGGCGTCAAGCGCGTCGAGATCAAGCCCCAGGTGCACGAGTGGGTCTTCGACGAGGGCACCGAGAACGAGCGCTCCATCATCGTCCTGTCCGAGGGACGCCTGCTGAACCTGGGCAACGCCACGGGCCACCCGTCGTTCGTCATGAGCAACTCCTTCAGCAACCAGACGATCGCCCAGATCGAGCTCTGGACGAAGCACGAGCAGGAGGGCGAGGAGAAGGAGTACCAGAACCAGGTCTACGTCCTGCCCAAGATCCTGGACGAGAAGGTCGCGCGGCTCCACCTGGACGCTCTCGGCGTCGAGCTGACCGAGCTGTCCAAGGAACAGGCCGAGTACCTCGACGTGGACGTGGCGGGCCCGTACAAGGCCGACCACTACCGGTACTGAGTCTTCTCGCCCTGAGACCCGCAGCCTGAACCCGGCGCTCCACGGCGCCGGGTTCAGGCTTTTCCCGGGTGGCCGGGGATAAAATGGCCTCATCAGATTTGCCACGAACAGCAGGGAGCCGTGCCGGGGTTGAACCCCGGCACGGCCCGTTGAGGGAACACCATGAAATCGAGCACCCGCAAGAGCCGGGCCGTCAAGATCGTCGCGCTGTCCGCGGCCGGGGCCGTCATCGTCCTGGGCGGGATCGGGGCCGCCACGGCTCCCCAGTGGCTCGGTGCCGTGAACTCCGCCTCGCCGTCCGGCTCCTCCCAGGCGCCGACCACCCAGGCCCCTCCGGCCAAGCCGGTGCAGCTCACCGTCGCGCCCCTCAACGGCGCCAAAGAGGTGAACCCGGTGACCGCGCCCGTCGTGAAGGCCGTCAACGGCACCGTGAAGGACGTCCGCTTGGCTCCCGCGAAGGGCCCCGCCGTCAAGGGCGAGTACGACGCCGGCAACGCCCAGTGGAAGGCCTCTGAGAAGCTGGCCTTCAACACCACCTACACCCTGAGCTACACCGCGGTTGACGAGGCGGGCGGCGAAACCCAGCGCACCAGCAGCTTCACCACCGTGGTCACCAAGAACGAGGCGAACACCACGCTCGTGGTGGGCACCCTGGGCGACCAGATCGGCGCGGGCCAGCCGATCCAGCTCACGTTCTCCGAGCCGGTGCTGGATGCCAACAAGGCCGGCGTCGAGAAGGCCGTGAAGGTGACCTCCAGCGCGGGCCAGAAGGTCAAGTGGCACTGGTACTCGGACTCCATGGCGCGGATCCGTCCGGAGTCTTACTGGAAGTCCGGCAGCACCGTGACCCTGGATCAGCAGCTCTTCGGCGTGCCGTTCGGCAACGGCCAGATCGGCAGCTTCAGCAAGACGACCACCTTCAAGGTCGGCCCGCAGCGGGTCGCCGTGATGGACGGCGCCGCGCACACCATGCGCGTCTACCAGGACGGCCAGCTCGTGTACTCGGCGGACGCCGGCATGGGCGGGCCGGAGATGCCCTCGCCGTCCGGTTCCGCCATCATCCTGGAGCAGCAGCGCGTGTCCCACTTCCGCGCCGAGAGCATCGGTCTGAAGCCGGGTGACCCGCTCTACTACGCCCCGACGGACGTGAACTACGCCAATCGCCTCACCTGGAGCGGCGTGTACGTCCACGAGACCCTGCCCGGCGGCACCCAGTTCATCGGCAACACCAACATCTCCCACGGCTGCGTCGGCCTGCTGCCGAAGGACGCCGCCTGGTTCTTCGAGCACATGAAGCCGGGCGACGTGGTGCAGTTCAAGAACACCGCAGGCCCGCCCATCCGTGCCGATGAGGGATTCGGCGACTGGAACATCCCCTGGGCCCAGTACGGCAACGCCTGAGCCGGGTGGATACCTTCGGATGGGCTCGCGCCGCGCGGGTCGTGAGGCCGTGCGGATAACGCTCCGGCAACAATCGGGCGGCTGATCCGGGACCACGCCGCGCATTTCCGTCCGGCTGTCGGTGTTGACGGGTACTGTCACAGGGAGAACCGAATGCCCGTTGCAGCCTGGCGCCAGGCCGGACGAGAAGTGGATGACCGTGAGCGACAAGAAGCCCAATGACCCGGCGTGGGACAGCCCCCACGATTCCGACGAACCCGCATTCGAATGGATGAAGGGCTCGACGGCGGCGGATGCCGCCGGCGCCGACGCCCACCAGGAGGCGGAGAAGCCCGCCCGGGGCGACCAGCCCGAAGGCGCCGAGGAAGCGAAGGCCCCCTCCGTGGACGCCCTGAAGGAACCCGCCGCCTGGGACCCGGAGGCCACCAAGGCCCGCGCGGACGCGGCCTCGGACGCTCGCGACGACTCTGAACCGTCCAGCGGCCCGGACGAGACGCCGGCCGCCGCGGATCGCCCGTCCATGCCCGCCGCGCCGGAGACGGACCGCCCGTTCATCGCGGGCGGCGCCGTGCTGCCGGAGGCGTTCGGCACCGCAGGCCGTGAGCCGGGGAGTGCAGAAGCCGTGCCCGCAGAGCCCTTGCCCGCAGAGCCTGTGACGCCCGAGGCGGAGAAGCCGGAGGCCGAGGCCACCGCCCGCGCCGAGGAGGAAGCCGAGGAGAACGCCCCCGCGGACACTCCGGCCACGGTGATCCAGGAGCGCCTGCCCACGAGCGCACTCACGGTGCGCGCCCCCGACGAGGAGGTGCAGAAGCGCCAGGCCGCCCGCGATGCCGCGCTGGCCGCGAAGCCTGTGGGCCCGCGCGTCGTGAAGATCCTGAGTGCGATCTTCCTGCCGCTCCTGCTGGTGATCGCCGCCGTCCGCGTCGTGGCCACGCCGTTGTTCCTCTGGATCGAGTACTTCCGTCCCGGGTTCCCGGGCGACGGATACGGCTTCAGCCAGGAGGACCGGCTCACGTACGGCTCCTACGCCGTGGACTACCTGAGCAACTTCGCCGGTCCGAGGTACCTGGGCGACCTGGTGACGGCCAGTGGCACCAAGCTGTTCCGCGACCCTGAGATCTCGCACATGGCCGACGTCAAGATGGTCACCATGAGCACCTGGGGTGTGGGCGCGCTGCTCGCCGTGCTCGCCCTCGTGGCCATCTGGTACCTGGGGCGGCGCCGCGACGGCTCGCTGCGCCACGCGTTCTTCGCCGCCTCCGTGGTGACGCTCGTGATCATCGTGGCGCTCGGTGTGGTGGGCTTCCTCGGCTGGGACAGCTTCTTCACCGGCTTCCACGAGATCTTCTTCGCCAACGGCACGTGGACGTTCACGCTGCAGGACACCCTGATCCGCCTCTTCCCGGGGCAGTTCTGGATCGACTCGGCAGTCACCATCGCCGGTCTCGTGTTCCTCACGGCCCTCGTGACGCTCATCTGCACCTGGCCCACCAAGCGTCGCCGTGAGGCCCGCAAGGCCGTCATCGCGGGCCGCCTGGCCGCGCAGCAGGCCGCCGTCGCGGGGGAGTGACCCCGGCGCCCGGCTCCGGGCGACTCGACTGACACGGAAAAGCCCGCCCCTCACCGGGGGCGGGCTTTTTCCGTGTCCTGGGACCGGGCGGCCGGCCGCTCAGCCGCGGTAGAGCTGGTCGATCTGGGGGGCGAAGTCGGTCACGACGGCGTTGCGGCGCAGCTTGAGCGACGGCGTCAGGTGCCCGGAGTCCACGGACAGCTCGGCGTCCAGGATGGCGAACTTGCGGATGCTCTCCGCCTTGGACACCTGGGTGTTCGCCTGATCCACGGAACGCTGCAGGGAGGCGAGCACCTCGGGGAGCTGAGCCGCTTCCGACGGGGTCAGCCCCGGACGGGAATGCTGGCCGCCCCACGCCTCGACGGCTTCGGGATCGAGGCCGATGAGCGCGGAGACGAACGGCCGGCCCTCGCCGAGCACCACCACGTGCTCCACGAGCGGATTCTGACGGATGGTCTCCTCGAGCGGTTCCGGGGCCACGTTCTTGCCGCCGGCGGTCACGATCAGGTCCTTCTTCCGGCCCGTGATGGTCAGGAAACCGTCCTGATCGAGCGTGCCCAGATCACCGGTGGCGAACCAGCCGTCCACAAAGGCGTCGAAGTCGGCCTGGGGGTTGTTGTGGTAGCCCTTGAAGACGCCGATCCCCTTGATCAGGACCTCGCCGTCGTCGGCGATGCGGATCGAGGTGCCGGGCACGGGCCGTCCGACGGTGCCCAGCCGGTTCTGGCCCGGCCGGTTCACCGCGGCCGGGGCCGTGGTCTCCGTGAGGCCGTAGCCTTCCAGGATCGGCACGCCGGCTCCGAGGAAGAACTCGGATTCGTGACGGTTCAGCGCACTGGCCCCGGAGACAGTGTGCGTGATGTGCCCGCCGAACGCCGCCCGGACCCGGGGGTAGAGCAGGCGGTCGAAGAGGAGGTGACGCAGACGCAGGACCAGGCCCGGGCCGTCGCCGAGCCCCTGTTCGTGCCGCTGGGTGGCCTGGGCGTACTCCACGGCGGTGTTGAAGGCGCTGGCGAACAGCTTCCCCTTGCCGGACTCCTCGGCCTTCTGCTGGGCGCCCGCCACGACCTTCTCGAAGATGCGGGGCACGGCCAGCAGGAACGTCGGCTTGAGGGTCTGCATGTCCGCCATGAGCTCCGAGGCGGAACTGCTGTGGCCCACGAGGATGCCGGCGTGGAGACAGATGACCTGCACGGCGCGGGCCAGCACGTGGGCGAGCGGCAGGAACATGAGCGTCCGGGCGCCGGGGACCAGGGTGAAGGCGCCGAGCGCCGGGACGATGTTCTCCGCCACCAGGGCGAAGTTGGCATGGCTGATCTCGCAGCCCTTCGGCTTGCCCGTGGTGCCGGAGGTGTAGACGATCGACGCCGTGTCGGCCAGGGACGCGGAGGTGCGGTGGCGTTCGAGCTCCGCCTCGGTGACCCCCGCCCCGGCGTTCGCGACGCTGACCATGTTCGGCACGGCGCCGCCGTCGTCCATCCGGATGACCTGGAGGGGAGCGCTGCCCAGCAGCTCCGAGCCCTCCGCCACCGCGGTGACCAGATCGGCCTTCGCCGCGTCCTCGACGAACACACGGCGGGCTCCGGAGTCCTCCAGGATCCACTCGACCTGGCTGGCGGAGGACGTCTCGTAGATCGGCACGGTGACGCCGCCGGCGTACCAGATGGCGAAGTCCGCGAGGGTCCATTCGAAGCGGGTGCGGCTCATGACGGCCACGGCGTCGCCGGGCTGCAGTCCGCCGGCGATCAGGCCCTTGGCGAGGGCCTTCACCCGGGTCAGGAACCCCTCGGCCGTGAGCAGGTCCCAGCCGGGCACGGTGTCGCCGCTCGGCCGGCCGCCGCCTGCGGAGGCGGAGCCGGCCCGCGACGACGGCGCGCGCAGGGCGTAGACGGGCCGGTCCGGCGTCGCGGTGGCGCGGCTCAGCAGGACGTCCGTGACGTTCGACGCCGGGTCCAGCTCGGAGAGCAGAGGCTCGGTGTACTCGGTGATGGTGCTCATGACGGGTGTTCCAGTTCCTGTCGTCTCGGATCCGGGTCAGATCCAGGAAGGCATCCACATGCGCAGACGCCAGTCGTTGTAGCTGATGGTCTCAGCGGTCCAGATGGGGTAGAAGAACGCGGAGAGCAGGAGCACCGCCGCGAGGAAGCACGCCACCACCAGGAAGCCCGAACGGCGGCGCCAAGGAGGGTCGCCCTGCCGACCGAGGATGAGTCCCAGGGCGTAGCAGAGTCCGAGGATCAGGAAGGGCTCGAAGGAGACGGCGTAGAAGAAGAACGTGGTCCGTTCCGGGTACATGAACCACGGGAGGTAGCCGCCGGCCATGCCCGCCAGGATGGCCCCGGCGCGCCAGTCGCGGCGGCCGGCCCAGTAGAAGAGGACCACCAGCAGGGCGATCGTCGCGCCCCACCAGATGAGCGGATTGCCGACGCTCAGGATGGCCTCGGAGCACTTCTCCTGAGCGCCCGGGCCGCACTGCGGCGACTGGTAGTAGAAGGAGGTGGGCCTGCCGAGGATCAGCCAGGTCCAGGAGTTCGCCTTGTACGGATGGTCCGAGCTGAGGCCCTGGTGGAAGGTGTACGCCTGGACGTGGAAATCCCAGAGGGAGCGGAGCGCCGGGGGAAGCCATTGGACGCCCTTGCCCGGGTTCAGTTCGGCCCAGTGGCGGTTGTAGGCGTCGTTGCTCAGGAACCAGCCGGTCCAGGTGGAGAGGTAGACCGCCGTGGCGGTGCCGAGGTAGAGGAAGAACGCGGGGATGCCGTCCCGGACGATCCCGGCCACGGTCCAGTTCCGGATCCCCGCCACGCGCCGGGCGTTCATGTCCCAGAGCACCATGAGCAGGCCGAACACGGCCACGAAGAACAGCCCGGACCACTTGATGCCGACGGCCGCGCCCATGGAGGCGGAGGCCGCCAGGCGCCACCAGCGGAAGCCCAGGCCGGGGCCCCAGCGGAGCGCCGCCTCGGAGGGGACGCCGTCCGGCGACGCGGCGGCGAGGGCGGACAGCCGGGTGGCGAGCCGCCGTCGTCCGTCGCTGCGGTCCAGCAGGAGGAAGGCGAAGGCGAGCAGCACCCAGAACTCGATGAAGATGTCCAGGATCCCGATGCGGGACATCACCAGGTGGGTGCCGTCCACGGCCAGCAGCAGGCCCGCGATGGCGCCGAGGGTGACCGAGTTGAAGAGTTTCTGGGCGACCAGCGCCAGGATGAGGATGGACAGCGTGCCTACGACGGCGGACGAGAAGCGCCAGCCGAAGGTGTCGGCCTGTCCGAAGAGGTCCATGCCCCAGGCGATCATCCACTTGCCGAGCGGCGGGTGGACCACGTATTCGCCGGTGGTCAGGATCTGGCTGGGGTCGCCGTGGTTGAAGGCGGCGTTCGCGTCCTTGGCCCAGTTGCGTTCGAAACCGGACTGCAGGAGCGAGTAGGCGTCCTTGACGTAGTAGGTCTCGTCGAACACGAGGGACCGCGGTTCGCCGAGCCGGACGAACCGCAGCACGCCGCCCAGGACGGCGGTCAGGACCGGTCCGAGCCAGAACCAGAGTCGCAGAGTGGGTGTGAAGTCGCGCCAGGACTGGACGGGGCCCAGGAGCCGTTCCAGGAGATTTTCGCGGGTGTACGCGTCGCGAGGGTCCAGGACCCAGGACCCCTTCCCCTGGGCCAGACGGCGTTTCCGGACCGTGGCGGACGTCCGCCCGTGCCGGGGCGCAGCAGGGGACGACGCGGCCGGGGACGCACTGGCGGCGCCGCCGTCCAGCGCGGCCTCTTCGGTCTGGGTCACGTAGTCATGCTACCGGGCGGGGCGACTGGGCCCACGGTGGCGAGGGCCCCGAACCGAGGCACGAGGTTTGGGAGCCACTGGGGATAGCGCCTACCGCCCTCCCCAGCCTCGCTCCTCCCTCCGGCTCCCGGAACTCGCTTCGCTCGGCCCGGGTCCCTCGCCGGAGGGGCCCAATCGGCCGGGGACCCCTCGGGCTGGGCCCACGGTGGCGAGGGCCCCGAACCGAGGCACGAGGTTTGGGAGCCACTGGGGATAGCGCCTCCCGCCCTCCCCAGCCTCGCTCCTCCCTCCGGCTCCCGGAACTCGCTTCGCTCGGCCCGGGTCCCTCGCCGGAGGGGCCCAATCGGCCGGGGACCCCTCGGGCGGTAGGCTTGTCGCCATGGCTGAGCGAGTGGTGCAGGGTGAAGGGCGTGTGGTCCTCGCGGCCACTCCGATCGGCAACCTCGGAGATGCCTCGCCCCGGCTGCGGGAGCTCCTGGAGACCGCGGACGTGATCGCGGCCGAGGACACCCGGCGCCTGCACCGCCTCGTCCAGGGCCTCGGCGTGACGGTCTCCGGCCGGGTCATCAGCTACCACGAGCACAACGAGCGCGAGCGCGCCGAAGAGCTGCTCGAGTTCGTCGCGGAGGGACAGACCATCCTGGTGGTGTCCGACGCCGGCATGCCCGCGGTCTCGGACCCCGGCTTCCGTCTGGTCTCCGCCGCCGTCGACGCCGGGGTGCTGGTCACCGCGGTCCCCGGACCGTCCGCCGTGCTCACCGCCCTCGCGCTGTCCGGCCTGCCCACCGACCGCTTCACCTTCGAGGGGTTCCTGCCCCGCAAGTCCGGCGACCGCCTGGGCGCACTGCGCGAGCTGGCCCAGGAGCGCCGCACGATGGTGTTCTTCGAGGCGCCGCACCGGCTCGAAGTCATGCTGACGGCTCTGCGCGAGGTGTTCGGGGCGGACCGCCAGGCGGCGGTCTGCCGCGAACTCACCAAGACCTACGAAGAGGTCATCCGCGGATCGCTCGACGAACTCGTCGCCTGGGCCGCGTCCGGCGAGGTCCGTGGCGAGATCGCGGTGGTGGTCGGGGGAGCGGGGGAGCCCGAGCCGAGCCGCCCGGAAGACCACATCGAGGCCGTCGCCGCCCTGACCGCCGAGGGCTTGCGCCTGAAGGAGGCCGTCGCCGTCGTCGCGGAGGCTCAGGGCGTGAGCAAGCGCGAGCTGTACCAGGCCGTCCTCGCCGCGCGGAGCTGAACCGCGGCCTCCCCTGGGACTGTGCAGATGCACAGTGAAACAGGGGATCGCTAGTGCACCCCCGCGTAGACGTGCGTCACAACGCGGCGATAACTTGGCAGGGAAGGGTCTTCCTGGAAGGCCCACGCCCCAGTACCCCCAAGCACGAAGGAGTCGCACATGACTTCCGCGATCACCGCCGAGCGCGAGGCAGAGCTGCTCGCCAAGGTCCCCACCGGCCTGTTCATCAACGGTGAATGGCGTGCAGCCTCCACCGGCAAGACCTTCGACGTCGAGGACCCGGCCACCGGCAAGGTGCTGCTGAGCATCGCCGACGGCACGAGCGAAGACGCCATGGCCGCCCTCGACGCCGCCGACGCTGTGCAGGCCTCCTGGGCCCGCACCGCTCCGCGCGAGCGCGCCGAGATCCTGCGCCGCGCCTTCGAGCTGGTCACTGAGCGTGCCGACGACTTCGCCCTGCTCATGACCCTCGAGATGGGCAAGCCGCTGGCCGAGGCCCGTGGCGAGGTCACCTACGGCGCCGAGTTCCTGCGCTGGTTCTCCGAGGAGACCGTCCGTGACTACGGCCGTTACCTCACCACCCCCGAGGGCAAGAACAAGATCCTCGTGCAGCGCAAGCCGGTCGGCCCCTGCCTGCTCATCACCCCGTGGAACTTCCCGCTGGCCATGGCCACCCGCAAGATCGCCCCGGCCATCGCCGCCGGCTGCACCATGGTGATCAAGCCCGCCAAGTTCACCCCGCTCACCACGCAGCTCTTCGTGGCCACCCTGGTCGAGGCCGGTGTCCCGGCCGGCGTCGTGAACGTCGTGTCCTCCTCCAGCGCCTCCTCCATCTCCGGCCCGATCATGAAGGACTCCCGCCTCCGCAAGGTGTCCTTCACCGGCTCCACGGCCGTGGGCAAGCGCCTGATCGCCGACGCCGCCAACAACGTTCTCCGCACCTCCATGGAGCTCGGCGGCAACGCCCCGTTCCTGGTCTTCGAGGACGCCGATCTGGACAAGGCCGTCGAAGGCGCCATGGCCGCCAAGATGCGCAACATGGGCGAGGCCTGCACGGCCGCCAACCGTTTCCTGGTCCACGAGTCCGTGGCTGAGGAGTTCACCGCGAAGTTCTCCGCCGCGATGGCCGCTCTCAGCACCGGCCGCGGCACCGAATCCGAGACCAACGTCGGCCCGCTCATCGACTCCGGCGCCCGTGACGACGTCCACGCACTGGTGACCGCCGCCGTCGAGGCCGGCGCCACCGTCGCGACCGGCGGCGCTCCGGTGGAGGGCGAGGGCTACTTCTACGCCCCGACCGTCCTCTCCAACGTCCCGAACGACGCCGACATCCTCCGCAGCGAGATCTTCGGCCCGGTGGCCCCCGTGACCACCTTCTCCTCCGAGGAGCAGGCCATCAAGCTGGCGAACGCGAGCGAGTACGGCCTGGCCTCCTACATCTACACCCGCGACTACGCGCGGATGTTCCGTGTGGCGGAGCAGATCGAATTCGGCATGGTCGGCTTCAACGCCGGTGTCATCTCGAACGCGGCCGCTCCGTTCGGTGGCGTGAAGCAGTCCGGTCTGGGCCGTGAAGGCGGCGCCGAGGGCATCGCCGAGTACACCACCACGCAGTACATCGGCATCGCCGACCCGTACGCCAACTGATCCACGGCACCGCCGCCTTCTCGCAACCGACGGCAGTGCTCCTGGTCCCGTGAGGGACCGCGACGGCGCCCGTCCGCCGCCCTCCGGGGCAGCGGACGGGCGCCGTCGTTGTCAGCAGACTCCGGTGGCCGTCAACGCCGGCGGCCTCCGCGCCCCCCACCTGAACGCCCCAGACCTGAACGCCCCTGACCTGAACGCCCCTGACCTGAACGCCACAGCGACGGCGGCGCCCAGCGGGCCCGCCATCGGGCGAGGCGACCCTCGCGCTCGCCCAGGGACTGTTCGACGGCGGTGACCCGCTCCCGGGCCGCCTGCGCCGTGGACTCCGCCTCGCCGTCGTCGGCCGGGGCGCCGTACCGGGCGGACTCGTAGTCCCGCACCAGCTCCCGCACGGCCACCCGGCCGGACTCGGGCAGGCCGTCCTGAAGCCGGGCGGAGAAGGCCCGCGGAGTCTCGGCGTCGCGCGCGGGAACGCCGTGGTCCTCCGCCGTGGCGAGCAGTTCCTCCATCGCCCCGATCCGCACGCCCGTCCCGCTCTGCGCGGAGGAGAGCCGTCGTCGCCGCTGCCGGCCGCGCAGCACTTGCGGCAGGACGGAGGCGATGCCCAGCACGACGACGGCGGCCACCGCCCCGACCAGATGACCCCAGTCGAGCGATTCCCACCATGGTGCGGCGGCCCGAGGCGCCGCCTGCGGCGCCGGGGCGGTGGTGGCGGTGGCCGACGCCGAGGGCTGCGGAGTCGAAGTGGCGGTGTTCGTCGCCCGCGGCCGGAGCCCTTCCGGATCGAACTCCGGGACGTCGGTGGTGGACGGATCGAACGCGTACCCGGGCACGACGCCGCGCGAGGGGGTCGGCTCGAAGGGGACCCAGCCCGCGCCCTGCAGGTAGATCTCCGGCCACGCGTGGGCGTCCTGGGCCGCCACCGCGTACTCCGTCCGTGCGGGCGCTCCCTGTTCGCCGGCCTGGGTGACGCCGGTGGCCCGGCCCGGCGCGAAGCCGACCGCCACACGGCTCGGCAGGCCGATCGACCGGGCCATGACGGCCATGGCCGTGGAGTAGTGGATGCAGTACCCGCTCTTGGCCTCCAGGAACTTGCCCAGGACCTCCATCCCGGTGCCGTCGTAGCCGTGTTCTGCCGGCGCGGTCACGGAGTAGGAGAATCCCGGACCGCGCAGGAACCGCTGCAGGGCGACGGCCTTGTCGAACGGATTGGTGGCGTTGCGGGTGGCCTGCAGGGCCGTGTCCAGGATGGTGCGGGGCATGGTGGCTGGCAGTTCCATGAACTTGGCCAGGACCTGCTGGGGCGTGGCGGCGAGGGTCCGGAGCTGCTCCGCCGTCCATTCGGGAGCGTAGGAGCGGACGGTGTAGACCTCTCCGGCGCTCGTGGAGTTCCCGCTGCGGCTGCGGACGGTGAGGTTGTTGGGGTCGTAACCCCAGTCGCCCCTGGCGCCCAGGACACTCAACGGGTTCGTCACGAGCGGCAGATACGGGCTCGTGAAGTCGTGCGTGCTGATCACCGTGGTCGGGAAGCTCCTCACCGGGGGACCATCCTGCCCCGTCTGCGTCCCGACTTCGTCGAACTGCAGCACGGTGCCGAGGTAGCCGCCGTTGTACTTCTCAGGCTCCCAGCGGTCTCCGGAGAAGGAATCGATCGTGGTCAGCCGCAGATAGGGCGGCGAAGGTGCGTCGGTGAAGTAGCTGATGACGGTGCCTGTGCCCTGCTGCCGGAGGTTGCTGCTGAGCGACAGCACCGGGTTCAGGCCGTTGCTCTTGCCGAGCGACCCGAGCCGCGAGCCCTGCGGGAAGAGGCCCTCGGTGAATCCGGGGACGAGTGTCGGGATCACGAGTGCCATCGCGACCGCGGCCGATCCGAGCACGGTGGCCCGGCCCAGTCCGCGGGAGGCGCTGTTCTGGGCGGCGCCCCGCGCCCTCTCCGCCGGATTCTCCGTCTCCTCGGCGGCGCGCAGGGCGCGTCGCGAGACCGCGAGGAGGATCGTGAAGAAGAAGGCCGTCGCGGCGAAGGGCCAGGCGCCCACGCTCGTGTAGTTCAGCAGGGCGGGCACCATCAGGACCGCGAGCGCCGGGCCCGCCGCAGCCAGAGGGTTCCGGGCCCGCACCACGATCCAGTCCGTCAGGAGCACGAGCAGGCCCAGGCAGCCAGAGGTCAGAAAGGTGATCCCGGGCGCCGGGTTCACCGGCACGAACTCGTGCTCCACCGTGTTCCGGGCCTCGCCCAGGAGGCTCCAGAAGCCGCCCCAGGCCGCAGGGCTCGGCAGGAGGCCGAGGAACGCCCGGTCGGCGAGGAAGAGCGCATTGAGGATCAGGCCGAGGGCGATAAGACCCACCGCGTACGGGACCCAGGTGCTGCGGGTGAAGAACCGGGGGACGACGAGCGCGGTCCCGGTCACCTGGATCGTGACGAGGACGGGCAGGAACCAGGACCAGCCGTAGATGACCCCGGAGAGCCCGGCGGCGGAGGAAGCCAGCAGTGCGCAAACGCAGGCCGTGACGGGAAGGAGGATCGCGCCGAGGCGGCTCCGGGGCGGGGTGAGGTCCTGGGCCGTGCTCATGGCCGGTCACCGCCGGACGTCTCGCCTCGGGCGGCGCTCGTCGTCGTGGCTGTCGTCGCCATGGCGGGCGGCGTCACGGCACTCGGTTTGCCGGAGCCCGCCCAGCGTTCCAGGAGCCTCGCGGCGGAGTCGCCCGGGGAGGCCCACAGCACCCGCCAACCCGCGGTTTCGAGCACGTCTCGCACGTCGGGGCCCGGGCTGACGGGCCAGCAGCTGATCACGGTCGCCTGCGGTGTCCCACGCGAGCCGGCCCAGGACGCGGCCGTCCCGGCGCCGCTCAGGGTGCCGCTGACGAGGTTCCGCGCGTCGTCGAGCCCCAGGCGTCCCGTGAAAGCCACCAGCAGCCCGCCGGTCGCGGAGAGCGACAGCGGGGCGTGCTGCTCGGTCAGTTCGAGCGCGGCAAGGCACTCCGGCAGGAGCTCGGGGGCTTCAGCGGCGGCCATCGTCTCGAGTCCGGGATGCGGGGCGCTGCGGGACCGCTGGAAGGCAGGCTCTCCGGCGTGGTCCTGGAGGCGGAGTTCGTGGCCCAGTCCCGCAAGCCCCAGCGCGACCGCGAGGAACGTCCTGAGCTGCCATTCGAAGGAGACGGTGGTGCGCAAGGAGGCGGCGGCGCCGGGCACGGGGAAGGGGGCCAGCTCGCCCCCGCTGTGGACGCCGGCGCGCTGATCCAGCACCAGCGTGATGCGGGGGAGGGCGCCGCCTTCCTCATGCCGCACCATGAGCTCGCCGCGTCGGGCGGTCGAGGGCCAGTGAACCCTGCGCAACGCATCGCCGTGCCGGTATTCGCGGACCATCACGTCATTCTCGCTCGCGCTCGCGACCCAGCTGGTCGTCTGACTGCCGCCGACGCCGACGCCGGCATGGCCCCGCAACAGATCCAGCAGCCCGGGGGAGAGTTCCCCGGGCCGGGGTGTCACCAGGAGTTCGGTCCCGGGGTCGACGGTGTGGCGCTGCCAGGCCAGATCGAAGGGGTCGCGGAACTCCGCGGTGACCCCGCCTACCGGGAAGACGCCGCGATGCGGAGGGGCTACCCGGTATTCGTAGGCGGAGACGGGTCCGCCGCGCGCTGCGCGGGAGGGGTAGCGGAACCTCGGCGACCCGCCGAGATCCGCCGGCAGCTGTTCCACCATCGTCGATTCGACCATCGACCCGCCACCCGGCAGCCGGGCCCAGCGTGCCTTCCAGCCCGCGCGGTCCGCTCCGCCCGGCACTCCGGTGGAGGCGCTGATGAAGAGGTGCACGACCGTCGTCGTGCCCTCCTGCACCGGCAGCGGATGGAACTCGCGCCGCACGCGGAAGCGTTCGTGACGGCTCCGCACGCCCAGGACCGCCAGGACCGGCATCGCCAGGAGGAAGACGGACAGCGTGAGGAGGTCCCGGCGGCCCAGGATCCAGGCCCCGGCAAGGCAGAGAAGGGCCGCCAGCACGAATCCCAGCCCCCGGCGGGTCAGGAACTTCGTGGGCGACAGCCTGCTCAGCGGCCCGGCGCTCATGGCACCCGGGCCTGGTCTCCCGGCGGGGTGAAACCTGCGGAGCTCAGGGACGGCCCGCCGGAACCGGTGGGCGCGGACGAGGCGGCCCGGCGTGCGGCCTCGCGGGAGGCCGCGGTGTCCACGGGCAGGCGTTCCAGGATCCCGCCGAGAATGCTCGCCGCGTCCTTGCCGTTCAGCACGGCGCGGCGGTCCAGCAGCAGCCGGTGGGCCAGGATGTCCTGCGCGACGACGGCGACGTCGTCCGGGAGCACGAACTCCTGTCCCGCGAGGGCCGCGTGCGCCTTGGCCGCCCTGAGGACGTGCAGCAGGGCGCGGGGGCTAGCTCCGAGGACGATGTCCGGATGGTTGCGCGTGGCCTGCCCCAGGTCCACCACGTACTCCTTGACCGGACCGGCGACATGGACCGCCTGGACGGTGGCGATCATGCGGCGCAGCAGCGCGGTGTCCACGACGGGCCTCAGGTCGTTCAGGGGCGAGCGGCCCTGATGCGCCTCCAGCATGTCGAGTTCGGCGGCGCGGTCCGGATACCCCATGGAGATCCGGGCCATGAAGCGGTCCCGCTGAGCCTCGGGGAGGGGGAAGGTGCCCTCCATCTCCACCGGGTTCTGGGTGGCGAGCACCATGAACGGCGAACCCAGCGGGTACACCTGGCCGTCGACGCTGACCTGGCTCTCCTCCATGCATTCGAGCAGGGCGGACTGCGTCTTGGCCGAGGCGCGGTTGATCTCGTCGCCGATCACCAGATTCGCGAACACGGGTCCCGGGCGGAACTCGAATTCCCCGCTCGCCTGGTTGTACATGGACACGCCCGTCACGTCCGACGGGAGCAGATCCGGGGTGAACTGGATGCGGGAGACGCTGCCGTGAATGGCCCGGGCGAGCGTCTTGGCCAGCATGGTCTTGCCGACGCCGGGGACGTCCTCCAGCAGCAGGTGGCCCTGGGCCAGGAGCACCATGAGGGCGGTCCGGGCGGTCTCCTGCTTGCCGTCGATCACCCCGTTGACCGCGTCGAGGATCGCCCGCGCGGCCGAGGAGAACACCTCGGCGGACAAGGGTTCGGGAGCCGCCTGCTGGGAGCCGGGCAGCCCTGTGGCGACCCCGCCCGGGCCTGCGCCCTCGATGAAACCCGGATCTGACACGACCGACCTCTCCTTCACTCGGCGCGAGCCCCCAGAAGCCGAGTCTGACGTGGTGTAACGTGGCTCACTTCCTCACAGCCTACTCATCGCGGCGACCGCGTCATAGGGTGGCGGGCCACGGCGGGGGCCCGTCGAGTTCCGCGTGCGGGCGCGTATTACGCTGGAATCATGTGTGCTCCCGAGACCCCGTTCGCTTACCGCCGCCCCGAGGAAGCCCCGGAGAACGGGCAGGACGGACCCGCGGATTCGGTGCGGTCCACCAAGGACGAGGCCGGCCGCAAGCGGAAGCTCGACTATCCTCCGGCGCCGGAACCCCTGCGGGTCCCGGTCATGGACAACCACACTCACCTGAACTTCCGGGACGGCCTGGTGGAGGTCTCGGTCAAGGACGCCCTCGACGCCGCCGAGGCCGTGGGGGTCAAAGCAGCCGTGCAGGTCGCCTGTGATCTGGAATCCGCGCGCTTCACGGTCCGGGCGCTGGACGAGGACCGCCGCTTGCTGGGCGCCCTGGCCATCCACCCGAACGACGCCCCGCTGTACGCGGCGCGCGGCGAGCTGGAGGACGCACTGCAGGAGATCGAGGATCTCGCAGCTCATCCGCGCGTGCGAGGGATCGGCGAGACCGGCCTGGACTACTTCCGCACCCAGGGGGAGGAGGAGCAGGCGATTCAGCACTACTCCTTCCGCCGTCACATCGACATCGCGCGCCGGCTCGGCCTCACGCTGCAGATCCACGACCGGGACGCGCACGACGACGTCGTCCGGATCCTGCTCGAGGAGGAACAGCCGCAGCGTGTGGTCTTCCACTGCTTCTCCGGCGATGAGAAGCTCGCGGCCGTCTGCAATGAGCACGGGTGGTACATGTCCTTCGCCGGGCCGGTCGGTTTCAAGGCGAACGGGCATCTGCGGGACGCCCTCAGGACGGCCCGCCGGGACCTGATCATGGTGGAGACCGACTCGCCGTTCCTGACCCCTCACCCCTACCGCGGCCGGCCCAACGCGAGCTACATGATTCCCTACACGATGCGGTCCATGGCCGAAGCTCTGGAGACCGATCTCGATGAATTGTGTGCCGACGTCGCGCGCAACACCGAGGCGGCGTACGGGAGCTGGGACTGAGTCCCGAACCACCCGCTGAACTGGGCTGACGCACGCCGGCCGAGCGGAGGCGGCGAGTGCGTACCGTACCCGACGGGCGGGATCTGCGCGACTCCGCGTGTCGCGGACGGCATTCAGGGCTTGGCTGTTTTATAACGCTTCGGTTACAGTGGATGACAGATAGCCGGGGTCGGGGAAGGCCTGCGGACGAATGACACTTCGTTGTGAACCATGGACACCCGTGTGCCGAGAGGCCCCGGGCGACCATCAGGCCTTGCCTTGCGAGGCCCCTGTTCCCCGTGCCCGGACGCACCAGTAGTTTGGGTAGTAGTGAACAAAATCTTCGCAACTGACGGAAAGATCAGTCCCGTCAAGGTGGGCGTTCAGCTCGCGGTGATCCTGGCCTTGGTCGGAGGCCTCCTGGCCTTCGTGGTCAACAACAAGACCGTGAAAATCAACCTAGACGGCCGAGTCAGCTCCGTCCAGACCTTCGGCGGCAACGTCGAGCAGGTCGTGAAGAGCGCCAACATCGACATCGCCGACAAGGACAAGGTGGTTCCCGCGCTGAACAGCGGCGTGCAGGACGGCACCGAAGTCCGGATCAACCGCTCCAAGTCGGTTTCCGTGGTCGTGGACGGTGCGGCGCGTGAGGTCGACACCCACGAGAGCACCGTCGCCGGCCTGATCAAGGAACTCGGCGTGAAGGACACCTCCCGCGTGTCCCTCCCGGCCGACGCCACCCTCGACGTCAAGGGCACCAGCCTCACCATCTCCACCCCTAAGAAGGTCAACCTGATCGTCCGCGGCAAGGGCAGCAAGCTGACCACCACCGCCGCCACGGTCGGCGACGTCCTCAAGGAAGCCAAGGTCGTCCTCGGCAAGAACGACGTCTCGGCCCTCCCGGCCACCGCTCCGGTGACCGCGAACATGACCGTCAAGGTCAGCAACATCGACAAGAGCCGCACGGCCACCGTGAAGGAAGAGATTCCGTTCGACGTGGTCAAGACCGATTCCGCCAAGCTCGACAAGGGCGTGGAGAAGGTCACCACCGAGGGCGTGGCCGGTTCGGTCGAGAAGACCTTCCGCCTCGTGATCGTGGACGGCAAGGAAGCGACCCGCACCCTGGTCACCAGCAAGGTCACGGCCGAGCCCGTGACGCAGCGTGTGGAGGTCGGCACCAAGGAAGCCCCCGCGGCTCCCGCCACCCCGCCTGCTTCCAACACCGGCGCCGCGGCTCCGGCCGCTGTGAACGCCGGTATGTGGGACCGCATCGCCCAGTGTGAGTCGACCGGCAACTGGTCCATCAACACCGGCAACGGCTACTACGGTGGCCTGCAGTTCGACATCGGGACCTGGCTCGGCGCCGGTGGCGGCGCGTACGCCCCGAACGCGAGCCTCGCCACCCGCGAGCAGCAGATCGACATCGCCAACCGCGTGTACGCCCAGCGCGGGCTGTCCCCCTGGGGCTGCGCCTGGGCCGCCGGATAAGCGGCGCTCCTTTCACCAGCTGAACGACGGCGGCCGGTGACCTCCCCACGGAGGTCGCCGGCCGCCGTCGTCGTGTCCGCCTGGTGAGACCCCGGCGCGTGGCTCCGACCGGGCCCCGCTGTCCACAGGGAGTGGGCTGTGACCGCCGGGTCGGTAGGATTGTCGGGTGAGTGATGCAGCCCAGAACCCCGACGCCGCGACGAACCCCACCCCGTTGCTGGGCGCCGCGGACATCCGCCGTCTGGCCGAGGAGCTCGGCGTCCGGCCCACCAAGACGCTGGGGCAGAACTTCGTGATCGACGGGAACACCATCCGACGGATCGTGGCGGCCGCCGAACTGGACCCGTCGGAGACCGTGCTGGAGGTCGGCCCGGGTCTGGGCAGCCTGACTCTGGGCCTCCTGGACGCCGCCGCCCACGTGGTGGCCGTGGAGATCGACCCGGTCCTGGCGGGCCGTCTGCCCACCACCGTGGAGGAATTCCGGCCGGGCGCGGCCGAGCGCTTCACCCTCATCAACCAGGACGCCCTCAAGGTCACCGAGCTGCCGCATCAGCCGACCGCCGTCGTCGCCAATCTGCCGTACAACGTCGCGGTGCCGGTGGTGCTCCACCTCCTGGAGCATTTCCCCACCATCCGGCACGGCCTGGTCATGGTGCAGGACGAGGTGGCGGACCGCCTCGCCGCAGGACCCGGCTCCAAGATCTACGGCGTGCCGTCGGTCAAGGCCGCCTGGTACGGCACCATGCGCAAGGCCGGGGTGATCGGGATGAACGTCTTCTGGCCGGCGCCCAAGATCCACTCCGGGCTGGTCTCCTTCGAGCGCTATGAGGAGGAGACCACGTCCCGCGCGAGCCGCGAAGAGGTCTTCGCCGTGATCGACGCGGCGTTCGCGCAGCGCCGCAAGACCCTCCGCGCCGCCCTGTCCGGCTGGGCCGGGAACGGCGCCGAGGCGGAACGGTATCTCCACCTCGCAGGCGTCGATCCGAGCGCCCGCGGCGAGACTCTGGACATCGGCGCCTTCACTCGCATCGCCGAGGCCCGGATCCCCCTGGAGGCCTGAGGATGCGCCGCGGCAACTCCGTGACGGCCTCCGCGCCGGGGAAGATCAACGTCTCCCTGCACGTCGGCCCGCTCCGGGAGGACGGATACCACTCCCTCGCGAGCGTGTTCCTCGCCGTGTCCCTGCGTGAGGAGGTACGGGCCTCACTCCTGGACGAACCGGGGATCCAGGTGGTCCTTTCACCGGACAGCACCCTCGACGTGGACCCGGAGACCATCCCTCTGGATGCCCGGAACCTCGTGTACCGCGCGGCCGCGCTCCTCGCCTCGCACTGCGGACTGGAGCCGGCCGTGCGCCTGGAGATCGTGAAGCGGGTCCCGGTCGCGGGCGGCATGGCGGGAGGATCCGCCGACGCCGCCGCCGCGCTGGTCGCCTGCAACGCCTTGTGGGAGTGCGGGCTGAGCCGTGAGGAACTGGCCGGCCTGGGAAGCCGGCTCGGAGCGGACGTTCCCTTCTGCCTGCTCGGCGGAGCGGCGGTGGGCCTGGGCGTGGGCGATGAACTCACCACGGCCCTGGTACACGGCGAACTCCACTGGGTGGTGGTCCCGGCCGCGTTCGGGCTCTCGACCCCCGAGGTGTTCCGTCGTCTCGACGCGCTCCGCGAGGCCGAAGGCTTTGCCGCGCCGGAGCCGGACTCCGTGGACGCCGCGATCCTGGCGGCATTGCGCACTCCGGACAGCCACGTGCTGTCCACGCTCATGGTCAACGACCTCCAGCGCGCCGCCCTGGATCTGGCCCCGGAACTGCGCGACGTGCTCGGCCTGGGGGAGTCCCTGGGCGCCCTCGCGGGCATCGTGTCCGGCTCCGGCCCTACGGTCGCGTTCCTCTGCGAGGACACGACGGCGGCCCGCGGACTCGCGGACGGCTTCAGCCATCGCGGCCTGGGGTCGTTCGTGCTCACGGCGCCGTCGCCCGGCGCCTTCGTGCATCCATGAGAGGGCCACGGCACGGACCCCGGCCGATGCGCCTACGATAGACAGGTTCAGCGCGCCGTGAGGGCGGGTCCTCCGGATCCGCGCGGCACGGCTCTCAGAACCGGAAACACCGACGAAAGCAGCACATGGCACATCTTCTGGGCGGCGAGAACCTCGCCGTGTCCTTCGGCACCCGCACCGTCCTGGACGGCGTCACGGTGGGACTCGAGGACGGCGACCGGATCGGGATCGTGGGCCGCAACGGCGATGGCAAGTCCACGCTCATGCGGTTCCTGGCCCAGCGCGCGCAGCCCGACGACGGCCGCGTGACGCAGCGCCGCGACCTGCGCGTGGGATACCTGGACCAGCAGGACGTGCTGGACGGCGACGACACGGTGGGCCAGGCGATCGTGGGGGACATGGCGGACCACGAGTGGGCCGCCGACCCGAAGATCCGCGAGATCATGGGCGGCCTCGTGGGGGACGTGGACTGGGATTCCAGCGTCCACAGCCTCTCCGGCGGGCAGAAGCGCCGCGTCGCGCTGGCGAAACTCCTGATCGGTGACCACGACGTCATCATGCTGGACGAGCCCACCAACCATCTCGACGTCGAGGGCGTGGCCTGGCTGGCCCGTCACCTCAAGAACCGCTGGCGCGCCACCGAGGGCGCGTTCCTGGTGGTCACCCACGACCGCTGGTTCCTGGACGAGATCTGCACCAAGACCTGGGAGGTCCACGACGGGGTCGTGGACCCGTTCGAGGGCGGCTACGCGGCGTACGTCCTGGCCCGTGCCGAGCGGGACCGCATGGCGTCCGTCGTGGAGGCCAAGCGTCAGCAGCTCGTGAAGAAGGAACTCGCCTGGCTGCGCCGTGGCGCCCCGGCCCGCACCTCCAAGCCGAAGTTCCGCATCGAGGCGGCCAACGCCCTGATCGAGGACGTCCCCGCGCCCCGCGACACCCTGGCACTGAACAAGATGGCCACGGCCCGCCTGGGCAAGGACGTCATCGACCTGGAGAATGTCACCCTGGACCGCCGTCCCGCCCCGGGCGAGGCCGAGGACCGGAGCGGCGCGCCGCTCTTCGACAACATCACGCTGCGCCTCGCCCCGGGCGAACGGGTGGGTCTGGTCGGCGTGAACGGCGCCGGCAAGTCCACGCTCCTGCGCCTGCTGTCCGGGGAGGTCACTCCCACGAGCGGCAAGGTGAAGCGCGGCAAGACCGTGGTGCCTGCTGTGCTGAGCCAGGAAGTGCACGAACTGCGCGAGGTGGACGATCTGCGCGTGGTCGAGCTGATCGAACGTGAGAAGCGGTCCTTCAGCGTGGGCGGCAAGGACCTCACCGCAGGGCAGCTCGTCGAGCAGCTCGGTTTCACGAACGCCCGCCAGTGGACGCCCATCCGGGACCTCTCCGGTGGCGAGCGGCGACGCCTCCAGCTCCTGCGTCTCCTGGTGGGGGAGCCCAATGTGCTCATGCTTGACGAGCCCACCAACGACCTGGACACGGATACCCTCGCCGCGGTGGAGGACGTCCTGGACGGCTGGCCCGGCACGCTCGTGGTCGTCAGCCATGACCGCTATCTGCTGGAACGCGTGACGGATCACCAGATCGCGCTGCTGGGCGACGGCAAGCTCCGCGGGCTTCCGCGGGGCGTGGACCAGTATCTGGAGCTGCGCGAGGCGGCACTGGCCGGTTCGTCCGGGAAGGCGAGCGGCCCGACGGCGGCCGGCGGCTCCGGCGCGGCGGGCACCCCGGGCGGCGGCGCGCCGTCGTCGGGGGCCAGCGAGGCGGAGAAGCGCGAGGCGCGCAAGAACATCAACCGGATCGAACGCCAGCTCGGCAAGCTCGCGCAGCAGGAGGAGAAGTTGCACGGGCAGATGGCCACGGCCTCCGAAATGGGCGACTTCGACGCCCTCGGCGGGCTGAACACCCAGCTCAACGAGGTGCTCGAGGAGAAGGAGACCCTGGAGATGGAGTGGCTCGAAGCCGCCGAGGTCCTGGGGGAGTAACGTCGCCCCTGACTTCCCATCGACTGCTCCACACGATGCCGAAATCTCTCGAAAATCTCGGGAATTGACATCCTACGGAGCAGTCGATCGTTTAAAGACCAGGCTTGGACCTCAGGGCATGGATCGGGGCCGGGGTTGACCGGGCGCGAGAGAGGTCGTCCGCAACGGCGATGAGGCCACGGGGCCGTGCCTACGCTGAGGCACACGTCCGGCCGGAAAGGGGCCGGAGCCGAGTTCCGGGGAGGGCCGTGCCGTTCCATGATCTGCTGCACCTGGCCGCGGTGATGCTCACCGCCGTCGCGGTCGGGGTGCATCCGGGCTGGCGTGACCGGCCGCGGTTGCCCCGACTGACCGGCTGCGTCCTCATGCTCGTCGCGATGGTGGACGTGGCCTATCTGGGGCTTCTGAGCGTCGTGTTCTGGGTGCCGCTGCTGGTGCTGTCGGCCATCGCGCTGTCGGCGCTGAGCCGGCGGGAACGGCAGGGCTGCGTCGCCACCCTGCACGACAGCCTCGGGCTCCTCGTCATGGCGGTGCTCCTGCTGTTCATGCACCCGGCTGCTGGTCCCGGCATTCCGTCCGAGACGGCGCATGCGGGCCACGCGTCCGCGGGAGGGCTGCTGTGGGTCCTGACGGTCGTGCTGGTGCTGTGCCACGTCGCGGGTTCACTGTGGGGCGTGGCGAGGGCCCCGGGGTCCGCGGTGCGCGGTCAGTACCTTCTCATGGGCGGAGCCACGGCGCTCATGTCCGCCGCGGTCCTCGGCTGATCCGGGCCGGGGCTGGCTCAGCGTTCCTGTTCGGCCAGATCGGGCGTCCCGGACACCGGGTCCTCCATCGTCCGTCCGCCGCCGCGCTGAGCCGCCGCGCCGGCGAACACCACGAGGGCGATCCCGAGCATCTGCATCACGGTGGGCATCTGGCTGAGGATCAGCAGGCCGATCAGGATGCCGAACGCCGGCTCGATCGCCAGAAGGGTGCCGAACGCCGTGTGATTCATGCGGCGCAGCGCGAGCATCTCCAGGCCGAACGAGATGACCGGCGTGATGAGCGCGATCCCCGCGATGACCAGCAGCAGCACCCAGTCCAGGTCGCCGTCGAGCACTTGGGGAAGGCCGACGGCGGTGGTCGCGACGGCGGCGACCGGGATGGTGAGCGCCAGGCCGCTGATGCCGGAGAACCGGTCGCCGACCAGCTGGGTGAGCACGTTGTACAGCCCCCAGCAGGCCCCCGCCAGCAGGGCGAATCCGACACCCAGCAGGTCCACGCCGCCGTGCCATGGCTCAGTGAGCAGCACGACGCCGAGCAGCGCGATCACGGGCCAGAGGAGCGCCTTGCGCTGTTTGCCGGCCAGCCCGGCGACGGTGAGCGGACCGAGGAACTCGATCGCCACGGCGGTGCCGAGGGGGATCCGTTCCACGGCCGCGAGGAAGAACGTGGTCATGAACCCGGTGACGACACCCAGCGCCAGCAGCTTCGGGACATCCTGACGTGTGATCGAACGGAAGGACGGCCGCGCGATGAGCAGGAGGAAGACGGCGCCGAAACACATGCGCAGCCAAGCGGTCCCACCGGGTCCGATGTGCTCGATGACCCCGACCGACAACGCGTTCGAGATCTGGATCATGAGCATGGCGGCGATCGCCATGGACCAGGCGGGGATCCGCACGGTGCCGTTCCGGGTGGTCATGATGCTCCGTTCGTGGGTGGTTCGAGTGAGTAGTTGAGAGGGGGTGCGGAAGCACGGGGTTCTGAAGCGCAGTGGCCTGAAGCGCGGAGCCCCCTGCGGGGGTCGTCGCCGGCACAGCGCCGGCGCCTTCGAGCGGCCCCCAGGCGGCGCCGCCGCCTGCCGTCAGCCGTGCTCCGTGTCGAGCGTCCGCGGGGTGCCGACGCCGGGTTCGTGGACCGTGAGGAGGAAGCGGGCGGGGTCAGCGTGGGGGTTCCGGTAGGAGTGATCCGAGTCGCCGAAGAAGGAGAGGGCGTCGCCGGCGCCGAGTTCGTAGCTCTGCCCGTCCACTGTCACGACGATCGCGCCCACCTGCACCTGCAGGAGTTCACGGGTGCCCTCGGAGTGCGCTTCGCTGACGTGGAGTTCGCCGGGCGCCAGGGTCCAGTCCCAGAGTTCGACCACGTCCGGCGGCTGCGTGCCGGCGACCAGCACACCCCGGCCACCGGCCGCTCCGGTCCAGAGGACCGCCCCCTCCCCGTGCCGCGTCACTTTCGCCGCGCGGGTCGCGGGCGGCTCGACCAACGCGGGGAGTCCGACGCCGAGTGCGTCACTGAGCCGCAGCAGGGTGCCGACACTGGGGTTCACGGAGCCCTGCTCCACGTTGACGACCATGCGGCGGCTCACGCCCGCGGCGTCGGCGAGCTGATCCAGGGTCCAGGCGAGGGCTTTACGCTCCTGCCGGACCCGGGCGCCGATCGCCTGTGCCAGTGATTCCGCCGCTTCATCCATGAGTGCATCATAGTGCACGAATCGTGCACTATGGAAGGATTGCTTGCGATGCGATACCCCCTGGGGGTATGTTGAACTGGAGATACCCCCAGGGGGTATGATCATGGTGAAAGGGGAACCACATGAGCAGCACCGCCACCGAAGTCGAACTCGACATCACCGGGATGACCTGCGCCTCCTGCGCCAACCGGATCGAGCGCAAGCTCAACAAGGTGGACGGAATCGAGGCCACGGTCAACTACGCCACCGAGAAAGCCCGCGTCACGGCGCCCGGAGGTTTCGACGTCGCGCTGCTCATCGGCACGGTGGAGCAGGCCGGTTACGGCGCCACCGTTCACGAGGAGGAGGCTCCTCAGGACGACACGGAGCTGAACTCCCTGCGCCGCCGTCTCTGGACCTCCGTGGTGCTGGCGGTTCCGGTGATCGTGCTGTCGATGGTCCCGGCGTTCCAGTTCACCGGCTGGCAGTGGGTGTCCCTGATCCTGGCGACGCCGGTCATCCTCTGGGGCGCCTGGCCGTTCCACCGGGCGGCCTGGACCAACCTCCGCCACGGCGCCGCCACCATGGACACCCTGGTCTCGGTCGGCACGCTGGCGGCCTACCTCTGGTCCCTCTACGCACTGTTCTTCGGCCACGCCGGCATGCTCGGGATGCGCCACGAGTTCTCGTTCGCCATTCAGCGCAGCGACGGCGCCGGCAACATCTACCTGGAAGTCGCCGCCGGGGTGACCATGTTCCTCCTGGCCGGCCGGTACTTCGAAAAGCGCTCGAAGCGCCAGGCCGGCGCCGCGCTGCGGGCCCTCCTGGAATTGGGCGCCAAGGAGGTGACGGTCCTGCGCGACGGCGGCGAGCACCGCATCCCCGTGGCGGAGCTCCGCGTGGGGGATGAGTTCGTCGTGCGGCCCGGCGAGAAGATCGCCACTGACGGCAGCGTGGTGGACGGCGTCTCGGCCGTGGACGCCTCGATGATCACCGGCGAATCGGTCCCGGTGGATGTCGCACCCGGCGACGCCGTCGTCGGCGCCACCGTGAACACCTCGGGCCGTCTGGTGGTCCGGGCCTCCCGCGTCGGCAACGACACTCAGCTCGCTCAGATGGCCCGCCTCGTCGAAGACGCCCAGTCCGGCAAAGCCGAGGTCCAGCGGCTGGCGGACCGGATTTCCGGGGTCTTCGTGCCGGTGGTCATCGGCATCGCGCTGCTCACCCTCGCCGCCTGGCTCCTGCTGGGCCAGCCCGTCGCCGCAGCGTTCACCGCCGCAGTCGCCGTCCTCATCATCGCCTGCCCGTGCGCGCTGGGTCTCGCGACGCCGACCGCGCTCCTCGTCGGCACGGGGCGCGGCGCGCAGCTCGGCATCCTCATCAAGGGCCCGGAGGTCCTTGAAAGCACGCGCCGCGTCGACACCGTGGTCCTCGACAAGACCGGCACCGTCACGACCGGGAAGATGGAACTGGACCAGGTCCTGACGGTCAGTGGGGACCCGGCGGACCGCCTGACCGCGCTGCGTCTGGCCGGAGCCCTGGAGCACGCGAGCGAGCACCCGATCGCCCGGGCGATCGCGCGCGGGGCCGAGGCGGAGGCCGGGGAGCTCCCGCCGGTCTCCGGGTTCCGGAACGAGCAGGGTCTCGGCGTCCGCGGAACGGTCGAGGGCGTGGGCGTCCTCGCAGGCCGCGAAGCCTTCCTGGCCGCGGAGGGGCTGACCCTGCCCGAGGAACTCCGCCGCGCCAAGGTCGAGGCGGAGGCGCAGGGGCGGACCGCCGTCGTCGTCGGCTGGGACGGTGAAGTGCGAGCGGTACTGACCGTCGCCGACCGGCTCAAGCCGAGCAGTGCCGACGCGATCCGCCGGCTCAAGGGTCTCGGCCTCGAGCCGGTCCTGCTGACCGGTGACAACGAGGCCGTGGCGCGCACCATCGCCGCCGAGGTGGGGATCGAGCGGGTGGTCGCGGAGGTCCTGCCGCAGGACAAGGTGGACGTGGTGCGCGGGCTCCAGGCCGAAGGGCGCGTGGTGGCGATGGCCGGCGACGGGGTCAACGACGCCGCGGCGCTCGCGGCCGCCGACCTGGGCCTGGCGATGGGGACCGGGACGGATGCGGCCATCGAGGCGTCCGACCTCACCCTCGTGCGCGGCGACCTGCTCGGAGCCGTCGACGCGATCCGGCTCTCGCGGGCGACGCTGCGCACCATCAAGGTCAACCTGTTCTGGGCGTTCGCCTACAACGTGGCGGCGATCCCGCTGGCTGCGCTCGGACTGCTGAATCCGATGATCGCCGGGGCGGCCATGGCCTTCTCCAGCGTGTTCGTGGTGGGGAACAGTCTGCGGCTCCGGCGGTTCAAGGGCGCTCTGGCTTCCAGGAACGCCGTGTCCTGACCCTCGCGCGCCATCTGCGAAGGACCCGTCCGGTGATCGGACGGGTCCTTCGGCGTTTCTGGGGAGTGGACGGGCCTATCGGTGTGACGTGGAACACGCTATAGTACCGAATGTTCGGTAAGTAATACTGCGCGCCCTTGAGCTGGAGGAGTGAAGCATGCAGGACCTGACTCCGCGTCCCGATGAGCTGGACCCCATCGAGACCGCTTCCGTCGATGAGCTGCGGGCGCTGCAGCTGGACCGCCTGAAATGGACGCTCCGTCACGCCTACGACAACGTCCCGCACTACCGGAAGGCCTTCGACGAGGCCGGGGTCCATCCAGAGGACCTGACCTCCCTGGAGGATCTGTCCCGCTTCCCGTTCACCAGCAAAGCGGATCTCCGGGAGAACTACCCGTTCGGGATGCTGGCCGTGCCGCGCGAGCAGGTGGCGCGGGTGCACGCCTCTTCCGGGACCACCGGGCGTCCGACCGTGGTCGGCTACACGAAGGACGACCTGGCCATGTGGGCCACGGTCATGGCCCGCAGCATCCGGGCCGCCGGCGGCCGCCCGGGGGACATGCTGCACAACGCTTACGGCTACGGCCTGTTCACCGGCGGCCTCGGCGCACACGCCGGCGCGGAGCACTTGGGCTGCACGGTGGTGCCCGTCTCCGGCGGCATGACCGAGCGCCAGGTGCAGCTCATCCAGGACTTCCGACCGGACATCATCATGGTCACCCCGTCCTACATGCTCGCGGTCATCGAGGAGATGGAGCGCCAGGGTGTCGACCCGCGGTCCACCTCCCTCAAGGTGGGCATCTTCGGGGCCGAACCGTGGACCAACGACATGCGCCGCGAGATGGAGGAGCGCCTCGACATGCACGCCGTGGACATCTACGGGCTGTCCGAGGTGATCGGTCCGGGGGTGGCCAGCGAGTGCGTCGAGACCAAGGACGGGCTGACGGTCTGGGAGGACCACTTCTACCCGGAGATCGTGGATCCCATCACCCTGGAACCGGTGCCGGAAGGCCAGGAGGGCGAGGTGGTGTTCACGTCCCTGACCAAGCAGGCCATGCCGATCATCCGGTACCGCACCCGCGATCTGACGCGGCTTCTGCCGGGCACCGCGCGCACCATGCGCCGGATCGAGAAGATCACGGGTCGCACGGACGACATGATCATCCTGCGCGGCGTGAACCTCTTCCCCACGCAGATCGAGGAGCTCATCCTCCACACCCCGGAACTCTCGCCCCATTTCCAGTGCCACCTCTCGCGGCAGGGCATGCTGGACGAGCTGACCGTGCGGGTCGAACAGCGCGACGGCGTCACCCCCGGAGCCGCGCACGCCGCGGCGATGACGCTGAAACGACTGGTCAAGAGCAAGATCGGCGTCACGGTCGCCGTCGACGTCGTGATCCCGGGCAGCATGGAACGGTCCAACGGCAAGATGCGCCGGATCGTCGACAGCCGCCCGAAGAGGTAGCTTGCGGGGCTGATAGTTTCGGTGCATGGAGATCATCGCTCGTGTCGACCTGGGGGACGGGTCGCTCTCTTTTCCTCATCCTCCGACGGTCTGCCTGCGCGCGGACGGGTCCGTCCTGGGTGTCGTCACCGTGCAGGACCGCGGCGTCTTCGGGCTGGCGCTCGTCCGCGTCACGACGGCCGGTGAGGTCACGCGCCTGCCGCTGCCGGAGGGGGCCTTCGGCGCACAGCCCGTGATCGTCGACCGCGAGGCGGCCGGCGTCGTCGTGCTCGTGGATGATCGGACCGCGGTGGTGACCGACGGCGGCCTCGGCACAGCAGAAACGGTCTCGATCGCTGGGACGGAGGCCGTTGCGGAGCATGGCCGTCAGTTCCCGGTGGGCGGCATCGCGCGACCGGCGGCTGACGGTTCGTGGAGCGTGATCCTGTCCGATCCCGTGACGTTTCAGAACGCACGGACCGTCGCCGCGCTCCGTGTCGAGGACGGCATCCTGGCCTGGGAGGGGACCTCGCTGCTGCACGGCAAGGAGTTCCCGATGGCCGGCGGGCGGACGACGACGGCGCCGGGCGGAGCGAAGGCGCCCATCGTCGGCGACGTGGTCGAGGTGGACGGCACGCGCTACGCCGCGGCTCAGGGCAGCGACTCCATGAGCCTGCTGAAGTACGGCTCCGACTTCTTCACTCTCGCCGCACTAGACGACGGCGGTCACGTCGCCCGGCGGGTGTTCGAGGAGAGCGGCTGGAAGAAGATGCCCGGCAAGCACGGCATTCGCGCCCGCTTCACCTCGGACGGCACCTCCGCCATTCTGACGCCGGTGTTCCGCAGCGGCGAGTGGAAGGGGCGGCAGCGGCTCATGGAGCTTGAGACCGGAGCGCTGAGGGAGGTCCCCACGGTGCGAGGCGCCGCCGGGTTCGGGCTGGTCGATCTCCGGGGCGAACTCGCGCTCCTGGCATCCGACAGCGAAGTGCTGCTCGTCCGTGGGCTGCTGGGGGCGCTTCCGAACGCAGCTTGACCTTGCACTTTCTCGGGGCTCAGGGTGCTGCGAGCCCGAGAAAGTGCAAGGTCAACGGCGGCGTGGCGTCGTCAGGCCGGGGACTGCGGCGAGGTCGGGGGTGTGGCGGCGGACGGACCGCTGCCACAGCACGACGACGACCAGGCCCGCGCAGGCGAGCAGGAACCCGTTGACGAAGCCGAGCGGTCCCCACGACGCGGCGTAGAGCCCCATGCTCACCACATAGGCGAGCCAGTTGAACTTCCGTGGTGCGGTCATAGTCGCCATGCTACGACCGCCACGCCACGTGCGGCACCCCCCGGGGAGCCAGAGTTCCAGGTTGACCTTGCAGTTTCTCGGGGCTGGATGGCTGTATGCCCGAGAAAGTGCAAGGTCGACGGCGAAGTGAGGTCCCGTGGCCTTTCGACGAAGGTCAACTCTCGCTGCGGTGCTGATCGATCCCGTAGGCTCAGGGTTCGTGGACCACTACAGAACCCACCCGAGTCGGGTGACAGCTTGGGATGGTCAGGCGCTGGTGCCCTGGCCGGAGACCACGACCGCGACGGGAACCGTATGGTTCTTCCAGCCCGGCCAGGACGGCGATGCCGATTCCTGGGAGGGACTGAATGGCCGGATCGAGGAAGACGGGAGTGCCACCGTCCTGGGCGTTCCGGCGTATGTGCATGACCTCAATCTGGGAGACCGGGTCTCCGTCGTAGAGAACGGAGATGCTTCCTGGGTCGCCACAGGACATGTGCATGATGCGGGCAACGACACGTATCGGTTTTTCCTGCGCGACGCGGAGGACGAATCGATGTGGCGCCCATTGTCGGAGGAGTTCGCACAGCGGGGATGCCTTGTGGAGGTGCTTTCGCCGCGCCTCGTTGCCTTGTCATCCGGGCGGAGTGACTCCCAAGCGGTTGCTGATCGATTGGCGTTCCTTGAAGCACAAGGTGTTCTCGTCTACGAAACGGGACGGATGCACCGCAAGAACCCCGGCTGAACCGGGGCACAAAGTACCGAGCTCTCCAGGAAAGCCTGGGGGTCGCCCCCGACCTTGCAGTTTCTCGGGGCTGGACGGCCGGAAACCCGAGAAAGTGCAAGGTCGACGGCGCGGGCCGGTCATCGCACCCGGGCCCGGCCCCTTAGCGCGTCCGGATGCCGTCCAGCAGCAGTGACAGGACCTGGTCCGCGAGCCGTGCTGCGCCGTCGTTCGATCCTGCTCCGTCGTTCAACCCAGCGCCGCGGGTGCGCCCTGCGCCCTCGCCCCGCTCCGGGCGGTACCACTCGCGCACCGAGTTGATCATGCCGAACACGAGGCGTGCCGTGGTCTTGGCGTCGACGTCGGAGCGGACGCCGCCCTGGTCGATCGCCTCCTGGACCACGGCGGCCACCGCGTGGTTGTACGTCCTTCGCTGCTCCAGCGCCCAGCGCTCCGTTTCGGTGTTGCCGTGCACGTTGAGGAGGAGCGTCACGTAAGGGAGCCGGTCCGTGAGGATCTCGATGTTCCGGCGGATCAGGAACCGCAGCCGGTCGATCGCCGGGCCGGTGGTGGCCTCCGGCTCGGTGATCGTGGCCATGAGCGGCTCAAGCGCCTTCTCCAGACCGAGCCGGAGCAGCTGTTCCTTGCTGTCGATGTGGTGGTAGATCGAGGACTTGGAGAGCCCGGACGCCTGGGAGAGGTGCTGGAAGCTCGTGCCGTCGTAGCCGCGTTCCGTGAAGACCCGCACCGCCACGTCCAGGAGACGGTCCAGGGTGTAGGGCTCGCGGGCCGCCGGTTTTCTGTCGGCGCTTCTTTTCTCGGGAATCCTGTCTTCGACGGTCTCCTGGGTGCGCATCGGATCATCTTCCCACGGTGCCGCGTCAGCCAGCGGCGGGCGTGAGTTCCTTCGCCACGAGGGTCAGCACATCGTAGGTGGCCACGGTCTCGCCGTCCTGATTCCGCACCACGGCATCCCAGCGGACCTCGCCGTAATCGGCGGAGTTCCGCGGCGTGATCTGCTTGACGGTGAGCTCCACGGCGATGGAATCCCCGGCCTTGACCGGCGTCAGGAACCGCAGGTGGTCCACGCCGAAGTTGGCGAGCACCGGCCCCGGGTTCGGCTCCACGAAGAGGCCTGCGGCCAGCGACACCACGAGATAGCCGTGCGCCACGATCCCGCCGAACAGGGGGTTGGCCGCTGCGGCCTCCGGATCGGTGTGCGCGTAGAAGCGGTCGCCCGTGAACTCGGCGAAGTGGTCGATGTCCTCGAGGGTCACCGTGCGCGGCGCCGAGCTGATGCCGTCTCCGATCCTCAGTTCCGCGAGGCTCTTCCGGAACGGGTGCACCTCGCCCACGTCGCGGCGGGAACCGGTGGTCCAGCGCCCGGTGATGGCGGTGATCATGTCGGGCGAGCCCTGGATGGCGGTGCGCTGCATGTGGTGCAGGACGCCGCGGATGCCGCCGAGCTCCTCGCCGCCGCCCGCGCGACCCGGACCGCCGTGGACCAGCACCGGCAGGGGGCTGCCGTGCCCGGTCGACTCGCCGGCGTCGTCGCGGTCGAGGACCAGCACGCGGCCGTGCCAGGGCGCGAGGCCCAGCGTGACCTCGCGGGCGATCCGCGGATCGTGCGTCACGAGCGACGCCGCCAGGCTGCCCTTGCCGCGGGCCGCCAGGGCGATCGCCTCCTCCGTGGTCCGGTACGTCAGCACCGTGCTCACGGGACCGAAGGGCTCGACGTCGTGCGGCTCGCTCGCGCCCTCGCGCGCCTTCAGGAGGACGGGGGAGAGGAAGGCTCCGGCCTCGGCATCGGCGCCGACGGTGTCCACCCGGTCCGGATCGCCGAACACGACATCGGCCCCGCGCCGCAGCTCGTCGATCGCCTTCCGGACCTCCTCGCGCTGCTCGCGGCTGGCCAGGGCGCCCATGCGCACGGACTCGTCGGCCGGGTCGCCCACCACGGTCTTCGCCAGGCGGCCGCTGAGGGCCCGGATGACGGCGTCCGCGAGGTGCTCGGGCACGATCGCACGGCGGATCGCGGTGCACTTCTGGCCCGCCTTGACGGTCATCTCCGCCACGACGCCCTTGACGAAGAGGTCGAACTCCGGGTCCTCGGGTGTCACGTCCAGGCCCAGGATGGAACAGTTCAGGGAATCGGCCTCCACGCCGAGACGCACCCCGCGTTCCAGCACGGCCGGGTGACGGCGCAGGAGGTCGGCCGTGGACGCGGAGCCGGTGAAGTCCACGGAGTCCTGCTCGCCGAGGTGGTCGAGGAGGTCGCCCGCGGAGCCGCTGACCAGCTGGAGCGACCCTTCGGGCAGGATGCCGGATTCGATGATGCGGCGCACCACGGCCTCCGTCAGATAGGAGGTCTGGCTGGCCGGCTTCACGATGCTCGGCAGACCGGCCAGGAAGGCCGGGGCGAGCTTCTCGAGCATGCCCCAGACAGGGAAGTTGAAGGCGTTGATCTGAACCGCGACGCCGGTCCGCGATGTGTAGAGGTGCTGGCCCACGAAGGTGCCGTTGCGGCTCAGGGGCTCCACGCCGCCGTCGAGCATCACCGTGTCGTTGGGCAGTTCGCGGCGGCCCTTGCTCGCGTAGGAGAAAAGGGTGCCGATGCCGCCGTCGATGTCCACGAAGGAGTCGGGCTTCGTGGCGCCGGTGCGGAAGGACAGGGCGTAGAACTCGTCCTTGAGTCCGCCGAGGTGCAGAGCCAGTTCCTTGAGGAGGAGCGCGCGTTCGTGGAAGGTCAGGCGCCGCACGGCCGGTCCGCCGACGTCGCGGGCGTGGCGCACCATCGCTGCGTAGTCGAGGCCTGTGGTGGACACCCGCGCCACTTCCTCCCCGGTGACCGCGTCCAGCAGCGGCTTCCCGGCGTCGTCGGCGCGGAACCAGTGTCCGGCGGCGTAGCTCTCCAGCAATGGGCTCATGGGAGGTCCTCTCGTGATCCGGCGATGCTCTCGACCCGCCCTCGCCCGGCCCTTCCGGGACCATTGCGCAAGGGGTGTGTCCTGTGCCACAGTAGTACAGAATGTTCGGTCAGTAAATAGAGCGAACCCTCCAGGAGGTGCCATGTCATCCGCAGTCGCCGAGCCGCAGCTTGAGGCGGAATTCGAAGCCATCGTGGGCCATAAGGACCGGATCGAACCCCGGGACTGGATGCCCGAGGCCTACCGGAAGACCCTGATCCGTCAGGTCGCCCAGCACGCCCACTCGGAGATCATCGGCATGCAGCCGGAGGGGAACTGGATCGGGCGCGCGCCGTCCCTGCGCCGCAAGGCGATCCTGCTGGCCAAGGTCCAGGACGAGGCCGGTCACGGGCTGTACCTCTACTCCGCCGCCGAGACCCTGGGCATCTCCCGTGACGAGCTGACCGAGCTGCTGATCTCCGGCAAGCAGAAGTACTCGTCCATCTTCAACTACCCGACGCTCTCCTACACCGACGTGGGGACGATCGGCTGGCTCGTGGACGGGGCCGCCATCTGCAACCAGGTGCCGCTCTGCCGGACGTCCTTCGGACCCTACGGCCGTGCGATGATCCGCATCTGCAAGGAGGAGTCCTTCCACCAGCGTCAGGGCTACGAGCTCCTCATGACCATGATGCGCGGGACCGAGGAACAGCGGGCCATGGTCCAGGAGTCCGTGAACCGTTTCTGGTGGCCGGCGCTCATGATGTTCGGCCCGCCGGACGACGCGTCCCCCAATACGGCGCAGTCCATGGCCTGGGGCATCAAGACCCACACCAATGACGAGCTCCGCCAGAAGTTCGTGGACATGTCCGTTCCGCAGGCCGAGGCGCTGGGTGTGACGTTCCCGGATCCGGAACTGCGCTGGAACGAGGAACGCGGGCACTACGACTTCGGCCAGCCGGACTGGGAGGAGTTCTGGTCCGTGGTCAAGGGCGACGGGCCCTGCAACGCCCAGCGCCTGGCCCACCGCAAGCGGGCCTGGGACGACGGCGCCTGGGTGCGGGAGGCCGCCCTGGCGTTCGCCGCCAAGGAGGCCGGAGAGGCCGAGGAGACCCTGAAGGCTCAGGCCGAGGAGGCACAGCGATGACCGGGCAGATCCGCGCCGAATGGCCGCTCTATGAGGTGTTCATCCGCGGCAAGCGCGGCCTGAACCACGTCCACGTCGGTTCCGTGCACGCCCCCGACGGTCAGATGGCCCTGCGCCATGCGCGGGACGTCTACACCCGCCGCAATGAAGGGGTGAGCATCTGGGTGGTGCCCTCAGCGGACATCATCGCCTCCAGCCCGGAGGAGAAGGACCCGCTCTTCGCCCCCAGCGGGGACAAGGCCTACCGGCATCCCACCTTCTACGACATCCCGGACAACGTCCCCCACATGTGAGGGGAGGAGGACAGCTCATGAGCGAAGTGCACATCCAGCCCGAAGGCGAGCATGACAACGCCTACGCCGGTCTCCTGGTCAACGATGCCCACTGGGCGTTCGGGACCGACTTCGAGGACCCGCTCGCCGGCGTCGACACCACCGTGCCGGAGGGCGTGGACCCCGCGGAACTCGCGGCATACTGCCTCATGCTCGGCGACGACGCCCTCGTCTTCTCCCAGCGGCTTTCCGAGTGGTGCAGCAACGCCCCGGATCTGGAGGAGGACATCGCCCTGGCCAACATCGCGCTGGACCTCCTCGGCCAGTCCCGGCTGCTGCTGGCCCGGGCCGCCGCCGCGGACCCGGCCATGGTCCCGGCGCTGCCCGAGGGTTCGCCGGTGCCGGACGAGGACCGGCTGGCGTTCTTCCGTGACGACCAGCAGTTCCGCAACGTCCGGCTCGCCGAGCTTCCCACGGGCGACTTCGCGGAGATCATAGTCCGCGTGCTGCTCTTCGCCACGTGGCGTCTGGCCCTTTTCGAGCGCTTGAGCCGCAGCCGCGACGCCGTGCTGGCCGCGGTCGCCGCCAAGGGAGTCAAGGAGCTCAGCTACCACCGGGACTACGTGGGCCGCTGGTTCCTGGTCCTGGCGCAGGGCACGGACGAGTCCCGGAGCCGGATGCTCGCCGCGCTCCAGGGCCTCTGGCCCTTCACCGGCGAACTGTTCACCCCGCACGCCGTGGAGCGGTCGCTCGCGGCGGCGGGCGCCGGCGTCGACCCCTCCGAGGCCGAGGCCGAGGTGAGGGGCGTCCTGGAGCACGTCTTCGACGCGGCCCAGGTGCCGGCTCCGCACGGTGGATCACTGGCAGGGGTCCAGGGCCGTCTCGGTCGCGACGGGATGCACACCGAGGCACTCAGCAGGATGCTCGCCGAGATGCAGGTGGTGGCGCGCGCCCACCCGGAGGGACGCTGGTGATGGCCGTGGACACCCTCGAACGGGCCTGGGCTGCGGCCGCCCGCGTGGTGGACCCCGAGCTGCCCATGCTCACGCTGATCGACCTGGGCGTGCTGCGGGACATCGCGGTGGACGACGACGGCGCCGTGGTCGCCGCGATCACCCCCACCTACTCGGGGTGCCCGGCCATGGCCGCCATGCGGGACGATCTGCTGCGCGAGTTCCAGGACGCCGGCTTCCAGGACGCCCGGGTGCGGGTGGCCCTCGAACCGGCGTGGACCACGGACTGGATCACCCCCGAGGGCCGTGCGGCGCTGGCCGCCGCCGGGATCTCGCCCCCGGGGACCGCCCCGCGCCGCAGCGGACCCGTGACCATCAGCCTCCTGCCCACCCGCCGCGCGGTGCACTGCCCGCAGTGCGGGAGCGCCGACGTCGAGCTCAGCTCCGAATTCGGCTCCACGGCCTGCAAGGCCATGTACCGCTGCCGGGCCTGCCTGGAGCCCTTCGACCACGTGAAGGAGATCTGACATGACGCTCATCGCCGATCCGGATACCGGAAGCCGGACCGCCTTCCACCCGCTCACGGTCTCCTCGGTCGAGGCGCTCACCGACGATTCCGCCGCCGTCACGTTCGCCGTGCCGGAGGCACTGCGGGAGCTGTTCGCCTTCGACGCCGGTCAGTCCCTGACCCTCCGCCGGGTGATCGACGGAGTGGAGCACCGGAGGACCTACTCCATCTGCTCGCCGGCCGGCGCCGCGCCCCGGATCGGTGTCCGGGAGATCCCGGACGGGCTGTTCTCCTCGTGGCTCGTGCGCCAGGTCCGCCCGGGGGACACGGTCGAGGTGCAGCCTCCGAGCGGGAGCTTCCGAGCCGATCCGCTGCAGGCCGGACGTCACCTCTGCATCGCGGCGGGATCCGGGATCACCCCGATGCTCTCCATCGCGGCCACGATCCTGACCCACCCGGACTCCGAGGTCACCCTGCTGTACGGCAACCGGACCACGAATTCCGTGATGTTCGCCGAGGAGCTCTCCGACCTCAAGGACGCCCATCCGCGGCAGCTGGATCTCATCCACATCCTGTCCCGCGAGCCGCGGGACGTGGAGCTGTTCTCCGGACGACTCGACGCCGAACGCCTCCGCCGGCTCCTCGGCGTGCTGGTGCCCGTGCAGGACATGGACCACGTGTGGCTGTGCGGGCCGTTCGCCATGCTCACCGAGGCCCGCGAGGTGCTCGAAGAATTGGGGGTGCCGCGCGAGCGGATCCATTTCGAACTGTTCTATGTGGATGAGCCGCCGCCCCAGCTCCGGCACGCCGACCGCGTCGCCGAGGGCGTCACGAGCGAAGTGACGGTGGTCCTCGACGGCCGCACCACCACGACCGCGATGCAGCGTGACATGTCCGTGCTGGACTCGGCGCAGCTGGTCCGGACGGATCTGCCGTTCGCCTGCAAGGGCGGGGTCTGCGGGACCTGTCGCGCCAAGCTCTGCGGGGGAGAGGTGGACATGGTCCGCAACTACGCGCTGGAGCCCGCCGAGATCGCGGCCGGCTTCGTCCTCACCTGCCAGAGCTACCCGGTGAGCGAGGAGCTCACCGTGGACTTCGACGCCTGAGGCGCGTCACCGGCGCGAGCCGCCCGGCCTCAGCAAACACCCGCCCCAGCAAACACCCGGAACACGACAGGAGCACGATGAACGAGGTCTTCCTTCTCGACGGGGTCCGCACCCCGATCGGCCGGTACGGCGGATCGCTCGCCGGTGAGCGTCCTGACGATCTGGCCGCCCTGACGGTGCGCACCGCCGTCGAGCGCAGCGGTGTGGATCCGGAGGTCATCGACGAGGTCATCCTGGGCGCCGCGAACCAGGCCGGTGAGGACAACCGGAACGTCGCCCGCATGGCCGTCCTGCTGGCGGGACTTCCGGACGGCATCCCCGGCTTCACGGTCAACAGGCTGTGCGCCTCCGGGATGACGGCGATCACCACGGCGCGGCAGATGATCGCCGCGGGGGACGCCGACGTCGTCGTGGCCGGCGGGGTGGAGTCCATGACCCGCGCGCCGTGGGTCACCGGGAAGCCGTCCCGCGCGTGGGCGAAGCCGGGGGAGAGCTGGGACACCTCGATCGGCTGGCGCTTCACGAACCCGCGCTTCGACGCGGACACCACCCTCTCGATGCCGCAGACGGCCGAACGGGTGGCCGAGCGCTGGGGGCTTGGCCGCGAGGAGCTGGACGCGTTCGCGCTCCGCTCCCACGAACGAGCGCTCGCCGCGCAGCGGGAAGGTCTCTTCGCGCGGGAGATCGTGCCGGTGGGGGACTTCGCGCAGGATGAGGGCCCGCGCGCCGACACGACCGCGGAGAAGCTCGCCGCGCTGCGCCCCCTGCACGGCCCGGGCGGCGTGATCACGGCCGGGAACTCGAGCTCTCTGAACGACGGCGCGGCCGCCGTCGTGCTCGTCAGCGAACGGTTCGCGCTCGCACAGGGTCTGACGCCGCGCGCCCGCGTCGTGGGCGGCGCCAACGCCGGAGTCGCCCCGGACATCATGGGCATCGGCCCGGTGCCCGCCAGCCGCAAGGTCCTCGACCGTGCCGGGTGGACCGTGGACGATCTGGACGCGGTCGAGCTGAACGAGGCGTTCGCCTCGCAGTCGCTCGCCTGCATCCGGGAGCTGGGCCTGGACGAGGCGACGGTCAACGCCTGGGGCGGCGCCATCGCCCTGGGGCATCCGCTCGGCTGTTCCGGCGCGCGGATCGCCTTGACTCTGCTGAGCCGTCTGGAGCACGACGGCGGCCGGCGCGGCCTCGCGGCCATGTGCGTCGGCGTCGGGCAGGGGTCCGCGTTGCTGCTGGAGCGGGCATGAGCGCGCCGCGGACGGACGGTCCGCTGCTCATCGAGGAGCGGGAGGACCGTGTCCTGATCCGTCTGAACCGGCCCGAGGTCCGCAACGCGATCGACCAGTCCATGGTGGACGCGCTCCACGAGGCGTGCGCCCTGCTGGAGCGCGAGCCGCGCGTCGCGCTCCTCGTCGGTTCGGGCGGCACCTTCGCGGCCGGGGCGGACATCGCCCAGCTGCGGGAGCGGCGGCTCGCCGATGCCCTGGCCGGCATCAACTCCGGGATCTTCGACCGCCTCCACCGGCTGCCGATGCCCACCATCGCCCTGCTCGACGGGTACGCACTGGGCGGCGGCGCCGAACTGGCCTACGCCTGCGATTTCCGGATCGGCACACCCACCGTGAAGATCGGCAACCCGGAGCCGGGCCTCGGCATCCTGGCGGCCGCGGGCGGGGCCTGGCGGCTGCGCGAACTCGTCGGCGAGCCGTTGGCCAAGGAGGTGCTTCTGGCCGGGCGCATCCTGACGGGCGAGGAGGCCCGCGAGGTCCGGCTGCTGAACGAGCTGGCCGCGCCGGAGGACCTGGAGGCCGCGGGGCATCGCCTCGCCGACCGGATCGCCCGGCAGGCGCCGCTGGCGGTCCGGCTGAGCAAGGCTGCCTTCCACGCGCCCCGCGAAGCCCACCCCCTGATCGACAATGTGGCGCAGGCGGTCCTCTTCGAGACCCAGGAGAAACAGGACCGGATGACCGCGTTCCTGAACCGACGCAAGGAGAAGGAATGAGCACGGTTCCTGAGACAGTGGGCGTCTACGGCGGAGGCCGGATGGGCGGTGGGATCGCTCACGCCTTCGCGCTCGCGGGCGCCGCGGTGACGGTCGTGGAGAACGACGAAGCCTCCGCCTCCTCCGCACGGGAGCGCATCGCGGCATCGCTGGCGAAGTCGGCGGAGAAGGGCGCGGAGGCCACCGGTTCCGTCACCGTGGTCACCGACCCCGAGGCCCTGTCCGGCTGCCGCCTGGTGGTCGAGGCCGTGCCGGAGCTGGCGGACCTCAAGGAAGCGGTCCTGGCGAGGATCGAGGAGTCGGCGCCCGGCGCGGTGATCGGCAGCAACACCAGTTCCCTCTCCATCACGGCGCTCGCGGCGACGCTCAAGGACCCGTCCCGGCTGATCGGACTGCACTTCTTCAACCCGGTGCCGGTCAGTGATCTGGTCGAGGTGGTCGTGGGCGATCAGACTCCGGCGGCCCTGGTCGAGGCGGCCCGCGGCTGGGTGGCCGGTCTCGGCAAGACCGCCATCACCGTGCAGGACGCCCCGGGCTTCGCGAGCAGCCGCCTCGGCGTGGCCCTCGCCCTCGAGGCGATGCGCCTGCTGGAGGAGGGCGTGGCCAGCGCCGAGGACATCGACACCGCCATGACCCTCGGCTACCGCCATCCGGTGGGACCGCTGAAGACCACCGACATCGTGGGCCTGGACGTGCGGCTCAACATCGCCGAACACCTCGAACGGGAGCTCGGGCCGCGCTTCGCCCCGCCGCAGGTGCTGCGGGACAAGGTGGCGGCCGGGGAGCTCGGCCGCAAGAGCGGACAGGGGTTCTACTCATGGTGACGCTCCTGGACGACCAACGGCTGGCGCGCGCGTGCGCGGACGCCCTGTGGAGCACCGATCAGGCCAGCAAGGGTCTCGGCATGACGCTGGACCGGGTGGAGCCGGGGCGGGCGGTCCTCTCCATGACGGTCCGCGCAGGCATGGTCAACGGTCACGGCATCTGTCACGGCGGGTTCATCTCGACCCTGGCGGACAGCACGTTCGCGTTCTCCTGCAACACCCGCAACGTCGTGACCGTGGCCGCCGGTTTCGAGATCGACTTCCTCGAGTCCGCCCACCTCGGGGACGTGCTGCGGGCCGACGGCCGGGAGGTCGTGCTCCGTGGGCGCTCCGGGATCTACGACGTCACCGTGCGGCGTGGGGACACGGTCGTCGCATTGTTCCGTGGCCGCAGCCGTTCGCTCGGCCGCCCGATCCTCGAGGAGACCCCATGACCACCGGAGCTGTGCGGATCGAGCGGGAGGCCGCCGTCGCCGTCGTGACGCTGAACGTCCCGGAGAAGCGCAACGCGCTCACCGTGGAGCTCAAGACGGCCCTGCGCGACGCGCTCGCGGAGGTGGCGGACGACGGCGGGGTGCGCGCCGTCGTGCTCGCGGCCGAGGGGCCGGCGTTCTCCGTCGGTCAGGATCTGGCCGAGCATGCAGAGGCCCTGCGCGGGGGAGGCGACGCCGCGTTCAGCACGGTCCGGGAGCACTACTCGCCGATCATCCGCTCCCTTCTGACCATGCCCAAGCCGGTCATCGCCGCCGTGGCCGGGACGTGCGTCGGAGCGGGCCTGGGACTCGCGCTCGCCGCGGACTACCGGGTGTTCGCCGCCGGGGTGAAGCTCGGCACCGCGTTCAGCGGGATCGGGCTGACCTTCGACTCCGGGCTGTCCTTCACCCTGCCCCGTGCCGTGGGTCACGCGCGGACCCGCGAACTGATGCTCTTCCCCCGGGTCTTCACCGCTGAAGAGGGGATCTCCTGGGGCATCGCGGGGGAGACGGTCGACGCCGCGGAGGGGCAGGCCGCGGTCCTGGGCCGCGCGCGCGAACTCGCCGCGGCTCTCGCCGCCGGGCCCACGCTGGCGTTCGCCGAGACGAAGCGGCTCCTGCTGGAGAGTTCCGGGACCGATCTCGACGCCGCGCTGGAGGCCGAGGCATCGGCCCAGGCCCGGTGTGGGTCCACTCGCGACCATGCCGGTGCCGTGGCGGCGTTCCTCGCGCGGGAACGGCCCGTCTTCACCGGCGAATGAGCAGGCGGCTGGTGGGGACCGGGAGAAGAGGCGGGAACCGGCCGGGATCAGCGGGGGCGCAGCCCGTCGAGGGCCAGAGCGATGACGTCGCGGCCGAGCTGCTCCGGCTCGATGCTCCCGCCCGGGCGGTACCACTCGGCGACCGAGTTCACCATGCCGAAGATCAGGCGAGTGGCGATGCCGGCGTCGAGGTCGGCGCGCAGCTGTCCGTCGGCCTGCGCCGTGCGGACCAGTGCGGTGACGCGGGCGTCGAAGGCCCGGCGCCGTTCGAGGGCCGCGAGTTCCACGGGGCTGTTCCCGCGCAGCCGGAGGAGCAGGGTGACCTGGGGCTGCTGGCGCGTAAGGGTCAGCACTGCGGCCCGGATCAGCAGGTTCAGCGACTCGGCGGCGGACCCGCCCCGGCTCACGGCCTCATCCAGATCGGTTTCGAGCCCCGTGAGTGCCTCCTCCAGGGCGAGGCTCAGGAGCTGTTCCTTGGAATCGAAGTGGTGATAGAGCGCCGACTTGGACAGGCCCAGGCGCTGCGCCAGATCGGCGACGGAGGTGGCGTCGTACCCTTGCTCATTGAAGAGCTCGACGGCGATGCGCAGCACTTGCGCCCGGTCGTAGCCCGGGCGTCCGCGACGGGGAGCGGCCTCGGCTGTCATGGTGTCTCCTCGAGGGGTGCGGGGTCACGACGGGTGCGGCGTGAACGACCGGTCGGTCGGTCCTTGAAATCTAGCAGTCCGGTGGCCGGGCGGGAGAAAGGTGGAACAGCGTGAGTGCGGACGAGAGGCACGAGCCGTGGACCATCCATCTGGGAGAGCTCGATGAGAAGCTCGGCATCAGGGTCCTCGAACAGTCGGCGGACCGCGTGGTGACCACCATGCCCGTGGCAGGCAACACGCAGTCGCTCGGTCGGCTGCACGGCGGCGCGAGCGCGGCGCTCGCCGAGGCCACCGGCTCCTGGGCCGGGATGATCCACGCGAGCCTGCGGGGCAAGGTCTGCGTGGGGGTGGACCTGAACATCACGCATCACCGGGGCGCCCGCGCCGGCGAGATCATCGCCACCGCCACCCCGCTGCATGCCGGCTCACGGATCGCGACCTACCAGGTGCTCATCACGGACGGGGAGGGACGGCTGCTCGCGACGGCCCGCATCACGAACATGCTGATGGACCCGAAGGATCACTGAGCCGGCGGTCCGCCGTGGCTTTCCCGTCCCCGCACCCGAAGGCCCGGCTCCGTCGACAAGCGGGTGAGGCCGTTCCAGGCGAGGTTCACGATATGCGCCGCGACCTCGTCCTTGGCGGGCGCCGGCGGGGCGCCGGGGCCGGACGCCGCCGTGCGGGCGTCGAGCCACCACTGCCCGGTCGAGGCGACCATGCCCACCAGCATCTGGGCGTAGAGGGCCGCGTCCCGCTCTGCGTAGCCGCGCTGGGCGAACTCGGCCGCCAGGATGTGGGTCACGCGGCGGGTGATGGCGCCGAGGATCGTGGAGTAGCTCGCGGTGGAGTCGGTCGAGTCCGACGGCGGCGCGTCCCGGACCAGGATCCGGAACCCCTGCGTGTGCCCTTCGATGTAGCCCAGCAGCGCCAGGGCCGCGCGCTCCAGGAGGATGCGCGCGGGTGCGGGCTCGGCGAGGGCTTCCGTGATGTCCTGCAGCAGGGCCGCGGACTCCTGCTCGACGACGGCGGCGTACAGCCGCTCCTTCGCGCCGAAGTGTTCGTACACCACGGGCTTGGAGACGCCGGCGGCCGCCGCGATCTCCTCGATGCTCGTGCCGCCGAGTCCCTTCTCGGAGAAGAGCGCGCGGGCCACCGCGGTCAGCTGCGCCCGCCGTTCGCCCGCGGCCATCCGGGTGCGTCTGAGGCCCGTCCGTCCACTGGTGGTCACCGGCACCCGTTTCTCCCCGAAGTCACCGCTCCATCATGCCTCACCCGCCCGGTTCCGGTGGGCTGTGGCCTGCGTTGCACGGGTCCGGCGGCCCGTCCACCGCGGGTCCGGGAGGCCTTCCGCCCAGCTCGCACCTCGGCTGTCCGCGTGGCAGAATGGACTTTTGTGTCCGGCCTTGGCCCCGCCTTTTCCGGCACGGTCCGCTCTGGTGTAACGGCAGCACCCAGGCCTTTGGAGCCTTGGAGTATAGGTTCGAATCCTATGGGCGGAACGGCATCCCATGGCGACAGCCTGCGGATGACTGACCAGCCCGGTCGCCCCGTCCGGGCGCATCCTGGCACCGCGAGTCAGAATCGCAGATGAGGAGTTCCATCCGTGAGCAATGCCGAGAACCGCGCCGCAGCTGTCATCGTTCTGGCGGCTGGCGCCGGCACCCGGATGAAGTCCCGCACCCCCAAGATCCTTCACACCCTCGGCGGCAAGTCGATGGTGGGCCATGCCCTGGACGCCGCGTGGGGCATCGAGCCCGGACGTCTGGCCGTCCTGGTCCGCCACCAGCGCGACCTCGTGGCGGAGCACCTCGCCGAGATCGCCCCTGAGGCCCTGATCGTGGACCAGGACGAGGTCCCGGGCACCGGACGCGCCGTGGAGCAGGGTCTGGCGGCCCTGGATGCCACGGACGCCGTCGAAGGCACCGTGATCGTCACGTACGGTGACGTCCCCCTGCTGACCTCCGCTCTTCTCGGCGACCTCCTCGCCGCCCACCAGGACCAGGGCAATGCCGTGACGGTGCTGACCACCGTGCTGGACGACCCCTCCGGGTATGGCCGCATCCTGCGGGCCGAGGACGGCTCCGTGCTGGGCATCCGCGAGCACAAGGACGCCAGCGACGAGGAACGCGCCATCCGCGAGATCAACTCCGGCATCTACGCCTTCGACGCCGCGGTGCTGCGCGAGGCTCTCGGCGAGGTCACCACGGACAACGCCCAGGGTGAGAAGTACCTGACGGACGTGCTGGCCATCGCCCGTTCGCGCGGAGGCCGCGTGGCCGCCGTCGTGACCGAGGACCGCTGGCAGGTGGAGGGCGCCAACGACCGTGTCCAGCTCGCCGCCCTCGGCGCGGAGCTGAACCGCCGCACGGTCGAGGCCTGGATGCGCGCCGGTGTGACCGTCGTCGACCCCGCCACCACCTGGATCGACGGCACCGTCGAGCTGGAGGAGGACGTCACGCTCCTGCCGAACACGCAGCTGCACGGCGGCACCCGGGTGGCGCGCGACGCCGTCGTCGGCCCGGACTCCACCCTCACCGACGTGATCATCGGCGAAGGCGCCAAGGTCACCCGCACGCACGGCTCCGGCTCCGAGATCAAGGCCGGCGCCTCGGTCGGCCCGTTCACCTACCTCCGCCCCGGCACCGTCCTGGGGGAGAAGGGCAAGATCGGCGCGTTCTACGAGACGAAGAACGTCACGATCGGCGCCCGCTCCAAGCTGTCGCACCTCGGCTACGCCGGGGACGCGGAGATCGGCGAGGACACCAACATCGGCTGCGGCAACATCACGGCCAACTACGACGGCGAGAAGAAGCACCGCACGGTGATCGGCTCGGGCGTGCGGACCGGCTCCAACACGGTCTTCGTGGCCCCCGTCAGCGTGGGGGACGGCGCCTATTCGGGCGCCGGAGCGGTCATCCGCAAGGACGTCCCGGCCGGTGCCCTCACCATCAACGTCTCACCCCAGCGCAATGCCCAGGAATGGGTGATCGCCAACCGGCCCGGTAGCATTTCCGCGCAACTTGCGCAGGCCGCCGTGGACGCACAGACTTCCACCCAGAGCGACCCCACAACAGAAGGCGAATAACAATGTCCGCAATCACCGCGCACGGCGAGAAGAAACTGGTCCTGGCGAGCGGACGGGCCCACCCGGAGCTGGCACAGGAGATCGCGAGCGAGCTCGGCACCTCCCTGCTTCCCGTGGACGCCTATGACTTCGCCAACGGAGAGCTGTACGTCCGCCCCGCCGAGAGCGTGCGCGGCACGGATGCTTTCGTGATCCAGTCGCACCCGGCCCCCATGAACAACTGGCTCATGGAGCAGCTGATCCTTATCGATTCGCTCAAGCGCGCCTCCGCCAAGCGCATCACCGTGGTGTCGCCGTTCTACCCGTACGCCCGCCAGGACAAGAAGGGCCGTGGCCGCGAGCCCATCTCCGCCCGTCTGGTGGCAGATCTCTACAAGACCGCCGGCGCGGACCGCATCATGAGCGTGGACCTGCACACCAGCCAGATCCAGGGCTTCTTCGACGGTCCCGTGGACCACCTGATGGCCATCCCGCTCCTGGCCGACTACATCCGCACCAAGGTCGAGGCCGACAACATCACCGTCGTCTCCCCGGACACGGGCCGTGTGCGCGTCGCCGAGCAGTGGGCCGAGCGCCTGGGCGGCGCCCCGCTGGCCTTCGTGCACAAGAGCCGTGACCTCACCGTCCCCAACCAGGCCGTCTCCAAGACCGTCGTGGGCCAGGTCGAGGGACGCACCTGCGTGCTCATCGACGACATGATCGACACCGGTGGCACCATCTCCGGCGCCGTCCAGGTGCTGAAGAACGCCGGCGCCAAGGACGTCATCATCGCGTGCACCCACGCCGTGCTGTCCGAACCGGCCTCCCAGCGTCTCGCCGAGTCCGGCGCCCGCGAGGTCGTGGTGACCAACACCCTGCCGATCCCGGCCGAGAAGCGCTTCCCGAACCTCACGGTGCTGTCCATCGCGCCGCTGATCGCCCGCGCCATCCGCGAAGTGTTCGACGACGGCTCGGTCACCAGCCTCTTCGACGGCAAGGCCTGATTCTCACCTCTTCGACACCCGGACCCACGGATTCGTTGCGGACCCACGGAAATTTCCGTGGGTGACCGACGAGTCCGTGGGTCCGGGCGTTTTACGGCCGCGACCGGACTCCTGCTAAACTGGACCGTCACCTTGGCGAGGGAACCGATTCTCCGGTTCCGTGATCGACTGGGTCCTGGGCTCCCAGGCCGGCCTCACGGCCGCCGGGTGGCCGGACTTGTCCCGCCGCCCACCAGGCCAGGCATCCTCCACGGAGGAACGCCGAAGGCCGATTACTGAGAGGAGCCTCAGATGTCTGAGACCAAGCTCGATACCGAACTGCGCACCGAATTCGGCAAGGGCTACGCCCGCCGCGCCCGCGCCGCCGGCAAGATCCCCGCCGTCATCTACGGTCACGGCGCAGAGCCCGTGCACGTCAACCTGCCGGGCCGCGAGACCACCCTCGCCGTCCGCACCCCGAACGCCCTGCTGAACCTCGTGATCGACGGTGCCGAGCACCTGACCATCGTCAAGGACATCCAGCGCGACCCGATCAAGCAGATCATCGAGCACATCGACCTGCTGACCGTGAAGAAGGGCGAGAAGGTCGCCGTGGACGTCCACGTTCACGTCACCGGTGAAGCCGCTCCGGGCGTCGTCGCCAACCAGGAAGCCAGCACCGTCTCCGTCGAGGCCGAGGCCACCCACGTGCCCAACGCCATCGAGTTCGACATCGAGGGCCGCGAGGCCGGCGCGCACGTGCACGCCTCCGACCTGGTCCTGCCGAAGGGCGCCGTCCTGCTGAGCGACCCGGAGACCCTGGTCGTCAACCTCTCCGAGGCCACCGTCGTGGAGACCGAGGACGAGGCTGCCGCTGAGGAAGCCGCTCCCGAAGCCGAGTGATCCCCTCCGGCCGATGGCCGGATGACGTTCGCTGAGAAGGGCCGGACCCCACGGGGTCCGGCCCTTCGTGCGTGCCTGGCCCGGCGTGGCCCGGCAGCTCCACGAACCGGTGGTGACCCCGGGCCGTCCCGTGGCACGTAAAATATTCCGGTGAGCGAAACATGGCTGGTGGTCGGACTGGGTAATCCGGGGGCGCAGTATGCGGGCAACCGGCACAACGTGGGCCAGATGGTTCTGGACGAACTGGCCCAGCGGATGGGCGCACGGTTCAGCGTCCACAAGAGCCGGGCCCAGCTGGCGGAGGGCCGCCTCGGGATCGGCGGACCGAAGCTCCTCCTCGCCAAGCCGATGAGCTACATGAACCTCTCGGGCGGGGCCACGTCCGCCTTGAGCCGGTTCTTCGGGATCGAACCGGACCATGTGATCGCCGTGCATGACGAGATCGACATCCCCTTCAACACCGTCAAGCTGAAGCTCGGCGGGGGAGAGGGCGGTCACAACGGCCTGCGGGACATCAGCAAGGCCCTGGCCACCAAGGACTACCTGAGGGTGCGGGTCGGGGTGGGCCGTCCGCCGGGCCGCATGGACACCGCGGACTACGTGCTCAAGGATTTCACCGCCACCGAGCGCAAGGATCTGCCGTTCCTCCTGGACGCCGCGGCGGACGCCGTCGAGGAGCTGGTGGGCTCCGGTCTGGTGGCCGCGCAGCAGCGGTTCCACTCGCCGTCGTAGACACCGGAAATACGGGGCCGAAGTCCCTTCTCCTGCCCCCGGCACGCTGGTATCGTTCAACGTAACGAGCAGGGGGCATCGTGGTCAGTCGCAGGTCTTCAGGGGGCGGCTGTTCATGAGAGGTGTCAAAGGTGAGTACATTCGGTACTGCCCACACGCCAACCTTGGCGTTGTCCGCAGCTCCCTCCACATGGAGGAAAGTCCTCGGCGCGGTCGAGCGGAGGAAATGGTCCGGTGTGGCTCACCGGCGCCTGATCCCCACCGTGGAGGCGATGATCCAGGACCCCGATCTGCGGGGCATGCTCCTGGAAGGTCCCGAGGGAAGCGGCAAATCCTCCCTGGGCTACGAATTCGCCCGGTCCCGTCCTGACCTCCACGTGGTGATCCTCTCCGGAACCCAGGCGCTGCGCAGCAAGCCGCTCGGGGTGTTCCTCAAGTACCTGGACCGGATTCCGGACAGCACCGGTCCGGAGGGCTCCGATCCGGTGCCGGCCGAAGTCATCCCGCCGCTGAGCCAGGCCATCGCGGAGGAGGCCAGGGGCCGGACCACTCTGCTGTTCGTCGACGACATCCACCGCATCGACTCCGCGTCCCTGTCTGTGATCGTGCATCTGGTGCTGTCCGGCCGGAGCAAGCTCCTGGCCACCGCGCCGCGGGGCAAGGACGTGAACTCCAGCCTGGGCTGGCTCGTCCGGGACGGACTGATCGTGCAGCACCGCATGCCCCTCCTCAACCGGAGCGAATCGCGGCAGCTGATCCTTCAGTCGACCGGTCATCCCATCTCCGAGGCCGCTCTGAGCGCGCTCCTGCAGCATCACGGCCGCTCGGCGCTCACCATGCAGGCCCTGTTCGGGGAACAGGTCGAGCAGCGCCGGATCGAGCTGCAGTCCGGCCACTGGATCTCCACCCACCCCCTGGCCATCGAACCCCGGGGGCCCGTGGCGCGGCTCATGGCCGCCCGGCTCCAGCGCGAGCCGGAGGACCTCCAGAAAGCCCTCGTCAAGATCGCCCTGCTGCACCGGGCGCCCTGGCGGCTGGCGGCGGCCGTGGTCGGGGTCAGGACCCTGGTGGAACTGGAAGAGCGGGGCCATCTGCTCGTGGAGACCTCCCGGGACCGGCATGTGAGCCTGAAGGACTATTTCCTGGCCGAGTCCATCAGGGTGGGAAGTCATGAGAAGGCCAGTGGGGAGCTGCTCTCCGAGATCAACCTGGCGGCCGGCGGCTCGCTCATGGAACTCGAACCCTCCGAGCTCCTGGTCCTGGGGCAGTGGCTCCTGGACTCCGGGCAGGATCTCGACGCCGGCCTGCGCGTGGGCATCGCCGACTACGCGCTGGCCAATGCGCGGCCCCTCCTGGCCGTGCGGGTCCTGCGGGACTTCCCGGAGGAGGACCCGCGAGCCGTGGAGGCCCGCTTCCTCACCGCCACCGCGTACTTCGCCCTGGCGGAGGCCGAGAAGGCCTGGTCGGTGATCGCTCCGGTCGACGTCGAGGCGTTCGTGGACGGGGACCCGGGACCCGGCACGCTCGCCGTCGCCGCGATGGTGCAGCAGGCGCGCGTCCGGTGCCATCTGGAACTCTTCGGGGATCATCAGGCGGCGTGGGAGGAGGTCGCCACGCTGGAAGCACTCATCCACCGTTTCGAGAAGGCGGACCGGACCGGCTGGAAGCGGACGGCCGGCGACGGTGGGCACCTGAGCGTCGCCGAGCGTCTTCTGCTCGCCGGACTCGAGATCCGGTTCCACAGCGGGGACTTCCGGACGGTCGGCCCGGAACTGGAGGCGCTCTGGGAATCGCCCGGCGGCAGCGAGGAGCTGCGGCTGGTCTGTGGCAGCTTCCTGGTCATGTGCCATGCGGTGATGGGTCGAGAGGACGACGCCGTGCGCCTCGCCGGGGAGGTCGCGGAGCGCCTGCGTCTGGCACCGCAGGACTACAAAGTGCGGGAGATCCACCTCGAAGGGCGGGTGCTCGCCCTGATCTGGAGCGGGCGGTGGGTGGAATGCGTGGACGAGCTGCAGGAACTCCTGGAAGCCAGCGGTCAGGACGCCATGTTCCGGGGCGGCGTCATGGAACTGGGCGTCGGCTTGGCGTACTGCTTCGCCGGGAAGTCCGACCAGTCCATCGAGATCCTCGCCTCCTCGATCGCGCAATTGGAGGCGGAACGGCCCAACGGCTACCTGTGTGTCGCCCTGGCGGCACTCGCGTTCTCCCAGGCCTCGGCCGGCAACGAGGAGGCGGCCCAGGATCTGCTCGCGCGGCTCGACCGGATCGAAACGGCGATGAGCTGGGCCAACCGGTTCATGACCGAGTTCTTCGTGCGGATGGCCCGGCTCGCCATGAACGACCTGGACGCGGCGCGTCTGCTGGTCCGCTCGGGCCTCGAGGACCTTGAAGCCGGACGTCTCACCGCGGCGTCGCTCAGTCTGTTCGGCGCCAAGTACTACAACAACCACCGCGAGATCGAGGCGGTCCGGGAAGCGGGGCTGCTCCGGCAGGGGGCCATGGGGGCCATCACTGCCGGCTGGGCCTCAGCGGTCCTGCAGCGTGACCCGCAGCAGGCCCTCGCCGCGGCCACCGAGGCCGAGAAGCTCCAGCTGCAGGCGGTCGAGTACCGCTGCGCCGCCGTCGCGCTCGAACTGGCGAAGGAGAACGCCAGCGCCGTGTCCGTCGCCTCGGCCCGCGCTCACCTGCAATCGGCGGAGAGCGGCGGGCTCGTCAACCGGACGCTGGTCTCCGTCAGTCACGGCGGCCACCTCACCCACCGGGAACTGCAGGTGGCGCGCCTGGCGGAGCAGGGCCTGGGCAACCGGGACATCGCCCGCCGGATCGGCATCTCCGTCCGCACCGTGGAAGGCCATCTTTACCAGGCCTTCGCGAAACTGGGCGTGACGTCACGACAGCAACTCGACTCCTTGTCCGCCGCCTTGTCGGACACCACGCCTTCGGGACAGCCAGCGCCTGAGCATGAATGACATCGCGCGGCCGTTCGGCAGGGGACCCGAACTGGCGGAGGTGCTCAGGCTCCTGACGTCCGACGAGGTGCCCGCCGTCTTCGTGGCCGCGGCGCCCGGCATGGGCGTCACCACGCTGCTGCGCCGGCTCTTCGGCGCCCTGTCCGCCACACGTCCTGTGCTCTCCCTGCACGGCACCCCGGCCCTGACCCTGGTCAACTACGGCGTGCTGGCCGTGCTGCGGGGGATGGACTCGATGGGCGCCCTGTCCCTCAACCCCGCACCCGCCCTCAAGGTGCTCCGGGCCCACTTCCGGGCGCAGCGGCAGGCGCTCGGCGGCGATGCCGACGGTCCGCCCCCGGTGGTGGTGATCGACGAAGCGGATTCCCTCGACCCCGCCAGCAGCGACCTGTTCGCCTCGCTGGTGATGGAAGGGGACATCACGCTGGTGGCCTCCTACGACGCGCGGCGTCCACTGGCGGGACCGCTCAGCGAGCTCTGGGGGATGGGGCTGGCCGAGGAGGTGGGGCTCGAACCGTTCGACCGCGCCCGCACGAGCGACTATGCCCGCGAAGCCCTGGGAGCGCCGTTGCTGCCGGGCCTCGAGTGGAAACTCTGGCAGGACTCGGGCGGCAGCCCCATGCTCCTGCATCTCCTGCTGTCCGAAGCGCGGCGGAACGGGGGGATCGCCCTCCGTCGCGACGTGTGGGTGGCCACCGCGAAGGAACCGTGGTCGGGCGAGGGCCTGCACGCGATCGTCGAGGAGCGGCTGGCCAGCCTGAGCCTGCAATCCCATCACGCCCTCAACGCCGTGGCACTGGGCGGCACACTGCGACAGGAGATCCTGCAGACCCGCTTCGGCGCGGACGCGGTGCAGACCCTCCTGGACGAGGGCTTCATCCGCTTCGAGGACGGCGATCCGGAACGCCTCCGGATGACGAACCCGGTCTACGGGGAAGTGGTCCGCTCCCTGATCCCGCACAGCCTGAGCCGCGCCATCCTGGAGGACCTGGAGACCCTCGAAGGAGACGTGGACGTGCCGCTGGTGATGCTCCAGCGGACCCGCTGGCTGATCGACTCCGGCATGCCGGTGCCGCCGGAGCAGCTGCTGCGCGCCGCGACACTGGCCTGCAAGCACTTCGATCCCGATCTGGCCGGGCGATTCCTGAGCGCCGTGCCCGCCACGACGCACGAGGCGTGGGCGGAGGCCGTGCGGGCCCGGCTGGATTTCAATGAGGGCGCGTACCGGCGGGTCCGGGAGCGTCTGGCCGCGCCCTGGCTCCTGGCCGACCGGGAGGCCCAGCTGCGGGTGTCCCTCCTGGAGGCGGCCACGACCATCGCGGCCGGGCTGCCGTCGTCGGGCATCAGCGGGCAGGCGCGGAGGCTCCGCGCGCTGGCCGCCACCGGCATCACCGACGACGGCGGCGCCGACTGCCGCGCCGCGCTCTTGCGGCGCGCGGAGGTGCTGGAGGCCCTGGCCGCCAATCAGCAGGGGCACCTGGCCGAGCTCGGGCGGCTGATCGGGTCCCTCCTGGAAACCACCGAGAACGACGACTCACCCCACGCCCTGATCGACCGGACCCTGGCACTGTCCCTCGACGCGGAGCGCCTCACGGTCCTGGGCGACTCCGAGGCGGCGCTGCGGCGCGCCGGACAGGCCTTCGCCCTCCGGCATGACGAGAGCCTGGACGTCTTCTTCCTGCCGGAGACCGTGATCGTCACGGCCCTCATGGTCTCCCTCGCCGCCGGGAGTCCCCAGGCAGCGCTGGAACTCGTGGCCCTGACCCGGATCGACGCCACGGGCGCCGCGATGGCGTTCGGCGGCGGCACGAGCCTGATCACGGGAGCCATCCTCGGGCTGCAGGGCGAGTACGCCGCGAGTCTGGAGCCACTGCTCGCGGGTCTGGAGAACCTGAAGATCAACGATCCCCAGCGGCTGCGCGGCTTCTTCGTGGCGCAGGCGTACATGGCGGCGGCCAAGACGGGCCGGGTCGAGCTGGCCCGGGAACTGCGGGAGAGCTACGAACCCGGCTGCACCTTCTACTACGGTCAGGTCATGGCGAACCTGCTGATGGCCCGCGGGGACGCCGAGCTGGACCCCGACGGACCCGGCACGGCGGCCATGGTGGAGACGGCCGAGACCATGGCCCGGGCGGGCTTCCTCGGGCTGGCGGCACCGGCCTGGTCGATGCTGCTCGGGCTCGGCCATCCCGGGGCCCGCGAGCGCCTGGAGGGCCTCATCCCCGGACTCACCGGGCCGTGGGCCGAGGCGATGGCCCGGTTCCTGGAGGCCGCCCAGGTGCCCGACGCCCAGCAGATCCTCGAAGCCGGCCGCTCGCTCGATGTGCGCGGCCACACCGCGCTCGCGCGGTCCCTCTACCGGACGGCGGCGGACACGGCACAGCGCAACGGTGACGGCGTCACCGCCCATCAGGCCCGGCAGGCGCTCAGCACGGTGGGCGACGCCGTCGGTGACGGGGCCGGCACGGATGCGCAGGGTCTTCCGAAACTCACGGGCCGGGAGAAGGAGATCGCCCGGCTTGCACGGGACGGGCACTCCGATGAGACGATCGCCTCCCTCCTGCACCTCTCCGTCCGGACGGTGGGCGGGCATCTGAGCCGCGCGTACCGGAAACTCGGCGTCTCCTCGCGACGGCAGCTGGCGGACGTCTTCAAGGACTGACCGGGTTCGACGCCTGACCGGGTTCAATGCCTGACGTGGTTCGAGGCCGGCCGGGTCAACGGCAGCCCGTGTTCGCACCCTGACCGGCACGCCCACTCGCCTCCGGGCCTCTGCCCACCCACCCGAACCGTGGCGGAGCCGCGCCCCGCGCCCCCGGACCTCGCCGCCCCGACCGCTTTCCGCCGTCGGCTCCCCGTACCTGAGTAGTCGGGCGCCGTGCCGCCCGGAACCACGTAGGAGACCGTCTGTACGGGGATCGGCGGATGGCCTGGGCAGGCACTACTCAGGTAGTCCGGGGGACCCCCGTGGCACATGAGCGACGGCGGGCGGCCGAGATGCAGGTAGTGCCTCCGCGGGCCTGGACCTGCCCGCGGTACTTGACTGAAAGGGCAGTTCAAGAACCACAAAGAGGTCTCAATGTCCCGGTCTTCATCCCCGGTGGCGCATCGTGGCGAGAACCCGTCCCGGGTCAGCCCTGTGCGGTCCATCGACAGTAACGGTGGTGCGATCACACTGCCCGGCCGTCAGGCTCGGGCTCCACATGCGGGGTCGGCGGTGGAACAGCCTTCCGAGACCGAGGCTACCCCCCTGCCACCGTCGGCCCCCTCACTCCCGCGAGGGCGCACCACCCTGTGGGCGTCGGCCCACCAGGCACTGGCGCACCGTGCCGCGGAGCGCCGCGCCGCTGGACACCATGCCACCGCGCACCGCATGAGCGCGGACGGCATCCTGGAAGGACTCGACGAGCCGGCCGGCGTCGCGCAGACCGTCACCACCCGCCGGGCCGGGCGGCCTCTCGCCGCAGCTGGCGCCGCCGCCTGGGAAAGCGCTCTGAGGAGGAAGCTGAGGATCAGCGACTGGGCGTGCATCGTGGCCGCCGTGTTCCTGGCCCACACGATCCGCTGGGGATTCGACGCCTGGGAGCTGGGGGACACGTACTTCTGGGTCAGCCTCGGCATCATCGTGCTGTGGTGCCTGGACCTGGAGTTCGGGCACAGCCGGGACCCCCGGGTGCTCGGTCTCGGAGCATCGGAGTATAAGGCCCTCGCCCACTCCGCCACACGCGTCTTCGTGCTCGCCGCGGCGGTGCTGATCGTGGTGCAGGGCGGGGTGCTCCGTGGGTTCTTCCTCACGGCCTTCCCGTGCGGTCTGCTCCTCCTGCTGGTGTCCCGCTGGCTGTGGCGGCGCGATCTCAACGGCCGCCGTCGGCGGGGAGAGTACTTGCAGGACGTGGTGGTGATCGGCCGGACCAAGGACGTCGAGTCCGTGATCCTCCAGCTTCAGGACAATCCCGCGGTCGGCTACCGGGTCGCCGGGGTGGCGCTCAACTCGCTGCCGCGGAAGGCCGCGTACGGCAAGCCCTGGTACCGGATCCCGGTGATGTCCACGCTGGATGACATCGAACAGCTGGTCCGGATCTCCGGCGCGAGCATCGTGATCGTGGCGGGGACGCTGCCGGGCGGGTCGCACCGTCTGCGCGAACTCGGCTGGCGGCTCGAGGACCTCTCCACCGAACTCGTCCTGGCCTCCCGGCTGACCGACATCGCGGGGCCGCGGGTCCACTACCGTCCCGTGGAGGGCATGCCTCTCATGCACGTGGAACTGCCCCAGTTCACGGGCACCCGGCACCTGCTCAAGCGCCTCGTGGACCTCACGGTCGGCGTCCTGGCCCTGGTGATCCTGGCCCCCGTCCTCCTGCTCCTGGCCCTGGTGGTGAAAGCCGATTCGCCCGGGCCGGTCTTCTACTCACAGGAGCGGATCGGCCGCAACGGCACCACGTTCAGGATGCACAAATTCCGGTCGATGGCGACCGACGCCGACCTCCGCCTCGCGGAGCTGAGCGCCGGTAACGAAGGCGCCGGCCCCCTCTTCAAGCTGCGCGACGACCCCCGGGTCACCCGGTGCGGGAAGTGGATGCGGCGGTACTCGCTGGACGAGCTGCCCCAGCTGTTCAACGTCCTGACCGGCGAGATGAGCCTGGTGGGACCCCGGCCGCCGCTGCGCCGGGAGGTCGAGGCCTATGAGCAGCCCGCGCACCGCCGGCTCCTCATCAAGCCCGGGATCACCGGCCTCTGGCAGATCAGCGGACGGTCCAATCTGTCCTGGCAGGAATCGGTCCGGCTGGACCTCTACTACGTCGAGAACTGGTCGCTCATGGGTGACCTCATGATCATGTGGCGAACCGCGAAAGCCATGGTCTCAGCGGAAGGTGCGTACTGACATGCCCGTCATCCATCGGATCGGTTACGTCCCCGGGGTCTACGACCTCTTCCACGTGGGGCATCTGAACCTCCTGCGGCAGGCCCGCCAGCACTGCGAATACCTCGTGGCGGGCGTCGTCAGCGACGAGCTCGTCAGGGAACGGAAGGGCTTCACACCCGTGGTCCCCGAGCACGAACGCCTCGACATCGTCTCCTCGCTGAACCTCGTCGACGAGGGGATCCTGGAGACCGTCGCGAGCAAGGCCGAGGTGTGGGAGCGGATCCGCTTCGACGCGATCTTCAAAGGCGACGACTGGCAGGGCACCCCGGCGGGGGAGGCCCTGGAGAAGCTCTTCGAGCCTCTCGGCGTCGAGATCGTCTACCTGCCGTACACCTTGCACACCTCGAGCACCGCGCTCCGCCGGGCCCTCGACCTCCTGGACCGCTCCGCGGCCCCGGCGACCCCTCAGCAGCCGATCGCCCAGGTGACGCCATGAGCGCCACCGAGCCGCGCGGCGTCGCACACCCCGAACGGAAGGTCCCCGCGATGAGCACAGCACAGCACAGGACACCCGCACAGCACCGCCCGCCGGCCCCGCACGGCCCCGTGAGCCGCACGCACTCCCGCGTGGACATCATGGGCGTCCACGTCAGCTGCGTGAACATGGGACGCGCGGTGTCCCTGGTGGAGGAGAGCGTGGACGAATCGCAGCACGGCTACGTCTGCGTGAGCGACGCCAACGCCCTGCTCCACGCCCGCGACGACGGCACTCTGCGCGGCGTGCTCAACGACTCGCTGCTGACGGTCCCCGACGGCATGCCGCTCGTGTGGTCGGGCCGCTGGGCCGGTTCCCACGTGATCGACCGGGTGCCCGGGCCCGAACTCATGCCGGCCGTCCTGCGGCTCTCGGCGGCGCGCGGCTGGTCCAACTACTTCCTCGGGGGCGACGAGGACACCATGCGGTCGCTCCTCTCCCGCCTCGAGGAGAGCATCCCCGGACTCCAGGTGGCCGGCTGGCACTGCCCACCGTTCCGCGCGCTGAGCGAGGAGGAGGACGAGGAGATCGTCCGGCGCATCAACGCCTCCGGAGCCACCTTCCTGTGGGTGGGCCTCGGCGCCCCCAAGCAGGAGGCCTGGCTGGGGGCCCACAACCACCGGCTCACCGTGCCGGTCGCGTTCGGCGTCGGCGGCGCCTTCGCCATGAACGCCGGGACCGTCGGCCGGGCGCCCCGCTGGATGCAGCGCAGCGGGCTCGAGTGGAGCTACCGGCTCCTGCAGGAGCCCAAGCGGCTCTGGCCCCGCTACAGCAAAGTGATCCCCCGGTTCCTGGCAGGGATCGTGGGGGATCCTCCGCATCTGCTGACCGGCCCGTCCCGGGACCCAGGAGCAAGGACACCCTGACATGAACACCAGGTCTCGACACAGCACAGCGCATCCGGGGGCAGGGGCCCCGGGAACCGTGAAACTCTGGCGCAGGGCAAGCTGGGGCATCGCCGATCAGGTGCTCAACAGTGCCAGCAACTTCGCGATGGGGATCGTCGTGGCGCGCGCCGTCCCCCTGGCGGACTTCGGCGCCTACGCCCTCGCGTTCGCGGGCTATTCCCTCGCGCTGGGGGTCTCGCGCTCGCTGTCCACGGAGCCGTACGCGGTGCGGTACTCCGCCGTCGACGGCGAGGGGGCCCGCAACGCCGCGGGGCGCAGCACGGGCACCGCCCTCCTGATCGGCGCCGGCCTGGGAGCCCTGCTCGCCGCGGCCGCGCCGCTCCTGGACGCGGGAACCCGGCCCCTGGCGCTCGCTCTCGCGGTGAGCCTGCCCGGGCTGATGCTCCAGGACGCCTGGCGGCAGGTGTTCTTCAGCGCGGCCCGCGGCTCCAGCGCCTTCCTCAACGACCTGCTCTGGCTCCTCTTCATGATCCCCGGCTTCGCCTGGCTCATGCTGTCCGCCTCCCACTCCGTCGCCGCGTACGTGCTCGCCTGGGGGCTGGCCGGGACCGCCGCGGCGGTCTGCGGACTCCTCCAGGCCAGGCTCTGGCCCAGGCCCGCGAAGATGCCTGCCTGGGCCAGGGAGCACCGGGGCCTGTGGACGCGGTACCTCGGGGAGAACCTGGCCGTGAACGGCGCTCAGCAAGTGCTCTTCGCCGCCATCGCGGCCGTGGCCGGCATGGCCGCCCTCGGTCAGCTGAAGCTCGCCATGGTGGCGCTCGGACCGGTGTTCGTCCTGGTGCAGGGCGTCGGCGTGGTAGCGGTCCCGGAGGCGGCCCGTGCGCTCCGGTCGGGGCCGCGCAGCGTGAACCGCGTCCGGCACGGGTCCTCCGGCCTCGTCGCCGGAGGGGCGGCCGCGTGGGGCCTGGTGCTGCTCCTCCTCCCGCTCGGCTGGACGACGGCGCTGCTCGGCCCGCAATGGCCCGCGGCGGCCGTCCTGGTGCTGCCGCTGGCGCTGGTGCAGGTGGCCAACGGGCTGCGCACCGGGGACGCCGTGATGCTGCGGGCCATGGGTCAGGCCCACCGGGGCTTCGTGACCCGCGCACTCACCTCGGGGCTCTCGGCCCTGGCGGGTCTGCTCGGGGCACTGCTCGCGGCCGCCGACGGCGCGGCCTGGGCGATGGCCGTGGCCGCCGCGCTCTCGGCGTGGCTCTGGGCCGTGCAGTACCGGAGAGGGTGCGTCGAAGCGGCGCACACCCGCCTCCCCGGCGCCGTCCTGATGGGAAAGGGGGCCTGAGATGAACGGCGGATGGTCCGTGGTGTATGCGCTCAGGAAGCTGTTCACCACGCAATATGTCCTGATCCTGCTGATCACCGTGGCAGGGGTGCTCGGAGGGCTCGTCTTCGGCTATAAGCAGCCGGTCACCTTCACTGCGCGTACCAGCGTGGTGACCGGGACGTACAGCCTGCCCAGTAACATCGGCATCCAGGGCGTGATCGACAAGACGGGCCCACTGGCCCTCGAACTCCCGGCGGAGACCCAGGCGATCATCATCGCCAGCCCGGTCATCACGAACGCCGCCTCGGACGCCCTCGGGGTGGACGGCACGGCGGCGCGGGACATGGCCGAATCGGTGAAGGCGAGCCCGGCCACGGACAACTCCTTCACCATCACGGCCCAGGGCCCCTCCGCGAAGGAGGCCGCGGATTACGCCAACGCCGTGGCGAGCTCGTATCTGGCGTACCGGGCCGAGCTGGGGAAGGCGAGCATGAACAAGCTCGCCGGGCAGTACACCGAGCAGGCGGACGCGTCCGCGAGCGCCGCCAAGGCCCTGGACAAGAGCATCCAGGGGGCCGGCGGAGCGAACACCAGCACCGGCGCGTCCCTCGTGGCGCGGCAGCAGGAACTGCTCAAGCAGGCCGAGCAGGCCCGCGGCACCGCGGCGTCCCTGACGGCCATGGCGCTGGATTTCAAGGGCGGCGGATCCGTCCTGGAACGGGCCACCGCCGACAAGACCACCCGTTCCCTGAGCCTGGTGGTCTACGGGCTCCTCGGCCTGGCCGGGGGACTGGGCCTGGGGATCGTGACGGCCGCCGTGCGGCGCCAGATCTCGCCCCGCATCACCGATCGTCTGGACATCGTCCGCACCCTTGAAGGAGTCGCCGTGTTTGCCGAACGAACCGCCGGGGATCCGGCCCTGGGACCACTGCTCTGGCGGACGCTGTCCCGCATCCTGCCCCTGGGGCAGGGCCAGTCGGGCACGAGCGTGCTCGCCGTGCAGGCCCTGTCCAGTCCGGCGTCGGGCCTCCGGGCCGCGACGGCGCTCGCCGAGGCGGCCACCAGCGCGGGGCGCTCGCTCCTGCTCTACACCGAGTCCGGAGAGGCGGCGCGGAAGCTCAGCGGCGCCGACGCGGTCTCCGCGGCCGGGCTGGAAGAGCTCGACGGCGCCGCCCGGCGCCGTCTGAACGGCCTGTCCCTGAACCAGGCCAGTTACCTGGCGGCCAGTTCCCGGACGCTGCAGGGTGACATGGTCACGGTGGTGATCGGCGACCCGTTCGCGTCCTCCGCCGAAGGCCATGCCTCCTTGCCTGAGCACTTCGCCGGACCGGTGCTGCTCTCCGTGGAGGAGGGGACCGACAGCGCCGACGGCCTGTTCGACGCGGTGGATCAGCTCCGGATGTCAGGCCTGGACGTCGCCGCGGTGGTCCTGACCAAGGCGCCGCGCCGCTTCGGCCGCTTCCACGGCCGGCGGAAGTCCCGCGGCCCGCAGCCGGCAGGGCTGACCGCGGTGACGTCGGACCTCGGGTCTCCCGCCGGGGAGGACCGGGACTCGGGTCACGGCACGGGCCACGATTCGGGTCACGACGCCGGTCACGGAACCGGCCCGGCATCCGCCGCGGCCGGGACTGCCACAGTGGGGTCCGCCACCGCCGATCCCTCACCGCTCGGGACCGTGCGGGTGCCCGGTCGGCCACCTGCACGGGTGCGGTCATGAGCACCGTGACCGGGCGGGATCCGCGCCTCCTGGCCGGGACCCGCGGCGTGACCCGTGACCGGACCGTCCTGAGCCCGGTGGCCGCGACCGTCGTCGTCACCCTGGTGTGGCTCCTGCTGGAGCTCAGCGTGCAGCCGTGGTCGCGCTCCGATTCCCTGGGCGGCACGGACAGCAGCAGCCTGCTCAAGGGCGTGGTCCTGCTGGCCTGCCTGCTCGCCTTGGTGGTGTTCACTCCGCCGCGGACGCGGCTCGCGGTCCCGCCGGTCTTCCGGATCTACCTCCTGTTCACCATGGCGGTCATCCTGAGTTCGCTGCTGCTGCCGTCGAGCCTGACGATCATGGTCCGGGCGGGCCGGTTCATGGCCGGGATCGCCGTGCTGGTCCTCCTGTTCCCCCTCATCAAAGACCGGGCGCACACCTTCGTCCGGATCATGTTCGGCGTCCATCTGGTGCTGGGCCTCAGCGTGCTCGCCGGCATGGTGCTCCTGCCGTCGCAGGCGTGGCTGGATGGCCGGAACTTCGCTCAGGGCGGCCGGCTCATGGGCGCCATCATGCCGATGATGCCGCCACGGGTGGGCGAGATCGGCGCCGTCGTGCTGGGCCTCGGCATCCTGCTCTGGGCGCTGCGGCTGCTGCCGCTCCCGGTGGCGCTGGGCGCCGTCGCGCTGGGCGCGGCGCTGATCGTGCTCAGCCGCACCCGCACAGCGCCCCTGGCGGCCCTCACCGGCCTGCTCCTGGCCGCGCTCGCGCTGCGCCGGCATCAGGGGGCCCGGCGGATCGCCGCGGTGTTCCTGACCGCCTGCGTGGCGGCCGCGCCCTTCCTGGGCACCATCTCGACCTGGGCCCTCCGCGGCCAGGACACCAGCCAGCTGGAACGCCTGAGCGGGCGCACGCTGGTCTGGGACTTCATCCTCTCCCAGCCCATGACGGACCTCACCCGATGGTTCGGTCACGGGCTGGGGGAGAAGCGGATCCTCCTGCGCCGCGGCGAAGGGGACATCAATTACATGGCCATCGACAACAGCTGGCTGGACTCCTACTGGGAGGCCGGTCTGGTGGGCCTGGTGCTCATCGTGGCGGCGGCACTCGCCGCCCTCCTCTACGCGCTCCGGACCCCGGAGCCGGGTGCCCGCGCCGTCGCCGCCTTCCTGTGCGGCTACGTGCTGGTCGCATCCATCAACGAGAGCGGCTTGTGTGACCTGTCATCCATGACGCTCCTGCTCCTGGCCTCCGCGCAGCTGTCGCTGTGCGGGAGGTTCCACACCGAGGGCCTCCCGGCCGGTGACGTGTCCCGGGGACCCAGGCTCAGCATCCTCTCGGGGAGAAAGTGATCCATCATGAAAAGCATCCTCAGGCGTCTGGCCGTGGGAATCGCTGCGGTGGCCGTGGTCCTGGGCATGACCGCCGCCCCCGCATGGGCGAAGCAGACCACGTTGTCGGCGCTGTCCACCCCCACCTGGCAGACCAATGCCACCGTCCGGGCCGTCGCATACGCGGCGGGGAAGGTCTTCGTCGGCGGTGAGTTCACCACCGTCCGGCCGCCCGGCGCCGCAGCCGGGGTCTCCGAGACGTCGCGGACCTATCTGGCCGTGTTCGACGCCGCCACGGGAGACCTGCTCGGCAGCGCACCGCAGCCGAACGGCAAGGTCTGGTCGCTGACCGCCTCGGCGGACGGCACCACCGTCTATGTGGGCGGTGACTTCACCCAGATCTACGGGGCGGCCCGTGGCCGCATCGCCGCCATCGACACGGCGAGCCTCACTCTGCGTGCGGCCTTCAAGCCGTATGTGGCCTACCGCGTCAGCACCATCGACGTCGCCGGTCCGACCATCTACTTCGGCGGCAGTTTCACCCAGGTCGCCGGCGTCGACCGTCCGAGGGCCGCGGCCGTGCAGGCCAGTGACGGCGCGCTCCTGCCGTGGAATCCCGCGCCCGACGCCGACGTGAATTCGGTCAAGGCCTCCCCGGACGGCAGCAAGGTCTACCTCGGCGGCAAATTCGCCTATGTGGGCAGCGTGCACCGCGAGAGCGTGGCCCTCGTGGACGCCCAGCAAGGCGCTCTGCTCCCGTTCCCGGCCGCGTCGACGCTGCCTGACCGCAACGGTTCCTGCTGGACCAAGGTGGAGGACATCATCACCCACGGTGACAATGTGTACTTCGCCAACGCCGGCGACGGCGGCGGCTGCTTCGACGGCACCTGGTCCGCGTCGATCAGCACGGGTCAGCTCAACTGGAAGAACACCTGCCTGGGCGCCACCGAGGCGATCGTCTTCGTGGGGGAGTGGCTCTACAAGGGCTCGCATGCCCACGACTGCAGTTCCATGGGCGGCTTCCCACAGGGGCCGAACCGGTTCCTGCTCGCGGAGAAGCCGGACACCGGTGACGTGCAGGGCTGGTACCCGCAGACGAACGCCGGGCCCAGCACCTACGTCGGACCCTGGGACATGGCCACGGACGGCCAGCACCTCTGGGTGGGCGGCGACTTCACCACCGTCAACGGGGTGGGGCAGCAGGGCCTGACGATGTTCGGCTCGGAGAGCGACGCTCCGCCGAAGAAGCCCGCCACGCCGGCGGCCGCCAGCCTCCGGGCCGGTCAGGTCGACGTCCGGGTCACGGCGACGCTGGACAACGACGACGAATACCTGAATTACAAGGTGTTCCGCAACGGCTCCAGCACCCCGCTGGACGTCCGTACGGTCCGCTCCCGGTTCTGGGACATCCCCAGCTACCGGATCACGGACCCGGGACTGACCCCGGGAAGCCAGGTGGCGTACCGGGTGGAGGTCACGGACGGCACGAATGTGGTCACGTCCTACTGGACGCCCTACATCACCGTGGCCAGCCAGAACGCGAGCTACGGGGACAATGTGGTGGCCGATGGGGCGCAGTACTTCTGGCCTACGGATGAGAGCAGCGGCACGTCCGCTCACGATGCGATCGCCGGCAACACCCTCACGGGCAGCAACCGGACGCAGCTCGGCTCCGCCGGCCCGAACGCCACCTCCAAGTCCGTGAACATCCAGAACTCGAACGCGAGCCTGAACAGCTCGGTGCAGCTCTCCGGTTCGAACACGTTCTCCGTGGAAGCCTGGATCAACACCACGAGTCTCCTGGGCGGCAAGGTCGTCGGCTTCGCCAGTTCCGCCAGTGGCTCCAGCAGCCAGTATGACCGCCATCTCTACGTGGACAGCGGCGGGCGTCCGGTCTTCGGCGTCTACCCCGGTTACGTGGTCACCGTCCGCGGTGGCAGCGCCGTCAATGACGGCAAGTGGCATCACCTGGTCGGCACGCTGGGTGGCGGCAACGCGACCCTCTACGTCGACGGAGTGAGCCAGGGGTCGTCCCCGGCGGCCGGCGCCGAAGGCTACACCGGCTACTGGCGAGTCGGAGCGAACAACCTCAACGGCTGGCCCAACCAGCCGCTGAACCAGGGCATCGTGGGCCGCGTGTCCCAGGTGGCCGTCTACTCCTCGGCCCTGGACGCCTCGCAAGTGGCCTGGCACAACTCGCTGGGCCGTGGCAATCAGGCGCCGGTGGCGGCGTTCACCCCGTCCTGCACGCTCATGGCCTGCTCGTTCAACGCCTCGGCGTCGAACGATCCGGACGGCACCATCAGCTCCTACGCCTGGGACTTCGGTGACGGGGCCACGGGGACGGGCGTGAACACGAGTCACACCTACGCGTCGGCGGGCACCTGGAACGTGCGGCTGACCGTGACGGACAATCTGGGGGCCACCACGGTGACCAGCCAGACGGTGACCACGACGGCGCCGAACCAGCCGCCGGTGGCCAGTGCGACGTCGTCGTGCACCTATCTGGTCTGTGACTTCGACGCCTCGGCCTCGAGCGATCCGGACGGCACCATCGCCTCCTACGCCTGGACCTTCGGGGACGGCAGCACGGGCACCGGAGCCAAGCCGCAGCACACGTATGCGGCCGCCGGAACATACACGGCCACCGTGACGGTCACGGACAACGACGGCGCGCAGAAGAGTGCCGGGACCACGGTCACCGTGGCGCCGCAGCCGGCCAACCAGCCGCCCGTGGCGAGTGCCACCTCGTCCTGCACGCAGCTCGCCTGCACGTTCGACGCCTCGGCCTCGAACGATCCGGACGGAAGCATCGTCTCCTACGCCTGGACCTTCGGGGACGGCACGACGGGCACGGGTGTCACGCCGAGCCACAGCTACACGGCTCCCGGGGTGTACACCGCGACCGTCACCGTCACCGACAACCGCGGAGGCACCGCCAGCGCCAGCACCCAGCTGGATCTGAGCAACGCGGTCCCGGCCGGCACGGTCCTGGCGAAGGACACCTTCGCGCGGACCGTCACCAACGGCTGGGGCACGGCGGACAAGGGCGGAGCGTGGACGGTGAGCGGCACGGCCAGCCGCTACGCGGTCAGCGGCGGACAGGGCACCCTGACCATGCTGACGGCGGGCAACCAGACCGGCGTGGCGCTGAACGCGTTCTCCGCGCAGGACACCGAGGTCAGCCTGGGTCTGTCCCTGGACAAGCCGGCGACGGGCGGTGGCGTCTACGTGAGCGTGGACTCCCGGACCATCGCGGGCCAGGGAGCCTACCGTGCCAAGGTCCGGTACATCGCGGCGGGTCGTGTGTACCTCTCGCTGATCCGGGTGGACAGCGCCGGGGCGGAGACCGTCCTGGTGCCGGAGACCCAGGTCCTGGCGGCCACCCCGGCCGCCGGCAACACGCTCCAGGTGAAATTCCTGGTCTCCGGTTCCGGCACCACGACGCTCAAGGCCAAGGCCTGGGACAGCAGTGGCGCCGAACCCGGCGCATGGCAGCTGAGCACCACGGACGGCACGGCCGGACTGCAGGCGGCGGGTTCGCCCGCGCTGCGGACCACGCTGTCCGGCTCTTCCACCAATGCACCCGTCCAGGCGCGGGTGACGGACTACCTCGTCACCACACCGCGCTGACATCGGATCCGCAAAGGAGCATGACCATGAGTGCACCAGCAGGGCAGGGGCTGCCACGCGTACTCATCAGCGCCTATGCCTGCGGCCCCGGGCTCGGTTCCGAGCCCGGGGCGGGGTGGGCGGTGGTTCAGGCCGCCGCCCGCCACGCCCGGGTCTGGGTCATGACGCGGGAGCGGTTCGCCCCCGCGATCGCCCGGGCCCTGGCGGCGGACAGCTTCCTGGCTTCTCGGGTGAGGCCGGTCTACGTCGACCTCCCGGACCGGTACCTGCGGGCCAAGCGCCGGCACCGGGACGTCTACTGGTACTACCCGTTGTGGCAGCGGGAGTCGGCCCGGGTCGCCCGGCGGCTGCACCAGGAGCATCACTTCACGCTCCTGCACCACGCCACGTTCGCGGCGGACTGGATGCCGAGCGGTCTGGCGCCGCTGGCCCGTGACCTCCCGCTCGTCTGGGGACCCGTGGGCGGCGCCACCTATGTGCCGCCGGAGCTGTGGCGCTGGCTCGGCGTCCGGGGCACCGTGCACGAGCTGTTGCGGAGCGCCGCCACGCGGGCCATGCGGCGTCTGAGCACCGGCCCGACGGCGGCCCGCGCCGCCGTCACGGTGGCGCTCAACGCGGACACGGCTCGCCGTTTCCGCTCGGCCGGTGACGTGCTGATCGCGCCCAATGTGGTGCTGGAGGACCCGGAGCCCGCTGGTGCTCCGGGCCCGGCTCCGACCCCGGCTCCCGCTCCGGCGCACCGCGACGCCGCCGTGCCGGAGGGCCGGCCCGGCGCCCCGGCACCGCCGCAGGAGCTGAACGCGCTGTTCGTGGGCCGCCTCGTCGCCTGGAAAGGCGTCCGGCTGGCCCTGGCCGCCGTGGCGGAGAACCCGCAGTGGTCCCTCACCTTCGTGGGGGACGGGCCGGAACGGGAGTGGCTGGAGGCCATGGCCCGCCGGCGGGGGATGGCGCAGCGGGTGCACTTCCTGGGCCAGCTCGAGCGGTCCGAGGTCCTCCGTCTCATGAGCCTGGCCGACGCCCTGCTGTTCCCTTCCCTGCACGATTCGTGCGGCTGGGTGGTGGGGGAGGCCCTGAGCCACGGCCTTCCCGTGGTGTGTGTGGATCTCGGTGGGCCGCCGTCGTTCCTCGCCGAGCGGGGGCAGGCGGTCCCCGTGAGCCGGGCGGTGGTGGCGGATCTGTGCCAGCGCCTGGACACCCTGCGCGTGGACACCCGGCGGACCGGCCTGGACGGCGCCGCCGCGTGGCCCCTCCCGGATCCCGCCTCCTGGACCCAGGAGGCCTTCACGGAACGCCTCGGAGACTGGTACCGCAGGGCGCTCGCCGCCCGGCCGGTCCACCCACGGAGGTCGGTGGACCATGTCACCCCGTGACGACGCGGCGATCGGCCGCCGGCGGTTCCTGCAGCTCGCCATGCTCGGCACCGCGGGCCTGCTGACCGCGTGCTCGGCCGGCGCCGTCGTGCCCCCGGCCGCGACCCCGACGCCGACCCGCACCACTAGCACCCTGGACGACCTGCTGGGCCAGCAGGTGTTCGCGATCGCGCACCGCGGCTCCGGCGACACCTGGCCCGAGCACACGCTGCGGGCCTACACCGAGGCCGTGGCCGCGGGAGCCATGGCCGTGGAGGTCTCCGTGCACATGACCAAGGACGGTGTCCTGGTGTGCCACCACGACACCAACCTCTCCCGCATGACCGGCGTGGACCGGGACATCAAGGACCTCACCTTCGAAGAACTCGCGGTCATCCGCAACGACGCCCGGGCCTGGCTCGGCCCGGCCACCCCCCTCGAACCGATCCCGGCCTTCCGGGACGTGCTCGACGCGCTCGCGCACCGGACGGTCCTGTTCATCGAGGACAAGTCCGGGGAACACGCCAAGGAGGTGCTGGACCTCATGGACTTCTATCCGGGCTCCACCTCGCACATGGTGTGGAAGCAGACCGCGGCGTCCGGCTCCTACAAGGAGGCGCGTCGGCGCGGCTACACGCTGTGGGGATACTTCATGGACGACGCGGACCGGCAGTTCGACCGCTACCAGGACCGTTTCGACCTCCTGGGCATCTACCACGGGGCGTCGGACCAGGCCATGCGGGACCTGGTGGCCTACGGCAAGCCCGTGATCTGCTGGGAGATCCACACCCGTGCCATGCGGAAGCGTGTGGTCGACCTCGGGGTCCGCGGGCTGATGTGCTCCAACTACCCGTACGTCACCGCGTCCGGCGCGCTCGCCGGCAAGGACGACTTCGGTTCGGGACGGCGTGCCACCGGCGATCTGCCGTGGATCCTGACCCCCAAGTACCAGCCACGCTTCGATGAGCCGTCCCGTGGCCTGGACTTCGCCTTCGCCTCGGCCGCCACCTACGTCCTGGGGTCGCTGGGCCCCCTCGCCGCGCCGTCGTACGGCTGCACGTTCAGCCTCTGCTGGCCGGAGGAGCTGCCGGGGGCCGACGACGGCGCGGGGCTGGCCCTGGCGCTCGCGCAGGACGATCCGGCACTCGTCTCCGGGCCTGCCGCGGCCGCGTACCTGGTGCAGCTGAGCCCCCAGGGGAAGCTCACACTGCTGCTGCGGCAGGGGGCCGCGAGCGGTGACCGGGTGCTCGCCACGGTCCAGACCGCCCCTGTGAAACCGGGGGAGTGGGCCTCGATCCGTCTCGACGTGAGCGCGGCGTCGCTGACCGTCTCCCGGGACGGCGACGCCGGCTGGAAGGCGACGGCGGCGGACGGGGCGCTGCGCGGAGGCTACCTCGCGCTGGTCAAGGGGTACCGCACGCCGCAGACGGTCCGCTTCCGCGACGTCGCGGTGCTCGCCGCGCCCTGAGCCCGCCTCCTCAGGCGGGCACCCCGGCCGCCATGGCCTCCGCGTACACGGCTTCGAGCCGCCGCAGATTGTCCGCGGCGCCGTAATGCTCCGCGTGCCGCACGAGGGCGGCACGGCCCATGCGACGCGCCACCCCAGGCTTCAGGACGTCCGCGAGAACCCGGGCGAGCGCATCCGGATCGCCGGAGCGGAAGGTGACCGCGGCGCCGTCGTCGCCGGTCAGTTCGGGGAAGACACCCTGATCCGGCACCACGGCGCCCAGCCCGTGAGCGAAGCCCTCCACCACGCTCAGGCCGAACGTCTCGAAGACCCGGGAGGAGTTCACCAGCAGGCGCGCCCGCCCCAGCCGGGCCATGGCCTCGGCCCGCGGCAGCGCCCCGAGGAACTGCACGGTGCGAAGCCCGCGCCGGGCCGCCTGCGCCTCCAGCGCGGGGCGGAGAGGACCGTCCCCGATCACGAGGAGCGGGCCGAAGGAGTCCCGCCAGGCGTCCAGCAGGACGTCGGGCCCCTTCTCCGGCGAGAGCCGTCCGAGGTACACCACGGGCGCGTCATCTGACGTAACACTCACGTCATCCGGGGCCGCGGCGGGCACGAAATGCGGTTTGACCGCGATCCGGTCCGGATCCAGGCCCTGGGAGGCGAACAGATCGCGGGCGAAAGCGCTCATGACCACGAACTTCGTCACGCCGTGCGTCCAGGTGCCCAGTGCCCGGTGGAGTCCGATGCTCACCGTGAGGGGGAGAGTCGCCGCGGCCGAGCCACGGTAGCAGCCGTGGCGCAGCCCGGGGAGCGGGCCGGCGCCGGCGAGACAGTCCGTGCACGGCTTCCCGTCCCTCAGGAACGTGCCGTCCGCGCAGAACATCCGGTAGTTGTGCAAGGTCATGACCACGGGCACCGCGGCGTCCCGGGCGGCGAGCAGGATCGAAGGGCTGAGCAGGGGAAACGTGTTGTGGACGTGCAGCACGTCCGGCCGTTCCCGCTCCAGCACACCGGCCAGCTCCCGCCGGGCGGAGGGCGAGTGCACCACGTTCAGGGGCACCAGGACCTTGCGGGTCACGGGCATCCGGGCGATGTCGTCGGAGTGCCGCGCGAAGTGTCCCACCTGGTGTCCGGCGGCCTCCAGGAGGCCCATTTCCTGCCGCACCACGGAATCCTCGCCGGACGGCTGAGCCGAGCGATAGTAATTGTGAGCTACCAGTATCTTCACTAGAATCGACCTTTGACTTGTCAGGGGCGAGTTCTCAACCATGTGATTCCAGGGCGCCGGTCTCCGTCCGTGAACAAAGAGAGCCTATGGCGAACCCTTCCTCGAACCATGCCCTGAACACCTCCCCGGAGCCCCGCGGACAGCGCGCGAAACACCGTGCCGCCCGGCGCCGGATCCCCGCCGTCCTCGCCCTCGCAGGGCTTCTGGGCGGCGGACTGCTGACCGTTTCCGCCCCGGGCGCCGCAGAAGCCGCCGAGCCCGCCTGCACCGTGACGGTCGCACCCGGCACGGAGATCGCCGACGTCGTCAACGCGAAGCCGCAGGGCGCCGTGATCTGCCTCGCGGCCGGCCGCCACACGGTCAACCGCACTATCTCGCCGAAGGCGCAGCAGGAGCTCCGGGGCCTTCCCGGTTCCATCCTGGACGGCGCCAAGCAGCTCACCGCCTGGACTCTGTACCAGCCGGCAGGTCAGCCCGCCCGCTGGCAGTCCCGCGGCAACCTCCCCGCCGCGTACACCGGACCCGGCCAGTGCGAGACCGCCGGCAGCACCACCTGCAACCTCGCCGAGGACCTGTTCTACGACGGCGCGCGACTGCGCCGCGTGAACAGCCTGGCCGCCGTCGTGCCCGGCACCTTCTTCGCCGACTACGCGAGCAACACCCTCACGGTCGGCAGCACTCCGGTGTCCCACAGTGTCCGCATGGCCCGGCTCCAGACCGCCATCTCCTCGACCCAGGCCGGGGTGAAGCTCACCGGGCTGACGGTCCAGCACTTCGCCAACCGGTCCCAGCGCGGCGCCGTGGTCGTGTCCGGCACGGACTGGCGGGTCACCGGCAACACGGTCAGCGACAACCACGGTGTGGGCATCGTGGCCGATCAGGCCGTCCGTCCGCAGATCCTGAACAACACGGTGGTCCGGAACGGCCAGCTCGGCGTGACCCTCTACCGCACCAGCAGCGCCACGGTCACGGGCAACACCGTCAACGGCAACAACACGGCGGGCTACTGGATCGCCGACTGGGAGTCCGGCGGCATCAAGACGACGTACTCGAGCGCCCTGATCCAGCGCAACACCGTCTCCGGAAATCTGGGGATCGGAATCTGGGCCGACGTGCAGTCCGACGGCATCACCGTGGACGCCAACACGATCTCCGGCAACTACGCGGACGGCGTGCGCTACGAGATCAGCCGCCACGGCGTCATCACGAACAACACCGTCACGGACAACGCGAAGCGGATGGGCCGGGGCGGCGGAACGGGCCTCTGGTCGGGGGCCGGGATCGATGTCAACACCTCGTCCAACGTGACGATCACCGGGAACGTGCTCCGGGGGAACCTCAACGGCGTCAGCCTCCAGGCCCGCAACCGAGGCACCAGCTCGTGGGGAACGTACCTGCTGAGGACCGTGACCGTGTCCGGCAACACCGTGGACATGGGCGCCGGGTCCCCGGCGACCGCCGCGACCGGCATCGTCGCCACGCCGGACCGCATCCTCACCCCCTCCGCGGCGGGGATCGCGTTCAGCCGGAACTCCTACACGCTGGCCACCAGCACCCAGAAGGGCTTCAACAAGGTCAACGCACTCGTCACATATCCTGGCTGGAAGAGCGCGGGGTTCGACTCCACCGCCAGTGTGGCGTACCTTCGCTGACATAGCCTTCGGGGTGGCGCCTTCCGGGCACCGTGAGGTGTCCGAGGGCCGGCAGGAGTGAGGGGCTGTCCATGGGGATCCAGGGCACGCAGTCCGGCAGGGGTGAGGACCACGGGATCGCCGCGTCCTTGCAGATCCTGAAAGGCAAGCAGAAGACCTCAAAGGGTGCCTCCGCGTACGTCCGGTTCTTCAACCGCCCGTTCGGACGGGTGCTCGCCGCGGTGTCCCACCGCCTGGGCCTGACCCCGAACATCGTCACGGCCATCAGCGCGCTCGCCACCTTCGGAGGACTCGCCGTGCTGGCGTTCTCCCCGGTCACGCCCGTCACAGGTCTTCTCGTGGCGGCGCTGCTGGTCCTGGGCTACGCCTTCGATTCGGCGGACGGCCAGCTGGCGCGGCTGCGCGGCGGCGGAAGTTTCGCCGGCGAGTGGCTGGACCACGTGGTGGATGCCGCCAAGATGTCCCTGTTCCATCTGGTGGTGCTGTTCGCCTGGGCGCGCACCGGCACGGAATCCGGGCTGTGGCTGGTGCTGCCCGGGGCGTACGCCTTCCTGGCGGCGTTCTTCTTCTGCACCATCATGCTCACGGATCAGCTGCGCCGTGCGCACCGCGGCTCCAGCGGCATGCGGCTGGCCGGCGAGGGCAGCTCCTCCGTGCTGTACTCGCTGGCTGTGCTGCCGACCGAATACGGAGTGCTGGCCTGCGTGTTCGTGCTGTGGGGCTGGCCGGCGGTGTTCCAGTGGGTCTACCTCGCGCTCTTCGTGTGCAATGCGCTCTTCCTGTGCCTGGCGCTGCCGAAGTGGTACCGCGAGCTGGCCGGCTTCGGCCGGACCTGAGCGGCGCCCCGTGCCCTGGCCTCCCGGCCGGTGAACACAGGACGACGACGGCGGCCGGCGGGCCGCGGACGGCCTGGGACCGCGGGGTCTCAGGCCGTCCGTGCTTCCTCCTCATGGGCATCGAGCCACTGCACGGTGCGCTCGACGCCTTCCCGCAGGCCCGTCCGCGCCCGCCAGCCGAGTCCCGTGAGGCGGGAGACGTCCATCATCTTGCGCGGGGTCCCGTCCGGCTTCGTGGCGTCCCAGACGGTCTTGCCCTCGTAGCCGACGACGTCCGCGATGAGGGCCGCGAGGTCCTTGATGCTGATCTCGGAGCCGGTGCCCACGTTCAGGTGGCGGCCGCCGTCGTAGTTGTCCAGGAGGAAGAGGCAAGCGTCCGCGCAGTCGTCCGCGTAGAGGAATTCCCGCAGCGGCGTGCCGGTGCCCCAGTTCGTGACGGTGTCCACGCCGTCGTCGCGGGCCTGCCGGTACCGCATGATCAGCGCCGGCAGCACATGGGAGACGCCCGGCCGGAAGTTGTCCCCGGGACCGTACAGGTTGCTGGGCATGGCACTGATCCACGGCAGCCCGTATTGCCGCCGGACGGCTTTGACGTACTGGATCCCGGCGATCTTGGCCACCGCGTAGGCGTCGTTGGTGACTTCCAGCTTGCCCGTGAGCAGCGCGTCCTCGGGGATCGGCTGCGGCGCGAACCGTGGATAGATGCAGCTCGATCCCAGGAAGAGGAGCTTGTGGACCCGTTGCCGCACCGCACTGTCCATGACGTTCCCCTGGATCCTCAGATTCTCGCTCAGAAAGTCCACCGGGAAATCGTTGTTGGCCTGGATGCCGCCCACTTTCGCGGCGGCCAGGGCCACGTGGCGTGGCTGATGCTCGGCGAAGAAGTCCTCCACCGCCGTCCGGTCCAGCAGATCGAGTTCCGAGGACGGCACGCCGATCAGATGCGTGAAACCGGCTCGTTCGAGGCGCCGCCAGATCGCCGATCCGATGAGCCCGCGGTGTCCGGCCACGTAGAACGGCGCGTCCCGGTCCAGGATGCCGATGTCCGCCTGAGCGGCGTCATCGGTGCCCGGCGTCTCCCCAAGGATCATGGCTGTCCGGGTGCTCATGTCAGCTCCAGACTGGCGTTCCAGGAGGGGAGCGTGACCTGGTCCACCAGATGTCCCTGCGGGCTTCCGAGCTCGGCCAGGTCATGGGCCACCATGAGGCGGGCCAGGTCCTCCGCGCCGACGGACGCCTTCCAGCCGAGGTCCACCTGGGCGTTCGTGGGATCGCCGATGAGCGAATCCACCTCGGTGGGCCGGAGGTACCGTTCATCGAACTCGACGTGGTCCCGCCAGTGCAGTCCGACGCTTCCGAAGGCGTACTCCAGGAACTGCTGCACCGTGGTGGGCGTGCTCGTGGCGAGGACGTAGTCCTGCGGGGTGTCCACCTGCAGCATGCGCCACATGCCCTCGACATACTCGGCGGCGTAGCCCCAGTCACGGATGGCGTCCAGATTTCCCAGATACAGGCGGTCCGCCTTCCCGGAGGCGATGGAGGCCACCGCCCGGGTGATCTTCCGGGTGACGAACGTGGCGCCGCGCCGCGGGGATTCATGGTTGAACAGGATCCCGTTGACGGCGAACATGCCGTAGGCCTCGCGGTAGTTGCGGGTCATCCAATAGCTGTAGACCTTCGCGGCGCCGTAGGGGGAGCGCGGATAGAACGGCGTCTCCTCGTTCTGCGGCGGCGGTGAGGCTCCGAACATCTCGGAGGTGGAGGCCTGGTAGAACCGGGTGTCCACCCCGGCGAGGCGGACGGCTTCGAGGAAGCGGGAGGTGCCCAGACCGGTGGTGTTGCCGGTGTGGATCGGCTCGTCGAAGGAGACCCGCACATGCGATTGGGCGGCCAGGTTGTAGACCTCGTCCGGCTGGATCTGTGCCAGCAGCGTGACGAGCCGGGCGCCGTCGTCCATGTCCCCGTAGTGGAGGAACAGGCGGGCATCGCTCTCGTGGGGATCCACGTAGAGGTGGTCGATGCGGGCCGTGTTGAACGCGGAGGTGCGGCGGATGAGACCGTGGACCTCGTAGCCCTTGAGTAGTAGTAGTTCGGCCAGGTAAGACCCGTCCTGGCCCGTGATTCCAGCGATGAACGCACGTCTCGCCATGTCCCTGCTCCTTAGCGATTCCTGCTGATGTCTGCACGCTACGGGGCGGCGGGGTGCCAGGCCCGAGTAGGGACTACGCAATTCGCGGTACGGGGTACTTAGGTAGTCCTGGGAGGCGCCCCGGGCCCGGGTGGTGCGAGAATAGACCAGGCAAATGTTTCCTAAATAAGGCGGAGGTGGGAACGTGAACAATGGCGTCCCTCTGACTGATGTGGAAGTCCTCCGGATCCGGAACGACTTCCCGCTCCTGGCGCATCCGGTGAACGGGCGGGAGCTCGTCTACCTCGACTCGGGGGCCACGAGCCAGAACCCCCTGAGCGTGCTGGAAGCCGAGCAGGAGTTCTACGAACAGCGGAATTCCGCCGTGCACCGCGGCGCACACACCCTGGCGGCCCATGCCACGCTCGCCTTCGAGGACGCCCGCGCCACGGTGGCGGAGTTCGTCGGGGCGCGCGAGGAGGAGATCGTCTGGACCTCCAACGCCACCGCCGGCCTCAACCTCCTCGCCTACGCCTTCTCCAACGCGAGCGTGGGGGAGGTGGCCCCCGAGGCCCGCCGCTTCGCGCTCGGTCCCGGGGACGAGATCGTCGTCACCGAGATGGAGCACCACGCCAATCTGGTGCCGTGGCAGGAGCTCTGCCGCCGGACCGGCGCCACCCTCCGGCACATTCCGCTGACCGACGAGGGCACCCTGGACCTGGACGAGGCCGCCCGCGTGATCACCGCCAGGACCCGCGTCCTCGCGTTCACCCACGTCTCGAACGTCCTCGGCACCATCAACCCGGTGGCGCACCTCGTGGGCCTGGCCCGCGCGGTGGGCGCACTGGTGGTCCTGGACGCCTGCCAGTCCGCGCCGCACCTGCCGCTCGACGTGAAGGCCCTCGACGTGGACTTCGCCGTCTTCTCCGGCCACAAGATGCTCGGCCCCACCGGCATCGGCGCCCTGTACGGCCGCCAGGAACTCCTGGACGCCCTGCCGCCAGTGACGACCGGCGGATCGATGATCACCACCGTGACGATGGAGCACTCGGGGTACCTCCCGGCGCCGCAGCGTTTCGAGGCCGGCACCCAGCCGGTCTCGCAGGCCATCGCGATGGCCGCGGCCGCGCGGTATCTGATGGAGACGGGGATGGACCGCGTCCACGCCCGGGAGGAGGTCCTCGCACAGCGCATGCTCGAGGGCCTGGCCCGCATCCCCGGCGTCCGCACACTCGGCCCGGCCGCCGGCGTCGAGCGCGCCGCGCTGGTCTCGTTCGACGTGGAAGGCGTGCACGCGCACGACGTCGGACAGTACCTGGACGCCCAGGGCATCGCCGTCCGCGTGGGTCACCACTGCGCGCAGCCCCTGCACCGGCGCTACGGCCTCTCGGCGTCGACGCGCGCCAGCGCCTACCTGTACACCACCGAGGGCGAGGTGGACGCCTTCCTCGAGGGTGTCGCCGGTGTCCGCGGATTCTTCGGAGTGAAGTGATGAGTTCTCTCGAATCGCTGTACCAGCAGACCATCCTGGAACACGCCAAGGCCCGTCACGGCGGGAGCCTGAGCGAAGTCGCCGCCTGTGAGACCTCGTGGCCCGCGGGCACCGGTCAGTGCCATCAGCTGAACCCGGTATGCGGCGACGAGATCACCCTGCGCCTCTCGGTCAGCGGCGCCGAGGGTGAGCGCCGCATCGAATCCCTCGAATGGCTCGGCAACGGGTGCTCCATCTCGATGGCGTCCGCCTCGATGCTGACCGATCTGGCCGGCGAGGTCTCCTCGGTGGACGAACTCGCCACGCTGATCGAGGAGTTCCGCACCGTGCTGCGGTCCCGCGGCACGGTGGAAGGCGATCCCGAAGAACTCGGCGACGCCGCCGCGCTCTCCGGCGTTTCGAAGTTCCCGGCCCGCGTCAAGTGCGCCATGCTCGCCTGGGTGGCGGCGGAGGACGCGCTGCGTCAGGCCGTGTCGACCGCGGCCTGACGCGCCGCGCGCTTTCCCTCTCGGGCCCTCCCGCCGCGGGCTTCTCAGCCCGCCTGCGGGCGCCGGCGCTCCTTCACACGGCGGTGGTGCCTGTTCCGGAGCCGGAGCACGACGGCGCCGAGCACCGCGGCGATCACCGAGGCGGCCAGGATGGCCACCTTGGCGTGCTCGCCATGCGCTGATCCCTCGCCGCCGTGGCCTCCGCCGAAGGAGAGATCCGCGACGAGCAGGGACACCGTGAAGCCGACCCCGGTGAGCAGGGCGACGCCCACCATGTCGAGCCAGCGCACCGACTTGTCGAGCGCCACGCCGGGCAGCCGCGTCAGGGCGAAAGACGTCCCGAGCACGCCCACGAATTTGCCCACGACGAGCGCCACGACGATGCCCACCGCGACGCTGTCCGTGGCGGCCGACCGTACGCCGTCGAACCCTCCGAGCGCGACTCCCGCGGCGAAGAACGCGAACAGCGGCACGGCGAACCCGGCGCTGAAGGGCCTCAGGCCGTGCTCGAGCCGGTCCGCCAGGCCGTTCGCCGGGGCCTCCGCCGCCGAGCGCCCCAGAGGGATGGTGAAGGCCAGCAGCACTCCGGCCACCGTGGCATGGACTCCGGAGGAGTGCACGAGCACCCAGGTGAGCAGAGCGAGGGGGAGCAGCGTCCACCAGCGCGCCCATCGTCCGCCCGCCACCCGTCCGAGCGCCGCGAAGGCCGCGAGGGGGAGCAGGGCCGCCAGGAGATAGCCGATCTGAAGGGCTCCGCCGTAGAAGAGGGCGATGATGACGATCGCGATCAGGTCATCCACTACCGCGAGCGTCAGGAGGAAGGTCCGCAGCGCCGCGGGAAGATGCGAGCCGACCACGCCGAGCACGGCGAGGGCGAAGGCGATGTCCGTGGCGGTCGGGATGGCCCAGCCGGCCAGGCCCTCCGGGTTCCCGGCGTTCACCAGGACGTACAGGAGCGCCGGGACCACGACCCCGCCCACGGCCGCGGCGACCGGCACCAGGGCCTTGCGCGGGTCGCTCAGCTCGCCTTGCAGGAGTTCGCGTTTCAGTTCCAGCCCGGCCAGGAAGAAGAACACCGCGAGGAGGCCGTCGGCCGCCCAGGTGCCGAGGCTCAGATTCAGGTGCAGGCTCTCGGGCCCGACCTGGATGTCCCGCAGTTCGAAATAGGAGGCGCCCCACGGGGAGTTGGCCCAGAGCAGGGCGATCACGGTGGCGGCGAGGAGCAGGAAACCGCCGGTGGTCTCGTTGCGGAGCAGGCGCGTCACGCGCAGGCGCTCCGGGATCAGGCGGCGGGTGGTGGATGTCTGGTGCATGGATTCCTGAGGGGTCGTCGGTTCCTGACCACCGCCGCGCGCCCGGGATCGTCCCGGGTAGGCAGTGGGCCGACCAGACTTCCCGGCACACCAGAGTCCATTTTACCGCAGGTGCGGCGCCGGTCGGCCCGCTCAGCCGTCCGTAGAGGTGACGGTGAATGCGGACGCGCCCTCGCCGTCGAGCTCTCCGGGGCGGACGGGGCGACCGGACACCGCGAGCAGCAGAGCCAGGGTGCCGCCTCGCACCACCGGGGCGGAATTCACCGCCGGTGTCGACGGCTTCCAGCGGAAGTCCGCGTCCGTGGCCTCGAGAACCACGCCCGCGGCCCGATCCCTGCCGCCGCCGAAGTCGGTGGACGTCGCCAGTTGGTGCTTCAGGGCGTCGAGGAGCTGCGCCACCGGATAGTTCCGGCGCAGTCCGAGCGGGCGCCGGATGTCCTCGCCGTGGACGAACGCCTCCACGAGGCGGGTGACCCGGGGCGCGGGCGCGCTGCTGGTGCGCCCGCTCACGGCCCGGAGGTTGGCCAGGGTGACCCGGGGGTCCGCGCAGCGCTCGCGGGCGACGCCCTGCGCGTTCAGGGCGTCGAAGTCGAAACGGGCTTTGAGCAGCTCCCGAGCGAAGCCGGCCCAGGTGGTCTTGGCGTCGTTCACCAGATGGGCCACCACGTCATGGACCGTCCATCCGGGGCACAGGGAGGGGGTGTCCCAGGCGTCCGGTTCCAGCTCCGCGAGATCGGCCGCGAGTGCGCGGCGCTCCTCGTGGACGACGTTCCAGATCTCGTTCATCGCGGCCTTTCCGGTGGTCGGCGGATCGTGCTCTGATGTGCCGGGAATGCCGCTCCGACGCGCCGTCCCCCTGCCGCCGACCCTAGCAGCGCTGTGCCCTGGGCGGGAGGGGTCGCGGGCAGGTCCCCGGAAAGCCTGTTACTCTGGAGAGGTGAAGAACTGACGCAGCCTGCTGACAGCTGGCCACCTTGCCCGTTGTCCCGCTGACATCCTGTGCCGATGATTCCCGCGCCTGCCGCCCTCCGGACGTTAACGGAGGATGCACTCGGCGATCGCGCGGTGGCTGCGTCTCACCTCCCCTTTCCAGGTTCTCCTACAGGCCCTTGCTCCAGGGCCTCCGTCCGTGACGTTCTCGGTCCGGCGGCTCTCAGGAAGATCCGGTGTGAGAAGCGTGGCATGGCGGGCGGGACTTTCGTTCTGACGGAAGGACTCTCATGCATACCGTGACTCTTCAACATCTGGCGCTGGACGGCATCTCCCAGCGCTACGCCGGACGCCGTGTCCTCAGCGACATCACCTTCGCCGTCTCTCCGGGACAGCGGGTGGGTCTGATCGGGGAGAACGGTTCCGGCAAATCCACCGTGCTGCGCATCGCCGCCGGTGCCCAGCGCCCGGATGCGGGTCTGGTGCTCCGGCCGGAACGCCTGGGGTACTTCGCCCAGGAGCTCGACGCGCCTCCCGGCAGCACTGCCGGCGAGGTGCTGGACCGTGCCCAGCGCCCGGCCCTCGACGCGCTGGCCGCGCTGGAGAGCCAGGACGTGGACGCCTATGCGCAGGCTCTCGACGACGCCGAACGGCTGGGCGCCTGGAGCGCTCAGGCGCGGCGAGGGGAAGTCCTCGCCGGGCTGGGACTCTCCGGCCTCGACGAACGGACGCCCGTGGAACGGCTGTCCGGTGGGCAGCGTTCCCGGCTGGCGCTCGCGGCGCTCCTCCTGGAGGAGCCCGACGCGCTGCTCCTGGACGAGCCGAGCAATCATCTGGACGACGCCGCCGTGGCGTATCTGGAATCCGCCTTGCGCGACTGGAAGGGCCCCGTGCTCTTCGCCAGTCACGACCGCACCTTCCTGGACCGGGTGGCCACACGAATCGTGGACCTGGACCCCTTGCCGGTGCCGGCCGTGGTGCTGGCCGACGCCGCCTCACCGGGCGCCTCAGCGCCGGAGGGGGCTGCAGACGCCGCAGGTGCGGAGCCGGGCGACACGACCTCCGACAGCGGCAGCGGGCTGGGGGTCCGCCACTTCGGTGGGGACTACAGCAGCGCTCTCCGTGCGCGTCGGGACCTCATGCGGCAGTGGCGTGACCGCTACGCCGCGGAACAGGCCGAACTTCTCGCACTGCGCGAGGAGATCGAGGTGGGCGCCCGTAACGTCAACCGCAAGTCCGACCCCCGGACCGAGGCGCGGGCCTCCCGGAAGTTCTATGCCGACAAGGACGCCCGGGTCATCGCCCGCCGTGCGCGCAATGCGCGGGTCCGCCTCGAGACGCTGGAGAGCGGGAGGGTCCGGCGCCCGCCGGAGCCTCTGCGCTTCGCCGGCTTCGACCCTGCCTTCACGGCGCTGGGCGATGTGACGGCGGAAGCGGCTTCGACGACGGCGGCGCGGCCGGCGTCGTCGGGCGCGGACCTGGTGCCTGGCCGGCACGGTGACCATGACGCCGGGCCGCAGGGTCCCGCCGCGGAGTCGGTGCTCCGTGCCCACCGCGTGGCCGTCCCCGGACGGCTGGAACCGGTGTCCTTCGGGCTCGCCCCGCAGGGCAGGCTGCTCCTGACGGGAGCCAACGGCAGCGGGAAGTCGACGCTGCTGAAGGTCTTGGCCGGAGGGGTCTCGCATGAGGGCGAGATCCTCCGGTCCGACGGCGCCACCGTGGGCTATCTGGCACAGGACACCGTGTTCGACGACCCCGGCCTGAGCGCCGCCGCCTGGTACGCACGTGCCGTGGGCTACGAACGGGCCGAGAGCACACCTCTCGCATCCCTGGGGCTGCTTCCCGAGCGCGACACGGGACGGGCCCTCGGCGAGCTCAGCATCGGGCAGCAGCGGCGCGTGGCGCTCGCGGCTCTCGTGGCGGACCCGCCGAGAGTGCTCCTCCTGGACGAGCCGAGCAACCACCTGTCCTTGGCCCTGGTCGAGGAACTCGAGGAGGCGCTGGAGAGCTTCGCCGGAGCCGTCGTGATCGCGACCCACGACCGCTGGCTGCGCACGCGCTGGCGCGAACGGAACGTCCCGGAGATCAGCCTCGGCTGAGCCGGAGGCGGCGTCGCCCGTTCCGGTCCCTGTCGTGCCGTGACCGGTGCGTCATCACCGCCGAAACAGCGAGTTCCCGTCGAAACAGTGCGTTAAACACACGGTTTCGACGGGAACTCACTGTTTCAGCGGAATCAGGTCCGTCCGGTGCAGGTGGAGCGGCTCGGGGTTGCTCGGGAATCAGTGGCTTTCGAGCCAGGACTGCGCCTGCTGAGCCTGCAGGTTGAGGGCCTTGCCGACTAGGGGCTCGGCCGCGCCGGCGATCTTGCCGCCCAGGAACGGGATGGAGGACGTCACTTCGCCTTCGACGTCGATCCGGGTCTGACCGTCCACCGGGACGAGCTTCTGCAGAGCGGAGGCGCTCACGGGTGCGCCGCTGATCGAGATCTGGATGTCGGCCTGGCGGCTGCCGTCCTCCAGGGGAGCGGTCCACGACTCACGCTGCGTCACGGTGAGGGCCTCACCCACCACCTTGCGGGCGATCTCGGGAAGACGGGTGGTCGGGACCGTGCGCACCACGGTGGCCGTGAAGGCGGCGGCCGTGTCGCCCTCGATGGTGAAAGCCTCCAGGGTGCCCCCCACGAGTTCGCTCACGTGGCGGACGAAGTTCTCGTCGACCAGAACGGCCGCCACCTCCGGCAGTCCGAAGGGCACGGTGGTCGAAGCGTTCAGGGCCATGGATCCTCCAAGGTAGGGTGCGCCCACGCGGTCTGCGGGGCCTCCACCATGGTAGGCGGGTTCCTGTGAATCCGGGTCTTCAGGGGATTCACAGGCGCCGGAGATTGGCCAGATCGGACCGTATGCCCTACGCTCTATAAAGGTTTGATAACGAACCCAGCCGCCGGAGATCTGATCCGGCGGAGACAACGCCCGCTGAGGACTCCCTGTCCACGGGCTGAATATGCCGGGTCACTGCCGTCCACCGACCGCCACCGTCTGTGCCGTGACCACGTCCTGACCTCAAGACGTCAGGGGCCGGTGGCGTACGAGGATTTCCGGGGACGGAATGAGTACCGGTGGAGCCCCGAGCATTTGGAAATCATGAAGCAGAACGCAATCTCCCTGGCTACCCGTCGCTCTCTTGCAGTCGTCGCCGCTTCCGGCGCGATCCTCGGTGGAGTCGCCCTCGCGGCTCCCGCGGCGAATGCAGCCGGCGAGTCCACCTGGGATGCACTGGCTCAGTGCGAGTCGGGTGGCAACTGGTCCATCAACACGGGCAACGGCTACTACGGTGGCCTGCAGTTCGACCAGAGCACGTGGCAGGCCTACGGCGGCACCGGTTCCGCCGCCCAGGCCTCCAAGTCCCAGCAGATCGCCGTCGCCGAGAAGGTCCAGGCGAACCAGGGCTGGGGCGCCTGGCCGTCCTGCTCCGCCCAGCTGGGCCTCTCGGGCAACGGCGGCGGTTCCGCCGCTGCGGCCCCGGCCCCGGCGCAGAACACCCAGATCCAGGCCCAGGGTCAGTACACCCAGCAGGCCCCTGAGCAGGCTCCCGTGGAGCAGGCCCCGGTCCAGCAGGCTCCTGTCGAGCAGACGCAGCCCGCTCCGCGCCACGCGGCCGAGGTCCCCGTGACCGGTGAGACCTACACGGTCAAGTCCGGCGACACCCTCGCCAAGATCGCGCAGAAGCTCGGTCTGAAGGGCGGCTGGGAGCTCCTGGCCGATGCCAACGCGAACACCGTGACCGACGTGAACCTGATCTTCCCGGGTCAGGAGCTGCAGATCCCCGCCGAGTAATCGGCAGCGGTTCTCCGGCACAGGACTCCTCCCGGCCCGCCCCTCGCGAGAGATCGGGGCCGGGAGGGATCCCGCGTTGCGGATTACACTGGAAACACCCGGTACTTTCCCAAGTCCCGGGTGTTTGTGTTGTCCGGAATGGTCCGTGGCGACGCCCCTTCACCGAGCCCGCCAGGAAAGCAGCAGCCCGCATGAGTCCTCGCACCGCATCCGCCACGTCCTCCCAGAACCCCGCCGTGTTCCAGGCACAGCTCGCGGGCATCCGCACCGTCCTGGCTGAAGACCCGGCCTTCGGGAACCTGCGGGTGTCCGCGGCCCAGGGCACCCGGCGCAGCGACGACTTCCACCTGGGTGCGCCGAGCGGCCTCAACCCCGTGGTCATCGCCGAGCTGGTGGACGGGCTCAAGGAGCTGGACTCCGAGAGGCGCGACGCCGGTGCCGCTGCTTCCGCGGCCACGGCGCCCGCCGTCGTGCTCGCCGTGACGGCGACGGGGCGGGAGGCGGAGGACCTGGCCGCCGCCCTGCGCGCCTACCTTCCCGAGGACGAGGTGGCCGAGTTCCCCAGCTGGGAGACGCTGCCTCATGAGCGGCTCTCGCCGCGTTCGGACACGGTCGGGCGCCGCCTGACCGTGCTGCGCCGACTGGCCCACCCGGAGGCGTTCGCCACCCCGCTGCGCGTCGTCGTGGCGCCCGTGCGCGCCGTCGTCCAGCCGATCGTGGCCGGCCTCGGCGACCTGGAACCCGTCACGGTGCGAGTCGGCGCGGAGGAGCCGTTCGAAGATCTCGTCCGCCGCCTCGCCGCCGCGGCGTACGCCCGCGTGGACATGGTGACGCACCGGGGTGAGTTCGCCGTCCGCGGCGGGATCCTCGACGTCTTCCCGCCCACAGAGAACCACCCCATCCGCATCGAGTTCTTCGGCGACGAGGTCGAGCAGATGCGCTACTTCGCGGTCGCCGACCAGCGCTCCCTCTCCGTGGGCGACGGCGTCGTGCACCCCGAGGTCCTGTGGGCCCCGCCGTGCCGCGAACTGCTCATCACGCCGTCCGTCATGTCCCGCGCCGCGAAGCTGCAGAAGAGCATGCCCGGTGCCGCGGACATGCTGGAGAAGATCGCGGGCGGGATCACCGTGGAGGGCATGGAGTCCCTGGCGCCCGTGCTGGTCGACTCCATGGTGCCGTTCGTCTCGTCCCTGCCCGAGGGCTCGATCGCGTTCATGATCGAACCGGAGAAGGTCCGCCTGCGCGCCCACGACCTCATCGCGACCAACGAGGAGTTCCTCGCGGCCGCGTGGTCCACCGCCTCGGACGGCGGCGCAGCGCCGCTGGACCTCGGCCTGGACCCGGAGGCCCTCCTGCATGAGGCGAGCTTCCGCACGCTCGCGGACACCCGGACCGACGCGCAGTCGGCGGGCGTCTCCTGGTGGGACGTCTCCACCCTTGGCGTGGACGAGGAGCTGGGGCACGACGTCGACGTGCTGGCGCTGCGGGCCAGGGAACCGCGCGGATACCGCGGCGATGTGGGGGAGATGCTGGAGTTCATCTCCTCCCGGATCAAGGACTCCTGGCGGCTCGTCGTCGTCACGGACGGCCCGGGTCCGGCGCAGCGCCTCGCCGAGCTGTTCCACGACGCCGACGTGCCCTGTGCCCGCGTGGACCGCCTGGCGGACGCGCCGGCTCCCGGCATCATCGAGATCACGACGGCGGAGGCCGGCCACGGCTTCGTGCTGGACGGACTGAAGTTCGGCGTCCTGACCGAGGCCGATCTGCTCGGTCGCTCGAGCGCCCGCGGCGGCACCAAGGACATGCGGAAGATGCCGTCCCGGCGCCGCAACGCCGTCGACCCGCTGTCCCTGCACGCCGGAGACTTCGTCGTGCACGAACAGCACGGCATCGGCCGGTTCGTGGAGCTGGTGCAGCGGAAGACCGCCGGCTCGGACGGGGTGCGCGAGTACCTGGTCCTGGAGTACGCGCCGTCCAAGCGCGGCGCCCCCGGGGACCGCCTCTTCGTCCCCACCGATCAGCTGGATCAGGTCACCCGTTACGTCGGCGGTGACACCCCGGCGCTCAGCAAGATGGGCGGCTCCGACTGGGCCTCCACCAAGTCCAAGGCGCGCCGGGCGGTCAAGGAGATCGCCGGGGAGCTCATCCGGCTGTACTCGGCCCGCATGGCGTCCAAGGGGCACGCCTTCGGGCAGGACACCCCCTGGCAGCGCGAACTGGAGCAGGCGTTCCCGTATGTCGAGACCCCGGATCAGCTGACCACCATCAACGAGGTCAAGGCGGACATGGAGAAGGAGATCCCCATGGATCGCCTCGTCTCCGGAGACGTCGGCTACGGCAAGACCGAGATCGCGGTCCGTGCCGCATTCAAGGCCATCCAGGACGGCAAGCAGGTGGCCGTCCTGGTGCCCACCACGCTCCTCGCCCAGCAGCACCACGAGACCTTCAGTGAGCGGTTCTCCGGGTTCCCGGTCCGGGTCCGCGCCCTGTCCCGGTTCCAGACCGCCAAGGAGTCCAAGGAGACGCTCGCCGGCGTCAAGGACGGCAGCGTGGATCTCGTGATCGGCACGCACCGCCTCCTGTCGAAGGAGATCGAGTTCAAGGATCTGGGCCTCGTCATCATCGACGAGGAACAGCGGTTCGGCGTGGAGCACAAGGAAGCGCTCAAGAAGATGCGCACCAACGTGGACGTGCTGGCCATGTCCGCCACCCCGATCCCGCGCACCCTCGAGATGTCCCTCACCGGCATCCGGGAGACCTCCACGCTGGCCACGCCGCCGGAGGAGCGCCATCCCGTGCTCACCTATGTGGGCCCGTACACGGACAAGCAGGTCTCCGCCGCGGTCCGCCGCGAACTCATGCGCGAGGGCCAGGTGTTCTTCGTGCACAACCGGGTGTCCTCGATCGACCGGGTGGCCGCGTCCATCCGCGAGCTGGTCCCGGAGGCCCGCGTCGAGGTGGCCCACGGTCAGATGACCGAGGCCCGCCTGGAACAGATCATCGTGGACTTCTGGGAGAAGCGGTTCGACGTGCTGGTCTGCACCACCATCATCGAGACCGGCCTGGACATCTCCAACGCCAACACCCTGATCGTGGACGGCGCCAACAACTACGGTCTCTCGCAGCTGCACCAGCTCCGTGGCCGCGTGGGCCGTGGCCGGGAGCGGGCCTACGCGTACTTCCTGTACCCGTCGGAGAAGCCGCTGGGCGAGGTGGCCCTGGAACGTCTCAAGGCCGTCGCCGCGCACAACGAACTCGGCGCCGGCATGCAGCTCGCCATGAAGGACCTCGAGATCCGCGGCGCGGGCAACCTCCTGGGCGGCGAGCAGTCGGGCCACATCCAGGGGGTGGGCTTCGACCTCTACATCCGCCTGGTCGGCGAGGCCGTGGCGGAGTACCGCGGGGAGAAGGAGGAAGCGGCGGCCGAGATGAAGATCGAGCTGCCGATCAACGCCCACCTGCCGCACGACTACGTTCCGGGGGAGCGGCTGCGGCTCGAGGCCTACCGCAAGCTCGCCGCGGCTCACACGGAGGCGGCCATCGACGAGGTGCGCGACGAACTAGTGGACCGCTACGGTGAGCCGCCCGCTCCCGTGGTCAACCTCCTGGACGTGGCGCGCTTCCGGGTGGCCGCCCGTGCGGTCGGCCTGACCGACGTCGCGGTCCAGGGGAACTTCATCAAGTTCGCCCCGGCGGCGCTGCCGGAGTCCAAGACCATGCGCCTGAGCCGCATGTACCCGGGTTCCCAGATCAAGCCGGCGCTCAACGCGGTGCTGATCCCGAAGCCGAAGACGGCGCGGGTCGGGGGACGCGATCTCGCCGACGCGCAGGTCCTCGAGTGGGCGCGCAATGTCCTCGCGGCGATCTTCGAGGACTAGACACGCTTCGAAGGCCAGGCGGCCGGCGCCGCGCCCTGTTTCACTTCTAGCGGGGTTATCGACCCGCGAAAAGTGAAACAGGGCGCGGCGCCGCACAAGAACACTCTGGAAACACAGCACCACCCAGGAATCGACGAAGGCCCCGGAGGCGAACCTCCGGGGCCTTCGTGCTGCTGGCAAGCGTTACTTGGCGTCCTGCTTGGCGCGCTCGAGCTCGGCGAGCGTGTCGGAACGGCCGAGGACGTGCTGCGGGATGGCGAAGGCCAGCGCGAACAGGACCAGGGTCACGGCGGCCGGCCAGGTGTTCTCCAGGCTCAGGAAGGACAGCGAGTAGACAGCCCCGGCGAACAGCGCGAAGCAGATGATGAACAGCACCAGGGACTGGACGGTGTTGTTCTCTTTGCCGATCGGACGGGACATGGTCTCCCAACTTTCTTTCTCATGACGTCCGCTGGGACGTCGTCAGTCTTCCGCAGGGCGGCCCGGACGGGGCTCGCTCTCGGGTCCCCGCGAGGGAACCCCGGGTTCTCAGTAGTCGCTCTGACCCTGTTCGCCCTTGACGATGGCGATGCCGGAGCTCGCGCCGATGCGGGTGGCACCAGCAGCAATCATAGCCTGTGCATCCTCCAGGCTCCGCACTCCGCCGGACGCCTTGACGCCCAGATCGGGACCCACGGTGGCGCGCATGAGCTTCACGTCCTCCACGGTCGCCCCGCCGCCGTTGAAGCCGGTGGAGGTCTTCACGAAGTCCGCGCCCGCCTCGACGGACGCCTGGCAGGCGAGGACCTTCTGCTCGTCCGTGAGCAGCGCGGTCTCGATGATGACCTTCAGGATCGCCTCGCCGTCGTGCACCGCGGCGGCCACGGCGGCGATGTCCTCGACGAGCGCGTCCTTGTCGTCCGCCCGGGCGGAGGCGATGTTGATGACCATGTCGATCTCCGCGGCGCCGTCCTCCACCGCGCCGCGTGCTTCGAAGACCTTCACATCGGTGGGCGTGGCGCCCAGCGGGAAGCCCACCACGGCACAGCACAGCACCTGGCTGCCCTTGAGCGCCTGGACGGCGGTCTTCACCCAGACCGGGTTCACGCACACGGACTTGAAACCGTACTCCACGGCCTCGGCGCAGAGGCGCTGCACGTCCTCGCGGCTCGCGTCCGGCTTGAGGAGGGTGTGGTCGATGTAAGAGGCGATGTTCGTGCTCATGGTCTTCCTTTGCATGCCTGATGTCGTGGCGCGGGGCGAGGGGTGGTGGCGCGCCGGGTGTGTGCGGTGATCCCCCCAGAATCTCATGCCGGGCGCTCAGACGCCCAGCGCGGACCTCATGCCGTCCAGCACGGCGTCCAGCCGGCGTCGGGCCTCCCGCTTGGCCGCGGGCAGCGCGTCCGCGCCGTCCACCGGCACGACCACTTCGAGGTAGCACTTGAGTTTCGGCTCGGTGCCACTGGGCCGCACGATCACCTGTGTGCCGTCCTCGCTGAGGTACTTGAGCCCGTTGGTGCCGGGAAGCTCCTCCGTGCCCTGCGACAGGTCCTGCGCGACGACGACGGCGGAGTCCGCCAGCGCCGCCGTGGGAGTCGCGCGGAGGGTCGCCATCATGGTGTCCAGCAGGCTGAGATCCGCCACCCGGACGCTCAGCTGATCGCTCGCATGCAGGCCGTGCTCCAGGGACAGCGCGTCGAGCAGACCGAAGAGCGAGGTGCCCTGGGCCTTGGCGTGTGCCGCGAGCTCCGCGATCAGCAGGGCGGCGGAGATCCCGTCCTTGTCGCGGGCCAGCTCCGGCGCCACGCAGTACCCGAGGGCCTCCTCGTAGCCGTAGACGAGGCCCGGCACGCGGGAGATCCATTTGAACCCGGTGAGGGTCTCACGGTGCTCATAGCCGGCGGCGGCCGCGATGCGGGAGAGCAGCCGGGAGGACACGATCGAATTCGCGAAGACACCTTCGGTCCGGCCCGCGAGGCGGTCGGCCATGTGGGCCCCCAGCAGGGCGCCCACCTCGTCGCCGCGCAGCATCCGCCACGCGCCACGGCCACCGTCGGCGTCCGGGTCGAAGGCGGCCACGGCGGCGCGGTCGGCGTCGGGGTCGTTAGCCAGGACCACGTCCGCGCCGCGCTCCGCGGCGAGGGCCAGGGCCAGATCGAGCGCGCCGGGCTCCTCCGGATTGGGGAAGCTCACGGTGGGGAAGTCGGGGTCGGGCTGTGCCTGCTCGGCGACCTGCGTCACCGACGGGAATCCGGCCTCGCGCAGGACCGCTTCGGTGGTCCGCCCGCCGACGCCGTGCATCGGGGTGAGGACGATGTCCAGGTCGCGCTCCGGGAAGCGGTCGGGCAGTGCCAGCGCGACCACGGCTGCGCGGTAGTCGTCCTCGATGGACGCCGGGAGGACCTCCCAGCCGGACTCCGCCAGGGCGATCGACCCGGACGGCCCGACCGCGGCGATCGCCGTTGCGATCCGCGCGTCGTACGGCTCCACGATCTGCGAGCCACGGGCGCCTTCCGGCACGGCGCGTCCGCCGAGGTAGACCTTGTAGCCGTTGTCCTGCGGCGGATTGTGGCTGGCTGTGACCATGACGCCGCCATCGGCGTCCAGGGCCCGCACCGCGTAGGCGAGCAGGGGGGTCGGCAGGGCGGAGGGCATGAGGAAGACCTCCAGGCCCGCGGCCGTGAAGACGGCCGCGGAGTCCCTCGCGAAGACGTCCGAGTTGTGGCGGGCGTCGAAGCCGACCACGACGCGCGGAGCGCGGGCCTCGCCGTCGGTGCCCAGGGCCTCGTTGAGGAAGGCCGCGAACCCGGCCGCGGCACGGCGCACCACCACGCGGTTCATCCGCATCGGACCCGGGCCCAGCGCGGCGCGGAGACCGGCCGTGCCGAACTGCAGGGTCCCGGAGAATGCGTCCTCCAGCTCGGCCGTCGCTGTGGCGGAGCCGTGCTCCGCGTCGTCCACGAGGGCGAGCAGCTGCGCCGCGGTGGCGCTGTCAGGGTCGGTGGCCGCCCACTCCCGGGCCTGCTGCGCGAGGCCGACGGGCAGGGGAGCGGAGGCGGCGTCGTCGTGCGCCGTGCTGTGCGGGGCCATGGCTCAGAGCTTGCCGATGATCTGGGCGAGCAGGGCGGAGATGCGCGGACCGGCGGCCTGGCCGGCTTCCAGGACCTCGGCGTGGCTGAGCGGCTCGGGGCTGATGCCCGCGGCGAGGTTCGTCACGAGGGAGATGCCGAAGACCTCCATGCCGGCCTGGCGGCCTGCGATGGCCTCCAGAGCGGTGGACATGCCGACGAGGCTCGCGCCGATGATCTTGGCCATCTGGACTTCGGCCGGGGTCTCGTAGTGCGGGCCGGTGAACTGTGCGTAGACGCCCTCCTCCAGGGTGGGGTCCACTTCGCGGGCCAGGCCGCGGATGCGGGAGGAGTACAGATCCGTGAGGTCCACGAAGGTGGCGCCTTCGAGCGGGGAGGCCGCCGTGAGGTTGATGTGGTCGCTGATCAGCACGGGGGTGCCGGGCTTCCAGTTCTCGTTCAGACCGCCGCAGCCGTTGGTCAGCACGAGCGTCTTGCAGCCGGCGGCCGCCGCGGTGCGGACGCCGTGCGCGACGGCGCGGACGCCCTTGCGCTCGTAGAAGTGCGTGCGGGCGCCGAGGACCAGGGCGCGCTTGCCGTCCGAGGTGAGGACCGAACGGATGGTGCCGGTGTGGCCGACCACGGCCGGGGCGTGGAAGCCGGGCACGGTCGCCGCGTCCAGGGTGTGGGTCGTCTCGCCGATGAGATCGGCGGCGCCGCCCCAGCCGGAGCCCAGCACCAGGGCGACGTCGTGCTGTTCGACCCCGGTTTCGCGGGCGATGTGCTCAGCGGCGAGCTTCGCGGCCTCGAAGGGATCCATCGTGTTCAAGTCCAAGGTAGTCACGGGAAAACCGTACTCGCAGGGCCGTGCTCTTGCCCAGCACGGGCTCCCGCGGGCATCGCCGTCTCCGTGGGATGCGTCACTTTCGGCCTGGTGACCGCTTCGTGACGGGTCCTCGGCTGGCAGTGGGGCAGTGCATGGGACAGAATTGTCCTTTGTGAGCACGCATCCTGATTTCGCCGCGCCCCGTATCGCCGTCCTCGGAGGTGGTCCCGGTGGTTACGAGGCCGCCGCGGTCGCCGCATCCCTGGGTGCGAAGGTCACCGTCATCGAGCGCAACGGCCTGGGAGGCGCCGCGGTCCTGAGCGACGTCGTGCCGTCCAAGACGCTGATCGCCACCGCCGACCTCATGGCGCGCGTCTCGGAGGCCCACTCCCTGGGTGTCCGTTTCGAGGTGGATTCCGGCGCGCCGACCATGGTGGCCGACCTCGAGCACATCGACCGCCGTGTCATGGAGCTGGCTCAGGAGCAGTCGGATGACATCCGCCGCAGCCTCGAGGAGGCCGGTGTGAAGGTGCTGATCGGCGACGGCGTGCTGCAGGACGACCGCACCATCAAGGTCACCACCAAGTCGGGTTCGGTGCGCACGGTCGACGCCGACGCCATCATCCTGGCCGTCGGCGCCCACCCCCGCGAGCTGCCGAGCGCCAAGCCGGACGGCGAGCGGATCCTGAACTGGACTCAGCTCTACAACCTGACCACGCTGCCCGAGGAACTGATCGTGGTCGGTTCCGGCGTGACCGGCGCCGAGTTCGCCTCCGCGTACAACGGTCTGGGGTCCAAGGTCACCCTGATCTCCAGCCGGGACCAGGTCCTCCCGGGCGAGGACAGCGACGCCGCCGACGTGCTGGAAGAGGTCTTCGAACGCCGCGGCGTCCGCGTCCTGTCCCGCTCGCGTGCCGAGAAGGTGGAGCGCACCGAGGACGGCGTGCTCGTCACCCTCGGCGACGGCAGCACCATCACGGGCACCCACTGCCTCATGTGCGTGGGCTCCATCCCGAACACCGAGGGCATCGGACTGGAGAACGCCGGAGTGGCGCTGACCGACTCGGGTCACATCAAGGTCGACGGCGTCTCCCGCACCACGGCTCACAACGTCTACGCGGCGGGCGACTGCACCGGGGTGTTCGCCCTGGCGTCCGTGGCCGCCATGCAGGGCCGCATCGCGGTGGCCCACATCATGGGCGACGGCGTCCGCCCCCTCAAGCTCAACGAGGTGGCGTCCAACATCTTCACCTCCCCGGAGATCGCCTCGGTGGGCGTCTCGGAGAAGGACCTCTCCACGGGCCGCTACCAGGGCGACGTCGTCATGCTGCCCCTCAAGTCGAACCCGCGCGCCAAGATGCGGAACTCCAAGGACGGCTTCGTCAAGATCATCTCCCGCAAGGGGTCGGGCACCGTGATCGGCGGCGTCGTGGTGGGCCCGAACGCCTCGGAGCTCATCTACCCGATCGGCCTGGCCGTGGCGAAGAAGCTGCACGTGGACGACGTCGCGAGCACCTTCACGGTCTTCCCGTCGCTGACCGGTTCCATCGCGGAGGCGGCGCGCCGCCTGCACGTGCACCACTACGACGGCTAGTCGCCACGGAGCCGTCTGCGGCGTCTATGGCATCCAGGACGACGACGGCGGGCTGAGCCAGTAGGCGGTCCCGTCGGGCTTCCGGCGGAGGATGTCCAGGTCCACGGCGTGGCGCCGGAAGAACGCGACGTCCTCGACCAGGACGGACAGCCGTTCATTGACCTGGGCCTCGGAGAGCACCTCCCCGTCCTGGACGCAGCGGGTGACGACCGCGTGGACGAGACCGTTCACGCTGCCCGGCGCCCGGCCCGCCAACGCGATCCTCGGGGTGGCGAGCAGGGCTTCGAGCTGCGCGGCCGGGTCCAGAGCCGCGAGGGCCTGCCCCAACACGTCCGGCGCGAGCCTGAGTCCGCGGCCTTCGGCGACGGCCAGGCCGCTCCGCATGAGATTCCCGGCGAGCCGCTCCTCGGCGTCGACGGTTTCTCCGGCGGCCAGACGGGCGACCAGGGGAGCGGACTTCGGTGACCGCAGGAGACTGAGGAGCACCCGGACGGAACTGAGAGCGGACATGCCCGCCACTCTATTGACTGCGGCCACGAGACCCCTCGAAAATCGTCGGAGGGCGAGCGTAGGCTGAACCCATGGATCTCCTCCTCGTACCCGGTCTCTGGCTCGACGCGTCCTCCTGGGATGAGGTGACCCCGGGGCTCGTCGCCGCCGGGCACCGTCCGCATGAAGGTCAAGAACTGGGCAGTAAGTATCTGAAAAGTCTTGTCACTTTGAGTCAACAGCCTTAGGCTCAGATGACGATGAGGGGCCATTGGGGGCTCCTCGTTACTGAATTGGGGAATTCGATGAGGCATCTGAGAGTAGTTCTCGCCAGCATTTCCGGCATACTTCTGCTTGCTGGACTTGCAACGCCAGCGCAGGCGACGCCTGGTCCGCGCATCACCAATAGCGATCGGCAACACATAAAGGACTTCTTCAAGACGTATGAGGTTCCGGCCCAAAATTGGGCACCTCTCCTGAGGACTTGGGAGTCAGGTCAGCCGTGGGACTCTAACAAAGGTGGAGATCCCGTCTCGGTGGAAACTCGAGACAAATCCGACGAGACGGTTCAGATCAGTAGGTTTGCTGACGGTTCGGTAAAGGTGACTACTGTCGAGAAGCCCGTGGTCGAGCTAAAGAGCGGAGAAGTCACGCCTTACGCATCGGTCCAAGGTTGTTCGGTGTACCGGACAAGCTATTCAGCAATATTCTCGGGGTGTGGCGTAAGCAATCAGTGGGGCAATGTTTATCTGGCTTTCAACGCCAACTTCGAGTCATGGGCTGGTGGCGGGAAAATCGACTGGGTTGGAAATCAGACCGGGACGTGTTGGGGATTGTCTTGTAATCAGCCGACTTGGGATCCTCAAAAGACCTCCTCAGATTATGCCGGACCGGCGATGCAGCGAATCCATATGTGGGTGACCCAGACTGTTGGGGTTCCTTTTTCCTGGGACACTTGGGTCCAGCTGAACGTCAACGGAAGTGGGGGATGGGCGACTAGCTCATAAACCGTCATGAACCAACCATCTGAGCTCAATCCGAACTATTGGGAAATGGGAATCGCTTCGATCCCCGTGGTCCTCGTTGCTGCGTTCATACTGACGACTTTGGTGCTAGCACTTGCTGACCGGCACTTGACCTTGGGATCTCGACTGCTCTGGGCGGCGCTGATCTTAGTGATACCGCTTCTTGGCGCGGTGCTCTATGTGGTACTTCGGGTACGCACGGCGGCTGTAAGAAAACGGCGCTCAACATAGTGGTACTCAATTTCGAGGGTACCGGGCGGTGCTGAGAGTGAATCGCCTGGTACCTCCAGGAACGCGCGGACCTCACCCCCGCAGATGCTCTGCGGGGGTGAGGTCCGCTTTGGAATCCGGGCACCGGCGCCCGGCCACACGACCCCTCGAAAATCGTCGGAGCGCGAGCGTAGGCTGACCCCATGGATCTCCTCCTCGTACCCGGTCTCTGGCTCGACGCGTCCTCCTGGGATGAGGTGACCCCGGGGCTCATCGCCGCCGGACACCGTCCGCATCCCCTCACTCTGCCCGGCGTCGGCGCGCCTGCTGCGGAGTCGTCCTCCCTCACCATCGACGACTGGGTCGCGGCGACAGTCACTCAGATCGACGCGCTGGACGGGCCCGTGGTCCTCGTCGGGCACAGCGGCGGAGGCAACGTCGTGTGGGGCGCCGCGGATGCGCGTCCGGACAAGGTCGCGCGCGTGATCCTCGTCGACACCGCCGTGCCGCCGCCCGGCGCCATGATCTCGGAATTCGACGTGGTGGACGGGGTGATCCCGTTCCCGGGCTGGGACTTCTTCGACGAGGAAGAGGTGTACGACCTCACCCCGGAGGTGCGGGAACGTGCCGCGAACGCCACCTTCAGCGTTCCGGCGCAGGTGCCCACGGGGCCCATCTCCCTGACGGACGAGCGACGGTACGACGTGCCGGTGACCGTTCTCTCGGGCGGCATGAACGAGGAGCAGTTCCGCGCGGCGCTGGCCCAGTGGGGTGCGTTCGCGGACGAGGCGGCGGCCGTGAAATCCCTCGACGTCGTGACCATCGGTTCGGGTCACTGGCCCCAGTTCTCCGTCCCGGAGCGGCTCACCGGTCTCATCGCAGAGGCTGCGTCCCGCTGACCTCCCGCCCGGCGGGGCGAGGGAGGCCGGAGCTTTTCTGAAAGGGTCCGTGCGAGTCATTCCACATACTGGACACGGTTGTCCAGTAGATGGACCCCGGTGGTTAAGATGAACGCCGTCTCATAGCATGGCGGCCGCTTCAGGGGGCGGGCCGCCCGGAAGGAAAGCCGGACCCATGTCATCCACTCCAGCCACACCGGCTGCCCCGGGAACTCCGGGGGCACCCGTGGCGGCGCCCGCCGCCAACACGCGAGGACGCGTGATCTTCGCCAGCCTCATCGGCACCACGATCGAGTTCTACGACTTCTATGCGTACGCCACGGCGTCCGTGCTCGTGTTCCCGCGGCTCTTCTTCCCGAACGCCACGGACATCAATGCGATCCTGAGCGCCTTCGCCATCTTCGGCGTGGCCTTCGTGGCCCGCCCCATCGGCTCCATCCTGTTCGGTCACTTCGGTGACAAGCTGGGCCGCAAGGGAACCCTGGTGGCTTCGCTGCTGACCATGGGCATCGCGACCTTCCTGATCGGTTTCCTTCCACCGGCCGCGGGCGGCTGGGTCGTGCTGGCCCCGCTGGCGCTCGTGGTCCTCCGGTTCGCGCAGGGCATCGCGCTGGGTGGCGAGTGGTCCGGCGCCGCGCTGCTGGCCACCGAGAACGCCCCGGCGGGCAAGCGCGCCATCTGGGGCACGTTCCCGCAGCTGGGTGCCCCCATCGGCTTCATCCTCTCGAACCTGATCTTCGTCGCCTTGCAGACCTGGCTCACCCCGCAGCAGTTCATGGACTGGGGCTGGCGCGTTCCGTTCATCCTCTCGGCCGTGATCGTGGCCGTCGGCCTGTACGTCCGCCTCAAGCTGGAGGAGTCGCTGTCGTTCCAGAAGGTCATCGCCGAGGACAAGGTCGCCCGCGTCCCGCTGGCCGTCACCTTCCGGTTCCACTGGCGCCAGGTGCTGGCCGGCACGTTCATCATGCTGGCCACCTACGTGCTCTTCTACCTCATGACAAGCTTCACGCTCACCTACGGCACCGCTGCCGACACCGCCGCCAAGGCCGAGGCCGCCGCGAAGAAGGCCGGGAAGGCCTTCGACCCCGCCGCCTTCGTCCCGGGTCTCGGCGTCGACAAGACGCTCTTCCAGTGGATGCTCATCCTCGGTGTGGTGTTCTTCGGCATCTTCACCGTGGTCTCCGGCCCGCTGGCCGAGAAGTACGGCCGCCGGAAGTTCCTGATCTGGGTCACCGCCGGGATCTTCGTGTTCGGCTGTGCCTGGACGCTCATGTTCGGCCCCGGCCCGGGCGCGGCGATGGTCGGCCTGATCATCGGCTTCACGCTGATGGGCCTGACCTTCGGACCGATGGCGGCCTATCTGCCGGAACTTTTCCCGTCGAACGTCCGCTACACCGGTTCGGCCGTGGCGTACAACCTTTCCAGCGTGATCGGCGCCGCCCCGGCGTCCTTCGTGGCGATCGCCCTCTGGCAGGCCGGCCACGGCAGCACGTGGATGGTGGGCGTCTACCTGGCGCTGGCCGCCGTCCTGACGCTGGTGGCCTTGTTCCTCACCCGCGAGACGGCGGACGTGGACTATGAGAACAACGTCGCCTGATTCCGTCTGACGGATTCGTCCAGAGCGGCGCGCACGGCCCGGCACCCCTGAAGGGTGCCGGGCCGTACCCGTTCCTGAGAACGGCTCCGGGTTCGCTTCGGTACCATGAGACGGTCACTCGGGATCGGCCGGGCGGGACTCCGGGGGCGGGGAGACCGCCGTCATCAGGAAGGTTCCGCACCATGCCCCCCTTGAGCGCTCTCGCCACCAGCTGGACCGCCGACATCCCCGCGCTGCTACTCGCCGCCGTCGTCGTGGTGCTGTATGTCCGGGGCGTGCGGAATGCCCCTCGCTGGCCCGTCAGGCGGACCCTGGGCTTCCTGCTGGGCATCCTGCTCTTCCTGTACCTGTCCTGCGGCTTCCCGGGCGTCTACGGCGCCTCCCTGCGGTGGGTCTTCACCGTCAAAGTGGCGGGGTACGTCTTCGTCGTGCCGCTGCTGCTCGCCGCGGGCCGCCCCCTGGCGCTCGCGCGGGAGACGCTCGGTCTGAACGGACGATGCCGGGTGGACGCCTTCATGGCCAGCCGCCCGGTCCGGGTGCTGTCCCACCCGGTGGTCTCGCCGCTGCTGAGCCTGGCGGTCTTCGCGTCCTTCCTGACGCCTGTCCTGTACCTGCTCCGGACCGATCCGCTGGCCGGCGCCCTGACGGTGGTTCTGGCCCCCGCCCTCGGCCTGCTCATGGTTCTGCCCGCGGTCGAGGGGGAGGAACGCCCCGCGAGCAGCGCGGTGATGGTGGTGGGGTTCATCTACGTCTTCATCGAGTTGCTGGCGGACGCCGTGCCGGGGATCCTCCTCCGGCTGTCCGGCACCGTGCTGGACGGGTTCGCCGGACCCGTGCCCGGCGCGCTGGGCTGGTTCCCGGGGGCTCTGCGGGATCAGCAGCTCGCCGGGGACCTCCTGTGGTTCGTGGCCGAAGTGGTGGACCTGCCGTTGATCATCCTGATGATGATGCGGTTCCAGCGCAGCGACAAGGCCGACGCTCAAGCCATCGACGACCTCAGCGACGACGAGCTGGCGGAGCTGAACCGGCGCCACTTGAACCGCTCCTGAGCACGCACAGGTCCGGAAACGCCGACGGCGCGGCACCCCTGAGGGTGCCGCGCCGTCGGCGTCGAATGAGGGTCAGTCCGCGATCGTGGCGAGCACGGCGCCCGCGGTGACGGTCTCGCCCGGCTGAGCGGTCAGGCCGGTCACGGTGCCGGCCTTGTGCGCCGTGAGGGGCTGCTCCATCTTCATGGCCTCCAGGACCACGATCAGATCGCCTTCGGCCACCACGTCACCGTCGGCCACGGCCACCTTCACGATGGTGCCCTGCATGGGGGAGGTGAGGTCATCGCCGCTGGCCGCGGCGGCCGCGCTTCCACGGCCGGACTTCTTCGGCTTGCGGGCCTTCGCGGCCTTGGCCGGGCCGGCCGCCACGGAGGCGAACGACGCGGGGAGGCTGACCTCCAGGCGCTTGCCGCCGACCTCCACCACGACGTTCTGGCGCGGTTCGGTGTCGTCCGCGGCGCCGGGGACGCCCGCGAACGGGGGAATGGTGTTGTCGAAGGCCGTCTCGATCCAGCGCGTGTGCACCTGGAATGGGCCTTCCTCCGGGGCGAAGGCCGGGTCGGAGACCACGGCGCGGTGGAACGGCGTCACGGTCGGCATGCCGGTGATCTCGAGCTCGGCGAGGGCGCGGCGCGAGCGCTCGAGCGCCTGCTTGCGGCTGGAACCGGTCACGATCAGCTTGGCCAGCATGGAGTCGAAGTTTTCGCTGATGACCTCGCCGGCCTGGATGCCCGAGTCCACGCGCACGCCGGGTCCGCTGGGGAAGCTGATGGTCTCCACGGTGCCGGGAGCCGGCATGAAGTTGCGGCCGGCGTCCTCGCCGTTGATGCGGAACTCGAAGGAGTGCCCGCGGATCTCGGGATCGTCGTAGCCCAGTTCCTCGCCACGGGCGAGACGGAACTGCTCACGGACCAGGTCCAGGCCGGAGACCTCTTCGGAGACGCAGTGCTCCACCTGGAGGCGGGTGTTGACCTCGAGGAAGCTGATGGTGCCGTCCTGGCCGACCAAGAACTCGCAGGTGCCGGCGCCGAGGTAACCGGCCTCCTTGAGGATGGCCTTGGAGGACTCGTAGAGGCTGCGGTTCTGCTCCTCGGTGAGGAACGGCGCGGGGGCCTCTTCGACCAGCTTCTGGTTGCGGCGCTGGAGCGAGCAGTCGCGGGTGGACACCACGACGACGTTGCCGTGGGCGTCCGCGAGGCACTGGGTCTCCACGTGGCGGGGGGAGTCGAGGAACTTCTCGACGAGGCACTCGCCGCGGCCGAAGGCCGTCACGGCCTCGCGCACGGCGGATTCGTAAAGCTCGGGGATCTCCTCGAGCGTGCGAGCGACCTTCAGTCCGCGCCCGCCACCGCCGAAGACGGCCTTGATGGCCACGGGAAGACCGAATTCCTGGGCGAAGGCGATGATCTCGTCGGCGTCCTTGACCGGGTCCTTGAGGCCCGGGGCCAGCGGTGCGCCGGCGGCGAGGGCGATGTGCTTGGCCTTGGCCTTGTCACCCAGGGCGTCGATGGCCTCGGGGGAGGGGCCGATCCAGGTCAGGCCCGCGTCGATCACGCCCTGGGCGAATTCGGCGTTCTCGGCGAGGAAGCCGTAGCCGGGGTGCACCGCGTCGGCGCCGGACTGGCGGGCCACGTCGAGGAGCTTGTCGATGACCAGGTACGACTCGGCGGCGGTGTTGCCACCCAGGGCGTACGCCTCGTCCGCGAGCTTGACGTGCAGGGCATCGCGATCCGGGTCGGCGTATACCGCCACGGACTGGATGCCTTCGTCACGGGCGGCTCGGATGACGCGCACTGCGATCTCGCCGCGATTGGCGATCAGCACCTTGCTCAACTGGGTCATGGCAGGGAACTCCTCGAAATTGTCAATTGACATCGACCTTAGTACCTCTTGGCGGGTTCCGCCGAGATTACTGACGAATTCCGCGCGTAGAGCCGCGGGTCTTTGTAGGAGTCCTACAAAGACCCGCGGAGGAGACGAGGGATCAGACCCAGAACTCCGTGATGCCAGTGCCCTGCTCGGACAGCAGCGCCCGGAGGGTGGAGACCGAAAGGCCGACCACTGCGTGCGGGTCGCCCGTGACCGATTCGATGAACGCCCCGCCGATGCCGTCGATCGTGAACGAGCCGGCGCAGTGCAGCGGCTCGCCGGTGGCCACGTAGGCCCGGATCTCCGCGGGATCGATCTCGGCGAACCGCACGGTGGCGCTGGACAGCCTGCCCAGGCCGGACTGCGGCGCGCCCGCGCCTGCCGCAGCGGTCGACGACGGCGCGTGGCCGGCGTCGTCGTGCGCGGGCCCGGGCGCCGCGGCCGGCGCGATCAGCCAGTGCCCGGTGTGCAGCACGCCTTCGCGGCCGCTCATCCGGGAGATGCGCTCGATGGCGACCTCGGGTTCGTAGGGCTTGCCGTGGGCCTCGCCGTCGAACTCGAAGACGGAGTCGCAGCCCAGCACATAGGCGTCGCGCGCTTCGGGGAGCGCGGCGACGGCCTCCGCCTTGGCGCGGGCCAGGAGCAGGGCGGTCTCGGCCGGAGTGGGATCGTCGGCCGCCGCGGCGACGGCGTCCTCATCCACGGCGGAGACGATTACGTCGAACCGCAGCCCGGCCTCGGTGAGGAGCTTGGCCCGGGCCGGCGACTGCGAGGCGAGGATGAGGCGGGGCGTGCCGCTCACAGCTGGGTGTTGCCGGGCTGATCGTTCGGCTGCTGGCCCTGCTGCGTGAGGTAGACCGACTGACCGGTGGCGCCTTCCTCGCCCTCCTTGAGGGGGATGATGTAGACGGCGGTGCCGTAGGCGCAGACCTCAGTCCAGTTGCCGCCCATCTCGGAGGTGTCGAAGCGCATGGCCACGATCGCGTTGGCGCCGCGCTGCTGCGCCTCATTGACCATGCGGCCCATGACTTCCTGGCGGCTCTCGTAGAGGGCCTTGGTCATCTCGGGCAGCTCGCCGCCGCCGAGGGAACGGAAGCCGGCGAGCATCTGGGACCCGATGTCGCGAGAGCGGACGGTCAGGCCCATCACTTCGCCGAAGACGGCGTCGATGCGGTGCCCGGGGACTTCATTCGTGGTGACGATCAGCATGCCTAGAGCCTAATACGGGATCGCCGTTCGCGAGAGAGCCCGCGAGAGAGCAGTTGGCGCCCCTTCCCAGGACGGGAAGGGGCGCCAACTGTCACTTCGCGAGCACGGAGGCTCCGCGGCGGGGGAGGCCCGGGGTGGGATCAGCGATCCGCGCCCACCAGTTCCTTCTCGGAACCCTCCTCGACGTCCTCGGAGACGTCGTCGGAGAAGGCCACGCCCTGACGCGGTGCGTTGTAGAGGTCAAGGTCCAGGATGCCCTGGCGCTTGGCCACGAGGGTGGGGACCAGAGCCTGACCCGCGACGTTGACCGCGGTGCGGCCCATGTCCAGGATCGGGTCGATGGCCAGCAGGAGGCCGACGCCGGCCAGCGGCAGACCCAGCGTGGAGAGGGTCAGCGTCAGCATGACCACGGCGCCGGTGGTGCCGGCGGTGGCCGCGGAGCCCAGGACCGAGACGAGGACGATCAGCAGGTACTGGCCGAAGTCCAGGTTGATGCCGAAGAACTGGGCGACGAAGATCGCGGCGATGGCCGGGTAGATCGCGGCGCAGCCGTCCATCTTGGTGGTCGAGCCGAGCGGCACGGCGAAGGAGGCGTAGCCGCTGGGGACACCCAGGTTGCGCTCGGTCACACGCTGCGTCAGCGGCATGGTGCCCACGGAGGAACGGGAGACGAAGGCCAGCTGGACGGCGGGCCACACGCCGGAGAAGTACTGCTTGATGGACAGTCCGTGGCTGCGGACCAGGATCGGGTAGACCACGAACAGCACGAGGGCCAGGCCGACGTAGATCGCCACGGTGAACTTCCCGAGCGCGCCGATCGTGTCCCAGCCGTAGCTGGCGACCGCGTTGCCGATCAGGCCGATGGTGCCGATCGGGGCGACGCGGATGATCCACCAGAGGACCTTCTGGATGACGGCCAGGGCGGAGGCGTTGAAGTCCAGGAACTTGTCCGCCTTCTTGCCGGCCTTCAGAGCGGCGACGCCCACGGCGATCGCGAGGACCAGGATCTGCAGGACGTTGAAGTTCACGCTCGTGGAGGCCACGCCGTCGGTGATCTTGGTGCTGACCTCGAGGCCGAGGACGTTGCGGGGGATGAGGCCCTGGAGGAAGGCCCACCAGCTGCCGGCGCTGCCGGAGTACTTGGCCCCTTCCTCGCTGATGCCCGTGCCCGCGCCCGGCTGGAACAGGATGCCCAGGCCGATGCCGATCAGGACGGCGATCAGGGCTGTGATGGCGAACCACAGGAGGGTGTTCCAGGCCAGCTTGGCGGCGTTGGTGACGGCGCGCAGATTCGCGATCGAGCTCACGACGGCCGTGAAGATGAGGGGGACCACGGCGGTCTTCAGCAGCGCGACGTAGCTGGAGCCGATGGTCTGAAGGGTGATGGTCAGGCCGTTCGGGTCATTCTTCGTGCCCCCGAGGTTCCTGGCCACCAGGCCGAGGATGACGCCGAGCACCAGTGCGGCGATGATCTGGACGCCGAAGTTGCCGGCCCAGCGGGGCAGGCGGCTCGGTGCCTTGGGTGCGTTGGTCTCTGTACTCACCCACAGGACAATAGAAATCGGCGTAACAATATTCCACTTTGCGTTGAGCAGTGTTACTTTTCCGCCGGATTTCTGAGAGATTCCTCAAATCCGGGAATATCCGGCGGGAACGACGACGGCGGGGGCGCCCTTCCGGGGCCGCCCGCCGTCGTCGTCAGGGTGGTCAGCCGAGCAGCGCCGTGCGCAGCACGTCCAGGCCGACGGAGCCGACGTTCAGGGCCTTGGAGTGGAACGCCTTCACGTCGAAGGACTCGCCCTCACGCTCCTGGAGTTCCTGACGGATCTGCTCCCAGAGGCGCTGGCCGATCTTGTAACTCGGGGCCTGGCCGGGCCACCCCAGGTACCGGGTGAACTCGAAGTGCAGCTGGCCCTCACTGATGGGCAGGTTGGCACGAAGGAACTCGTAGCCCTTCTCCGCCGTCCAGGGACCGCTGCCCCAGCGTTCCGGCATGTCCAGTTCGAGGTGCACGCCGATGTCGAAGACGACGCGGGCGGCCCGCATGCGCTGCATGTCGAGCATTCCCATGAGGTCGCCCGGGTCGGACAGGAAGCCGAGTTCGTGCATGAGCTTCTCCGCGTACAGCGCCCAGCCCTCGCCGTGGCCCGACACCCAGCAGATGTTGCGGCGCCAGTCGTTCAGGAGCTCCTTGCGGTACACGGCCGTCGCGACCTGCAGGTGATGCCCGGGGACGCCCTCGTGGTAGACCGTGGTGGTCTCGGCCCAGGTGGTGAACTCGTCCTCTCCCGGCGGGACGGACCACCACATGCGGCCGGGGCGCGAGAAGTCGTCGCTGGGGCCGGTGTAGTAGATGCCGCCGTCCTGGGTGGGGGCGATCATGCACTCGAGGGTCTTCATGGGGCCGGGGATGTCGAAGTGGGTCCCGGCGAGGGCGGCGACCGCCTCGTCGGAGAGCTTCTGCATCCAGGCGCGCAGGGCGTCCGTGCCCTGGAGCTGACGGGAGGCGTCCGCGTTGAGGATCTCCTTGGCCTCCTCGATGGTGGCGCCGGGCTTGATCTGCTGGGCCACCTTCTCCTGCTCGGCGATCAGGCGGTCCAGCTCGGCCACGCCCCACGCGTAGCTCTCCTCCAGATCGATCGTGGCGCCCAGGAAGGTGCGGCTGGCCAGGGCGTAGCGCTGGCGGCCCACGGCGTCCTTCTCCGGTGCGGCGGGAAGCAGCTCCTCGCGCAGGAAGTCGATCAGCGTGCCGTACGCCTCCCGCGCGCGGCGCACGCCGTCGTCGAGCGTGGCCTGCAGCTCCTGCGGCAGGGGACCCGACGACGTCGCGGCCTCCCGCGCGAGCTTGGCGAAGAAGCCGTCTTCCGCGGCGTAGCCGGTGGCCTGGTCGATCACGATCCTCACCTGGCGCGCGGCCGAGACGAGGTCCTGGGCCTGGGCGGTCCGCAGGGACTCGATGTACCCCTCGATGGCGGCCGGGACGTTGTGGGCGCGGCCCGCGATGTGGGCCCAGTGCTCCTCGGTGTCCGTGGGCATGAGGTCGAAGATCGCGCGGATGTCCTGCGCGGGGGAGGCGATGTTGTTCAGCTCCGCGAGGGTCCAGCCGCTCGCGTGGCGTTCGACCGCGAGGCCCAGGCGTTCACGCATGGCGTCCAGGGTCACGCGGTCCACGTCGTCGACGGGCTCCAGCTCGTCGAGCGCGGCGAGGGTCTCCTGGTCCAGGCGGGTGAACGCCTCCAGGCCGGCGGGGGAGAAGTCGGGGTACTCGCTCTCGTGCCCCGGCAGTCCCAGACTCGTCGCCAGAGCGGGGTCGAGTTCCAGGAGACGTGCGGTGTAGCTGTCGGCGAGTCGGTCGATGGCCGTCTTGGCGCGGGTGGTGGTCTCAGTCACAGTCCTAGCCTAGGCATTTTTTGAAAGGAATGCTTGAAAAATGTGAGCTGGACTGACCGCGCCCGGTGACCGCCTGTTGCATTTGCGATCTCCTGGGGCTCGAATATCCGCAAAGGCGAAAATATCGCTATGCTCGCACCATGAGTGGAATCCGGATCAAGGATGCCGCCGCCTTCCTGGGAGTCAGTGATGACACCGTGCGCCGGTGGCTCAACAGCGGTCTCCTGAAGGTGGAACGCGGCGGGGGAGTGACCGAGGTGGACGCCCTGTCCCTGGCCGCGCTGGCGCGGGAGCAGGCGGCGCAGCCCGCCGACCCGACGAAGGTGGGCCGTTCGGCCCGCAACCGGATGGTCGGCCTGGTCACCCGCGTCGTCTCGGACACGGTCATGTCCCAGGTGGAGATGCAATGCGGTCCGCACCGGATCGTGTCCCTCATGAGCACGGAGGCCGTCGAGGAACTCGGCATCCGTGAAGGAAAGCTCGCCGTGGCCGTGGTCAAGGCGACCAATGTGATCGTGGAGGTCCCCGATGAGGCGTGAGACCCGCCCTCTGCCGTTCTTCGGCAAAGCCGCCGTCGCTTTCGTGGCGGCGTCGCTCGCCCTGACCGCATGCTCCGGCACGCCTGGAAGCACAGTCTCCGGCAGTGCTTCCGCGCAGGACGCCGGCAAGAAGACGGTCGTCGTTTTCGCCGCGGCCTCCCTCAAGTCCAGCTTCACCACCCTCGCGGAGAAACTCCGTGCCGAGCATCCCGAGCTGGACCTCAAGTTCAACTTCGCCGGCTCGCAGGACCTCGTGGCGCAGATCAAGGCGGGCGCCAAGGCCGATGTGGTGGCCACCGCCGATCTGGCGACCATGGGCAAGCTGAAGGACGCAGATTCGCTCGACGGCGCGGCGCAGAACTTCGCCAGCAACACGCTCACCATCGCCGTGCCGCCCAGCAATCCCGCGAACATCTCCGCGCTCGCCGATCTGGCCAGGCCCGGGGTCAAGACCGTGCTGTGCGCGGTGCAGGTCCCGTGCGGCGCGGCCAGCCACAAGGTGGAGAAGGCGGCCGGTCTCGACATCAAGCCGGTCAGCGAGGAGCTCGCCGTCACTGATGTGCTCGGCAAGGTCTCCTCCGGCGAGGCCGACGCGGGTCTCGTCTACCGCACCGACGCGCAGGGCTCGAAGGGCGCCGTGAAGGCCATCGACTTCCCGCAGAGCAGCGCCGCCGTCAACACCTACGCGGTGGCGCTCGTCAAGGGCGCCCCCGACAGCGACGGCGGCAGGACCTTCCTCTCCGCCCTCGCCGGGGCAACGGGGCAGAAAGTCCTGGCCGACGCCGGGTTCGGCAAGCCGTGAGCGCCCCGGGTGGCGAGTCCACCCGGGCTGCACGGAGCAGGGCCGCGGGTGACGGGAGCCTCCGCGACGGGGCCCGGCCGGACGGCGGTCGGCTGAGCGGTGCTCGCCTTAACGGTGCCCGCCTGAATGGTGTGCGGTTGAATGGCGTGCCCGGCTGGATGCTGCTCGCCGCCGTGCTCGGGCTCGCCTTCATCCTGGTGCCGCCGCTGGCCATGGCCCTCAAAGTCGACTGGGCGCACTTCCTCCCGCTGGTCACGAGCCAGGCCGCTCTGGACGCCCTCTCCCTCAGTCTCCGCACCGCCTGCCTGAGCACGGCGCTCTGCATCGTGCTCGGAGTGCCGCTGGCCGCGGTCCTCTCCCGGGCGCGGTTCCCGGGCAGGCGCGTGCTGAGGTCGCTGGTGCTCCTGCCGCTGGTGATCCCGCCGGTCGTGGGAGGTCTGGCACTGCTGTACGCCTTCGGCCGCTTCGGGCTCCTGGGTCCGCCCCTTCGCGCCGCGGGAGTGGAGCTGTCCTTCAGCACGGCCGCCGTCGTGCTCGCGCAGGCTTTCGTCTCCCTGCCGTATCTCGTCCTCAGTATGGAAGGGGCGCTGTCCAGCGGCGACGTGCGCTACGAGACCGTGGCGGCGACCCTGGGTTCCAGCCCCGCCTCCACCTGGTGGAGGGTGACGCTGCCCCTGGCCCTGCCGGGTCTGCTCTCCGGCGCGGTCCTGGCGTTCGCGCGGTGCCTGGGGGAGTTCGGCGCCACGCTGACCTTCGCGGGCAATCTGCAAGGAGTGACCCGGACGCTTCCCCTGGAGATCTACCTCGCCCGCGAGAGCGACCCCGACGCGGCCGCCGCGCTCGCCCTCCTTCTCGTGGCGGTGGCGGTGCTCGTGGTCGGGCTGGCCCACGGGCCCTGGGTCCGGCGCAAGGCCGGTGTGCGATGAGCGCCGGCCACCCCGACGCGGCCGGCGTGGAACCCGACCTCCTGGATGCCGCCTTTCTGGATGCCGATGTCCGCGTGCCCTCACGGGGCCTCGATCTCCGGCTCGGCCTCGGAGAGAGCGACACCCTGGCGATCATGGGCCCCAACGGCGCCGGCAAGTCCTCTTTCGCGGCGGCCGTGACGGGTACCCTTCCAGGATCCCGGCGACAGGCCGAGGGCCGGATCGTCCTGGGCGGACGGACCCTGCTCGACAGCGCCCGGGGCGTCGACGTCCCCGCGCACCGGCGATCGGTGGCCCTCATGGCCCAGGCCCCGATGCTCTTCCCGCATCTCGACGCCCTGGACAACGTGGCGTTCGGCCCCCGGAGCCGTGGCGTGTCCAGAACTCAGGCGCGGAAAGAGGCGCTCGGCTGGCTGGACAGGGTCGGAGGGCGGGAGTTCGCCGGCGAGAGACCCTGGCAGATCTCCGGTGGGCAGGCGCAGACCGTCGCACTGGCCCGCGCGCTCGCCACCCGGCCCCGGCTGCTCGTCCTCGATGAACCTCTCAACGCTCTCGACGTGACGGCTTCGACCCGGATGCGCGGCACCCTCAAGGAACTGCTGGCCGGTCAGAGCGCCATCCTCATCACCCACGAGATCCTCGACGCCCTGACCCTCGCCAGTCACACGGCGATCCTGCACGACGGGCGCGTGGTGGCCTCCGGGCCGACGCGTGAGCTGTTCACCCGCCCGCCGAACGTTTTCGCCGCGAAGCTGGCCGGGCTGAACCTGATCCGCACCGGAGCGGACGCGCTCGCGTTCCGGGCCGCCGACGTCGTCGTGTCCGCGCGGGAACCCGGCCTCGGCGCCGAGGTGAGCGGCCTGCCCTCAGGGGCCCAGCACTTCCCGGTCACCGCCCAGGCGTTGGAACCCCGCGGAGAGACCGCGCTGCTGCGCGCCGAAGGGGCGGCCGGGGAGGCCGCTGGACATGAGGTGAGTGCCGAGGCCGATGTCAGCCTCGTGGCCGCCATGGACGCCAGCCCGGGCTCACCGCTCTGGTTCAGTGTGCCCGAAGCGGCGCTGCGGCGATACCGTCCGGTGTCCTGAATGCTGACCCGGCCTGCGGGAATCAGCCCGTGGAACTCAGCCGGTGGGAATCAGCCCCGGGACCGGCGCCAGGAGCCCGGGCCGGCCTTGAGCGGCACGTTGAACTGGGCACGGCGGTGCCAGAAACGCTCGGAGTGCCGGGCGGGGTTCCCGGTCTCCTGCGGCTGGCCCGCAGCAAGCGCGCTCACGACGGCGGTCAGCGCGGCGAGCTCTTCGGGCGTGGGGTTGCCCCGGGTGACGGTGAGGAACGGCTGGGCGTTCTCCGCGTCACCCTGGGGCGCATCTGCGGTGGTGGTGGCCATGATCGTCCTTAGAGCGGGATGTTGCCGTGCTTCTTGGCGGGCAGGCCGGCGCGCTTGTCCCGCAGGGCCCGGAGACCACGGATGAGCTGGGTGCGGGTCTCGCTCGGGGCGATGACCGCGTCGATGTAGCCGAGCTCGGCCGCCTGGTACGGGTTGAGGAGCTCGTCCTCGTACTGCCGGATCAGTTCCGCACGGCGGGCCTCGACGTCTCCGCCCTCCGCCTGCACGGCGGCGAGATCGCGGCGGTAGAGGATGTTGACCGCGCCCTGGGCGCCCATGACGCCGATCTGCGCGGTGGGCCAGGCGAGGTTGAGGTCCGCGCCGAGCTTCTTGGAGCCCATCACGATGTACGCGCCGCCGTAGGCCTTGCGGGTGATGACGGTCAGCTTCGGAACGGTGGCCTCGGCGTAGGCGTAGAGCAGCTTCGCGCCGCGGCGGATGATGCCCTGGAACTCCTGGTCCTTGCCGGGCAGGAAGCCGGGCACGTCCACCAGGGTCACGATCGGGATGTTGAACGCGTCGCAGTGCCGCACGAAGCGGGCGGCCTTCTCGGAGGCGGCGATGTCCAGGGTGCCGGCGAACTGCATGGGCTGGTTGGCCACGATGCCGACCGTGTGTCCCTCGATCCGGGCGTAGCCGATCATGACGTTCGGGGCGTACAGGGCCTGCATCTCGAGGAAGTTGCCGTCATCCACCACGTTCTCGATCACGCGGCGCATGTCGTACGGGTGGTTCGCGGAGTCCGGGATGAGGGTGTCCAGGGCGAGGTCGTCCTCGTCCACCTCGAGCTCCTGGCCGTGCTCCAGGATGGGCGCCTCGGCGAGGTTGTTGCTCGGCAGGAAGTCGAGCAGCTCGCGGACGAACTCGATCGCATCCGCCTCGTCGCTCGCCAGGTAGGTGGAGGTGCCGGTGGTGGCGTTGTGCTGACGAGCGCCGCCCAGGGTCTCCATGTCCACGTCCTCACCGGTGACCGTCTTGATGACATCCGGGCCGGTGATGAACATGTGGCTGGTCTTGTCCACCATGACCACGTAGTCGGTCAGGGCGGGGGAGTAGGCGGCGCCACCGGCGCACGGACCCATGATGAGCGAGATCTGGGGCACGACGCCGGACGCGTGCACGTTGTTGCGGAAGATGTCCGCGAACATCGCCAGGGAGGCCACGCCTTCCTGGATGCGGGCGCCGCCGCCGTCGTTGATCCCGATCACGGGGCAGCCGTTGCGCAGGGCGAACTCCTGCACCTTCACGATCTTCTCGCCGTTCACCTGGCTCAGGGAGCCGCCGTAGACGCTGAAGTCCTGGCTGTAGAGGGCCACGAGGCGGCCGTCGACGGTGGCGTAACCAGACACCACGCCGTCACCCAGGGGCTTCTTCTTCTCCATGCCGAACGCGGTGGAGCGGTGCGTGGCGAGGGCGTCGAACTCGACGAAGGAGCCTTCGTCCACGAGCAGGTCGATGCGCTCGCGGGCGGTGTTCTTGCCGCGTGCGTGCTGCTTCTCGACGGCCTCCTGGCCGGACGGGACCAGGGCCTGGGCCTGACGGTCCCGGAAGTCGGCGATCTTCCCCGCGGTGGTGGCAAGGTCGTGGCTCATGGTCCTCACTTCCGGTCCGGCACAGTCCTGTGCCGCTGGCGTACGTGTTGCTTGTGCACATTCGACAAGCCTGAGAGCCAGTCTAGCCAGGGGTCCGGCGCTGATCGCTGTAGGAACCCTACAAAGTCCCGTGTCCAGGCATGGACTGCAGCGAGAGCGTCGCCGTGACGGTTCCACATACTAGCGCCCAGTCCGCTCCCCGGCTCTCGCTTCGCTCGGCGGGGGACCCCTCGCGTACTAGCGCCCAGTCCGCTCCCCGGCTCTCGCTTCGCTCGGCGGGGGACCCCTCGCGTACTAGGCTGGACAGTATGGACGCAGAGGATTCGCAGCAGGTGGAGGGCCGTGAGCCGTTCGACGCGGGTATGCTCCGCCACGGCCTGGTCCAGGCACTCGGTCTCGCCCGGCTGGATCACGTGGACACCACCGGATCCACCAACGCCGACCTGCTCGCCGCCCTGGGATCCGAGGATGGCCGGGGCCGCACCGATTTCCCGGATCTCAGCGTCCTGATCGCCGATCACCAGAGCACCGGCCGGGGCCGCCTCGACCGTCACTGGGAGGCCCCGCCACGGTCGGCGCTGGCCGTCTCGATCGTGCTGCGGCCGGTCAACGCTCAGGGCCGGCCCCTGCCGACCGATTCCTACTCCTGGTTCTCGTTGCTCGCGGCCGAGGCCTGGTGCCTGGCGCTCGAGGACATCTGCGGCGTCCGGGCGGGGGTTAAGTGGCCCAACGATCTCCTCCTCGGTGAGCGCAAGCTCGCCGGCATTCTCGCCCAGCTGCACTTCCCGACGGACGGCCAGCCGCCCGTCGTCGTGCTCGGGACCGGGGTGAACGTCAGCCTGACGGCGGAGGAGCTGCCGGTGCCCACCGCCACCTCCCTTCTGCTGGCCGGGGCGCGGCCCCTGGACCGGACCGCCCTGGCGGCGGCCTATCTGCGCCGCTTCGTCCAGCTCTACCGCGACTACTGCAACTCCGACGGCGACCCCGACGCCGGCCTGGCCGGCGGAGCCTCGCTGCACCACCGCCTGACCCAGTCCACCGTCACGCTCGGCCGGACCGTGAAGGCGCACCTCCCGGGAGACCGCGAGGTCATCGGGCGTGCGGAACGCCTTGATCATCACGGCTCCCTGGTGCTGCTCACCGAGGACGGCCTGGAGCACACGGTCACGGCCGGGGATGTCGTGCACCTGCGCCTGCACGGACCCGACGGCGCCGGCGGCTATGCGTAAGGCCCTGCTTCCGGGGGAACAGCTCATCTGCACCACCCGGCCCCAGGCTCGCAGCCTGATCTGGCCCGTCGTCGCGGGGATCCTGGCTCTCGCGGCGGCGTCCTTCGCCGCGGCCTGGGTGGGCCGGGGCAATCTGAACCGGCTCCTGCCGTGGCTGCCGCAGGGATCGACACCGTACCTGACCCTGGCCTGCGTGATCCTCGGCGCGGCCGTGCTGCTGCTCTTCACGCTGCCGCGGGTGATCGCCTGGAACAGCACCCGCTACGTCCTCACGAGCCAGCGGATCATGATCGTCAACGGCGTGCTCGCCAAGGTCACCCGGCAGTACCTGCTGGCGAGTGTTCAAGGCGTCCGGACGCGCCAGGAACTTCTCCAGCGGCCTCTGCGTTCGGGGACTATAACCTTGGAACTGCGGCATGGCGGATTCGGGGTGCTGAGTGATGTCCCGGAGGTGGAGACCTTCCGGTCCTTCATCCAGGACGCGCTCGACGATCTCCCGGACGGGGTCATCTATCCGGACGACACGATCGACGATTTCCATGATCCCGCATTGCCCTGGGAACTGAGAGAAGGTGAAGAGTGAGCGAGGAGACCTCCGGACAGGCCGCCCCCGCCGTCGACCCGCACGAGACGGACTCCGACGCACACACCCCCGTGGTGCCCGTGCCCACCACCTCCCTTCCCCAGGTCGGCTCGGTCCGCGAACTGCAGCGCCGGCTGCTCGGCGGTGACCGGACGCTCCGCCGTCGCGAAGTCGCCTCCGGCGTGGGCGTCTCGCTGCACTCCGCACGCAAGATCTGGCGTGCTCTCGGTTTCCCGAACTGGGGGGATCAGGACGTCGCCTTCACCGAATCGGACCAGCAGGCGCTGGAGACGATCGTCGGCCTGGTGCGGGAAGGGCTCCTCACCGAGGAGACCGCTATCTCGATCGCCCGCTCCATCGGCCAGATGACGGACCGCATGGTCGTGTGGCAGGTCGAGGCCCTGGTCGAAGACCTCATGGCCAATCAGGGCATTCCGGACGCCGAGGCGCGGCAGAACATCGTGGAGGTGCTGCCGGCCCTGATCGACCCGCTCGAGCAGGTGCTCCGGTACTCCTGGCGCCGTCAGCTCAACGCCGCCGTCCAGCGGCTCTCGGTCCGCGCGGCCTCCGGCCTGGAAGCGAGCGAGGAGGGGCGCGAAGGCGATGAGGACGATGCTCCGCTGCCGCTGGCACGCGCCGTGGGCTTCGCCGACCTGGTCTCCTACACGAGCCTGTCCCGCCGCATGAACGAGCGCACCCTCGCGCAGCTGGTCCAGCGATTTGAGAACAAGTGCGCCGAGATCATCTCCGTGGGCGGCGGCCGCCTCGTCAAGACCATCGGCGACGAAGTGCTCTACGTCGCCGAGACGCCGACCGCGGGAGCCGAGATCTCCCTGGCGCTCTCCCAGGCCTTCGAGGACGATGAGATCCTGCCGAAAACCAGGGTGGCCCTGGTCTGGGGACGCATCCTCTCCCGCATGGGCGACATCTACGGGCCCACCGTCAATCTGGCGGCGCGCCTCACCGCGCTCGCCGAACCGGGGACCGTGCTGATCGACTCCCTGACGGCGAGTGTGCTGGCGCGGGATGAGCGTTACATCCTGACCCCGCAGGAACCGGAAAACGTGCGCGGATTCGGCGAGATCTCGCCGGTCCTGCTGGAACGCGGCGCAGGGCTCGGACTCGTGGTGGACTGAGCCTCCCGCAATTATTCATTCGATGTTACTTTTGAGTTGGATCACCGGCGTGAAAAACTCAGGGGACAGGAACGTCCGGGTAGGGGTGGCCCTCCCGCCGCATTCTCCTGCATGACTTCGAAGGATTGACGTGAGCCCTGACGGAACGAGCCCCGACGGAATCCCCAGCGGAACGAATCCCGGTGGGAAGCGCCGGCGCTTCAGGCTCGGCCGGACCGGCCGTCGCGTGCTGGGGGTCACCTCGGTGACTGTCGTCTCGCTCTCCCTGGCCGCTGCCGCGATCGCCTACCCCGGTTTCAAGACCGCGGATGTGGACCTCAACGACGGCGGCGTCTGGGTGACCTCCAACGCGCGCAACGCAGTGGGTCGCCTGAACTACGCCTCCCGGGTGCTGGACGGCGCCGTCACCCCGGCGAGCAACTCCTTCGACATCCTCCAATCGCGCCAGAACGTCCTGGTCCAGGACGGCCAGGGCTCGGCGCTCGGTCAGGTCAACCCCGCCACGGTGCGCCTGACCGGGGACCAGAAGCTCGCGGCGTCCTCCACGTCCGCGATCGGCGGGGATGTCATCGCGGTGGCGGACCCGTCCAAGGGCAAGGTCTGGGCCATGAAGGCCGATGCCCTGAGCGGGTATTCGCCGGATTCGGCGGAGCCTTCGGTGGTGGGCAGCGCCGGGATCCGCGCAGCGGTGAGTTCGGACGGTCACGTCTCCGTGGTGGACCCCGAGAAGGGCGCCGTCACCCAGTTCTCCTTGGACGGCGCCGGCACGGTGACCGACCGCTCGAGCCGGGACTGGTCCGATCTCAAGGGAGCGGGGGACATCCAGCTGGCCGTCCTCGGGCAGAAGACCGTGGTCCTCGACCCCGCCAAGGGCAAGCTCTTCCTCCCGGACGGCCGCAGCGTGACCGTCCAGGACGCCCGGAACGCGCGACTGCAGCAGAGCGGTCCGGACGCCGATCAGGTGGCGGTGGCCACCCCGACGGCCCTGATCGTCCAGCCGCTCGACGGCGGCAAGGCCACGGTGGTGGATGCCGGCGGAACCGGCGTGGCCGCAGCGCCGGTGCAGCAGGGCGGGTGTATTTACAGTGCGTGGAGCGGCAGCAACCGCTATGTGCGCAAGTGCGCCAACCCGGCCGACGACCAGCAGCGCGACGTCCCGCAGGCGAGCGCGTCGCCGTCGTTCGTGTTCCGCGTCAACCGCGAACTGGTGGTGCTCAACGACATCAACGCCGGCAATGTCTGGCTGGTGAACCAGAACATGCTCCTGGTCAACAACTGGGACGACGTGATCCCGCCCAAGAACACCTCGCAGGACGCGGACAAGGATTCCGCGGACGAGGTGCAGCAGACCACGCTGCCGGATCGCAGCAAACCCAACACCCCGCCGGTCGCGAAACCGGACAGCTACGGCGTGCGCGCCGGCCGGACCACCATCCTGAGCGTTCTGGACAACGACTCCGACGCCGACGGCGATGTGCTGAGGGTGCGGGCGGAGAATCAGCCGTCGATCGGCCGGGTCGAGAGCATCTACGGCGGCACCGGATTCCAGGTCTCCGTGCCGGCGGATAAACACGGCAGCGCCGAGTTCAAGTACATGGCGGACGACGGCCGGAACGGCCAGGCGGCGGCCCAGGTGACCCTGGAGGTCATCCCGCCGGAGGTCAACCGCAAACCCCAGCTGAAGCCGGGACGCATCCCGACCTTGATCCTCCAGCAGGGCAAGCAGCTCGTGCAGAACGTCCTGCCGGACTTCATGGATCCGGACGGGGACGACATGTTCCTCACCGGCGCCACCAGCAGCAATGCCGGCGACGTCGTGCGCACCCGCCCGGACGGTCAGCTGACCCTGCAGGACGCGGGCTCCGTCCCCGGCAAGCGCACCCTGACGCTGCGGATCTCCGACGGCCGTGACACCGCGGAGATCCGCGTGACGGCCGACGTCCGCCCGCCGAGCGCCCTCGCGCCGCTGGCCAACGCGGATTCTGTCATCGTGCCCGCGGGCCAGAAGATCACCGTGGCGCCGCTGAAGAACGACGTCGACCCGCTCGGGGGTTCCCTCCGGCTCGCCCGGGTGGCGCCGGACGCCCAGTCGACGGCGGTCATCGGCGCCGACCAGCAGACGTTCCAGTTCAGTTCGACTCTGGTCGGCACCCACTACGTCACCTACACCGTGACCAACGGCCCGGCCGCCGCCCAGCAGCTCGTGCGCGTGGACGTGGTGCCGTCGAACGCGGATGGCCCGCCCATCGCGGTCCGTGACGTCGCCCAGCTGCCGAGCGGTGGCAGCACCCTCGTGGACGTTCTCGGCAACGACTTCGATCCCGCGGGCGGCGTGCTGGTGGTGCAGTCGGTGACGCTGCCGAACGGGGCGCCCGTCAGCGTCTCGGTCCTGGACCACAGCGTGGTCCGGGTGACGGATCTGCATGCCCAGGGCACCGTGACGCTCAAATACTCCATCTCCAACGGGAAGGCCTCCGCGACCGGTGAGATCGCCGTGGTCGTGATCCCGTCGCCGTCCAAGCTGCCGGCTCCGCAGGCCAAGGACGACGAGGCCACCGTCCGGGTGGGAGACGTGGTCACGATCCCGGTCCTCGCCAACGACGTGGACCCCAACGGCGGCAAGCTCACGCTCGATCCGAAGCTGGCCGAAGTGCCGGACACCGCTGACGGACGGATCTTCACCTCCGGGAACACCGTCCGGTTCCTCGCGGGTCCGACGCCCAAGACGGTCTACGCGACCTACAAGGTGCTGAACGAATCCGGGCAGGCCGACTCGGCCCAGCTCACCATCCGCATCAAGGCCCGCGACGACGAGCGCAACGCACGACCGGAGCCCAAGAACGTCACGGCCCGGGTTCTGGCGGGCATGAGGATCAAGATCGCCATCCCTCTGGACGGCATCGACCCGGACGGCGACTCGGTGGAACTGGTGGGCGTGGACAAGGCCCCCACCCTGGGCACCGCCGTCGTGGGGGAGGGCGTCATCGAGTACATCGCCGGCGCCGCCTCCGCAGGGACGGACACGTTCACGTACCGCGTGCGGGACCGCATCGGAGCGGAGAACACCGGCACCGTGATCGTGGGCGTCGCGCCGGCGGCCACGGTCAATCAGAAACCGCTGGCCGTGGATGACTTCGCCGAGGTCAAGCCGGGCCGCCGGATCGCGGTGGACGCCCTGGCGAACGACTCCGATCCCGACGGGGATCCGATCGCACTCGTCAAGGACCGTTTCGAGAGCGAGTCCGGCCTCAACGCCTCCGCCACCGAGAACGGCCGGGTCCTGCTGACCGCGCCGGGCACGGAAGGCACCCACAACATCCGCTACTCGATCGTCGATGACAAGGGCGCTCAGGCGAGCGCCGTCGTCGTGCTCAAGGTCAATCCGCGGGCGGTGCCGAAGGCGCCCATCGCCAACGACGATCACGTGACCCTTGCCGAAACCCTCGGCAAGACGGCGGTGGACATCCCCGTGCTGAAGAACGACTCGGATCCGGACGGGGTGACCGAGGATCTGAAGATCACGTTCCCGGACGGCAACCCGAACGCGAGCCTGGGCCCCGACGGCAAGGTCCGCGTGAAACTCGCGGAGAACGCCCAGCTCATCCCGTACACGGTGACGGACCTCGACGGCCTCACGGCCACCGCGATCATGCACGTGCCGGGCCAGGGCAAGATGCCGCCGGCTCTGAAGAACGGCCAGGTGGTCGAGGTGACCGCGGGCCAGAGCGTCGACCTCAAGCTGTCCGACTACGTGGCGGTGCGGTCCGGCCGGACGCCCCGCATCACCGTGGCGGAGAAGGTCAGGGTCCTGGGCGCCTCGGCGGACAAGGTCGTGGGGTCCGACGGCGCCACCCTCCACTACGCGGCCCTGAAGGACTTCGTCGGACCCGGTTCGGTGACGTTCGAAGTGACCGACGGCAACAGCCCGGACGACGCCGACGGCCTCAAGTCCACGCTGACGATCCTCACGAAGGTCAAACCGGATCCCAACGCCAACCATCCGCCCACCTTCCTCGGAAGCCCCCTGGATGTGCCGGATGGGGAGACCGTCACCCTGGATCTCGGGCGCCTGGCGAAGGACGTGGACCAGGGCGATCAGGAGAAGCTCCGCTTCGCCCTGGATGGCACGCCCTCGGGCGAGCGCTTCGGCATCGCCCTCGAAGGGTCCCAGCTCAAGGTGACCGGAAAGCCCGGAACGGCCGCCGGCGCCCGCCAGGTGGTCGGCGTGACGGTGACCGACGGACGGTCCGATCCGGTCCGTGCCGAGATCTCGCTGCAGGCCGTCGCCTCCACGCGCCCGCTGCCCGTGGCCAACGACGATGTGGTGGACAAGGCCGACGCCGGGAAGCCGGTCACGGTCAAGGTCACCGAGAACGACGTCAACCCGTTCCCCGGAAGCCCGCTCAAGGTGGTCGACGCCCAGGTGGAGACCGGCAGCGCGAGTGGTTCGCCCGTCATCAACGGGGAGTCGCTCACGGTGACCCCGTCGGCCGACTACCGCGGCGTGCTCGTGGTGCGGTACTCCCTGGAGGACAAGACCCAGGATCCGTCGCGCCGCGCGACGGGCCGTGTGAAGATCACCGTGCGTGCCGCGCCGGACGCTCCGTCCGCCCCGACCGCCACGGATGTGCGGAACAAGACGGCCGTGCTGCACTGGTCGCCGCCGTCGGACAACGGCGCGCCCATCACGAAGTACACGGTGCGCTCCAGCAGCGGCTTCAACCAGGAGTGCACCACCACCACGTGCACCTTGACGGGTCTCACCAACAACGTGCCGTACCGCTTCACCGTGATCGCCACGAATGAGGTGGGCGATTCGAAGCCGTCGGCCGAGTCCAATGAGGTGCGCCCGGATGTGAAGCCGAATCAGCCGGACGCGCCGACGGTGAAGGCCGGCAACCAGGACATGGCGATCTCCTGGGCCCCTGCCAAGACCGAGGGGTCGCCGGTGGAAAGCTACAACCTGGAGATCTCGCCGCCGCCCGCCAGCGGCGTCGGCACCAAGACCGGCGTCACCGGCCTCAAGTACACCTGGACCGGGCTGACCAACGGCACCGAGTACCGGGTCCGTGTCCAGGCCGTGAACAAGGCCCCGACCCCCTCCGAGTGGAGTTCATACTCGGCGTCCGACCACCCGGCCGCGCCGCCGGCCCAGCCGGCAGCTCCCACCACCCGGGTGCTCTCCGCCGTGGGCAGCACGAACCAGGTCGCCGTCGACTGGGTCGCACCGGACCCGCACGGCGATCCCGTGAAGAACTACTTCGTGACGCGCCGCGGCGGTGGCCAGGCCGATCTGACCAAGACGGTGTCCGGGAGTGCGCTCAGCACGGAGTTCGAGGTCTCGAATCAGGAGGCCGAATACACCTTCACCGTGCAGGCGGAGAACAAGGCCGGCAAGAGTCCGGTCTCGGCGCCGAGCGCTCCCCGCCGTGCCACCGGCAAGCTGGGCATGCCGCAGAACGTGCGGGCGACGCCGGCGAACACCGGGGGCAACGGCCACCAACTGCAGGTCAGCTTCACTCCGTTGGACCAGGCGGGCCGCAACGGCTCCTCGACGTCAGAGGTGAGTTACCAGTACATCGTGACGTCGGGTTCGTACACGGATTCGGGTCCCATCCCCGCAGGTGGCGGAACGATCGGAGGGGTCCCGAACGGGGCGTCCGCGGCGGTCAAAATCAGGGCCGATTCCACCGTGGCCGAGAGTTCGGACAGCAGTCTCCCCGCCAACGCCACCCCATACGGCTCGCCCGGCACGCCGGATGCGAAGGGCCAGGACGGTTCACTCAACAGCACGAATGTGTCGTTCAGCTGGTCGTCGCCGTCCACGTCCACCAACGATGTGGCACAGACGAAGATCAACATCAATGGCGGCGGCTGGGAGGTGGTCGCCCCCAGCGGCAGCCGGAGCTACAACACGGGCGGGTACAGCAAGACCGTCCGCATCCAGGTCCAGACCTTCAACTCGCTCGGAAAGCCCGGCGGCACGGCTTCGGCGAGTGCGACGTCGGGGGCGCATAAGACCGAATGGCAGACCGCGTTGAACCCAGCGGTCGTGGAGCGGAGCTGTAGTTACACCTATAACGGGGTGAACTGGAGCGACGCTAACCATACGTGTGATGGTCAGAGCGGTTACAACGCGCCTTGGTTCGGCCCGGGTGATTCGTTCGCGGTGAAGTGCTGGGTGACCTTCGATAACCGGTACCAAGCCAAGGGCGGCGGAATCGGCAATAAGGGCAGCTACAACTGGTACTTGGTCGCGAACGGATCCAAGAACGCGGGACGGTACATCATCACTGGTCACACCACCCTGGGCGAACCCGGCGGCAACGACGTGCCGCACTGCTGAGGTCACATCAGGCCCTGATCAAGCGTCTGCCATGGGGAGCAGTCCCCATGGCGGACGCTTGCGCCGGTTATTCACCCGAAGTTACTTTTGAGTCGGCGTGTTCACATGGAACACTCAGAGCGGTGTCACAGGCGGCGGGGGCACGTCATAGGTCACCGTCCATCAGCACCGGCAGAGAGTAAGCGGAGGATCAGGATCGTGAGCCCAGGCGGCAGAGTCCCCAGGATCGGCAGGAAAGGGCGCCGCGTCATCGCGGTGACCTCCGTGACGGCGGTGTCGGTCTCCCTGGCGGCTGCCGCGATCGCGTACCCCGGTTTCAAGACCGCGGATGTGGACCTCAACGACGGCGGCGTCTGGGTGACCTCGAACGCGCGCAACGCGGTGGGCCGCCTCAACTACGCCTCCCGCGTGCTTGACGGAGCTGTCACACCGGCGAGCAACAAATTCGACATCCAGCAGAACGCCGGCCGCATCCTGGTCCAGGACGGCGCCGGCAGCAGCCTGAACACGGTGGACCCCTCGATCGTCCGTCTTGGACCCGATTACAAGCTGCCGCCCACCACCTCCGTGTCCCTGGGAGGCCAGACGGTCGCCCTGACCGAGGTCTCCAGCGGCAAGGTCTGGGTGACGACCCCGGACGAACTCTCCGGTTTCAACCCGGAGAACACCCCCGTCACCCTTCAGGGCGCCAATGGGCAGAACACGGTCACCGGCCTGGATGGGACGGTCCACAGCCTCAACCGTTCCAAGGGTGAGCTGACGGAGCTGCGGCAGGCCACCGAAGGCGGCGGGGTCGACCGTCAGACCCGGACGGTGAACGCGCTCAAGGACACGGGCGACCTTCAGCTCACCACGGTGGGCAGCGCCGTCGTCGCGTTCGAAGCGACGAGCGGCCGCGTGATCCGGGAAGACGGCTCCAGCATCACCGTCCCGGACTCCCGCGACGCGAAGCTGCAGCAGCCCAGCGCCGGGGGAGACGCCGTCATGCTCTCGACCGCCACGGCCCTCTGGAAGGTGCCGCTCGCCGGCGGCGAGGCCACCAAGACCGCGGTGGACGGCTCGGGCGATCCGGCGGCTCCGGTCCAGCTGAACGGCTGCACCTACGCGGCGTGGGCCGGCATCAACAAGTACCTGCGGAAGTGCGGTGATCCCGCCGATGACAAGAAGCAGGACATCCCGCAGGCCAGCAAGAGCCCGCAGTACGTGTTCCGCGTCAACCGGGACAACGTGGTCCTCAATGACGTGAACTCGGGCGTCGTCTGGCTGGTCAACCAGGACATGCTGCTCGTGGACAACTGGGACGAGGTCATTCCGCCCAAGAACCACAACTCGAACCAGGACGACAACTCGTCGGACACCACGGCCCGGAACGTCCTCCCGGACCGCACCAAGCCGAACAGGCCGCCCCAGGCCAAGCCGGACACCTTCGGAGTCCGGCCCGGGCAGACGACCATCCTCCCAGTGCTGGAGAACGACTCGGACCCCGACGGCGACGTGCTCACCGCCGCCGTCGACGGCGGCGGGCCGAAGACGGGAACTGTGGAGACGATCTACGGTGGCACGGCCTTCCAGATCGCGGTGCCCGCGTCCGCCACGCCCGGCACCGAGACCTTCCGCTACACCGCCGATGACGGCCGGAGCGGATCGAACTCCGCCGAGGTGACACTGCGGGTGGTGGGCCCGAAGGAGAACACGGCGCCGCGGCAGAAACCCGATCGCAGGACCACCCTGGTGGTGGAGAACGGCAAGCAGGTCAGCCAGAACGTCCTGCTCGACTGGATGGACCCGGACGGCGATGAGCTCGTGCTCATGGACGCCAAGGCCGAGAACCCCCAGGACCAGGTGAAGGTGCGCCGCGACGGACTGCTCACGTTCCAGGACGCCGGCACGGGTCCAGGCCGCAAGACCGTCACCGTCACCGTGTGGGACGGCCGGGAGAGCACGACCGGCCGCGTCACGGTGGACGTGCGCCCGAACGGCGCGCTGGTGCCCCAGGTCAACGCGGACCACGTGAACGCCGTGGCCGGTCAGCCGACCACCATCTCCCCACTGAAGAACGACGTCGACCCCAACGGCGGCAATCTCCGCCTCGCCAGCGTCGACGCCCAGGGCAAGGCGCAGCTGGGCCCGGTGACCGACGCGGGGACCTTCACCTTCCTGGCGAGAGCCTCCGGCACTTACTACGTCAGCTACGTCGTCAGCAACGGCCCCCAGAGCAATGTGGGACTGATCCGCGTCGACGTGGTGTCCGGCCGCGAGGAGGGCGCGCCCTCTGCCGTGCACGATGTCGCGCTCCTGCCCACGGGAGGCCAGGCGCTCGTGGCCCCGCTGGAGAACGACGACGACCCCGCCGGGGGAGTCCTGGTGCTGCAGTCGATCACGGTCGACCCTGATTCGGGCGTCTCCGCGACGATCCTCAACCACGAGGTCCTGCGGATCACCGATGTCCGGGGCGCCAACGCGCCGAGCACCATCCGGTACACCATCTCCAATGGCAGCAAGTCGGCCACGGGCACCATCTCGGTGATCCCCGTGCCCGCGCCGGCCGTCATCCAGGCGCCCGAGCCGAAGCCGGACGAAGTCAACGTCCGCGTGAACGATGTGGTGACCATCCCCGTCCTGGCCAATGACACGCACCCGCAGGGCGAGGAGCTCAGCGTCGATCAGAAGCTCACGGAGATGCCCGACGCCGCGGACGGAAAGGCCTGGGTCTCCGAGAAGTCGGTGCGTTTCCTGGCCGGCCCCACCCCGAAGACCGTGCGCGTCGTCTACAACGCCGTGGATCCGCAGGGTCAGAAGAGTGCTGCGCCGGTGACCATCCACATCCTGCCCATCGAGGGCCGGGAGAACTCCCGCCCCCAGGCCAAGAGCGTGACCAGCCGGGTCATCGCGGGCGGGACGGTGCGCATCGCGATCCCCATGGACGCGGTGGACCCCGACGGCGACTCGGTGCAGCTCGTGGGCGTGGAGAGCGCCCCGAAGAAGGGCACGGTCCAGCTCGGCAGCAACTACATCGACTACACGGCGGCCACCGACGCCTCCGGCACCGACACGTTCCAGTACCGGATCCAGGACCGGCAGGGCGCCGTCGCGACGGCCCTCGTGACCGTCGGCGTGGCGCCGCTGCCCGAAGTCAACCAGAGCCCGTCCGCCGTGGACGACGCGGTCACGGTCCGTCCCGGCCGTGAGGTCGCCGTCGCGGCCCTGGCCAACGACTCGGACCCGGACGGCGACACCATCGGCATCCTCAAGGACCGCCTCGACGCCAATCCCGCGCTGAAAGCCTCCGTGAGCGACACGAGTCACCGCATCCTCGCCACCGCTCCGCAGGAGGAGGGGACCGCCAGCCTGCGGTACACGATCGCCGACTCCCGCGGCGCGACGGCGGACGCCTCCGTGCGGATCATCGCGCGCAAGGACGTGCCCCTCAAGGCCCCGATCGCGCGCGATGATCGCGTCACCCAGGCGCAGACCCTGGGCAAGACGAGCGTCGACGTGCCCGTGCTTGAGAACGACGAGGACCCCGACGGTGTGGGGGAGAAGCTCAAGATCTCCAGCGAGAACCCCAACGCGCGTCCGAACGGCAAGGGCGGCCTCGCCGTCAACCTGACCAAGGACGCGCAGCTCGTGCCGTACACCGTCGAGGACGTGGACGGTCTCAAGGCCACGGCCATCGTCTGGGTGCCCGGTGTCGGGGAGCAGATCCCCGTCCTCGCCAAGGACGATGTGCTCGAGGTCAAGGCCGGCAGCAGCCTGGACTACCAGCTCAAGGAATGGGTGAAGGTCCGCGACGGCCGCACCCCGCGGATCACCCAGGTGGACCGCGTCACCATGATCGGCGCCGGTGTCCAGGACGCCGTGCGCGACAACGGCGGCACCCTGCGCTACGCGGCGAACCGGGACTACGTGGGCCCCGGCTCACTGAGCTTCGAAGTCACCGACGGCGACGGCCCGGACGATGCCAAGGGCCTGAAGGCCACGCTGACCATCCGCACGAAGGTCCTCGCCGACCCCGACCGCAACCACCCGCCGCGCTTCCTCGGCAGCACCGTGGAGGTCGCGGAGGACGGCGGCGCGACGGTCGACCTGTCGAAGCTGGCCAGCGACCCGGACAGCCGGGACCAGCTGCGCTTCTCCGTGGAGGGCGACGCGCCCACCGGCTTCCAGGCCGGCGTCGACGGCGCGACTCTGAAGACCTCGCTCAAGGGCGACACCAAGCCGGGCACGCGCGGCGTCCTGCGGCTGAAGGCCGACGACGGGCGGGGCGGCACCGCCGTCGCGACGTTCACCCTCGTGGCCAAGGCCTCGGTCCGCCCGCTTCCGGTGGCGAACGACGACACGGTGGCGAATGCGGACGCGGGCAAGCCCCGCTCGGTCCCGGTGCTCGCGAACGACGTCAACCCGTACCCGGAGACACCGCTGAAGATCAGCACCGCCGTCGTGGAGACGGGCAACGGCTCGGCGCTCGTGCAGGGTGACCAGGTGCAGGTGACCCCGGCCCAGAACTTCAGCGGCACCATGGTGGTGGCGTACACGGTCCGGGACAAGAAGGACGATCCGAGCCGCACGGCCACGGCCCGCATCCGGCTGACCGTCCGGGACAAGCCGGATGTCCCCGGCACCCCGAGCGCCAGCAATGTCGGGGACCGGACCGCGCTGCTGACGTGGCGTCCGCCGGCGGACCGTGGTGCTCCCATCGAGCACTACACGGTCAAGGGCGAGGGTGGCTTCACCCAGCAGTGCCCGGCGAACAGCTGCACCCTGAACGGCCTGACCAACAATGTGAAGTACCACTTCACCGTGACGGCCACCAACGCGGTGGGCGAATCCCAGGCGTCCGCGCCGTCGGCCGAGGTGCGTCCGGACACCCGTCCCGAGCAGCCGAACCCGCCGACCACGAAGTTCGGCGACAAGCAGATCTCCGTCGCCTGGCAGCCGGCCGTGACCAAGGGGTCGCCGGTCAGCTCTTACGAGCTCGAGATCTCCCCGCCCGCCCTGGACGGGGTCTCCAGCAAGCCGGGTCTGAAGGGCACCAGCACCGTCTGGACCGGCCTGAAGAACGGCGTCGCCTACAAGTTCCGGGTGCGGGCCTCCAACCAGGCGCCCGAGCCCAGCGAGTTCAGCGCCTACTCCACGGCCGAGACACCCGCGGGCGTTCCCGCCCAGCCACTGGCGCCCCGCGCGAGCTCCACGGATTCCGTGGGCAGCCAGAGCCAGCTGAGCGTGGAGTGGACCGCTCCGGACACGAACGGCGCCGCCATCACCGCGTACACCCTCACCACCTATCAGGGCGGCGCCGTGGTGAAGACGCTCAGCGTGCCCGGCAACCAGACGAGCGCGAACGTCACCATGCAGAACTCCGAGGCGGACTACAGCTTCACGGTCAGCGCCACGAACAAGGCCGGCAAGGGAGCCACGAGCCCCCAGTCCAACGCCGTCCGGGCCGCCGGCAAGCCGGGCACCGTCACGAACGGTTCCGTGACGGCTCCGGGCAATGGGGACGACCTCAAGGTGACCTTCAGCCCGCTGACGCCTGCCGCCCGTAACGGCTCGACCTCCTCGGAGATCAGCTACGAATGGCGGACGGCGTACGGCAGCGGACCCATCCCCGCGGGTGGTGGCGTCATCCACGGACAGCCCACCGGCAAGGACGTGACGGTGAACATCATCGCGCACTCCACGAAGAGCGCCATCGCGGGCGACGCGCAGAATGTCGGTCACGCGGTGGTGTACGGTCCGCCTGCGGCGCCCACCGTCACCGGCAGGACGTCCAAGGTGGGGGACACGTCGGCACACTGGACGTGGACCACGCCCAACGACAATGGCCGCGTGATCAACCGCTACCACGTCAGCGTGAACGGGGGAGCCTGGCAGAACGTGGGGCTCACCAACCGCTTCGACATCAACACCGGTGGCTTCGCCAAGACCTGGACGCTACGGGTCATCGCCTGCAACGGCACCGACGGCAACAACGACTGCGGAGCCTGGGGCAGCGACTCGGCGACCTCCGGCGCCGATCCCACCCCGCCGCCGCAGAACAAAGTCTCCGTGACCGCCTCGTCCGTGAACAGCTGCACGGAGGCGACCGGTGGCCAGAACGGACGCACCGGGTACAGCGCCGGGCCGCCCAAGTCCTGCTACGGCCGGGCCAGCGGTGGCGGCACCGATGCCCCGTGGCCGTGGCTGCACACCGGTAATGACGTTCCGGTGGACCGCTGTGGCAGCCCCTTCGGAGGCTCCGGCTGGTACCACATCACCGGCAACGGCTACGCGGACCGCTGGGTCCGCGCCGACACCGTGCGGGTGGTGTCCGGAAACGTGCGTTGCTAGTCTCTGTCCACCTGGCCTGCACCGTCCATCGGGAAAACGCCCAGGCCCGCTACACTCCCCAACAGATTCACTCGACACAAAGGAACACAGCATCATGACGATGACCACCGAGCAGGCCACGTGGTTCGCAGGGACCTTCGAGAAACTCGTGGCCAACGTCGGCCAGGCGGTGCTGGGCAAGCAGCACGTCATCCGGCTGACGGTCATGAGCATGCTCGCGGAGGGCCACGTGCTCTTCGAGGATGCCCCGGGGACGGGCAAGACCTCCCTGGCGCGCGCTCTCGCCGCGAGTGTCCAGGGGACGCACAACCGCATCCAGTTCACCCCGGACCTGCTGCCATCCGATGTGACGGGCGTGAACATCTACGACCAGAAGACGCAGCAGTTCAACTTCCACGAGGGTCCGGTCTTCGCCAACATCGTGCTGGCCGATGAGATCAACCGTGCCTCCCCGAAGACGCAGTCCGCGCTCCTCGAGGTCATGGAGGAGTCCCGCGTCACCGTGGACGGCGTCACCTACGAGGCCAAGCGCCCGTTCATGGTGCTGGCCACGCAGAACCCGATCGAGCAGGCCGGCACGTACCGTCTCCCCGAAGCCCAGCTGGACCGCTTCCTGATCAAGACGAGCATCGGCTACCCGGACCACAACTCCACCGTGGAACTGCTGAGCGGCGCGAGCCTCAAGGACCGGTCCAAGGCCCTCACCCCGATCATCACCACCAAGGCGATCGCGGACATGGCCGATCTGGCCTCCACCAACCACGTGGATCCGGCAGTCCTCGGCTACATCTCGCGGCTGACTGAGGAGACCCGCAACGCCCCGCAGACCCGTCTGGGAGTGTCCGTACGTGGCGCCCTCGCGATGGTACGGGCGGCCAAGGTCTGGGCCGCCGCGCAGGGCCGCAACTTCGTGCTCCCGGACGACGTCAAGGAACTGGCCCCCGTGGTGTGGACCCACCGTCTGGTCATGGACCCGGAGGCCGAATTCTCCGGGGCGACCCAGGAGCAGGTGATCTCCCGCGTTCTGACCGAGATCGCCGCGCCGCAGCAGAGGGCCTGACCCTCCGCCGTTCCCACGGCCACGACATGACCGCCCCTACGGAGTTGAAGGCACACCACAGATGAGCGAGAACGCCCCCACATCGCGGCGCGCAGCGCGGGAGGCCCGGCGCGCCCAGGATCAGGGCGCCCCGCCGCCCCCGGGGGACGACCGGACCATTCGGAGGCCCGCGGCCGGCACAAGGCCGCCTCAGCCCTCCGCCCCGCCGGCGCAGGGTCCTGGAGCAGCGGCGCAGGCTTCTGGAAATCCGGCACAGGCCGGCGGATCCGGCCCGTCGCCGTCGCGCCCGCCCCGTGGTGCCCGGCGCCCGGGGAAAGCCGCTCGCGCCGGTAAGGCCTCCGGCGCCGCCAAAGCGCCGCGCCCGAACCGGCCTGCGGGCAAGGACACCACCGCGGAGGCACTCGCCGGGTTCCGGACCGTCACCGCCCGTCCCGTGTCCGTCCTCCGGCAGGCCTGGCGGGTGATCGTGGACGTCTGCGGTCCCGTGGTCGGCCGGGTCCGTGACGTCCTGGTCCGCCGCGTGGGTCCCGTGGTCTCGGTCATCACGCCCCTGGGCTGGGCCTGCCTGGCGCTCGTCGCGTGCATGGCGTGGTTCGCGATCTCCTTCGGCTGGCAGGAGGCCGCCGCGCTCGGGCTCCTCCTGGGCGTGCTGCTCGTGGCGAGCTGCGCGTTCATCGTGGGACGGTCCTCCTACCAGGTGACGCTCGATCTGACACGCACCCGCGTGGCAGTGGGGGACAACGCCGTGGGCGGCATCTCCGTGATCAACACGGCTCCGCGGCCGGTCATGCACTCGACCCTCGAACTTCCTGTGGGCCGTGCGGTGGCCAGCTTCCCGATCCCGCGGCTCCGTCCCCAGGAACTGCACGAGGACCTGTTCAGCATCCCCACGAACCGCCGTCAGGTGATCATGGTCGGACCGGCCGTCTCCGTCCGGGCGGATCCCTTCCACCTCCTCAAGCGCCAGATTCGCTGGACCGACCCGGTGGAGCTCTTCGTGCACCCGCGCACGGTGGCGCTGGGCAGTCCGGCCGCCGGCTTCATCCGCGACCTGGAGGGCATGACCACCAAGGAGCTCTCCAACACGGACGTGTCCTTCCACGCCCTGCGGGAGTACGCCCCGGGCGATGACCGCCGCCACATCCACTGGAAGACCGTGGCCCGCCTGGGAACCCTCATGGTCCGCCAGTTCGAGGAGACCCGCCGCGCGCATCTGGCGATCGCCCTCTCGGCCAACCTCGACGAATACGCCACCGAACTCGAGTTCGAACTCGCCATCTCCGTGGCCTGCTCCGTGGGCCGGCAGGCGCTCGTGGAACAGCGCGAACTGGACATCCTCACCCAGCGCGGGCCGCTCCGCTGTGCCACCGGGCGGACCATGCTGGATGACGCGACCAGGCTCCAGAGCATGACCGGCCGCCGGGACGCCGTGGACCTCGCCCGCCGACTGGCCGACCGGGTGCCGAACGCATCGGTCGTCTTCTTCGTGGTCGGCAGCCATGTGACCCCGGCTCAGCTGCGCTCCTGCGCGGCGTCCGTCCTGCCCGGGGTCCGCGCCATGGCGATCCGCATCCAGCCCGGGGCCGCGCCGTCCCGCGCCATCATCGCCGATCTGACCGTGCTCACCCTGGGCGGTCTCGACGATCTGGCTCTCGTTCTGCGAAAGGCGGTCGCATGAGCACCGCGTCCACCACTCGCATCCTCGGCCGGCAGGGGCTCCCCTCCTGGCAGGACCTCGTCGACGCAGCGGCCCTGTTCCTGCTGCTGGGTCTGGGCGTCCTCGGCCTGCACCTCAGCTACGGCGGAGACCCGCGGTACCTCGTGGCCGGCCTGGGCGGTGTCGCGCTGGGTCTCGGCGTCGCGGTCCTGAGCCATCGCCTGAAGATGGGTCTGCTGGCGACGGCGGGCTCCGGCGTCCTGGTCTACTTCCTCTTCGGCAGCGCCCTCGCGACCCCCACGCAGGCCCTGTTCGGTGTCCTGCCGAGCCTGGATTCCCTGCGCACGCTGCTGCTCGGCATCGTGTTCTCGTGGAAGGACATGCTGACCGTCGGCGTCCCGGTCGGCGTGGCCGATGACATGCTGGTCGTCCCGTTCCTCGCCGGGCTCCTCTGCGCCGTGGCGGCCGGTCTGCTGACCTGGCGGCTCCGCAGCGCGCTCTGGCCCCTGCTGCCCGTCCTCGCGCTCTTCGTGGTCGGAGTGGCCTTCAGCACCAATGCGAGCTTCCTGACCGTGCCGCGCGGCGTCGCACTCGGCGTCGGGGCCCTCATCTGGGCTTCCTGGCGCCGCTCCCGCCTGCGCAGCGTGGAGGCGCGGATCGTCGCCAAGGGAGCCGAGCACGACGCCGGCGCCGTGCGCCGGGCGCGATTCAACCGTCTGGCGCTGGGCGCCGCGGTGGTGGCCGGCGCCGTGGTCGTCACGGCTCTGGCGTCCCCGGCCGTGACGGCGACCACCGAGCGGAAGGTGCTGCGCGACGTCGTGGTCCCGCCGTTCGACCCGCGCAACTACATCACGCCGCTGGCGAGCTTCCGCACCATGGTCAAGGACCAGAAGGACAAGACGCTCTTCGAGGTCAAAGGCCTGCCGAAGGACGGCAGGGTGCGCCTCGCAGCCCTGGACAGCTACAACGGCACGGTTTACAACGTGGACCCGAACGGCACCGGCAACTTCAGCAAGGTCGGTGACGCCCGCGCGCTGAACCCCCAAGCGCCCACGGGCGACGGCACCTCCGATTACACGATCGATGTGACGGTGGGGGAGTACCAGGGGTACTTCGTGCCGGGCGGCACCCGGACGGTCGGGTTCGACTTCCCGGTCTCAAGCGCGGCCGGCAGCGGCCTGTACTTCAATTCCGGCTCGGACACCGCGATCAGCACGCTCGGCCTGGGCAAGGGGGACCACTACACCGTGCAGGTGCAGGTCCCTCCCACGCTCAGCCACGGCCAGCTGACGCAGTACCGCGTGGCGGCGGACACGCTGCCGAGGCCGCAGGGGGTCCCGCAGGCGCTCGCACAGAAGGCGGACCAGATCGCCGGGGACGCGCCCACGGACATCGACCGGGTGCGTCAGATCGAGGCATACTTCCGGACCAAGGGCGCGTTCAGCAACGGGCTCGTCACGGAGGGCCAGGTCCCCAGCCTGTCCGGCCATGGTGCGGCTCGTCTGACGACGCTCTTCACGGCCAAGCAGATGCTGGGCGACGACGAGCAGTACGCTTCCGCGATGGCGCTGATCTGCCGTCAGCTGGGTCTCCCCGCCCGCGTGGTGATGGGTTTCTACCCGGACCCCAAGAGCCCGCAGAACGGCGGTGGGGACATCCAGATCAAGGGCAAGGACGTGCACGCCTGGGTCGAGGTCAACTTCGACCGCGCCGGCTGGATCCCGTTCGATCCGACGCCGCCGAAGGACAACGTCCCGATTCCGCCGGACCCGGAGAAGAACTCCAAGCCGAAGCCGCAGGTCCTGCAGCCGCCGCCCCCGCCGCAGGAGCCGGCCGAGCTGCCGCCGGACTCCCAGCCCGAGGCCGCCGACGCCGACCAGAAGAAGAACGATTTCTGGTCCGTCCTCGGCCCCATCCTCGCCACGATCGGCCTCGCGGCCATCCCGGTGCTGATCCTGGCGCTGCCCCTGGTGGTGATCGCCGTCCTCAAGAGCCGCCGGCGCAAGAAGCGGGCGCTCGAAGGGCCGCCGGCCCAGCGGTTCTCGGGAGGCTGGAGCGAGGTGGTCAGCCTGGCCACGGATCTCGGCGCGCCCGTCGACCCGAAGGCCACGCGCCGTGAAACGTCCTCCCTGGTGGGCGAGTCCTTCCCGAGTGCGGCGCCCGGCACGGTGCTGCTCGCTCAGCGTGCGGACGCGGCCGTGTTCGGCGCCGGGGAACCGGCCGAGGAGGAAGTGCGGGCGTACTGGGAGAATGTGGACCAGTCCCTGACGAGCATGACCGAGGGGATGGGCTTCTGGCGCCGCCAGCGGGCCAGGTTCTCGCCTCGCTCGCTGCTGGTGGAAGCACGCACGGTCCTGGAATCCGGCCCTCGGGGCCTCCTGGAGAAGGTACGACGCAGTAAAGGAGAAGGGCAATGAGCATCAATGTTGAACGCTGCCCCCAGTGTCAGCAACAGCTCACCCCCGGAGCGGGGTTCTGCCTCGCCTGCGGCACGTCCCTGAGCAACCGGGCGGCGCTGAGGAACGGCGTGCAGCACCCTCAGCAGCCGGGCGGCGCCCCGCAGGGCGGTCCGTGGCAGTCCTCGAGCCCGGGGATCGTCGCCCAGCATCCTGACCAGCTTCCGGCCACGCAGCCCGTGGTCCGCGCGGGTGCGGCGAAGCGGCTCTTCTCCAAGCTGATCGACCTGGCGGTGCCGGGCATCATCGCGGGCGTCCTGCTCTCGGTGGGCACGGCAGCACTCCTGAAGAACGGTCTGGCCGGCTCCGCCAATCTCGGGCCGAGCCAGGAGGACGTGATCTTCGCCGTCATCATGTCCGGCCTCGCGGTGCTGATCTGGCTGGCGTATGTGGTGACCATGTGGATCATGGAGGCCCGGAGCGGCAACTCGCTCGGCAACGCCATCTTCGGCATCCGCACCACCGAGCTCGAGGGATATGCCCCGGGCGCGGGAGCGGTGTTCCTGCGGTGGCTCGTCCTGCTGGCGCCCAACATCCTGTTCGCCCTGGTGGGCGGCATCATGTCGTTCTTCGCACCGGCCGGAGTGGTGCAGGTCGTCGGAGGCATCGGCTCGATCGTGTCCTTCGTGTGGCTGATCGTGGCGGGTGTGTCCAACGCCTGGGATCCGAATGAACGCCAGCAGGGCTGGCATGACAAGGTCGCCCGCACGCTGGTCTTCGACGTCCGTGCCGGACGCAACCCCGTGACCACCGAGGGCATCGCGGGAACGCACAGTTACCCGACGCTCGACCTGCCCGCCGTCCGCCCCGTGGTGTCGCCGCTGGCCGCGCACGGCCAGGCTCAGCAGACCCCTCAGCAGGCGCAGCAGCAGCCGGCACAGCAGCAGGCGGTCACGCCCGTCGTCGTTCCTCAGCCTGGTCCGGCCGCCCCGCAGCCGCAGGGCCGTCAGGTCCCGCCGGTGCCGCAGGCGCCGTTCCCGGCACAGTTCGGGGAACCCGCGCAGCCCGAGCAGCCCGACCCCCAGCAGTACGGTCAGCAGCAGTACGGTCAGCCCCAGTACGGCCAGCCGGCGCCGTTCGCCCCGCCGCAGCAGCAGTTCGCCCCTCCGGCGGCGCCCGCCGACCACGGGGAGACGATGCTCCGCGCCCACCTGCCGTCCGGCGCCGCCGGTCAGCAGGACTCCCTGGTCCTTCTGCTCGACGACGGCGCGCAGGTCCCGCTCGAGGAGGGCGTCCTGATCGGGCGCAACCCGACCGCCCGGGCCGGGGAGGAGCGTCTGCGTCTGCTGGCACTCGACGATGCCGGCCGGTCCATTTCGAAGACCCACCTCCTGGTGGTCCCGGCCTCGGGCGGCGCCTGGGTCACGGACCGCCAGTCGACCAACGGCAGTGGTGAAATGCTGGCCGACGGCACCCTGGTCCGCCTCGTGGCGGGCGAGGCACGTTTCGTCCGGCCCGGGTCAACTGTGAAATTCGGGGACCGGACTTTTAAGCTGAGCACACCATGATCTCTGAAGTCCCCTCTGATTTCGCCTCGGCCCACGACGCCGGGCCTCTCACCCTCACCGCCGGCTTCGGCACGGACCGGGGTCTCCGCCGCGAGCTGAACGAGGATTCGCTCATCGCGCAGGACCCCGTCTACGCCGTGGCGGACGGCATGGGCGGGCACGAAGCGGGGGAGATCGCCAGCGGCATCTGCGTCCGCACGCTCGCCCAGCGCCTGGCCACCCCGGAAGGCAACCGCGACGTGGACGTGACCCGTCTGCAGGAGGCTCTCCAGGAAGCCGATCTGGCGATCCGCCAGCAGGGTTCCGGTCGCGCCGGGACGACGCTGAGCGGCGTCGCGGTGGTGGAACAGAACCAGAAGCCGTACTGGCTGGTGTTCAACGTCGGAGACGCCCGGACGTACCGGCTCAGCCGGGGCACGTTCGAGCGCGTGACGGTGGATCATTCCGAGGTTCAGGAACTGATCGACAACGGCTCCATCTCCGCCACGCAGGCCCTACGGCATCCGCGCCGTCACGTGGTGACCCGTGCACTCGGCAGCGGCGACGGCGGCGCACCGGATTACTGGCTCCTGCCGATCGAGGACGGCGACCGGGTCATGGTGTGTTCGGATGGGCTGACCGGCGAGGTCTCCGACGAGTTCATCCGGCGCGTCCTGCAGAGCACCTTCGACCCGCAGGAAGCCGCGGACGCCTTGATCCAGGCCGCACTCCGCAACGGCGGCCGCGACAATGTCAGCGTGGTGGTGGTCGACGCTTTCGCCCACGACGGCGAACTGACCACCTCTCCCCGCATCGACGCGGAGACTGAGGACACTTTGCCGCGGGAGCTCCTGGCGCTCCGCGAGGAGAGCGCCGCGCCCGCCGCGGCGTCAGGGGAGGAAGAATGAACACCAATCATTACCGGCAGGGGCCGTGGCTCTACGTCCTGCGCAATGGGATCGCGGTGGTGGTGTCCCCGGACTCCGGCACCGAGAGGATCCAGCAGCTCTGGGAGCTCCTGGGCCGCAACCCGTCCGTGGACCAGCTGCTGAACGAGGTCACCCGCTCGTTCGGGACCTCGGTCACCGGCCTTCCCGATTTCGCAGTGGTCGATCACCGGGACTCCCTGCGGGTGTTCCTCCGGGGCGATCTGCAGGTCCGGACCCTCGACGGCAGCGGCCACGAGGTGCACGGCCGCGGGGTGACCACCTGGAACGAGCGCACCCTGCCGTCCAGCGACACCTTCGAGATCCGCGCCGGTGAGCCGTCGGACGAGGACGACGATCCGTGGATGCCGCTCGACGCGGGCGTCGTGACGGCGTCCGTCCTGGTGGTCGGCGAACTTCCGGTGGCCGAGGAGCCGGGTGAAGCTTCCGGCGATGTTGCCGCGGAGGATCTGCCCGCGACGGCGCACGAGGACACGGTGGACGCGCCGCTCTTCGCCGCGCCCGCGCCGTCGTGGAACCCGTCGGCGAGTGTCTCACCCGCGCCGCAGTCGGCCGTCTCCTGGGACCCCTCGTCGGACGAGGACGACGACGAGCCCTCCTACAGCCTCGACGGCCAGACGGACAGCCTGGCCACGGAGCTTCTGGGGGCGCGGGCGGCGCGCGAGGACTCGGACGCGGGAGACTCCGTGGACGCCGAGGCCGACCAGGACGCGTCGGAAGACGAGGCCGGGGACGAGCCCGGCCAGGGCGACGGCGCGCCGTTGGATGACGCCCAGGCGGACGGTGCCTCGTTGGACGGTGCCGTCGTGGTCTCGGACGAGGAAGCCCAGGCAACGGGCGACGGGGACGCGGGCGAGGGCCCGGAGGCTGCCTCCGGGCAGCATTCCGGCGACGTTCCGGCGCACCATCATGATGCCGACGCGCCCAACGACCTCACCACCACCTACGATCACCTCTGGGATCAGTTCCTGTCGACGCCGGACGGCGCGGAATCGTCAGACGGCGCAGAGGCGTCAGACGGCGTGAAGAAACCGGACGCCACGGCGGACGCCAACGGAACCGGCACCGGGTCCAGCAACGCCGCCCCGGACGGCCACGGCGCCGACCAGGACCCGGCGCCGGCGGAGACCCCGGAGCCTTCCTCCGGTCCGGCCGGCCAGGACGAGTCCCAGAACACCCTCCTGCCGTCCGCGGAGGCCGAGGAATCCCTCATCGACGAGGTGCCCTGGGCGCGTTCCGGAGGTCCGGCCCCGGTCGTGGCGCCGGTTGCGGTCCCAACTCCGGCGCAGTCTCCCGGCGGAGTGGCCTCACCGCCTCCATTGCCGCCGACGCCGCCGTCGTTCCCTCCGGGAGCGCCGCAAGGCGACGATCCGGATCACGACGGGCACACGGTGTTCCGCAGTGAACTGCCCGCGGGCGTTCCTCAGGCCGCCCCCCAAGCCGCTCCGGAAGCGCCCGCCAACGGACCCCGGGTCCTGGCGCGGATGTGCCTCCGGGGTCACGCCAACCCGCCAACCCGGACGCACTGCATGATCTGCGAGGAGCAGATCGCCGGCGACGCCGCGAGCGTTCCGCGCCCGGCGCTCGGCCGGCTGCGGCTGCCCAGCGGCGAGACCGTGGTGCTGGACCGCAACGTGATCCTGGGCCGTCAGCCGTCCGTCTCCCGGGTCTCCGGCGGGGACATGCCCCACCTCGTGCAGGTGGACAGTCCCAAGAGGGACATCTCCCGTTCGCACGCCGAGGTCCGGCTGGAAGGCTGGAACGTGGTGCTGTGCGATCTGAACTCGAGCAACGGCACGGTGCTGCTGCGGGACGGACAGTCCCCGCGCCGCCTCGGCCAGGCGGAGACGGCGCTCGTGCTGAGCGGCGACGTCGCCGAGCTCGGTGACCAGGTCTACATCGTCTTCGAGGATCTCCCGTGAGCCGTAAACGCCCCGCTGCCCCGCCGCCCCGGATCGACGGGTTCAACTACGTCCGGGTCCTCGGATCCGGTGGCTTTGCCGACGTCTACCTGTACCAGCAGGACAGGCCGCGCCGGCAGGTGGCCGTCAAGGTCCTCCACGCCGGTCTGAAGACCGAAGGCGCCCGGCGCGCCTTCGAGTCCGAAGCCAACCTGATGGCACAGCTGTCCACGCACCCGTACATCGTCACGATCTACGAAGCGGACATCACGCCGGACGGACACTCCTACCTGGCCATGGAGTACTGCTCCCGGCCGAGCCTGGACCTCCGCTACCGGAAGGAGCGCTTCCGTCTGCAGGAGGCTCTCGCCATCGGCATCCAGGTGGCCTCGGCCGTGGAGACGGCCCACCGGGCCGGCATCGCACACCGGGACATCAAGCCCGCCAACATCCTGGTCACGGACTACAACCGTCCCGCCCTCACCGACTTCGGCATCTCCGGCATCATCGGCGGGGATCCGGAGGAGGATGGCAACGACGGCGCCATGTCCGTGCCGTGGTCGCCGCCGGAGAGCTTCGCCTCCAGCTCCACCGACGGGGTGCTCGTGGACGTGTGGGCGCTCGGCGCCACCGTGTACACCCTCCTGGCAGGGCATTCTCCGTTCGCCGTCCCCGGCGCCGACAACTCCAACGCGGAGATGATCAACCGGATCAGCAACACGCCTCTGCCGCGGCTGGGACGCGCCGATGTGCCGGAGGCCCTGCAACTGGCGCTCGCGACGGCCATGGCCAAGAACCCGGCCGCCCGGTACCCCTCGGCGTATGCGTTCGGTCTGGCGCTGCAGCGCATCCAGGCCGAACTGAGCCTGTCCGTCACCGCGTTCGAGGTGATGGGCGATCCCATCCAGGACGACTCCCACTCGGACGAGGAGGTCGAGGCGACCCGGCTCCGCGGGATCTCCGTGATCGATCCGGACAGCTCCAGTGGCAGGACGGGCAGCACGGGCACCTCGGGGGACGGGACGGCACCGAACCGGACCACCCCGAACTACACGGCGCCGAACCAGACGCTGCCCGAGGACCCCACCATGATGCGGTCCACGGGCACGGTCCCCGGCACGTCCGGCGGCCCGGCGGCGCAGGGCGGCGCCGCCCCGGGGAGTGCTCCCTACGGCTACCACGGGGGCACGCCCGCCACACCGTCGGGTGGCACGGCGGGACCCGTGGGCCCTGCGGCCTGGGAACGGACCCGCGAGGACGACGCCACGAGCGCCACCCTGCTCCGCGGCATGCAGGGGTCAGGGACCACCGGCCAGCAGCACACGGGCCAGCTGAACACCGCTGGCCAGGACACCGGCCAGCAGTGGACCGGTTCGCCGCAGCCGCACGACGCCGGCCAGGGCGGCAGCCGCGCCAAGCTGTGGATCAGCGTGGTGGCCGGCGCGCTCCTGCTGGGGCTCGCCGTCGTGCTCGTGGTGGTGCTGAACCAGGGCGGCGGCAAGGGCCGCGACCGCTCCACGGACGCTGCCAGCCAGTCGAGCACCTCCGGGCTCTCCGGCGGGTCGACGGCCAAGCCGGTGGACCCTCTGGGCGACGGCACGGTGGCCGATGTGCGGAACCTCAGCGGCAGTCCGGACGGCTCGGGAAAGCTCTTCTTCTCCTGGAGCAACCCGGACCCGAGAGCGGGCGACACCTATAAGTGGCGCACCATTTCCGCCACCAAACAGGGGGATTGGGTGAAAGCCGAACAGAACAACGTCCGGGTGAAGCCGACGGCGGGGCAGCCCACCTGCATCCAGGTGATCGTGGTCCGCACCGACGGCTCCAGTTCCAGCGGGGATTCCGACTCGGCGAAGGTCTGCGTCCCCTGAGCGGGGGCCTGAATACGGGGCCGGAATACGGGGCAGGAATGCGGGGCCCGAATGAACGTGCAGCGGGGGACTGAAAGCGTGAGGAGTACAGGATGATCGAGGCAGGGCAGGAGCCCGTGAGGGAACTCTCCATCGATTACTGCGGGGAGTGGTTCGAACCGGTTCCGGAGGAGGTGTTCGTGATCGGGCGTGAGGGCGACCTCGCGATCGATGACAACCCGTACCTGCACCGCCGTTTCCTGGAGGTGGCCCGTTACGACGGGATCTGGTGGCTCAGCAACGTGGGCTCCATGATCTCGGCGACCATCGCGGACGGGTCGGGCGGCATGCAGGCCTGGCTCGCGCCCGGGGCGCGGATCCCGCTGGTGTTCGGACTGACCACGGTGGTCTTCACCGCCGGTCCCACCACCTACGAGTTCTCCGTGCATCAGAACAGCCCGGCCTTCCGGCACCAGGCCAAGGACCCGGAGGCCGACGGTGAGACGACGATCGGCCCGGTGGTGTTCACGGACTCCCAGAAGGCCATCATCGTCGCGCTCGCCGAGCCGATGCTGCGCCGCGAGGGCACCGGGTTCAGCGCCATCCCCAGCTCGGCCGAAGCCGCCCGTCGGCTCGGATGGGCGCTCACACGCTTCAACCGCAAGCTCGACAACGTGTGCGACAAACTCGACCGCGTGGGAGTCGCCGGGCTGCGGGGCGGCGGCGGCAAACTCGCCATGAACCGCCGCGCGCGCCTCGTGGAGCACGCGGTCACCTCGCACCTGGTGACCGCCGCGGACCTGCCCCTGCTCGAACAGATGAAAGGTGAGGCCGGCGAGTGAAACTCCGCCTGACACTCCGACGCGGAGACCTCGACAGCAAGGACCTGGCCGTCACCGTCGACGGCAGCGCGACCGTCTCGGACATCGCCCGTGAACTCTGGCTCGCCGACCCTGACCGGCCCAACCCGTCCGACCCCGGACGGATGAGCCTGCTGGTCGAGGAGTCCTATGTGGGCGGCGCCATGCGCGGGCAGGTCCTGGACCCGGACGCCAAGCTGCTCGAGTCGGGTCTGAGGCCCGGCTCCGCCGTCTCGATCGCCCCGGTCAGCCAGGCCTTCGCGACCCATCAGCAGGCCGGCGGTCCCGCCGTCGCGACCCTGCGTGTCCTGTCCGGGCCCGACGCCGGACGCGAGTTCCCGCTGCCGTCCGGCACCAGCTACATCGGCCGGGGACGCGACAGCGACATCCGACTGAGCGACCCGCTGACCTCCAAGCGCCACGCCCGCATCCTGGTGGGCGAGACCGTGGAAGTGGTGGACACCAACTCCGCCAACGGCCTGCTCATGGACGGGCTGCCCGTCACGCGTGCCGTCCTGGGGTCCTCGGACACGATCACCCTGGGCGACACGACCATCTCCATCATCACGGTGCAGCGGAACCAGGCAGCCGTCGCCACCCAGCCCATGGTGGACTTCAACCGGTCCCCGCGCGTCGTGGCGCGCTTCCCCGTGCGGAAGAAGGTCCCGCCCAAGGGTCCGCAGCCGCGGGAGAAGGAACCGTTCCCCATCCTCATGATGATGCTGCCGCTGTTCATGGGCGCGGCGCTCTTCGCCATCACGCAGAACATCACGAGCGTGGTCTTCATGGCGCTCATGCCGCTCTTCGCCATCGGGCACTGGTGGGAGCAGAAGCGGCATTCCGGAAAGCGCTTCAAGGAACAGCTGCGGCAGTTCCGTGAGGGGATGGACCAGTTCCGTTCGGAGATGACGGAACTGCAGAAGGTGGAGCGTTCGGTCCGCCTGCAGGAGACGCCCTCCGTCGCGGACACGGTGGACGCGATCTACCGTCTGGGCCCACTGCTCTGGACCCACCGCACCGAGCACCGCGGCTTCCTCTCCCTGCGCCTGGGGCTGGGCACGGCGCCGTCACGCGTCGAGATCGAGGAGCCCCAGGACCGGGACACCGAAGCGGTCTACGCCCGGGAGATCCAGGAGGCGATCGCGTACTACTCCACGATCGACGGCGTCCCGCTCGTCTCCCAGCTCCGGCACTCCGGCTCGTTCGGCGTGGCCGGCGAACGCCACGTGATGGACGACGTCGCCCGCGGCCTGGTCGTCCAGCTGGTGGGCCTGCATTCGCCCGCCGAAGTCGTGATCGCGGCGATGACCTCCACGCGGTCGAAGGACCGCTGGGCGTGGCTCAAGTGGCTGCCGCACGTGGGTTCGGGTCACAGCCCGCTCCCGGGCGATCACCTCGCCGCCGGTCAGGCCGCCGGAACCGCTCTCCTGGAGCGTCTGGAGGCCCTGGTGGACGAGCGGGCCGCGGGCCGTAAGGAACCGGTCCCGTCCCCGCGCGGCGAGCTCAAGGACGATCTGGTCGATCCGCCCGCACCCGTGGTCCCCGAGGTCCTGGTGGTCGTCGAGGACGACGCCCCCGTGGACCGTGGCCGTCTGACCCGTCTGGTGGAGCGCGGCGCTGACACCGGCGTGCACATCATGTGGCTCGCCGCGGACGTGCAGTCCCTGCCCGCGGCCTGCCGCGACTTCATGGTGGTCGACGGCGGTCAGGGCGCCACCACCGGCCAGGTCCGGCTGGGGCGGCACAGCTACCCCGTGAGCTGCGAGAGCGTCGATGAGGAGCTGGCGACCCAGCTGGCCCGCATGCTGACGTCCGTCGTCGACGTCGGCCGGCCGCTCGAAGACGACTCGAACCTGCCGCGCAGCGTGAGTTTCGTGAACCTCCTCGGCCGCGAGCTGCTGGATTCCGCGAACGCCGTGGGGGAGCGGTGGAAGGAGAACAACTCCATCCACAGCACCGCGATCCCCAACCGCAAGGACAACGGGACGCTGCGCGCGCTGGTGGGCTCCACCGGTTCCGAGCCGATGTTCCTGGACCTGAAGAACGAGGGCCCGCACGCCCTGGTCGGCGGCACGACGGGCGCCGGCAAGTCCGAGTTCCTGCAGTCCTGGATCATGGGCATGGCCTCGGCCTACAGCCCCGACCGTCTCAGTTTCCTCCTGGTGGATTACAAGGGCGGCAGCGCGTTCGCCGACTGTGTCCAGTTGCCCCACACGGTGGGCCTGGTCACCGACCTCTCGCCCCACTTGGTGCGCCGTGCCCTGACCTCGCTCCGGGCCGAACTGCACTACCGCGAGCACCTGCTGAACCGGAAGAAGGCCAAGGACCTCCTGGCGATGCAGCGCGAGGCCGACCCGGATGCGCCGCCGTATCTGGTCATCATCGTGGACGAGTTCGCGGCCCTGGCCAATGAGATGCCGGAGTTCGTGGACGGCGTCGTGGACGTCGCCGCGCGTGGCCGTTCGCTCGGCGTGCATCTGATCCTCGCCACGCAGCAGCCCTCCGGTGTGATCCGCGGCAGCCTGCGCGCCAACACCAACCTCCGCGTCGCGCTGCGCATGGCGGACGAGGACGACGCCACGGACGTGATCGGCACGCCGCTGGCCGCGTACTTCGACCCCGCGATCCCGGGCCGTGCCGCCGCCAAGACCGGTCCCGGCCGGCTCCAGAGCTTCCAGACCGGCTACGCCGGCGGCTGGACCACGGAACGTCCGCCGCGCCCGCAGATCGACATCGTGGAGATGAACTTCGGCGCGGGAGCCGTGTGGGAGGTCGACGCCGGACTGCGCGAGCCGGAGCCGGAGCCCACGGGCCCGAACGACATCGCCCGGATGACGGAGACCATCAAGGCAGCGGCGGATCTGCTCGCGATCGAGCCGCCCCGCAAGCCGTGGCTGCCCGTGCTCCAGTCGGCCTACGACTTCTCCGAGCTCCAGGGTCCGCTCACCGATGAGGAACTGCTGCTCGGCGTCGGGGACGACGCGGCGCACCAGAGCCAGCCGCTCGTCTTCTACCGGCCGGACCGCGATGGCAACATGGCGATCTTCGGCACCGGCGGTTCCGGCAAGTCGTCGGCGCTGCGCAGCATCGCCGTGGCCGCCGCCGTGACGCCGCGCGGCGGTCCCGTGCACGTCTACGGGATCGACTGCGGCTCCGCCGGTCTGACGATGCTCGAAGTCCTGCCCCACGTCGGCGCCGTGATCGACGGCGATGACGAGGAACGCGTGGGCCGTCTGCTCCGCTGGCTCCGGGACGTCTCGGAGGAGCGGGCGCGCCGCTACTCCGAGGTCAAGGCGTCCACGATCGTGGAGTACCGGAAGCTCGCCGAACGACCGGACGAGCCGCGGATCTTCGTCCTGGTGGACGGCATCAGCGCTTTCCGGGACTCGTACGAGTACTCCAGCAGCGCCGGGATCTGGGAGATCTTCCTCCAGCTCGCCACGGACGGACGCCCGCTCGGCATCCACCTGGTGGTGACCGGTGACCGTCCGGGGTCCGTGCCCACCGCACTGCTGGCCTCGATCCAGAAGCGGCTGATCCTGCGCCTGTCCGCCGTCGACGACTACATCACCCTGGATGCCCCGAAGGATGTCCTCGACGCCTCGTCCCCTCCGGGCCGCGGCATGCTGGACGGCCTGGAAGTGCAGCTGGCCGTGCTGGGCGGCACCCCGAACCTCGCGCTGCAGGCCCGTGGTGTGCAGAAGCTCCGCGAGGCGATGCTCCGCCGCGGCATCCCGCAGGCGCCGGGGATCCAGCGTCTGCCGGAGTCGGTCGATCTCGGCATCCTGCCGGTGGCGAGCCCCGGTATGGCGGCCTTCGGCGTGGACAACGAGACCCTCACCTCGGCCCAGGTGCCGACCGAAGGCGCGCTCATGGTGTCCGGCCCTCCCGGCTCGGGCCGCACCACGGCCCTGGTCACCCTGGCGCATGCGTACAAGAAGGCCAATCCCGGCGGCACCGCCGTCTACCTCGGTTCCCGGCGCTCCGCCGTCGGCTCGCTCAAGGTGTGGGACAAGGCGTTCGTGGGGACCGACGACGTCGAGATGGGCGTGGACGAACTGCTTGAGTTCGCGCAGGAACGGCCGGGCCGGGTCGCCTTCTTCATCGAGGGCCTCACCGAGTTCACGGACTCCATGGCGGAACCGGGCCTCGCCCGTCTGGTCACCGAGTCCGTGAAGTCGGGCCAGTGGGTGGTGGCCGAGTCCGAGACGTCCACCTGGTCCTCGGCCTGGCAGCTGGCACAGCCGTTCAAGTCCGGCCGCCGCGGCATCCTGCTCAACCCGGGCGACATGGACGGCGACTCGCTCCTGAGCACGAGCCTCGGCCGGATCAAGGACCAGTTCATCCCGGGCCGCGGATACGTCATCGCCCGCGGCAAGGTCCGCAAGGTCCAGGTGGCGCTGCCCCCGGAGGCCTGAACCTGGAGAACGCAAGGGTGGAGGGGACGGGAGACCCTGACAGCGCCGTTGTTGCGTGAGCACGCCCGCGCCCCCTCGCAGACCGGAAGGCCGGCGATGGGGCGCGGGCGTTCGAGCGCAGGCGCCGAAGGGTCTCCCGTCCCCTCCGCACTTCACCCTCCTCCGATGTCAGTGCCGCGTGGCAGGATGGAGGGGTGAGCGAGAATCCCGTGGCACCCGTGATGAAAGACGACGTCGTGGAGCCTTCCGGCGGCACCCCGGCGGAGGCCCTCCGTGAGGAGTACCAGCACCTGGCGGATGAGGTCCGCCGGTACCGGCACGCCTACTACCAGGAGGACGAGCCCCTCATCAGCGACGCCGAGTTCGACGAGCTGTATCTGCGCCTCGAGCGCTTCGAGGCGCTGCATCCCGAACTGGTGTCGAACGACTCGCCCACGCAGGAGGTCGGCGGGGAGGTGTCCTCGGCGTTCGCCGCCGTCGAGCATCTGAGCCGCATGTACAGCCTGGAGGACGTGTTCTCCCTCGAGGAGCTGACGGCGTGGGTCGAGAAGACGCTCGCCAGCACGCAGACCCTCGGACTGGCGACGCCGCGCTGGCTCACCGAGCTGAAGATCGACGGCCTCGCCGTGAACCTGCTGTACCGCGACGGCAAGCTGGTCCGTGCGGCGACCCGTGGCGACGGCACCACGGGCGAGGACATCACGCACAACGTCCTGACCATCAAGGAGATCCCGCGGGAGCTTTCCGGCACGGGGCACCCGGCCGAGGTGGAGATCCGCGGCGAGGTGTTCATCCCGTCCAAGGCGTTCGATGAGTACAACGAGATCCTCATCGCGCAGGGCAAGGCGCCGCTGGCCAATCCCCGGAACGCGGCCGCCGGCTCGCTCCGCCAGAAAGACCCCGCCGAGACCGCCAAGCGCCCGCTGTCCATGTACGTGCACGGCATCGGCCGCCACGAAGGTCTGGACCTGGCGTCCCAGTCCGACTTCTACGCCCTGCTCCAGGAATGGGGCCTGCCCACCAGCCCGTACTTCAAGGTGCTGGACACGCTGGAGGAGGTCCTCGGGTTCATCGCCGAGTACGGGGAGAAGCGTCACAGTCTCATCCACGAGATCGACGGCATCGTGGTCAAGGTCGATCAGCTCGCCGTGCAGCGCCAGCTCGGCCACACCTCCCGCGTGCCGCGCTGGGCGGTCGCGTACAAGTACCCGCCCGAGGAAGTGCACACCAAACTCCTGGACATCCGGGTGAACGTCGGCCGCACGGGCCGTGTCACCCCGTACGGCGTCATGGAGCCGGTGAAGGTGGCGGGCTCCACCGTCGAGATGGCCACCCTGCACAACCAGGACGTCGTGAAGGCCAAGGGCGTCCTGATCGGTGACACCGTGGTGCTCCGCAAGGCCGGTGACGTCATCCCGGAGATCGTCGGCCCCGTCCTCGCCCTGCGCGATGGCACCGAGCACGCCTTCGTCATGCCGGAGACCTGCCCGTCCTGTGGCACGCCTCTGGCGCCGGGCAAGGAGGGCGACGTCGACCTCCGCTGCCCCAATGCCCGTTCCTGCCCGGCCCAGCTCCGCCAGCGGGTGGCGCATCTGGCTGGGCGTGGAGCCTTCGACATCGAGGCCCTGGGCGACGAAGCCGCGCTCGCCCTGACGGCCGGCCCGGGACCGGACCCTGCGGGGACCGGCGGACTGGTCCAGCCGACCGGGCCTGGCGTTCTGACGGACGAGTCGCGCGTGTTCGACCTCGCCTCGGAGACGGCGGGCGCCGATCTGCGGGCCGCCCTGGGCGAGGTGAAGGTCTGGCGGGAGAAGCGTGTGAAGGGCGCGGGCACCGGAGTCTGGGAGCTGAAGCCGTACTTCTGGACCCAAGGCACGGCGAAGTCGCCGGCCGGCCCGAGCGCCAACACCAAGAAGCTCTTCACCGAGCTGGAGAAGGCCAAGTCGCAGCCGCTCTGGCGCGTCCTCGTGGCGCTGTCGATCCGGCACGTGGGCCCGACGGCGAGCCGTGCTCTGGCCACTGCCTTCGGCTCCATGGACGCGATCCGCGAGGCCTCAGAGGAGCAACTGGCCAACGTGGATGGGGTAGGTCCCACCATCGCCGCCGCGGTCAAGGAGTGGTTCGCCGACGACTGGCACGTCAACATCGTGGACGCCTGGGCCGCCGCAGGAGTGCGGATGGCCGACGAGGTGGACGAGTCCATGCCGAAGACCCTCGAAGGTCTGACCGTCGTGGTCACGGGCACGCTGCCCACCCTGAGCCGGGATCAGGCGAAGGAGGCCATCATCATCCGTGGCGGCAAGGCCGCGGGATCGGTCTCGAAGAACACCTCGTACGTGGTGGCCGGAGAGGCCGCGGGCTCCAAGCTGGAGAAGGCTGAGCAATTGGGGGTCCCGGTCCTGGACGAGGACGCGTTCCGGATCCTCCTGGAGAAGGGCCCGGCGGGCCTGGATGGGGGAGAGGCCGAGGGGGCCGAGGAGACGCCGGGCTCCGAGGAGACGGCCGCCGCCGCGGAGACGCCGTCCGGGGATCTTCAGGAGGAGTCCGGGGATGAGTGAGCGGCACGTCCCGAGCGGCGTCCCTCACGAGCAGCCGTCCACGCAAGAACTGCTCGCCGTCGCGCGGGAAGCCGCCGCAGCCGGTGCAGCCGTCCTGGCACAGCGGGCCACGCTGTGCCAGGAGGACGTGACCGGCGTCGCGGACAACAAGACCAGTGACAACGACTGGGTCACCGAGTTCGACCGGCAGGCGGAGGACGCCGTGCGCGCCGTCATCACGCGGCACCGGCCTCATGACGTCATCACCGGGGAGGAGCACGGCACCACGGCTCCGGACAGCCCGAGCGGCTACCGCTGGTCCATCGACCCGCTGGACGGCACCACCAACTTCATCCGCAACATCGTGTACTTCGCCACGAGCGTCGCCGTCGCGGCCCCGGACGGGAGCTGGGTCGCCGGCGTGGTCGACGCTCCGGCACTGCGGCGGGTGTACTGGGCGACGCGCGGCGGGGGAGCGTGGCTCCTGGACGCCGCGAGCGGGAATCCGGAACCGCGCCGCCTCACCGGACCGCCGGAGGGCCACCGCGGCCGCATCCTGGCCAGCGGATTCTCGTACGACGCCGGCGTGCGCACCGAGCAGGCCGCGTCCCTCCCGCAGCTGATGGACGGTCTCGCGGACCTGCGGAGGCTGGGTTCGGCCGCGCTGGACCTCTGTCTCGTGGCCGACGGGACCCACGACTGCTACGGCGAACGCGGCCTCAACGAGCACGACTGGTCCGCCGGAGCCCTCGTGGCCGAGGAAGCCGGGTGCTGGGTGCGGCGTCCGAACCTCCGCAGCCCTCTCGACGGTGGTCCCTCGGATGAGGAGCGGCTCGAAGCCTGGACGTGCGCCGGGGCCCTGGAGGACGCGACCCGCTTCCCGCTCTAGACCGGCCCACCGCCGTCCGACCCACGGTTCTGTGGTTCACCCCCGGAAATTTCTGTGGGTGGACCACGGAACCGTGGGTTTTCAGCGCCGGACCATGCGCGCTTCCGTGATCCCGCCGAAGTCCTCCAGCACGTCCTCCGTGCCATCCAGCACGAAGCCGTTCCGGCGGTAGAACGCCTGGGCGCGGGGGTTGTCCTTCGCCACCCACAGGAAGGCCGGGCCGGACGGGAGCACGGCGTCGAACAGGGCCTGACCTGCGCCGCTGCCGTGAAAGTCCTGCCGCAGATACAGCATCGAAAGGTTCTGGCCGAGGGCGGCCTCCTCGGGGTCGAGGGGCGCACCCCCACCCGCGAACCCGACCACTTCGCCGGCCGCCTCGGCCACCCTGATGGTCTGGACCGGCTTGGTCTGGGTTGACTGGACCGGCTGCGCCGACTGCGGTGCGGCGGCCGCCGAGGCGGTCAGCATCGTCCAGAGCCGGCGTCGGCTCTCAAGGCGGTCGTCAGTGAAGAACTCCTCGGGGAGCAGGTGCCCGTAGGCCTCGCGCCAGCAGCGCACATGAAGGGCGGCGAGGCTTTCGACGTCGGACGGCAGGGGCGGGCGGAGTGTGAAACTGGGCACCATTGGCCCATCCTAGCCACGGTTGTCAAGCGAGCACTTCATGAAATGACTACCATTGATGGGTGCCATCCGAGATTCTGATCCGCCCCGCCCTGCCCGCCGACTACCCGGAGATCGCCCGGATCACGGTGGACGCCTACCTCGCAGCGGGGTACTTCACGGATCCCGAGTTCCCTTACCTCCAGCACATCCGCAAGGTCGCGGAACGTGCCGAGGTGGCCGAGATCTGGGTGGCGGAGCGCGACGGCGCCGTGATCGGCTCGGTCACGCTGGCGGTCGAGGGCGACGCGTGGTCGGACATCGCCCGCGCGGGTGAGCTCGAGTTCCGTCTTCTGGTCGTGGACCCGGGCGTGCAGCGCAGCGGCGCCGGCCGCGCCATGGTCGAGGCCATCCTCGCGGAGGCGCGACGCCGGCCCGGCATCTCCGCGGTCTCCCTCACCACGGGCGAGAGCTGGGAGAGCGCCCACGGCCTCTACCGCTCGATGGGCTTCGAACGCGTCCCCGAGCGTGACTGGTGGACCCCCAACAAGGAAGCCCGCCTGCTCGTCTACCGCCTGGACGTCGCCTGAGCGACGCTCACGCCCGCCGCGCGTAGCGGTGCTCCGGCCGCCCCGTGGTGCCGTAGCGCAGCTGGATCTCGACGGCGCCGTCGTCGGCCAGCGAGGAGAGGTACCGCTGCGCCGTGGCACGGGACACCCCGACCCGTTCCGCGACCTCCAGCGCCGACAGCGCCTCTCCGGCAGGTCCGCTCTCGACGCCGCCGAGGGCCTCGAGGATGGACTGTTCGGTGGCGCTGCGGGTCCTTGCCGGTGAGGACACCGCCGGTCCGTCCGAGCTGAGCAGAGCCCGCCGGGCACGCTCCACGGCCTCCTGATCCAGGCCCGTCGTCTTCTCCAGCAGCCGCCGGTAGCGCGCGTAGGACCGGAGGCGCTGAGCCAGTTCCTCTCCGCCGAACGGCTTGAGCAGATAGGCCAAGGCCCCGCGGCGGAAGGCCATCCGCAGGGACAACGCGTCGGCCGCGGCGCTGAGCATCATGACGTCGCAGTCCAGCTGGCGCAGCACGTCGAGCCCCGAGCCGTCCGGCAGATAGACGTCCAGCAGCACGAGGTCGGGGCGCAGTGAGTGGAACGCCTGCAGGGCCTGCTGCGCATTGCCGGCGTGGCCCACCACCGAGAACCCGGGCACGGCCTGGACGTAGTTGGAGTGCAGCGTGGCGACGTGGAAGTCGTCATCGACGATCAGCACGGTGAAATCGTGACTCATGCGTCCTCCCCGGACGTGGTGGTGAACATCATGGCGGTCGGCAGGCGGACGGCGAAGACTGCGCCGGAGCCGGTGTCGTGCTTGCCGGACCCCGGCCCTCCGGCGTCGAGGAGTCTCACCTCGCCGCCCCGGCGCTGCGCGAGTTCCAGCGCCAGTTTGAGGCCCAGCCCGTGCCCTGGGACGCGGGAGGCGGTGTAGCCCTTCTCGAAGAGCCGGTCGGGCTCGGCCACCCCGTCCCCGGAGTCGGCGACCACGGCGTGGAGCGTCCCCAGCCGGGGAGAACCGTCGAGCGGTTCCGGGCCGGGCTCGTCCAGCAGGTCCACGCGCACCCACCGCTCGCCGTCGGAGCCGTCAGCGCCGTCGGCACCGCCCTCGCCAACCCCGTCGGCACCGCCGGCGCGGCCCCCCACACGGGTCCCGGACACGGCCGCGTTGATGGCGTTGTCGATCAGATTTCCGAGCACGGTGGTGACGTCGTGCGGCGCTTTCACGGAGCCCCGGATGAAGGTGTCCTCGCCGACCCGCAGCGTCACACCACGCTCGCGGGCCCGGATGCCCTTCGCCCCGATGAACGCCTGAAGGTACGGTTCGGGCAGGCGTTCCAGACCCTCGACCGGGAACTCCAGGGGGCCGGTCTCCACGAGACGGTGCGCGTACTCGGCGGCGCGTGCGGTGTCGCCGAGGTCCAGGAGGCCGGAGATGGTGTGCAGCTGGTTGGCGAACTCATGGCGTTGCGCGCGGAGGGCCGAGCTCATGGTGCTGACCGACTCCAACTGGCGGGTGAGCTGGGCCAGCTCCGTGCGGTCCCGGAGGAAGACCACCCAGCCCAGGTCCTCGCCGTCGTGCACGGCCTTCCGGGCGGTGGCGAGCAGGACCCGCGCGCCGGCCACGAGTTCCAGGACCTCGTCTTCGGCGGCTTCCTGCCGCGTCAGATCCCGCAGCGGCTCGGGCACGGGGGCGTCGGCCCAGGGGGTGCCCTGCAGATCGGGAAGCCCGAGAAGCTCCTGCGCCGTCGCATTGACCACCGTCACCCGGCCGCTCGTGGACACCCCGATCACGCCTTCATGCGTGGTCTCCAGGACCGCGACCTGGTCCTGGACCAGGGTGGTAAGTTCCTCCGGCTCCATGCCGAGGGTGAGCCGCCGCAGCCGCTTGCGCAGGAGCATCGAGGCGCCCACTCCCGCGGCGAGGGCGCCGCACGCCGTCACGATCACCGGTCCGGACGCTCCGAGCAGGGCGCTGCCCAGCGGTTCCCGGGCGAAGCCGACGCTCACCACGCCGACGACGGCGGAGCCCCCGCCCGCCGTCGTGTCCGGAGCGTAGACGGGCACCTTGGCCCCTGCTGACGGTCCGAGCGTCCCGGTGTTGCGCGTGACGACCTCCTTGCCCGCGAGGGCCTCGGAAGGGTCGGTGCTGACTTTCTCGGCGAGACGCTGCGGGTCGGGATGGGCCAGCCGGACGCCGGTCTCGTCCGTGATGACGACGAACAGGGCGGACGTCCTCTGCCGCGCCGATTCGGCGATGGACTCCAGGGGGCCGCGGTCCAGGACGGTGGACGGGGGAGTGCCGGTGGCTGCGCTGATCCGGGCCACCTCCTGCCGCACCTGAGGCTGGGACGAGATCGTACGGGCGAGAGTGAGGGCGCGCTGCTCGGCTTCCTGGGTGATCCGCTCCACCATGATCGTGCCGAAGGCCAGGGCGAAGAGGAGGACGGTCAGCAGCACCACTGCGATCTGCAGCAGCAGCGTCTGCGTGGAGAACTTCAGTGTTCGCATCGCACTCCCTTCGGCGGCGAGCCTACCCCAAAAGCGCCCTGAGCTAAATGAGCAGAACGCGCTCAACAAGCACAAGCGGGATCAAGCGCGCTTAAGACCGGTGCGTGACGCGCGCCACCTTAGCGTCTATGGCGAGCGTCACATCGGTGTGACGCACCCGACACTTTTCACCTAAGGAGCGCAGCGATGCTAGTCCTGCTCGGCTTCGCCATGATCGCAGTCTTCATGGTTCTGATCATGACCAAGAAGATGACGCCAGTGCTGGCGCTCATCCTGGTGCCCACCATCTTCGGCCTCTTCGCCGGCGCCGGTCTGGGCATCGGGGACATGGTCATGACGTCCATGAAGTCCATGACCTCCACGGCCGCACTGCTCATGTTCGCCATCATCTACTTCGGCACCATGATCGACGTGGGGTTGTTCGACCCGCTGGTCCGGTTCATCCTCCGCAAGCTGGGCAACGACCCGGCCAAGGTCGTCCTGGGCACCGCGGTCCTGGCGATGGCGGTCTCCCTGGACGGTGACGGTTCCACCACCTTCATCCTCACCACGGCCGCGATGCTGCCGGTCTACCTGCGCCTGAAGATGAGCCCGGTCGTCCTGACCTGTGTCGCCGGCCTCGCCAACGGCACCATGAACATCCTGCCGTGGGGCGGTCCGACCGCCCGCGCCGCATCGGCCCTGAAGATCAACGTCTCCGACGTCTTCGTCCCGATGGTCCCGGGCCTGCTGGCCGGTCTCGTCGTCGTGCTGGTGTTCTCCTGGAGCCTCGGCCTCATGGAGCGCAAGCGCCTCATGGTCGCCGAGCCGGAGCGCTGGGGCGCCGCGGCGTCCTACGACGGCGGCACCGCCCTCGACGTCGCCGACGTCAAGAACGGCTCGGCCCTGTCCAAGGCGAGCGGCGGCCGCATCGGCACCCGCACGGCCCTCCTGCAGAAGATCGCCCCGAGCGGCGGCTCCGCCGGTGGCTCGTCCGACGGCTCCGGCACCCTGGCCGAGACCGCCCTGGATCCGACCCGCGAGACGCTGCGTCCCAAGCTGATCTGGTTCAACTTCGCCCTGACGCTGGCCATCATGGTCCTGCTCGTCATGGACGTGCTGCCGCTGCCGTACATCTTCATGGTCGGCGCGGGCATCGCCCTCCTGGTGAACTTCCCGCACGTCAAGGACCAGGCGAAGGCCCTCGTGGCGCACGGTCAGTCGATCGTGGCCGTGGTCAGCATGGTCATGGCGGCCGCTGTCCTGACCGGTGTGCTGAACGGCACGGGCATGGTCAAGGCCATGTCCGAGTGGCTCGTCGCGATCATCCCGTCCAGCATGGGCCCGTTCATGGCGGTCATCACCGGCCTGCTGAGCATCCCGATGACGTTCTTCATGAGCAACGACGCCTTCTACTTCGGCGTGCTGCCGATCCTGAGCGAGACCGCCGGTCACTACGGCCTGAGCGCCGCGGACATGGCGCGGGCCTCCATCACCGGTCAGCCGTTCCACATGCAGTCCCCGCTGGTCCCGGCCATCCTCCTGCTGGTCTCCCTGGCCAAGGTGGAGCTGGGCGATCACCACAAGAAGGTCCTGTGGCGCGCAGCGGTCGTGTCTCTCGTGATGCTGCTGGTCGGCGTCCTGACCGGGGCCATCGGCATCGGCCACTAGCCTGCCGCTTCCACCCGCGAATGCGGGGTCACTTCAGGCCGGATGAACCGTCGTCATCCGGCCTGAAGTGACCCCGCATTCGTCGGTCCGGGCCTGGCCCGAGACATATTCTGGCGGATTCTGGTGCCTCACGATAAACATTGGTTTACTAGCCGACGTGACGTGCGTCACTGTGATCGAGGAGGACCCATGGGAATTGAACGCCGGACCATGCTGAAGGGGCTGGGCGCCAGCGGAGTGGCAGGAGGCCTGGCGCTGTTCACCGCCGGACCCGCCCAGGCGGAGGCGTCGCCGGAGGTGCAGAACATCCTGTCCGCGGCCGTGGCATGGCGGGTCACCGCCGCCGAGCGCGAGATGCTGTACCGGCAGGCGTTCAACATCGCCCGTGATCGCCTCGACAACGTCCTCCGCGGCGTCGGTCAGCGGCGTCGGGGCGCCAAACCGCTCGCCTTCATCTCCGACGTCGACGACACCGTCCTGTCCTCCAACCGCTACTGGGAGATGCTGATCGCCGCCGGCAAGCAGGCGTTCGACGACGACCTGTGGGACGCCTGGGTCCGGGAGAACGGCCCCACCGCGACGCCCGGCGCCGTCGAATTCTCCCGGTACGCGGAAAGCCGCGGCGTGGAGATCTTCTACGTCTCCCAGCGCGATCAGGGCCCGGACACCCAGCAGATCGGCGTCGCGAACCTGCGGCACGCGGGCCTCGCCTTCGCCGATGACGAGCACGCTGTGTTCCAGCGCGAGTCCTCCAACAAGGAACCGGCCCAGCAGGCCATCGCGGACAAGTACCAGGTCATCGCGTTCCTGGGCGACAACCTGAACGATTTCCGCCGTCGTTATTACGTGAAGTCGGTCCAGGAGCGCCGCACCCTGGCCGCCGAGGACGCCGAGCGTTTCGGCCGTGACTTCATCCTCTTCCCGAACAACACGGACGGCCACTGGATCCGGGCGGTCTTCGGCACCAGCGAACCGGCGGACTCCCCGGAGTACCGCGCACGGATGCTCCTGGCGGCCCAGGGCAAGGTTCTCTGAGGCTCCTCCAGGAACACCACAGGACGGCGAGCGCGATGATGCGCTCGCCGTCCTGCGGTCTGGAGGACCTGCTGGATCACATGATGCCGGTGGGGACCAGGAGTGCCCAGGCGAGGGCGGGCCCGGCGAGGACGATCGCCCCCGCGTACATCATGAGCTGGCGGTAGACCCGCTGCCGGTCGTCTTCCCGGGCGTTGGCCACCACGAGGGCGCCGTCGGTCGAGAAGGGCGACACGTCCACGACGGTGGCGGCGATGGCGAGCGCGGCCACCGTGCCGGAGGCGCTCAGGGAGCTCGTGGCCAGGAGCGGCCCGGCCAGCGGGATGAACGCGGTCAGCAGAGCCGTGGAGGAGGCGAAGGCCGAGCCGACGCCGATCACGTAGCAGAGCACCAGGGCCACCAGGAGCGGCGCTCCCACCGCCAGGGCCAGTTCGGCGAGGGTGTCGATGACTCCAAGGTGCTGCAGCAGCGAGACGTAGGTGATCATGCCGGCCACGAGGAGGACCGTGGACCAGGAGACACCGCCGATGAACGTGGTGTGCTCCTTGATGTTCACGAAGGCCAGCAGCAGGCCGGCGGACAGCGCGACGAAACCGATCGGCAGGTGGAAGCCCAGCGTGCACACCAGGATGGCGAAGATCAGGACGAGGGTCAGGATCTGCTGGCCGTGCGGGCGAGTGCGCTCGCCGGTCTCCGGACCCGTGTAGCCGTTGGCGTGGTGGTCCCGCAGCTTGCCCATCAGCGTGAAGGCCACGAGCGTCAGGGCGGAGAGGATGATGTTGACGGCGAAGCTCGCCAGGAACAGCGCCTCCTGGGAGACGGGGAAGCCGTTCTTCAAGGCGATGTCGTGGACCAGGACTCCCGCCACGGACAGGGGCGAGAAGCCTCCGGCGTGGGCGCCGTTGATGACGAACGCGCCCATGACCACGGGGTGGATGCGCGACTCATACGCGAGACCCAGGGCCGCGGGCGCCAGCAGCGCGACGGCGGCGGGGGAGAAGGTGCCGAGCGACGTCAGCGCGGCGGCCATGAGGAAGAAGACCCACGGCATGAGCATGGTCTTGCCGCGGACCATCCGGACGCAGGCCTGGACGATGATGTCGATGGTCCCGTTCCGCTGGGCCATGCTGAAGAAGTAGGTGACGCCGATGATCGTCAGGACGATGTTGGCGGGGAACTCGGCGAGGATCTCCTTATCGCTCATGCCGAGCATGAAGTAGCCGACGCCGAACGACGCCACCAGCCCCATCACGCCGATGTTCAGGGGCCATTTGGTGGCGACGACGAACATCACCACCAGGATGACAAGCGGGATGATCTGCGTCGCGGTCATGGTCTTCTCCGATCCCGTGGCCGCCGCGGGGCCGGAGAGGACACCTCCGAACAGGAGGGCGAGCAGGCCCACCGCCGCGATCGCGGCCACCGTCACCTGAAGGATACGGCGACGCCGGTCGGGTCGGGTGGACGGGGAGTCCCCGGTGGAGGTGGGTCTGGTCTTTTCTGCGGTGTTGCTCATGGCTTTCTCCTCATTGAGTGGCGCCGGCGAAGGAGGTGTCGACGGCGCTGCCGAGGACCTCCGGAAGGTGGATGACGGTGCTGGCGATGGTGCGGGCGGTGCGGTCGACGCCGATGAGCAGCGAACCGTTCCGTTCCTCGGACCACGTTTCGATGACCCCGGCCGGCGTGCGCAGCCGGAGAGTGGCGGCGGGGGCCGCGCGGACCGCCGCGGCGGGCACGGTGCCGGGCGTCCGGGCCGCGAGGGTCAGGGCGATGCTGCCGGTGATGGCCAGGGCCGGGTGGGGCTTGCCCATCGACAGCATCAGCACGCTGAGGTCGCTGTCCGGATCCGAGGACGCCGGCGCTGCGACGACGGCGAGCTTGGGCACGGCGCGTGCCGCCTCCTCCGGGGTGCGGGCCATGCCCATGCGCACCGCGGCCTCACGTCGGACGGCGTCCAGGACGGCCAGGTGCGGGACGACCGCGTCGCTCCAGTCCTCGTGGCGCTCCGGGTCCAGGCCGAGGTCCTCGGCGCGGAGGATCACGAGCGGTGCGCCGGCGTCGACCATCGACACGGTCCAGGAGGCGCCCGCCGCCGACAGCGTGTCCACGGGGGAGCCTGTCGGCAGCAGCGCGCCGGTCGTCTTCCCGGCGGGGTCGCGGAAGCCGAGGCCTACGCGGTAGCCCGGGAACGGGACGCCGGGCATCTCGGCCTGCGGGACGATCGGGAGGGCGCCGGACGGGGTGGACACGTCCTGGACGATGATCTGCCCGGTGTTGGTGTTGCGGGTGACGATCCGGGTGACGTCCCCGGTGGGCACCACCCAGCCCTTTTCGATGGCGTACAGCCCGACGACGGCGGAGCAGTTGCCGCAGTTGCTGCCCCAGTCGACCGCGGCCTCCTCGATGCCGACCTGGGCGAACGTGAACTCGACGTCCACGTCGCCCTCGATGGGGCGATTCAGGATGACGGCCTTGCTGGTGGTCGACGTGGCGCCGCCGACCCCGTCGATCTGGCGGCTGTCCGGGCTGCCGAACAGTCGTGGAAGCAGCACGTCCGGTCCGGCCGGAGCCGCGCCGAGCTGTGCGCTCTCGAAGACCCAGCATTTGCTGGTGCCTCCGCGCATCCACTCTGCTTCGATCTTCATGAGATGGTCCTTGCCTTCAGTGATGGTCAGTGAAATCCCGGGTGATTCGAGATTGACGCAGATCACATGTGAAGACAATGTTGGATAGTTGGAGGGTGATGTAGTGATGCTTCATTCACTGGTGGGACAAGCACCGTGAACCGCTTCCGATGGCCGGAATCGGGGCTAAGTGGGGCGGTTCGGCGCTTCGGTGGCGCGCCCGCTGTATAGAATGAACCGATCTTGAAGGAGGGTGAAGCGATGCTGAACGATGAGGCTCAGGAATTGTTCGATATCCGCCGGCTGGCGCTCCTGGTGGAGGTGGTCGAGCAGGGATCGGTGACCGCCGCGGCCGAGGCCATGATGTACACGCCCTCCGCCGTCTCGCAGCAACTGCGCAAACTGGAGCAGGAGGTCGGTCAGCCTCTCCTGAACCGGAAGTCCCGCGGAGTGGTGCCGACGGAGGCGGGGCAGCTCCTGGCGGGCCACGCGCGGAAGATCATGGCGCAGATGCAGGCGGCGCAGGCGGATCTGGCCGAGCTCGCGGGCCTGAAGCGGGGATCGCTGACCATCGGCACCTTTCCCACGCTCGCCGGGTCGTTCCTGCCGGTGGTCCTCCGGATCTTCAAGAAGCGCTATCCGGCCATCAGCCTGTCCGTGCGGAGCGCCCGCTTCGACGAACTGCTGAAGGGCCTGCACTCAGGGTCCATGGGACTGTGCCTCTTGTGGGATTATCCGTGGAACCGCTTCGAGGATGATTCGATCCGGATCACCGAGGTCTTCGACGAAAGCACCGTGCTCCTCGTCTCCCGCAGCCACCCGCTCGCCGACCGGGACGTCCTCTCCATGGAGGAACTGCGCAAGGAGTCCTGGATCGTCCGCGCCGAGTCGCATCCGGTGGTGGAGGTCCTCCAGCGTTCGGCCCACGACGCCGGGTTCGAGCCCACCATCGGGTTCCTGGCGAACGATTACCAGGAGGCTCAGGCGATGGTCAGCGTCGGGATGGGTGTGGCGATGGTGCCGAAGACCGCCGTCGCGCTTCAGCACCCGGACGTCAAGGTGATCAGCCTCGGCCCAGGCGCCCCGTCCCGCCGGGTCTTCCTGGCGCAGCGTCAGGACAAGGTCTATGCCCCGGCCGAGGTCGCCTTCCATGGGACGCTCCTCGAGGTCGCCCGGGAACGGGCCGCGGACTACCGGTAACTTCGTTTCCCTCTCGCCGCGACGGCGCATCCTCCACGACGGCGGCGTCCAGTGATCGGGCGGCCTCTCGTGATTGACTGGGCGGGCCGGTGGAAGCCGTCGAAGATGATGTGCGGGACGTCAGGGGAGGGCGCGTGGCTGATCAGGAATCGGAGAACCCGACGAAGCCGTGGCGTCTGGCCGTCGATTCCGTCCTGCTGGTGCTCCTCCTCGCCTCGACCTGGATCCTCGTGGCCTTCACCCTGACCGGGACCTCGGTGGCCGTGGCGTCGGCCGGGCGGACCATCTTCACCGTCGGCGGACTGGCCTTGCTGAGCGCGTTCGTGACCCGGGGCAGAGCCTCAGCCGGCGGTGCGGCCGTCCCGAGGATGGGACGAGGCGCCACCGTCATCCTGGCCCTCACGGGGGTGAGCGCCTACACGATCTTCTCCACCGCGGCGATCCACTTCGCCGGGGCCGCGGTCCCGGCTCTCATCATGGTCGGCACGCCGCTGACGGTCATGGTGATCGAGGCGGTGCTGAACCGCCGGTCTCCGGGCGTGTGGTTCCTCGGCGTCGCGCTGCTCGCGGTGGCGGGCGCGGCGCTGTATGTCCTGCAGAAACCGCCCGGACAGCACGGGGAATCGCTCGGGCTCGGCATCGCCGCCGGCGTCGCGGGAATGCTGTCCATGGCCTGGTACGGTGTCCACTTCGCCCGCGCCAACGCCGGGTACTCCGGGCCGATGGCGCCCCGGATCCTCCCGATCTTCGGACTCGGGTGCCTTCCGTTGCTCGTGTGGGCCGGGGCGGACCTCCTGGGCGGAGGGGCGATCTCCCCGGGTGCCTTGCTCTCCCTCGTGATCCTCGGCGTGGTGGTGTACGTGCCGGCGTACCTGCTGCAGCACCGCATCCTCGTCGCGGCCGGCGCCACCTATTCGGCGCTGCTGGGTCTCGCGGTCCCGCCCGTGGTCGGGGTCGCCGCGGCGCTCGCCGGACTCGGACCGTGGCCGTCGCCCGGGCAGTGGGCGGCGACGGCGCTCACGCTGGCCGCCGTCGTGCTGGTGGTCCTGCGCACGTCCCGCCGCGCGCAGAGGGCCTGACGGCCCGCGCTTCTCCCGGGTTCTGCGTTCACTTTCACGTTCTGCGCCCCATGTGGGGCGCAGAACGTGAATTCGGGCGCGGTCAGACGTGACGACGCCGGCGAGCCAGCCAGGCAGCAGCTCAGTGCCCCAGGATGAGGGCGACCGAGACCGGGTCCAGCGGCCGGTCGGCGAACAGCAGACGGACCGCGGACGGGTCGGGATTCCCCGTGTCCGGACCGCGGAACCGGAGGGTGAGTCCCACCCGGACCGCCACCGCCGCGGAAGCGGCGTTGTGTTCCAAGATCGACGCGACCCGGGGGAGTGAAGCGTCCTTCTCCGAAGCCGCCTCCAGGGCGAGGCGTGCCACGCGGGTCGCGAGCCCCCGGCCCTGGGCGGCGGGCGCGAAGCGGTATCCGAGGTTCCAGTGAGCGTCGTTCCTCAGTGAGCAGCCGGCGTTGCCGAGCAATTCGCCGGTCCCGGCGTCCTCCACCAGCCACGAGCCGAGCCCGTGGTCCTCCCAGTCCGACACCCACCGTGCGACCAGCCGTCGCGTGGTCTCCAGCGAGACGTGCCGTCCGTGGGGCGCGTGCCGCCAGACGGCCGGGTCGCTGTAGAGCTCATGGACGCGGCCGACGTCGTCCGAGGTCGGGACGCGGAGGGTGATGTCATCCGACACAGGCAGCATGGTCCACATCCTAGGTGCGCCAGATCCATCCCGGGCTCCTCATCCCTGTTCCGCGCCCGAGTTCGCGTTCTGCTCTTCAAGGGGGGCGCAGAACGCGAACTCGGGCGCGGTCAGACGCGACGACGACGCCGCGCCCGCACCGGACCGCCGCCGCGGTCGGACGGGCCGCGGCGGAGTGACTAAACTGGACCAGAAACCTTTTCACCAATTGCAGGGGAGATCCATGGCTGCGATCAATCGTGACGACGTCGCGCATCTGGCGCGTCTCGCTCACATTGAGATGAGCAATGAGGAGCTCGATCGTATGGCCGGCGAACTGGCCGTCATCGTCGACTCCGTCAAGTCCGTCAGTGAGGTCGCCGGCGCCGATGTGCCCGCCACCTCGCACCCCATCCCGCTGAGCAATGTGTTCCGCGAGGACGTGGTGGGGCATGTGCTGACCGCGGAGCAGGCCCTCTCCGGTGCGCCCGACGCCGACGAGAACCGTTTCAAGGTCCCCGCAATCCTGGATGAGGAGTAAGCCATGACCCAGGAGATCATCCACTCCACCGCCGCGCAGCTCGCCGAGAAGCTCGCCGCCAAGGAACTGTCCGCCGTCGAGGTCACTCAGGCTCACCTGGACCGCATCGCCGCCGTCGACGGCGAGGTGAACGCGTTCCTGCACGTCAACACGGAGGAAGCGCTCTCCGTCGCGGCCGAGGTGGATTCCGCCCGCGCCAACGGCGAGGACCTCCACGCGCTCGCCGGTGTGCCGATCGCCGTCAAGGACCTGATCGTGACCGTGGGCCAGCCCACCACCGCCGGGTCCAAGATCCTCGAAGGCTGGCACAGCCCGTATGACGCCACCGTCATCAAGAAGCTGCGCGCCGCGAAGATGCCGATCCTCGGCAAGACCAACCTGGACGAGTTCGCCATGGGCTCCTCCACGGAGCACTCCGCGTACGGTTCCACCCGCAACCCGTGGGACCTGGACCGCATCCCCGGCGGTTCCGGTGGCGGTTCCGCCGCCGCCGTCTCCGCGTTCGAGGCGCCGCTGGCCCTCGGCACGGACACCGGTGGCTCCATCCGTCAGCCCGCCTCGGTGACCGGTTCGGTCGGCGTGAAGCCCACCTACGGTGGTGTGTCCCGCTACGGCGCCATCGCCATGGCGTCCTCACTGGACCAGATCGGCCCGGTGTCCCGCACCGTGCTCGACTCCGCACTGCTGCACGAGGTCATCAGCGGGCACGACCCGTACGACTCCACCTCCCTGCAGGAATCCTGGACCGGCCTGGCCGCCGCCGCTGCGAGCGGCGACGTCAAGGGCATGCGGATCGGCATCATCAAGGAACTCCACGGCGAGGGCTACCAGGCCGGCGTCGAGAACCGTTTCAACGAGTCCCTGGAGCTGCTCAAGGCCGCGGGCGCCGAGATCGTCGAGGTCTCCTGCCCCAACTTCGAGTACGCGCTGGGCGCCTACTACCTGATCATGCCGTCCGAGGTCTCCAGCAACCTGGCGAAGTTCGACGGCGTGCGCTTCGGCCTGCGCGTCCTCCCCGAAGAGGGCCCGCTGACCATCGAGCGCGTCATGGGCGCCACCCGCGCCGCCGGCTTCGGTGACGAGGTCAAGCGCCGCATCATCCTCGGCACCTACGCCCTGTCCGCCGGCTACTACGACGCCTACTACGGCTCGGCCCAGAAGGTCCGCACGCTCATCCAGCGTGACTTCGACGCCGCGTTCGCCCAGGCCGATGTGCTGATCTCCCCGACGGCGCCCACGACGGCGTTCAAGCTCGGTGAGAAGGTCGACGACCCGCTGGCGATGTACCTCAACGACGTCGCGACGATCCCGGCGAACATGGCCGGTGTCCCGGGCATCTCCATCCCCGGTGGTCTCGCGGACGAGGACGGCCTGCCCGTGGGCATCCAGTTCCTCGCCCCGGCCCGTCAGGACGTCCGCCTGTACCGCGCCGCCGGCGCCCTGGAGAAGCTGCTGGAAGAGAAGTGGGGCGGCCCGCTGCTGGCGCAGGCCCCGGTACTGGGAGGTGCCAAGTAATGTCCGCCGACGAGATCCTGGACTACGACTCCGTCTTCGAGAAGTACGAGCCCGTGCTCGGCTTCGAAGTGCACGTCGAGCTGAACACCAAGACCAAGATGTTCTCCTCCGCCCCCAACGAGTTCGGGGACGATCCCAACACGAACGTCAACGAGGTGGACCTGGGCCTGCCCGGCGTCCTGCCCGTGGTCAACAAGGCCGCCGTGGAGTCCTCCATCAAGATCGGCCTGGCCCTGAACTGCCAGATCGCCGAGACGTGCCGCTTCGCCCGGAAGAACTACTTCTACCCGGACACCCCCAAGAACTTCCAGACCTCGCAGTATGACGAGCCCATCGCCTTCGACGGGTACCTCGACATCGAGCTGGAGGACGGCGAGGTGTTCCGCGTGGAGATCGAGCGCGCACACATGGAGGAGGACGCCGGCAAGCTGACCCACATGGGTGGCGCGGCGGGCCGCATCCAGGGCGCCGACTACTCGCTCGTGGACTACAACCGTGCCGGTGTGCCGCTCGTGGAGATCGTCACCAAGCCGATCGTCGGTGCGGGCAAGCGCGCCCCGGAGCTGGCCAAGGCGTATGTGGCGGCCGTCCGCGAGATCGTGAAGAACCTCGGTGTCTCCGACGCCCGCATGGAGCGCGGCAACGTCCGCTGCGACGCCAACGTCTCCCTCAAGCCGATCGGCCAGGAGAAGTTCGGCACGCGGTCCGAGACCAAGAACGTGAACTCGCTGCGCGCCGTCGAGCACGCGGTCCGCTTCGAGATCCAGCGCCACGGCGCCGTCCTGGAGTCGGGCGAGAAGGTCGTGCAGGAGACGCGCCACTGGCACGAGGACACGCGCACGACGACGTCGGGCCGCCCCAAGAGCGACGCTGACGACTACCGCTACTTCCCGGAGCCCGACCTCGTTCCCGTCGTCGCGTCCCGTGAGTGGGTGGAGGAGCTGCGTGCGACCCTGCCGGAGCCCCCGGCCGAACACCGCAAGCGCCTCAAGACCGCCTGGGGCTACTCGGATCTCGAATTCCGCGACGTGGTGAACGCCGGCGTCATGGACCTGATCGAGGAGACCGTGGCCGCCGGCCTCAAGCCCGCCGCCGCCCGTAAGTGGTGGATGGGCGAAGTGGTGGGCCGTGCCAAGGCCGCCGAGGTGGACCCGGGCGAGCTGGGCATCACCCCTGAGGTGATCGTGCAGGTCAACGGCCTGGTCGAAGCCGGCAAGATCAACAACAAGATGGCCTCCCAGGTCCTGGACGGCGTCCTGGCCGGCGAGGGCACTCCGGAGGAGGTCGTGGCCGCCCGCGGTCTGGTCGTGGTCTCCGATGACGGGCCCCTGCTGGAAGCCATCGACGCCGCCCTGGCTGCTCAGCCCGACGTCGCGGAGAAGATCCGTGGCGGCAAGGTGCAGGCGATCGGCGCGATCGTCGGCGGCGTCATGAAGGCCACTCGTGGCCAGGCCGACGCCGGCCGCGTCCGCGAGCTGATCCTCGAGAAGCTGGGCGTGGAGGGCTAGTCCCTTCCTGACCGCCGACGGCCGGTGGCCGGAGATCCGATCTCCGGCCACCGGCCGTTTGCGTTCCCAGCCGCCGGTGTTCCCAGCTGTCGGCGTTCCCGGGACTGTTGGCCTGCCCGGGACGCCTCCCCGCAAACGGTCCGCTCAGCCGACCGTGCCGCGGGTGATCCGCACGCCGGTGCCGACCGTGGTCACCGTGGTGTCGCCCTGTCCGAGGCAGTCGCCGTATTCCTTGACCCACGCGACCTTGCCGCTCAGGGATCCGGAGGACGGCGCCCCGAAGGTGACGTCATATTTCTGCTGCTGGGTGCAGCTCGGCACGTCGTAATACTCCACGAAACCTGACTGGGACGGCTTGAGGTTGCCGGACCCCGCCGGAAGCTTGTAACTGCCGATGTGGGTGCTCTGCCCCGTGGTGGTGTCCACGGCCGTGCCGCTCCAGGTGTCAGTGCCGGTCTGACGCACCACCATGTTGTAGGTGTGGCCGTAGACGGCGTTGAACTCCAGTCCGCAGCTGACTCCCGGGCCGCCGTCGGCGCCGGGGGTGCAGTTGGGATCGGTCGACGTCGTCCCGGAGATGAACGAGGAGAAGACGCCGCGCAGGCGGCCCGAGCCCTGCGAGTCCGGCCGGGGCTGCAGGCCGGTGTAGCCGACGTCGCTCTGGCCGGTGAAACCGTACTGCATGGCGAAATAGGTGCCCGCGCGGCGGGCCGTCGCCGGGGCCACGGTGATGGGGAACGTGACGGAACTCAGCCCCGCGGCCGGCGCCGAGCTGACCGACCAGGACAGCAGCTCGTTGCCGCCGAAGGTCTGGGCGTGGGCGGGGATTCCGGGGCCGGCGGCGACGGCGGTGAGGCCGATCGCGATCACTGCACTGAGACGTTGGTGGAGGGGTAACCGCATGTCTTCTCCCTGTGTGCTGTCGAGGAGACGGACCGTTCTCGGCCTGTCGAGGAATTATCGTCATGCGCGTCACTCGCTTGTCAATCGTTTAACAAGAACTGGCGAGATCAGCTTCGGTGGAGTGCGGCGAACTTCATGACCTTGCGTGACGTGCCGATGGGCGGGCTTCTGGAGCGAGCGTAATATTGGAGCCAATACAAGCTTCGGCTTGCAATGTAACGCGAAAAGGATTATGTGGTGGCCCTCGAAACTTTGCCCATCCTCGATTTCTCCCGTCTGAGCGCTGGACCGGAGGAGGCTGCCCGCTTCCGCGATGACCTCCGCGACGCGATGCATGAGGTGGGATTCCTCTACCTCTCCGGCCACGGCGTCCCGCAGGAGCTGACGGACGCCATCCTCGACATCTCGCGGCGTTTCTTCGAGCTGCCGGAAGAGCAGAAGCTCGCGCTGGAGAACATCCACAGCCCGCAGTTCCGCGGCTACACCCGCATGGGCGGCGAACTGACCGCCGGCGAGGTCGATTGGCGCGAGCAGATCGACGTCGGCGTCGACCGTGAAGCGGTCCCCGCGGGCGAGGGCGTCGCCGACTACTGGCGACTGGAAGGGCCGAACCTCTGGCCCGACGCACTCCCCGAGATGCGCGGCATCGTCACCGAGTGGATGGATCGTCTGAGCGAGATCTCCCTCGAACTCCTCCGTGCCCTGGCACTCTCCCTCGGCGCGCCCGAGGACACCTTCGACGAGGCCTTCGCCTCCCGGGCCTTCCCGGTCCTCAAGATCGTCCGCTACCCCGGCGAGTCCGACCCGGACCCCAAGCAGGGTGTCGGTTCCCACCGCGACGGCGGTGTGCTGACCCTCCTGCTCGTGGAGCCGGGCAAGGGCGGTCTCCAGGTGGAGCACGACGGCGCGTGGATCGACGCGCCGCAGGTGCCGGGGAGCTTCGTGGTCAACATCGGCGAAATGCTCGAGCTCGCCACCAACGGCTACCTCAAGGCCACGCTGCACCGGGTCATCTCGCCGCTGCGCGGGACGGACCGCATCTCGGTGCCGTTCTTCTACAACCCGGCGCTCGACGCGCGGATGCCGCAGCTCGCCGTCAGCCCCGAGTTCCAGGAGAAGGCCCGCGGCCTCTCGGTGGACCCCAACGACAGCCCGATCCTCGAGACCTACGGCGACAACGCCCTGCGCTACCGCGTGCGGGCGCACCCGAACGTCGTCGCCGCCCAGCACCCTGACCTCGTCAAGGGCTGAGGCGGGCCGGCGGAAGCGGGCCGGCTGATGCGGGCCTGAGCGGCGCGGCACCCCTGGGGGCCGCGCCGCTCAGGCCTTTAATGGACCCATGAGGCATTCCTGGGAGATCGTGACGCGCGTCCAGTCGGAGGGCGACGCCCATCCCCAGGAGGACGGCTGCGGATTCGCCGGGCCGGACGCCTGGATCATCGACGGCGCCACCACGCTCCTGGAACCTCTCGGCCTGCCGGCCGCCACCGATCCTCAATGGCTCACGCAGGCCCTGACCACGGCACTCGCCCGGGTCGGGACGGGGGAGATGTCCGGCTCGCTGAGCGCCCGGGACCGGCTCGCCGCGGCACTGCGGAGGATCGACGCCGTCGCGCAGCCCCTCGTCGGCGGGGAGCGGCTTCGCTTCCCGAGCGCGGCCGTCTCGCTCGCCCATCTGGACGACGACGGCGTGCAGATCGCCTCCCTCGCCGACTGCCGCGTCCTGGTCCAGGATCCGGAGGGTGGCGTGACCGTGGTGCTCGCCGAGCAGGCGGACCGCCGGGTCGACGCGGAGCTGGCCACACAGGACCCGGACCCCGAAGACCGCCTCCGCCTGCTGCGCCGTGACCGGGAGTTGCGCAACACCGACGGCAATCTCTGGGTGGCGCGGCGTGAGCCGGAAGCCGCGCAGCACGCCGAACTGGTGCGACTGCCGCGTCCCGCGCTCGTGGCGCTCGTCAGCGACGGCGCCTGGCGTGCCGTCGACCTGGGGCTCGTGGATTCCGCGGAGGAGTTCCTTCGCCGCGTCAGCACCCCCGTCGAGGCGCTGGAACTCCTGACGGAACTGCGGCGCGAACAGGCCCGGATCGGCGAAGTGGCGGACGACGCCACGGTCCTCGTCCTTCGCCCGGCCGCCCTGGACTGAGCCCCGCTCCTTCCGCCGCGAGGGAACACGTCAGACCCTCCTCCGCACGGTTTCGGGGCGCCAACTGTTCCTTCGCGGGGGTGTGGGCCCGGCGTAGACTGCCAGCATGGACGCTGACGTCATCGTGGTGGGCCACGGATTGTCCGGACTGGTCGCGGCGCGGGAACTCGCGCGGGCCGGGAAGCGCGTGATCATCCTGGACCAGCAAGGGCCACAGGACCTCGGGGGACAGGCCTGGTGGTCCTTCGGCGGTCTCTTCCTGGTGGACAGCCCCGAGCAGCGCAGACTCCGCGTCAAGGACTCCTTCGATCTCGCCTGGGCGGACTGGCAGGGGAGTGCCGCGTGGGACAGGACGGACGGTCCTGGCGACCAGGATGCCTGGGCCCAGCGCTGGGGCCGCGCCTACGTCGAGTTCGCCACGGGTGAGAAGCGCGCGTGGCTCCGTGAGGCCGGCATCGAGCTCACCCCCGTCGTGGGCTGGGCCGAGCGGGGCGATGGCCGGGTGGGAGGCCACGGGAATTCCGTGCCACGCTTCCACATCGCCTGGGGCACGGGGACCGGCATCGTGTCGCCGTTCGCAGCGGCAGCCCACGCCGCCGTCGAGGACGGCGCCACGACACTGCTGCACCGCCACAAAGTGCGCGGGCTGCTCGTGGAGGGCGGCGCCGTCGTCGGGGTGGAAGGGGATCTTCTGGCCGACGACGCCGGGCCGCGCGGGGCGGTCAGCCCGGACGGGACGAGGGGGGCCTTCGAGCTGAGGGCGCAGGCGGTCGTGCTCGCGAGCGGCGGGATCGGCGGGAATCACCGGCTGGTGCGCCAGTTCTGGCCCGCACGGCTGGGCACCCCGCCGCGCGAGATGATCACGGGGGTTCCCGCGTATGTGGACGGCAGCATGTACGGGCCGGCCGAAGCCGCCGGGGCCCGCCTCGTGAACCGGGACCGGATGTGGCATTACACGGAGGGCATCCGGAACTGGGACCCGGTGTGGCCCGCTCACGGCATCCGGATCCTGCCCGGGCCGTCACCGCTCTGGCTCGACGCGCTCGGACGCCGACTCCCGGCGCCGGGCCTCCCCGGGCATGACACGCTCGGCACGCTCCGTTTGTTGCGCAGCACCCCGGACCTCGCCGAGCACGACCACTCCTGGTTCATCGTCAGCCGAAGCATCCTGGCGAAGGAATTCGCGCTGTCCGGATCGGAGCAGAACCCGGACATCACCCATCGGGACCGCAAGCTGCTGCTCAAGACCCGCCTGGGTGGCGGGATCCCCGGCCCGGTGCAGGCGTTCGTCGACCACGGGCCGGATTTCGTGTCCGCGGATTCGGTGGCGGCGCTCGCGCGGGGCATGAACCGGATCGCTCCCGAGGCGCCCGTGCGTGAGGACGCGCTCCTGGACGTCATCCGGCAGCGCGACGCGGAGTTCCGCAACGCGTTCTCCAAGGATGCCCAGGCCCAGAGCGTCCACAACGCGCGACGGTACCTCGGTGACCGGCTGGTCCGGGTGGCCAGGCCGCATCTCTTCCTCGATGAGGCGGGTCATCCGCGGGACGGGCTCGTGGCCGTGAAGCTGCACATTTTGACCCGGAAGAGCCTGGGCGGGCTGCAGACGGATCTCGCCTCCCGCGTGCTCGGCGAGGACGGTCATCCCGTGCCCGGCCTGTACGCCGTGGGGGAGGCTGCCGGATTCGGAGGTGGAGGCGCTCATGGCTACAACGCCCTCGAGGGCACCTTCCTGGGCGGCTGCATTTTCACGGGCCTGAAGGCCGGGCGGGACCTCGCCGGGAGGCTGTGATTCCGGTCCTCCCCACCTTGCGTGCTCAGCAGGTGCGGATGCTGTCCTGTGATACCCGCACCTGCTGAGCACACAAGCTGATTACAAGGCGCTGCGGCGTCTTTTCCACCTTCTTCCCGGCATCTCTTGCGCCTGAGACCTGCGTCACATACGATCAGTTAATCGATTAAGGACTTAATCGATTAACAACGTTTTGAGAGCGCAGGCTGCGCCCCCGGCAGCCCTGGACTCACGAGGAGCCCCATGACACTCGCAGCCCAGCGGAAGGGTCCGCCGCCGTCGTCGACCCCGGACCGCGGCGGCAAGAAGCCGTTCCGCGTCCGCCTCCGGCAGGACCGGCAGATGCTGCTGATGATGGTGCCCGGCATCGTCTTCCTGCTGCTGTTCTTCTACATCCCGATCTTCGGCAACGTGATCGCCTTCCAGGACTACCAGCCGTATCTCGGCATCCCGGACAGCGAGTGGGTCGGCTGGCAGAACTTCGTGGACCTGTTCCACAACCCGGACTTCCTGCACGCCCTCTGGAACACGCTCTACCTCGCCGCCTGGCAGCTGGTGTTCCTCTTCCCGGTGCCGCTCGTGCTCGCGCTGATCGTGGACTCGCTCATGAGCATGAGGGTCCGCCGCATCTTCCAGAGCATCGCGTACTTGCCGCACTTCCTGTCCTGGGTCCTGGTGATCGCCCTGTTCCAGCAGATGCTGGGTGGCGCGGGCTTCGTGAACAACACGCTGCGCCAGTTCGGCATGGACCCCATCCCGTTCATGACGAATCCGGACACGTTCCCCGTGCTGGTGGTCGCCCAGATGATCTGGAAGGACGCCGGCTGGGCCATGATCATCTTCCTGGCGGCTCTCGCGAGCATCGACGTCTCCCTCTACGAGGCGGCCGCTGCGGACGGCGCCGGACGGTGGCGCCGGATGTGGCACATCACGCTGCCGGGCCTCAGGCCCGTGATCGTCCTGCTGCTCATCCTCCGGATCGGTGACATCCTCTCGGTCGGCTTCGAGCAGTTCATCCTCCAGCGCGACGCCGTCGGCGCGGGCGCCGCCGAAGTGCTGGACACCTTCACCTACTACACCGGCGTGGTGGGCGGCGGCTGGAGCTCCGGCGCCGCCGCGGGCCTCGCCAAGGGGCTGGTCAGCCTCCTGCTCATCTGGGGCGCCAACTCCCTGGCCCATAAGTTCGGCGAGGACGGGATCTTCGCCAGGAAGGTCGGCTGATGACCACGCTCACCTCGCAGAAGACCGAGACGCAGGACGACGCCGGGACACGCGGCAGTCTCGCGGTGCGCCGTGCCGCCCGCTCACGGGCCGCCGCGGAACGCGACACCCGCCGCCCCGCCTGGAAGGAGCGCCCCTCGGCGCTCTACCAGATCGTCAAAGCCGTCATCCTGGTGCTGTTCAGCGCCTCGATCCTGATCCCCATCCTGCTGGTCGTGTCCACGTCCCTGGCCGATGACCAGCAGCTGGCCCAGGCCGGAGGGTTCGTCCTCTGGCCCGAACGCCCCACCATCAAGGCCTACGAGACGATCTTCGCCGGACCCATGGTGATCGGTTCGCTCGGAGTCAGCGCGTTCATCACGGTGGTGGGCACGGCGCTGGCGCTCTTCGTGACCATCACCATGGCCTACGCCACGAGCCGTTCCGTCCTGTTCGGCCGCCCGGTGATCCTGGGTGTGCTCTTCACCCTGCTCTTCGCCCCGGGCCTGATCCCGAGCTTCCTCATGATCCGGCAGCTGGGCCTGCTGGACTCGCTGTGGTCGCTCATCCTGCCCGGCATCTTCGGCGCCTTCAACTTCGTGGTGATGCGCTCCTTCTTCATGAACATCCCCGCGGAACTCATCGAAAGCGCGCGGATCGACGGCGCGAGCGACTGGCAGATCCTGTGGCGCATCGTGCTGCCGCTCTCGAAGGCCGTGATCGCCGTCGTCGGGCTCTTCTACGCGGTGGCGTTCTGGAACTCCTTCTTCAACGCCCTGCTCTACATCAACGACCACGCCAAGTGGCCCATCCAGCTCCTGCTCCGCAACTTCGTGGTCCAGGGGTCCGGGGCCGCGGACGGGCTGGGGGTCTCCTCCGTCCCGCCGAGCCAGTCGATCCAGATGGCCGTGGTGGTGGTGGCGCTCGTGCCCATCCTCCTGGTCTACCCCTTCCTGCAGAAGCACTTCACCAAGGGCGTCCTCACGGGCGCGGTGAAGGGCTGACCGACCTCCCTCTCCAGCTCACCTGTCAATGAAAGGCACTCCTATGAGCACTCTCGCATCCCACGGCGTCAGCCGCCGTGGCTTCCTGGGCCTGGCGGGCCTGGCCGTCGCCACCGTGGGCCTCTCGGCCTGTGGCGGCGGCAGCTCCAGCGGAAGCGGCGGCGCGGCCGCCTCCGCCGGGGTCAAGCTCCCCACCTACAAGGAATTCACCGGTGTCACCCCCGACCTGGCCGGTGACGCCAAGGGCCTGCAGGCGGCGTTCTTCAAGCTGCCCAAGTCCGTGGTGTCCGTGAAGGACAAGCCTCTCAAGGGCAAGGTCACGGGTCTCACCGAAACCTTCGAGACCATGAGCCCCGGCATGAAGGACAATGCGTTCTGGCAGCGCCTCAACCAGGCGCTGGGCGGTGAGCTGGAACTGCAGATCGCCGAGGACATCGGCGACGGGTACCCGGCCAAGTTCGCCACGGTGCTGGCCAGCGACGATCTGCCGGACATGATGTGGGTCCCGCCGAACCAGGGCATCCCGAACGTCGGCCCCATGCTCGAGGCGAAGTTCCAGGACCTCACCAAGTACCTCTCCGGCGACGCCGTGCTCGAGTACCCCAATCTCGCGGCCCTCAAGCCGGACTCCTGGAAGACCGCCGTCGTCAACGGCAAGATCTGGGGCGCTCCGATCCCCAGCACCCCCTTCGGCCAGATCATGGCCGGCCGCCGTGACGTCTGGGGCAAGGTCGGCGGCCTGACCGCGGCGTCGGCGGACGAATTCCTCGAGAAGGCCAAGGAGCTCACCCGTCCGGGCGAGAAGAAGTACGCCCTCGAACCCGCCTACGTGAACGTGCTCCACATGGTCACGGAGTGGTTCGGCGCTCCGAACAGCTGGGCGGTGAACAAGGACCGCACCCTGACCCACCTCTATGAGACGGACGAGTACCAGGCCGGCGTGGAGTTCGTGGCGAAGATGTTCGCGGCCGGGGTCTTCTACCCGGACGTCAACGTCCCGGACATCCGCAACCGCGTCGCCAACGGCAGCGTCGCCGCGCAGGTCCTGGTGGGGCCGCACGATCTCAAGGCCTACCGCGCCTTCAACAAGGACCAGGCGTTCGACATCCTGGTGCCGTTCAGCGCGGACGGCAAGGTCAAGCCGACGTACGACATGGGCTACGGCACCGTGGGCTTCACGCCGTTCAAGAAGGCCGACGAGGGAAAGATCCGCGAACTGCTCTCCCTCATCAACTACCTGTCCGCGCCGTTCGGCACGGCCGAGTACATGCAGAAGAACTTCGGCACCGAGGGCCAGGACTTCACGGTCGACGGCGAGGGCAACCCGGTCTTCACGTCGTCCGGCAGCACGAACATCCCGGGGCTTGCCTCGGCGCTGAACATCATGTCCAGCCCGGAGAACGTGGTCTTCAACCCCGGCTTCGACGACGACACCAAGTACATCTACCAGCAGGAGAAGAAGCTGCTGGAGCTGGCCTGGCGCAACCCGACCAACGGGACCTACTCGGACACCAACTCCAAGGTGGGTGCGAAGATCACCAAGCAGTTCCGGGACAAGGTGGTGGACATCATCACCGGCCGCGCCAAGGTGGGCGATCTGCAGGACGCGGTGAAGCGCTGGAAGAACGACGGCGGCGACAAGATCCGGGACGAGTACCAGTCCCAGCTGCCGTCCGACGTGCCGGTCTTCCGGCGCTAGGCATGGCGTGACACCCGGGCGGTGGACCCTGTGGCTAGAGTTGCCGCAGGTCCACCGCACGGGCTGGGCGAGTCGGTTCCGGGACATCCGGGGGAAGAGGTCAGATCATGAGCGAACGCACAGCGGCAGGAACGGACACCTCTTCGGGAACCGGAAACGCTCCGCAGACGGCGGTCCGCCCCACCATCCGCATGGTGGCCGATCTGGCCGGTGTCTCCACGGCGACCGTCTCCTACGTCCTCTCCGGCAGGGGCTCCGGCTCCAAGGGTCCGGGCGTGAAGGAGGAGACCACCCGACGGGTGCGGGATGCGGCCGAGGAACTCGGATACCGTCCCAATCAGGCGGCCCGGGCGGTGCGGACCGGCAAGACGCAGACGGTGCTGCTCTCCATGACGATGCTCCAGGACCCGTGGTCGCTGGAAGTCGTCGAGGCGGTCAGCGCCCAGGCGCGCAGTCACGGTCTGACGCCGCTCATCATGGCGGACGACGACTGGAACGTCGCGCTGGAACGCACCCAGGCGGACGCGGTGTTCATCGACGCCGTGAAGCCGGCTCAGCGCAGCGCACTCGCCGGTCTGGCGAGCCGCGGGCTCAAGCTCGTGGTCTTCGACAGCACCGTGGAACCGGACGGGTTCGACGTGGTCCGCTCGGATGATCTGCAGGGCTGTCGGGAGCTGGTGGACCACCTGCTCGACGGGTGGGACGACGTCGCCTGCCTCGGCCCCGGCGCCTCGCGAACGGACCGCGGCCGTGCTGCCGCGTTCCACTCGGCGCTCGCGGACCGCGGCAGGACCGCGCCGGAGAACCGGATGGCGGACATCGACGGCTCCCCGGAGTCGGCGTACGCAGGAGCCTTGAAGCTCCTGACTCCGGAGGACCGGCCCCGCGCCGTCTACGCCACCAGTGACTACATCGCCATCAGCGCCGTCCACGCGGCCCAGAGCCTGGGACTCGTGGTCGGCAAGGACATCGCCATCGCCGGGGTGGGCAACACCCTGGCCGGCGAACGGCTCAGCCCGGCCCTCACCAGCGTGGGGCCCCGGAATCTGCTGGGCCGCGTGGCCGAACTCATGGTGCAGCTCGCCACGGATCAGCGCCCCGTGGGGGAGCTGCACGACTTCCCCTGGGAAGTCTGGGAACGCGCATCAACAGGAAAGCCGGTCTGAACGGACCGGCGACATCACCCGCCGCCTCCTGAGGGCGGCGGGACAACAGCAAAGGAACTACCCTCATGGATCTCTCCGTAGCCGTCGTCGGCTTCGGTCTGCGCTCCGGCCTGTGGCGTCACGCCCATAAGCCCGGCGAAGGATCGCGCGTCACCCTCGTCTGCGACACGAGCGAACGTGGCCGGGCGGACGCCGCCAAGGCGCTTCCCGACGTGACGGTGACCGGTGACCTCCAGGACGTGCTGGACTCCGGCGTCGACGCCGTCCTGGTCCTCACCCCGGACAGCCAGCATGCCGCCGTCGCGGTGCAGACGCTGAAGGCCGGGATCGCGACGTTCTGCGAGAAGCCGCTGGACATCTCGCTGGAGGCGGCCGACTCGATCCTCACGACGGCGCGTGAGACCGGCACCCGGTTGTACGTCGGCCACAACATGCGGCACATGCCGGTGGTCACGCAGATGCGGGACCTCATCAAGCAGGGTCTGATCGGCGAGGTCAAGGCCGTGTGGTGCCGGCACTTCGTGGGCAACGGCGGCGATTACTACTTCAAGGACTGGCACGCCCAGCGCCGAAATGTGAACACGCTCCTGCTCCAGAAGGGCGCCCATGACCTGGACGTGATCCACTGGCTCGCCGGCGGGTACACCGCGCGGGTGTCGGCGATCGGCAAGCTCGCGGTCTACGGCGAGGTCACGAGCCGACGGGACAATTCGGACCGGCGCATGGGGGACTGGTTCTCGGTGGACAACTGGCCGCCCGCGGCGCAGACGGACCTCGCCGAGGAGATCGACGTCGAGGACATCTCCATGATGAACATGGTGCTCGACAACGGCGTGCTGGCCTCCTATGAGCAGTGCCACTTCACGCCGGACTACTGGCGCAGTTACACCGTGATCGGCACGGAGGGGCGCCTGGAGAACTTCGGCGACGGGCCGGGGGAGACCATCAAGGTCTGGAACACGCGCTCCAGCTATGGATTCGCGGAGCCGGACCTCGAGGTGGAGATCCTCGACGGCGACGGCGGCCACGGCGGCGCGGATCCGCTCCTGATCGGGGAGTTCCTGCGGTTCGTGCGCGACGGCGGTCAGACGCAGACCTCCCCGGTGGCGGCACGTCAGGCGGTGGCGGCGGGAATCCTCGCGGCCGAATCGCTGCGCGGTGACGGTTCCGCGTTGCCGGTCCCGCCGCTCGACCCCGAGCTGGTGGAGTACTTCGAGCGGGGCCAGACGGCCTGACGTTCTCCCTGGAGGCGTTGTGTGCTCAGTTGTTGCGGGTGTTTTCCCTGAACACCCGCAACAACTGAGCACGCAAGCTCTCGAGGGTGGGCGGCTCGTTCGCGGCCCGCCCTCAGCCGACCAGCGCTCCCATGACTTCGCGGAACGCGTCGGCCACGCGTCGGACGCTGCGGCGTTCCAGCGCTTCGGGCCGGGCCAGGAGATCGATGCACCGCCGGGTGTCGAGGCCCTGCAATGGCCGCAGCACGATGCCCTCCGGCAGCGACTGCCCCAGCGCCGCGCGCGAGGTGTACCGGGGGAGCAGGCCCAGCACGCCGCCGTCGGCGACCAGGGCCGCGACGGTCGAGTAGTCGTTGATGCGGTGCACGATCTCCAGGGGCTTGCTAGCCAGCGCCGCCACGGCGGTGAGGACGTCGTCGGGGGAGTAGCCCGGGCGACTCGTGACCCACGGTTCCCCCGCCACGTCGGCGGCGGTGAGCTCCGCACGGCCGGCCAGAGAGTGACCCGCCGGCAGCGCGACATCTAGGGGCTCACGCGTCAGCTCGATCACCGCGACCCGGTCCCGCGGCCACGGGGGACTGTGCTCCATGCGGTGGGCCAGGACCAGGTCGTGCCGGGCGGTCAGAGCGGGGAAGTCCTGCTGCGCCACGTCCTCGTCGGTGAACCGGACCCGAGGCTGGCCCTCGCCGGACAGCGCCCGCGCCAGCGGGGCGAACAGCGCCTGGCCCGCGGAGTGGAAGCCGCTCACGGTCACGGACGCGTCGGGCGCCTCCTGGAACGCGTCGATCGCCGCGCGGGCCTGTGCCATCGCCGCGACGACGGCGGCCCCGGCGTCGGCGAGCACCTCCCCGGCCTCGGTGAGCACCAGGGTGCGGCCGTCCTTGCGCGTGAGGGGCACCTTCACGCTGCGCTGCAGGAGCATGAGCTGCTGCGACACCGCCGACGGCGTGACCATCAGGGTCTCCGCGACCGCCTTGACGCTGCCGAGTTCGCCGAGTTCCCGCAGGACCTGAAGCTGACGGATATCCATGAGTACATCCTAAATCGTCCAGAGTGACGATGAAGGAACGCTGAAGTGTTGGTGCCTCGTGGGAGGGGTGGGATCCGGCTGGGTCCGTGGAGCTGTCGGGCCGATCGCTCGCTCGTCCGCTCGTCCGTCCGTCCGGTTGAATCCGCTATCGGTGGTGTGAGTTCGCTACATGATGTAGCGAACTCACGCCCCGGATAGCGGACTCAGCGACTCAAGGGGCGGGGCCTGCAGCATTCCGGTGCTGAGCTCGCTATTCCGGGTCTGAGATCGCGACCGTCGGAAGCGAGGTCGGCCCCTGGATAGCGAGTTCGCCGGGATTCCTGCGCCCGATAGCGAGGTCGGTGCGGGTGGGACTTCCAGGCGGGGTCGGCAGCATTCCGGCGCTTTGTCGGGGCCGAACTCGCTATTTCGGGTCTGAGATCGCGACCGTCGGAAGCGAGGTCGGCCCCTGGATAGCGAGTTCGCCGGGATTCCTGCGCCCGATAGCGAGGTCGGCCCAGGACCGGCCGAAGGGGCGGACCTCCGGGCGATCCGAGGATTGACGGGGCCGAACTCGCTATTCCGGGTCTGAGATCGCGACCGTCGGAAGCGAGGTCGGCCCCTGGATAGCGAGTTCACCGGGATTCCTGCGCCCGATAGCGAGGTCTGCGGGGCGGCGCCGGCTACCAGCCTCGTCCCGTTCAACCCCGCCCGTACCGCGTCAGAGGCCGTTCCGGACCACGACCCCCTGGGCCACCACGGTGTTGACCTTCTCCAGGGCCGTGCCGTCGCTGAGCGGGTCGGCGTCCACGATGACCGCATCGGCGAAGCCGCCCACGGTGAACCTTCCGGCCTTGCCGTCCAGGCCCAGGAGACGGGCGGAGTAGGTGGTCGCGGCGCGGAGGGACTCCAGGGTGGAGAGGCCCGCCTCGTGAAGGCGCCGCACCTCGGTGCCCAGCGGTGTCACGTCGGTGCCGAAGGAGTCGGTGCCGGCCACGATCGTCACGCCCGCCTCGTGGGCCGCGCGGACGGCGGCCTGGTGGATCGGCGTGTACTCCTTGCCGCGGGCGGCCAGGATCGGGTTCGGGTCGGTCGCCATGCTGTCCACGGCCTGGAGCGTGGGTGTGAAGTACGTGCCGCGGCGCACCATCTCCGCGATGGTGGCCTCCGTCAGGTACACGCCGTGCTCGATGCTCTTCACACCGCCCCGCACGGCCCCGTCGATGCCCTCGGTGCTGTAGGCGTGGCACAGCACGCCGGCGCCCCGGGCGGCCTTGACGATCGCGGCGATCTGCTCGCGCCCGTACACGAGCTCCCGGGGATCCTGCTCGGGGATGCCCGCCCGGGGATTGGCGCGGGTCTTGATCACCCGGGCGCCGCGGGCGAGGTTGACCCTCGTGAAGTAGGCCAGATCCTGCACGTCCCTGATGCCGTTCTTCAGTCGGGCCAGCGGCGCCAGATCCGGGTCGGCCAGGATGGAATCGCCCTGGTCCGGGGAGACGAACAGACCGGCGGCGAGCATGCGCGGGGACAGCCCCGGGGCCCATTCCGGCAGGGCGGCGAGAGCGACGTCCTGGTAGAAGCTGCTGCTGCCGCTCCGGACGCTCGTGGTGCCGTTGTGCAGGTGGAGCCGGACGTCCTCCAGGCCGTTGGCGTGGACGTGCGCGTCGACCAGTCCGGGGACCACCCAGCGCCCGTGAGCCTGGAGGCGCTGAGCGCGGCGGGCGACGGCGGCCACGGCTCGCCGAGTGGTATCCCGATTTCCGACGGCGGCGACCTTGCCGCCGTCGAGCACCAGGACGCCGTCCTCGATCGCGGCGCCGGTGAGCGGATCGACGACGGTGCCGCCCTCGATGATCACGGCGCCCGGCGTCGCATGACGTCCCCGGTGGGCCGGAGCAACGGGGCGGTCGGAAGCCTGGGCCGCGGGCGCCGACGCCAGCTGTGCTGCGATGCCCGCCGCGGTGATGCCCGCGAGGGCCGCGGCCCCGGCGAGGATGCCGCGCCGGGTGAGGTTGCTGGGCGGCTGGACGACGCTGTCGTGATCATGGGTGCACATGGGGGAGTCTCCTCGGGGAAAGGGCGTGAGTGTGGTGCCGCTCACGAAGTTTGGAATACCAAAGTTACGTCATGGCGAACGGGTCTCGCCAGCCCTCTGGGAAACAGTTAAGTATTTACTTAACTCAAGAATGAGATACTTGAGCTTGTTCTAAGCCTTTCGACGGCTTGTAATGGGACTCATGAAGGCTCTGTACAAGTCCGCGGCACAGCCCGGCTTCGAACTCGTGGACCGCCCCGAACCCGGCACCGGCGCCGGCGACGTGAAGATCCGCGTGCACACCACCGGCATCTGCGGCACCGACCTGCATATCCAGTCCTGGGACGCCTGGGCCGCGAGCACCATCAACGCTCCGCTGATCGCGGGCCACGAGTTCTACGGCGAGGTCGTGGAGATCGGCGAGGACGTCCGGGACGTCAAGGTGGGGGACCGCGTCTCCGGCGAGGGCCACGTGGTCTGCGGCATCTGCCGCAATTGCCGCGCCGGCCGCCGCCAGATGTGCATCCGCACCTCGAGCGTGGGTGTGCAGCGGGACGGCGCCTTCGCCGAGTACGTCGTCATCCCGGAGGAGAACGTCTGGGTCCACCACGACCCCAGCGTCACCCCGGAACTCGGCGCCATCTTCGACCCCTTCGGCAACGCCGTGCACACCGCCCTGAGCTTCCCGCTCGTCGGCGAGGACGTGCTCATCACCGGCGCCGGCCCCATCGGCCTCATGGCCATCGCGGTCGCCCGGCATGCCGGGGCCCGCAAGATCGCCATCACCGACGTCTCGCCGAGCCGCCTCGAACTGGCCCGCTCCCTGGGCGTCGACCTCGCCGTCGACGTCTCCACCACCCGCATCAGTGACGCGCAGCGCGAACTCGGCATGCGCGAGGGCTTCGACATCGGCCTCGAGATGTCGGGCCACCCGACGGCGCTGCCCGAGATGATCGAGAACATGAACCACGGCGGCCGGATCGCCATGCTCGGCCTGCCGAGCCAGTCGATCGACATCGACTGGGGCAAGGTCGTCACCCACATGCTGACCCTCAAGGGCATCTACGGGCGCGAGATGTTCGAGACCTGGTACGCCATGAGCGCCATGCTCTCCTCCAACCCGGTGCTTCACCGGAACATCTCCGCCGTCATCACCGACGTCCTGCCCGCCATGGAGTGGGAGAAGGGCTTCGAGGCGGCGCGCGGCGGGCACGGCGGCAAGGTCGTGCTCGACTGGCGCACCCTCTGACAGCCCACCGCTGATCGACGACGACGGCGCGCGGCGGCCTCCGCGCGTCGTCGTCCACCGCGGACCGGGCCTTCCCGCACGCACCTCACCCTCGTAAGCTCGCAAGGGGCGCCCACCCCGCAGGCGCCGCCGAAAGGACCACCATGTACGGCCTCATCAAGGACCAGCTCGCCACGGAGCTCGACGACCTCCGCACCGCCGGCCTCTTCAAGGAAGAGCGCAACATCACCTCGGCGCAGTCCAACCGGATCACCGCCGGCCCGCTCGGCCAGCCCACCCGCGAGGTGCTCAACTTCTGCGCGAACAACTACCTGGGCCTCGCGGACCACCCGGAGATCATCGCCGCGGCCAAGGACGCCATGGACAGCCACGGCTTCGGCATGGCGAGCGTCCGCTTCATCTGCGGCACCCAGGACCTGCACCTGGAACTCGAACGCCAGGTGTCCCGCTTCCTCGGCACCGAGGACACGATCCTGTTCTCGAGCTGCTTCGACGCCAACGGCGGCGTGTTCGAATCGCTCTTCGGCCCGGAGGACGCGATCGTCTCCGACGCCCTGAACCACGCCTCGATCATCGACGGCATCCGCCTCTCCAAGGCCCGCCGCTTCCGCTACGCCAACCAGGACATGGCGGACCTGGAGGCCAAGCTCCGTGAGGCGACGTCGGACGCGCCCGGTCAGTCGGCCGCGCGCCGCGTGGTCATCGTGACGGACGGCGTCTTCTCGATGGACGGCTACCTCGCCCCGCTCCGCGAGATCTGCGATCTGGCGGACAAGTACGGCGCGCTCGTCATGGTGGACGATTCACACGCCGTCGGCTTCATGGGTCCGACCGGCGCCGGCACCCCCGAGCATGCCGGCGTCAGCGACCGGGTGGACCTCTACACGGGCACCTTCGGCAAGGCGCTGGGCGGCGCGTCCGGCGGCTACGTCTCCGGCCGGTCCGAGATCGTCGCGATGCTGCGCCAGAAGGCCCGTCCGTACCTGTTCTCCAACTCGCTCGCCCCGGCCATCGTCGCCGCGACGCTCAAGGCGCTGGAACTCGTGCGCGACTCCGGGGAGCTCCGCGAGAAGCTCTTCGAGAACGCCGCCCTGTTCCGCCGTCGTATGCAGGAGGAGGGCTTCGAACTGCTCGACGGCGAGCACGCGATCATCCCCGTCATGTTCCACGACGCCGTCCTCGCCGCGAAGGTCGCCTCGGCGATGCTGGAGCACGGCGTGTTCGTGACCGCCTTCAGCTTCCCCGTGGTGCCCCGCGGCGCGGCCCGCATCCGCGTGCAGCTCTCCGCACGGCACAGCGCTGAGGACGTCGAAGCGTGCGTCCAGGCGTTCGTGGCGGCCCGGTCCGAGGCTTCCTGACCCACGCCTCTTCCGTGCCTCTTCCATCGACTGCTCCGTGAATGTCGTTTTGAACCCTCAGAACGACATCTACGGAGCAGTCGATCGTTAACGGGCCGTGGCTGGTCCGGGATACCGGACACGGGTGAGGGTGAGTCCGGGACGAGGCGGGTGTGTCCCGGAAGAATGGGAACCATGAGCCTCCTGATCACCAACATCGCCGAACTCATGACCCAGGACGGCGAGCACCGGGTCCTCAAGGACGCGGCCGTCGTCGTCGACGGCGAGCGCATCGCCTGGATCGGCCAGGCCGCCGACGCCCCGGCCACGGACGAGGTGTACGACGCCGAGGGCCGCGCGCTGCTGCCGGGCTGGGTGGATTCGCACACGCACCTCGTGTTCGCCGGGGACCGGACCGCCGAGTTCGAGGCGCGCATGGCGGGGGAGAGCTACAGCGCGGGCGGCATCGGCGTCACCATGAACGCCACGCGCGCCGCCTCCGATGAGGAACTCCTGGATCTCGCCCGCGCCCGTCGTGCCGAGGCCCTGCGCGGCGGCACCACGTATCTCGAGGCGAAGACCGGGTACGGGCTGAGCACCGAGCACGAAGAGGCGCTGGCCCGGGTGACCGCGCAGGTGGCCGATGAGGTCACGTTCCTCGGAGCACATCTCGTCCCGAAGGGCGCCGAGCCGGACGCCTATGTGGAGGAAGTGGTCGGGCCGATGCTCACTGCCGTCGCGCCGCACGCCCGCTGGGCCGATGTGTTCTGTGAGCGCGGGGCGTTCGACGAGGCCCAGTCCCGTCGCGTGCTCGAGGCCTGCGCCGCCGCCGGCCTGGGACTGCGCGTGCACGGCAACCAGCTCGGCCCGGGCGCCGGCGTGCGCCTCGCCGTCGAGCTCGGCGCCGCGAGCGTCGACCACGTGAATCACCTTGAAGACGCTGACGTCGCAGCACTCGCGGACAGCTGGGCGGCCTACGACGGCGGGCGCGGCCCCCGCGGCACGGTCGCCACGTGCCTGCCCGCCTGCGACCTGTCCACGCGAGAGCCTCTCGCCCCGGCCCGCCGTCTGCTGGACGCGGGTGTCCAGGTGGCGATCGCCTCCAATCTCAATCCCGGGACGAGCTACACGAGCGCCATGAACTACTGCGTGACCACCGCGGTGCTGCAGATGGGCCTCAGCGTCCACGAAGCCGTGCGCGCCGCGACGTTCGGTGGCGCCCTGGCCCTGCACCGCGAGGTGGGCGAGGACGTCGACGGGCGGCGTGCGGTCGGGTCGATCGCCGTCGGGCACCGTGCCGATCTGCACCTCCTGAACGCTCCCAGCGCGACGCACCTGGCCTACCGTCCGGGCATGCCGCTCACCCACGCCGTGTGGCAGGCCGGCGTGCAGGTCGTCTGACGTCCCGGAGAAGCCGCTCCTTACGACGCGAGCCGCCAGTAGATGCCCGAATCCACGAGGGATAAGGGCATCTACTGGCGGCTCGGGTGCCGTAAGGGTGGAAACGGCTCAGCAGGTGAAGCGGGCGTCCGCCCAGTCACCCCAGTCGTCGCCGCCGTCGTCCCCATTGGTCAGGGCCTTCAACTCGACGCGTGAGGCGCCCGTGACGTCGACCTTCACGGTGACCGCCGCGTCCGGAGCGCTGAGGACCGCGCTGCGGAACTTCTCCGCGCCGTCCACCAGCACCACGAACACGACGGAGCCCTGCAGGCCCTTGCCGAGCTTCTTGTCGTCCACACCGACGAGGGCGGTGAAGGCCGTGCACTTCTTCTGCACGTCGATCACCACGGACGAGTCCGCGTGGACGCCGATTCCCTTGGCATACCGGGTGCCGTCCAGGGTGAGAGCCGGGCCGTCGCCGGGGTTCTCCTCGCCGTTGGCGGTGTCCCGTTCGGCCGGTCCCCAGCCGTTCTCCTCGCTGATCCAGGGGAGGTCCGAGGCATAGACCGTGCCGGAGAGCTCGGCGGCGGGCGCGTCGTGTCGCTGATCGGAGCAGTTGAAGCGGGCGGCGCCCCAGTCCGCGTGATCGTTGCCGTTGCCGTCCGCGGTGGGATCCGCCACGAGTTCGACGTACTGGGCGCCCGTGAGGTCGACGTCCAGCTTCGCGGTGGCCGAGTCGGGCCGCATCACCGGGGTGACGGCATTGACCTTGCCGTCCGCCACGACGCTGAAGACCACGGAGCCGCGGCTCTTCTGCACATCGTCGATCCCGACGTCCGCCGTGAAGCGGGTGCAGTACCCGCCGAGGAAGTACTTCACCGTGGACGGGGCGTGCGCGCCGAGGCCCTTCGGGTAGATGACGCCGTTGAGCGTGATCGGCGTGCCGTCGCCGGCGCCCTGCTCCCCGTTGGACCGGTCCTTCTCCACGGGTCCCCAGCCGTTGCTGGAGCTGACCCAGTCGTGATCGCTCGCGTACACGTCCTGCTGCGGCGGTTTCGGCAGCGTCTTGACCGCGACGGCGGCGCTCGCCGTCCGCGGCCCCTGCGGATCCGCGGTGGTCCGGTAGGTCCCCTTGACGCCGATCGAGTAGCCGCCATCCGCGCTGGCCGGCGCCGTGACGGCCCACGTGGTGGTGAACTTCGCGCCTGCGGCGAGAGTGGCCGTCGTGGCCGGGGTCTTCGCCTCGGCCGTCCAGCCCTCGGGAAGCTGGAGGCTGACGGCCACGTCGCTCACCGGTGCGGGTTCGTTGTTCTCCAGCACCGTGGTGAACTCGGTGGCCTTGCCCTGCTGGATCACATCGGCGCCGAGTTTGCCGGACACCGTGGCGCATGCGGGCTCCTCGGAGGCAGGGCCGAGGTCCTCCAGCCGGAAGTCATCCAGGACGAAGTCCGCTCCGTCCGAGGAACCCGTGCGGCTCAGACCGGTGAAGTACCGTCCGCAGTTGCCGGCGGTGAACTCCTGCGCGAAGCGGGTGGTCGTGGTCTGGGCGGGAAGAGGCTTGCTCTCGACCGTGACCGGAGCCTTCGCGTCGTAGCCCCAGACCCAGCTGTACTGGTCCGTGAGGGAATTCTGGTAGTCGAAGGAGACCCGGTACTGGTGGCCGGGGGTGAGCTTCACGGTGGAGTCGGAGGTCCGGTAGACCAGGCCGCTGTTCTCCTCGTGCGCCACCAGGGAGAAGTTCCCGTTCAGGGTCTTGTCCACGGTGTTGCGGTACCAGCCCTGCTGGGTGAAGGGCGCGTTGCGGATGCTCAGGTGGGTACGCGGGTCGGTGGTGCCGCCGGCGTCGCCCTTCACGAAGGGCCACCAGCCCTGGTCGACGTTCTCGAAGTCTTCCGTGAGCACGGCGCCGGTCTGGGGCGACCCTGTCTGTGCCGGGGCGGTCTTCACCGCCCGGAAGTCGTCCACCCTGACCTTCGCGTCGCCGTCGCCCGCGGAGAGCCGGACGGTGGGCCGGCCGCCTTGCGGCACGTCCACCAGGACGCGGACGCGCTGGAAGTAGGTGCCGTTCTTCTCATCGCCCGCCACGTAGTTGCGGGCGGTGGAGCGGTCCAGGGAGTACTCCTGGGGCTTGCCCTGACCGGTGTCGACGGTGAGGCGGGTGTCCCGGGTCTTGCCGGGTTCGATCTCCACCCAGGCGCTCACGGAATAGGTCCCGGGCTCGAGCTGTCCGAGCCTCTGGGAGACAGAGGACGCGCCGGAGCCGAGCTCGGCGTACCGGCGGCCCTTGGCGTCCCGGATCTGCTGGACGGAGCCCTGCGGGTTCCAGGCCGCGAGATCCGAGCCGTTGAACCCGGGGTCCTGGAACGGAGTTCCGGAGCCGAACCGCGCCGTGGCGGGCAGCTGCGACGCCTTGCCGCGCGGCACGAGCACGTAGGGCTGACCGGCGTCGGCGGTGAGCGTGACCTGGCCATTCACCACGGGCACGGTGGTGACGAGCGTCCGTCCGTTGTCACCGAGCTTGTAAACGCTCAGCTCGCGGGCGTTCGCGAAGCCCTTGCCGAGCGCCCAGGTGGTGGAGCCGCCCGTGGCGCTGTAGTGGTACAGCTTGTCCGCCTTGCCGTTGTCCTTGGAGGACCAGGGCAGCAGATAGTCGCGGCCCTTCAGCACGGTGACGCCGTCCGCCGTGATCGTGCGGTCAGCGGACGTGGCGCCGGTGACGGAGACGCCGTCGCTGAGGTCGACGCTCTCAGGAGTCCAGCGCATGATCTCGTGGTGCTGCAGGAACTTGGTGGGCAGATTGGATTCCCACACGTTCTTGGTGAACGCGTTGTAGTCGTTCTGGCCGGTCCAGCCCTCGAACTCGACGATGTGGCTGCCGCCGAGGCGGACGTCCGGGTTCCAGACGTCGGCCTGGCTGTTGTTCACGAAGCGCAGGATCTGGGAGTTGATGCCCTTGTTGTCCGTGCCGCCGTACTTCTCGTCATTCGCCCAGTGGGACCAGGTGTTGTTGCGGTTCAGGGAGTACGCCCACTCGGAGCCCACGCGGAACCCGTTCTTCACGAGTTCGTCCTGGATCTTCTGAGCGACCCAGCCGTAGGAGTAGTAGACGTCCACGTAGACGAAGTCCAGGTTCTTGTCCGTGGCGTCGCGGAGCTCCTTGATGCGGGTGGCGAGCTTGCCGGTGTTGATGTCCGCGCGCTGGTTGATGCCGTAGGACTGGTCGAGCCAGTTCCAGCCCTTGCTCTTGTCGGGGTTGAGCAGGTCCTCGCTGAAGGACTTGGCCTCGGGGTAGATCTCGGTGGCGTTGACGTGGACGCCGATCCTGGCGTTCCACCGGGCGCTCTCCGAGGCGAGCGTGTTGAGGTCCTTCAGCCCGCCGGCCCGCTCGTTGAAGTTGTTCCCGTAGTCCGTGTTGGCGGAGTCGTGGCCTTCGGAGGTGTAGCCCTTGAGCATGGCGACCTGGCCCAGGCCGTCGGTGGCGAGGGAGATGCGCTTGACGTCGTCGAGGGTGCGCAGGAACGGGTGCGTGGCCTGCGAGGCGAAGTTGAAGGGGATGTGCGTGATGACGTTGTCCGCGGTCTGGTCGCCCTTGTTCGGGCGGACGGCGATGGAGCGCAGCGCGATGGCGGCGTCCTGCCAGTCGACCTGATGGTCCGCGTTGGCGTCCGCGGTGATCGCGATCTTGGCCCACGGGAGCTCTTCGGTGGTGCTGGAGCCGGCGGCGCGGTAGAGCCAGGCGCCACTTGCGATCGAGGCCTCGCGGCCACCGTCCGGCGCCGTGGTGACCTGGCTGAAGAAGCGGCTGCCATCGAGGTTGGCCGCCCCGGAAGACGCGTCATAGAGCGAGTTGCTCTCGACGGCGGCCGCCAGTTCCGCCGTGCCCGCCAGAGCGTAGGCGGAGCCCTTGGGCTTCGCGTCGACCGGCGTGGCGGCCGTGACGGGGGTGAAGGTGTCGCCGGTGGCGTTGCGGTTGGTGGAGAGACGCGTGGTGGCGAGCTGCGCCCCGGGTTCCGCCGAAGTCACGGTGACGAGCTTGAGACCCGGGATCTCGACGGTGGAGACCCTGTTGTCCGCCGTGTCCCGGATGGCCGTGATGCGGAAGGTGAGGGCGTTGCCCTGGAGCGCGAGGGACGCGTCCAGCGCGACGCCGGGCAGCCCCGGCACGGTGAGCGTGTAGGTCATGGTGGAGTCGTCGGTCTTGCGCGAGGTGACCGTGACGCTCTGCTCCGTGCCGTTGATCTTCACCGTGCTGAGCGGCTGCCGCGTGCCGGCGAGGGTGCCGCCGCCGTCGCGGTCCAGATAGCTGATGACCTGCGGGAACGTGGTGGACACCACCGCCGCGAGCTTCCCGGTGACCAGGACTTCCTGATCCTTGCCCGCGGTGGGCGGTCGGGTCTTGGCGGAGGGGGCGACGGCCGGCTGCGCGGGGGCGGACGACGGCGCGTCACCCCAGGCGGGCAGGCTCCCGGCCAGCCCGGTGAGGGGGAGTGCCAGTGCCCCTGCCATGCACCAGGCCATGCCCCGCCGCGTGGGTCTGTGAATCCTCAAGGGATGCTCCTCTCTGAGCGAAAAAGTGCGGTAATGGTAACTATTGTTCAATGTGCGACAGATCACAAGGGGTTTGTGACATGTTCTGATCGATTTGCACACCGGATGCTTACCTTCGCGCACCTCTCGGCGGGGCGCTTGCAGAGTGATCATCGGGGTCGTGGAGGCGTGGACCGACGCCGGGCGCCACTCGGGCCGCCGCTCCGGGGAGGTGGGGGTGGGTGCCCGGAGTGCCCTCCCGCCGCGCGGATCCGCGGGATCGGGCCGGGAATTCCATGACCGAGGAATGAAACGTTATGCGCGTTCTGTGGACGTTTGGGCGGCGATGCAGTAGCGTAAAACTGATTGATTGAACCCCGGTCCACGCATGTTTGATCATGAGTGGGGTGATTACCACTCATGCCGGGGTTTGTCCCGACCGACGATCACCCCAGAGACACCACAGAGAAGGAGTCAACGATGACGGAGCCCGTGCTCGGCGCCTACATGGACGAGGAACTCAGCTCGCAGCCCCAGGTCTGGGCGCAGGCGCAGGCGCAGAGCCGGGAGGAAGGACTGCTGCCGGCCAAGGGCCAGAAGATCGCCGTCATCGGCTGCGGCACCTCCTGGTTCATGGCGCAGAGCTACGCCACCGCTCGCGAAGCGGCAGGCCACGGTGTCACGGATGCGTTCGCCGCGTCGGAGGCCTTCCTGAACAGCAATAGCCCGGAGCGCGGCTATGACGCCGTCGTCGCGATCACCCGCTCCGGCACCACCACCGAGGTGCTGGAAGTCCTGGCGCAGCTCAAGGGCAAGGTCCGGACGATCGCGCTCATCGGTGACATCAACTCGCCGATTGTGGACCTCGCCGACGTCGTCATCGGCCTTCCGTACGCGGACGAGCAGTCCGTGGTGCAGACCCGCTTCGCCACCACCGCCCTCGTGTACCTGCTGACGAGCCTGGGGGAGAGCTTCGACGTGGCGATCGAACAGGCGAAGGACGCCGTGAGCGCCCCGGTGTCCCAGGAACTCCTGGACGCCGAGCAGTTCACCTTCCTCGGCCGCGGCTGGACCGTGGGCCTGGCACATGAGGCCGGCCTGAAGATGCGCGAGGCCGTGCAGGGCTGGACCGAGTCCTACCCGGCCATGGAGTACCGCCACGGCCCGATCTCCATCGCGGCTCCGAACCGCGTCACTTGGCTCTTCGGCGAGGAGCCGGAAGGCCTGTCCGCCGACGTCGCCAAGACCGGCGCGCTGTACATCACCTCGGGCCTGCACCCCCTCGCCGATCTGGCCCGGGTGCATCGCGTGACGCTGGAACGCGCCCGCGTCCGCGGCCTGAACCCGGACCTGCCGCGCAACCTCACGCGCTCGGTCATCCTCGACGAGGCCTGAGGCCTGAACCCACGGCCCGCGCACCTCGGCGCGCGGGCCGTGGGACGGCGCCCCTCACGGGCCGCCACGCACCATCAGCAGGACAGTACGGTCGGAAGACGGACGGGCAGGAAGCATGGCACTGGGATTCGCGGACGCAGGGGTACTCGCCTTCGACGTGGGCGGCACGGACATGAAGTCCGGGGTCGTCAACGCCGCGGGCTCGGTGCTCGCCCTGCGACGGCACAAGACGCCGCTGGACCCGGACCGTCCGGGGGAGGCGATCCTGGAACGGATCGCCGAACTCTTCGCCGAGTACAGCCGGCAGTACCCGGTCGGGACGTTCGAGGCGGTCGGCATCACCGTGCCCGGACTCGTGGACGAGGCCCACGGGATCGGCATCTATTCGGCCAATCTGGGCTGGCGGAACTTCCCGTTCCGTGAGCGCGCGGAGGAGATGCTCGGCATGCCGGTCGCCTTCGGCCACGATGTCTCCAGCGCGGGTGCGGCCGAGATGGAACTGGGCGCCGCCCGCGAATTCCAGGACGCCATGGTCATGGTGGTCGGGACCGGGATCGCCGCCGCGATCTTCACGGGTGGCCGTGCCGTCTCGGCCGGCGGCTTCGCGGGGGAGATCGGCCACTCCATGGTGCCGGACCCCGAGGGCCAGGGCAGCGTCATCCTGGAATCCGTCGGCAGCGCCGGGGCCATCGCCAAGCGCTACGTCCGCCTCACCGGCACCCCGGTGGACGGGGCCCGCGAAGTCCTGGAACGGGCGCTCACGGGTGAGCCTGAAGCCCTCAAGATCTGGAATGAGGCCGTGGAGGCGCTCGCGTTCAGCATCTGCCAATGCGTTTCGATCCTGGGGACGGAGGCCGTCGTGATCGGCGGCGGGCTCTCCGCCGCCGGGGAGGCCCTGCTGGATCCGCTGCGCCACGCCGTGGATCACGCGCTCGACTTCCAGCGCCGCCCGGTCATCCGCGCCGCGTCCCTCGGTCAGGACGCCGGGATGCTCGGCTCGGCGCTGAAAGCACGCGCCCGTCTCCTGGAGGTGCGGCTGCCGTGAGCGACACGACCCTGACGCCGGACGCCCCGGAGCCGCAGCCCTCGCCGGGCCGCGTCGTCACCGTCACCCCGAACCCGGCGCTCGACACCAGTTACTTCCTGGAACGCATCGAGCACGGGGCCAGTCACCGTGTGGCGCCTCCCTTGGCCCGCGCAGGAGGCAAGGGGCTCAACGTCTCCCGGGTCGCCCATCAGCAGGGCCGCTCGACGCTGGCCATCGCCCCGGTCGGCGGCGCCACAGGGGAGGTCTTCGCCGCGGAGCTGGAAGCCAGCGGGGTCCCGCACCGGCTGGTCCCGGTCGAGGCCGAGACCCGTCGCAGCATGGCCTTCGTCGAAGAGGCCCTCGGCGACACGACCATCTTCAACGAAAGCGGGCACGCCCTGGCCGCCGCCGACTGGCAGCGGCTCGCTGCCGCCGTCGTCGACTCACTGCAGGACGCCGCGGTCCTGGTGGGCTCCGGCAGCCTGCCGCCCGGGGCGCCCGGCGACTTCTACCCGGCCCTGGTGACGCTCGCGCACCAGCACGGCGTCCCGGCCATCATCGACACCTCGGGTCCCGGCATCCTGGCCGCGGCACGTGCGGGCGCCGACGTGCTGAAGCCCAATCACCACGAACTGCTCGAGGCGTTCGACGGCGACGACCTCCCCACGGCGGCGCGTCGGCTCCTGGACCTGGGCGCCCGCACGGTGGTGGTGAGCTCCGGAAGCGAGGGGATGCGGCTCTTCTCCGCGGACCATCCCCGGCATTGCTGGCGGGCCCGGCTCCCCGAACCCCTGCGCGGAAACCCGACCGGCGCGGGCGACGCCGCGGTCTCCGCCCTGGCGACGGCGCTCGCCGAAGGCCTGGACGACCCGGAAGATCTGCTGCGGCGTGCCACCTCCTGGTCGGCGGCCGCGGTCCTGATGCGGGGAGCCGGCGAGATCTCGCCCCGGCACACCGAACTGGAACAACACCTGATCATCACCCTGGAGGAACTTGCATGAGCCTGGTCAGCACCCGCACCATCATGGACCGCGCCACAGGACGGGGGAGCGGTCAGGGGGCGTTCAACGTCATCCACCTGGAGACCGTCGAAGGGCTCATCGCGGGTGCTGAGCAGGCGGGCCTGCCGCTCATCCTCCAGATCTCGGAGAACTGCGCCAAGTACCACGGCGGACTGGAGCCCATCGCGCTCGCGACGCTGTCCGCGGGCCGCGCCGCCGGGGTCGACATCGCCGTGCACCTGGACCACGCCGAAAGCGAGGAGCTGGCGCGGCAGGCGGTCGACCTCGGCTTCGGCTCCATCATGTACGACGGCGCGCACCTCGACTACGAGGAGAACGTCGCCTCGACAGTGCGCGTGCGGGAGTACGCGCACGCCGCGGGCGTCTACGTCGAGGCGGAGCTGGGCAAGGTGGGAGGCAAGGACGGGGCTCACGCGCCCGGCGTGCTGACCGACCCGCAGGAGGCCCGGGACTTCGTCGCGGCCACCGGCGTCGATGCCCTGGCCGTGGCGGTCGGTTCCTCGCACGCGATGACCAGCCGCGACGCCCAGCTGAACCTGGAACGCATCGCCGCCCTGCACGCCGCGCTGGACGTGCCGCTCGTGCTGCACGGCTCCTCCGGCGTCTCCGACGCGAACATCCAGGCGGCGATCCGTGCGGGCATGACGAAGATCAACGTCTCGACACACCTTAACGGTTTCTTCACACGGGCTGTGCGCGAGTACCTTGAAGCTCATCCGGATATTGTGGATTCCCGGAAATACCTGGGGGCGGGGCGGGCTGCACTGATTCCAGAAGTGGCCCGGCTTCTGACTCTCTTCGACACTGCGGAGCGTGCTTCATGAACCGGACCGACCGATTGACGGCCATTCTCGACCTCCTGGCCGAGCGTGGCCAGATCGAGGTGGAGGACATCGTCACCCAGCTGGGCGTCTCTCCCGCCACGGCACGCCGTGACCTGGATTCGCTGGCCAAGCAGCGGCTGCTGAGCCGCACCCGCGGCGGCGCCACGACGGGCTCCGTCTCCTATGACCTGCCCGGCCGCTACAACCGGGACGACAACGCCGAGGCGAAGCAGCAGATCGCCCTCGCCGCGTCCTCCCTCGTGGAGCCGTACATGGTGGTGGGCCTGGGCGGAGGCACCACGAGCACGGCCCTGGCGCAGGTCCTGGCCACCCGGGATGACCTCAACGCGCCGTCCAACCGGCCCACGCTGACCGTGGTCACCAACGCGATCAACATCGCCTCTCAGCTCGCCGTGCGCCCGAACATCAAGATCATGGTCACCGGCGGCATCCTGAATCCGCGCTCCTACGAACTGGTGGGTCCGTTCACGGACACCATCATGCAGAAGGTGGCGCTGGACATCGCGTTCATCGGCGTCAACGGAGTGGACCCGGTTCTCGGCCCCACCATCAACGACGAGGGCGAAGCCCAGGTGAACTCCCTCATGGCCAAGCGGGCCCTGGAGGGCTACATCCTGGCCGACTCCTCGAAGATTGGGAAACGGGCCTTCGCCACGATGCACGGCTTCCAGATGCGCAACCTCATCACGGACGAGGGCATCTCCGCCAAGGACCTCAAGGCCTTCCAGGACCGCGGCACCAAGGTGCTCGTGGCCCGGGACGGCGTGGCGGATCACCGGCACGCGTCGTCGGTCCCGACCGAGGAGGAACCGGCGCACTAGGGCCGGGCGGCCAGGGCCGGTCCGCCTTCACGGCGGGGCCGGGCCACGTCCCAGACGTGGCCCGTCTCAGAAGTGCAGCGGCGGCGCATCCAGGACGGTCGCCGTCTCACGGCATTGCGTCCACTGGCTGAACGGCGCGTCCAGCCGGTACTTGCCGTGCTCCTCGCGGATGAGGGTGCGGATCTCGGCGTTCCCCGGGTTGTTGAGCGACTCGAAGTACTCCACGGACCAGTGGAACCAGCGCATGCAGAACAGCCGCATCGTGAGGCCGTGCGTGACCAGGAGCGCGTTGGGGGCGTAGCTCGGCTTGGACCAGTGACGGTACAGGGTCTCCATGAAGCTGGAGATGCGGTCGTAGACGTCAGACCCCGACTCACCCTCACGGAACCGGTAGAAGAAGTGGCCGTACGCGTTCCGGAGCTCCTTCTGATCCGCGATGTCCCCGGCGATCTGGAAGTTCGCCCAGTCCTGCTCCCGGAGACGCGGCTCCTCGATGACGCGTTCGGTCAGATCGCCCAGTCCCAGGGCGTCCAGGGTCTGATAGGCCCTCAGGTACGGTGAGACGTAGACGCAGACCTGCTGGCCGTCCAGCTGCCGGCGGATCTTCTCACCCGCCTGACGGGCCTGCTCCACTCCGAGCTCGGTGAGCGGAATCCGGTAGTCCGGGACCCGGTTGTAGATCCCGGTGTCCACATTGGCCGCCGACTGCCCGTGCCGGATCATGATGATTTGCTGCGGCGCACTCATAGGCCCAGCTTAGGCGCACCGCCGGGCCACGGGGCGCCGCGGGTTCGGCGGAGTGTGCGCGTGTCCGCGGCGCGTCACTACAGTGGTGACATGCCGCGCCTGAAGCCGTCCCCGCCGTCGTCGTCCCTGGACTGGGAGCCTCTCGCGGACGAGGGGCGACGGCGGCGCCTCTGGTGGGAGATCGCGCTCGTGCTGGGGCTGTCCCTGGGACAGTCGGCGGTGTACTCGGTGGTGCAGCTCGCCGACAAGCTGAGCCGCGGGCCGCTCTCCTCCGCGACGTCCACCCTGAACCCCTCCCGCAATCAGCGGGAGTTCTTCGATCTGCTCTACCAGCTGCTGGACATCGTGTTCTCGCTGGTGCCGGTGCTGCTCGCCTTCCATCTCCTCGCCACCTTCCTGCCCTGGCGCGGCGAGGCGGGACGGAAGCCCTGGCGGGGGATGGGCTTCGACCTGGCACGGCCGGCGCGCGACGCCGGGACCGGCCTGGCGCTCGCCGTCGGCATCGGCGCGGGGACGCTGGCGCTGTACGCGGCAGGCCGGGCGCTCGGCGTCACGACGGCGATCATCCCGGCCGCGCTGGACGCCCACTGGTGGACGGTGCCGGTCCTGGTGCTGTCGGGCATCCGGCACGGCGTGCTGGAGGAGACCCTGGTGGTCGGCTACCTGTTCCGGCGGCTCGGGCAGCTGCGCTTCTCTCCACTGTGGATCGTGCTGGCCAGCGCCCTGCTCCGGGGCAGCTATCACCTGTATCAGGGATTCGGGCCGTTCCTCGGCAATGTCGTGATGGGGCTCGTGTTCGGCTGGGTGTACCTGAAGTGGCGGCGCGTGATGCCGCTCGTGGTGGCGCACGCTCTGCTCGATGTGGGGGCGTTCGTGGGCTACGACCTGTTCGGCAAGGCGATCGGGCTGGGCTAGGCACGGGCATCCGGGCCGGCTCGGGCATGGGTGCCAGGCACCCATGCCGTCAGCGGGCGCCGAGCAGTTCTTCGCTGAGCGCCGTGGCCAGCTTGTCGAAACCGTTCAACCGCTCCCGGGCCGCCGGCGACACCGTGCCGGTGCCCTGGCCGCGGTCCGGCAGGGCCGACATCTCGACCAGCAGCAGCCCCGGCGTCTCGGCCGTGGTGTCCGCGATCAGGGCGGTGCGCCGCGTGTCCGGGGCGCCGCGGACCGCCTCCCCGGCACTGGCCTTGGCGGAATGCCCCGCGAACTCGGTGTCGCGGGCGGTGCGGGTCTTCGTGAGGAGCAGCTTGCTGTTCAGCGGCAGATCCGCCACGGCGCCGATGCGGACCACCACGCTATGACTCGGCTCCACGAACTCGCACAGCACCGGGAGGACGCCGGAGTCGAATGCTCCGCCACCCGGCGGGACGGCCGTGACCGCTTCCAGTGACGACCCGGCGATCCTCCGGACCGTCGGGGCCGCGGCCGTGCACAGGGTGTCTGCATCCGCCGCGCCGAGTGTGACCGTCTGCCGCGGGTCCGAGGCTGCTGCGGCGCCTGTGGCCGGCGCGCATTGCCGGAGGTCCTGGTCCACGACGTGGGAGCACGCCCCGACCGCGGCGAGATCCGGCTCCGTCGCCGAGTACACGAGGGGCGTCTTCGCCAGGGTCTGCGGCGCGGCCTTGGCGAGGACGGGGACGAGCTTCTGCGCGAGGGCGGAGGCGTCGGCGCACGTCGCCGCCTCCGCCTGGGCCTGAACGACGCGGTCGCGCACGGGCGTCTGGTTCGGCCAGGCATCCCAGAGGAGCGTGCAGCCGGCTCCGGAATCCTTCCAGAACAGGACCTCGGTCCCCGCGATCGGCCGCACCTCGCTGTCCTGCCAGCCGCCCCCGGTGCGCAGTTCCGCCAGGGGTTTCCGGTAGGCGAGCGTGAGGGCCTGCCGCGTGTAGACGGGCGCGCCGCCCGAGGCCGCCGCGTCCCGCCAGACACCGCATTCGGCGAGGCTGCCGGTGAAGGACGTGCGGGGCGCCAGGACTTGTCCCGCCGGGAGTGGCCCGAGCGCCGAGGACAGGACATCGCACACGGAGACGCCGGGCCGGGGGTCCTTCCGCGCGAACGACGCCGGATCGTCCCGCAGGCGCGGAGCGACGGTCTTGGCGTACGCCTCGGGCTGCGTGCAGTCGTAGGCGCCCACCGGATCCTGGGCGAGGGTGATGGCGTGGTCGAAGTCGACCGGGAGGCTGATCGTGCACCGGCCGGTCGCCTTGGTGGAGCGGTAGGCCACCACCCCGCCGAGGTCGAGCCGCTCCTGTCCGTGCCGCTGGGACGCGGTGCTGTCCGCGTAGCTCACGGCCTGCACGCCCTCGTCCTGGACCCGGCAGTCGAAGGGGGTGGCGCTGATGAGTCCGGGTTTCCGTCCGAGACCAGTGGTGATGCGGGGGTCGAGGAGCGCGCAGGGGTCGACGGCCGCCAGCTGCCGCCGGACGGCGGCCTGGTCGCGGTCGGGGTTGCCCGCCGGGATGACCCGCTGCGTCGGGGACGGCGACGTCGGGGCAGGCCGGCCGCCGTCGGGGGTGCAGGCTGTGACCAGCACGGCCAGCAACGCGAGTGCGGCTGCGAGTGACGTTCTCTTCATGGGCCCTCCCTCTGGGCTCTGACACCACGCCCGCGCCGGCGAGCATGGCCTGATCAGCGAGCGGCTCCGCGGACCGTCCGGGGCGGTGACCTGCTCGGTGCGTGGCGCCGCTCTCTGGTGGACTCATGGTACTGAACACGGGCCGCCCCGGAAGAGGGGTGGCGCCGTGGCGCTGGGGTACGGCGAAGGCCGCCGTTCCGCGCGATGCGGAACAGGCGGCCTTCAGACGGCGTGGCGGGTGAGCCTCAGAGGGTCACGGAGCCGTTCGCCGTTTCGAAGGTCACGGACATGATGCCGGGGGTGCCGTGCGGAGCGATCCACTCCACGGCGACGTCCTCCAGCGGGTTCTCCACTTCCTCGCCGAGCCACTCGGTCACGCGTTCCGCGGAACCGGCGATGGTGAGGCTGGAGACCCGGACGTCGCTCGGGTACACGAGCGACGGGTGGAGGGTGGAGTCACCCTCCCACTTGAGCATGTACGGCACCTGCGGGTCCGCGATGAGACCCAGGATGCCGATCTGCTTCCAGATGAGCTCGCGGCCGTCGGGGAACTTGCGGTTCCCGGGGACGGCCTCGCGGCCCAGACGTGATTCGAAGGGGGCCAGGTCGTCCACGGCGACGCACCAGCCCATCCACCCACCGCCCATCGCGGAGCGGGCCCGCACGGCCTGGCCGAACGGCGCCTTGTCCGAAGCGGGGTGGTCCAGGACTTCCACGACCTCAAGATATTTGTGGTCGGCCAAGGGGAAGATCATGTTGCGGGTGCCGAAACGGGGGTGTACCCCACCGCGCACCGCGTGCAGTCCAAGAGCGGCAGAAATGCGCTCCGCCGTGGCCTCCAGGCCATCGCGTTCACAAGCGTAAGAAACGTGATCCATGCGCATGGCATCATCCTTGCACTTTGTGACTAGGCACTCAGCTTAGGGTTACCTAAGTCACGCGACAGCCTCTGGGACGTTCTGTGACGCACCCCTTTTCCGCACTCCCTCCGGCCCCCTACCCTGGGTTGCAGGTCATGAGTGCCAGCATCGAGCCCCGGCTTGCTGGCCGGCAACCCTCCGTCCGCGGCGGGGTGCCCCGGGTGAAGACCAGGCGGGTCGGCATGCACGCCGGCACGCAAGCGCGGGCCGTGGGCGCCGTCTCCTTCCTTCCGGAAGGCTGACGCCGCGATGGTGGGGGAGACCGTTCCTGGCCCTTGAAATCTAAGGAAAGCCATGACCAACAACTGGTCCTTCGAAACCCGCCAGATCCATGTCGGACAGGAGCCGGACGCCGTCACCGGCGCGCGGGCCCTGCCGATCTACCAGACCACGTCCTTCGTGTTCCCGAGCGCCGAGAGCGCCGCCAACCGCTTCGCGCTCGCCGAGCTGGCCCCCATCTACACCCGTATCGGCAACCCGACGCAGGACGCCGTCGAGCAGCGCATCGCCAGTCTCGAAGGCGGTCTGGCGGCCCTGCTGCTCAGTTCCGGTCAGGCTGCCGAGACGTTCGCCATCCTCAATGTGGCCGAGGCGGGTGACCACGTGGTGGCCAGCCCGAGCCTGTACGGCGGCACCTACAACCTCCTGGCCAACACCCTGAAGAAGTTCGGCATCGAGGTCACCTTCGTCGAGGACCCGGACAACCTGGACCACTGGCGCGCCGCCGTCCGTCCGAACACCAAGCTCTTCTTCGCCGAGGTCGTCTCCAACCCGAGGCAGGACATCCTGGACATCGAAGGCGTGGCCTCCGTGGCGCATGAATCCGGCGTCCCGCTGATCGTGGACAACACCCTAGCCACCCCGTACCTCATCCGGCCGCTCGAGTGGGGCGCGGACATCGTGGTGCACTCGGCCACCAAGTACCTGGGCGGTCACGGCAGCGCGATCGCCGGCGTGATCGTGGACTCCGGCAAGTTCGACTTCGGCGCGGACCCGGAGAAGTTCCCGGGCTTCAACACCCCGGATGAGAGCTACAACGGACTCGTCTACGCCCGTGACCTCGGCGCGGACGGCGCTTTGGGCGCCAACCTCAGCTACATCCTGAAGGCCCGCGTGCAGCTGCTGCGTGACCTCGGATCCGCCGTCAGCCCGTTCAACGCGTTCCTCATCGCGCAGGGTCTCGAGACGCTCAGCCTCCGCGTCGAGCGCCACGTGGAGAACGCGCTGAAGGTCGCCGAATTCCTGGAGGCGCGCGACGATGTCGAACGCGTCGCGTACGCCGGCCTGCCGAGCAGCCCGTGGTACGAGCGGGGACGCAAGTACGGCCCCAACGGCATCGGCGCCGTGGTGGCGTTCGAGATCGCCGGCGGACTCGAAGCCGGCAAGGCGTTCGTGGACGCGCTGGAACTCCACTCGCATGTGGCGAACCTGGGCGATGTCCGCTCCCTCGTCATCCACCCGGCGTCCACCACGCACGCCCAGCTCAGCGAAGCAGGTCAGCGGGCCGCGGGCGTCACCCCGGGCCTGGTCCGTCTCGCCGTGGGCATCGAGCACATCGACGACATCCTGGCCGATCTGGACGCCGGTTTCCGGGCCGCCAAGGCCGCCGTCTGAGTCTCCCGTCTGAGTCCCTCGGGACATCCCAGGGCCGCGCATTCTTCGGAATGCGCGGCCCTCGACGCCTCCTGGGCGAACATAAATCCCGGGATGCCGTCTCATGAAGCGTCATCTTCAGAAACGGCCCTTCCCGATCCTTTACACTGGTCCGAGAGTCACGAGTGCCAGCGCCAAACCCCGGTTCGCTGGCCGGCAACCCTCCTCCTGCGGTGGGGTGCCCCGGGTGAAGACTCGGCCCAGCGCCGGCCGGCGCGGGCAAGCTCAGGAATAGAGGCCCCATGACCATCGCTGCATCCCGTCCACTGTCCACTGCGCGGGACACCACCACCCGCAAGGAGCACGACGCCGGCGCCCGCCACGGCGTGCAGCGCACCGCCGTCGTCGGGCCGCTGGAGCTCGAGGCCGGCGGGAAGCTGCCGGACGTCACCCTCGCGTACGAGACCTGGGGGACGCTCGCGCCCGACGCCGGCAACGCCGTCCTGATCCAGCACGCCCTCACGGGAAGCGCGCACGTCGCGCAGGGTGACACGGACGAGGAGGGCTGGTGGGACGGACTGGTCGGCCCGGGCCGCGCGATCGACACGGACCGGTTCTTCGTGGTGGCCGTGAACATCATCGGCGGCTGCAACGGCAGCACGGGCCCGTCCAGTGCCGCCCCTGATGGCAAGCCGTGGGGTTCCCGCTTCCCGTTCATCACGCTCCGCGACGCGGCGGTCGCCGAGGCGCGGCTCGCGGATCAGCTGGGCATCCGGCAGTGGTTCGCGGTCGTCGGTGGCTCCATGGGCGGCGCGCGGGCGCTGGAATGGGCAGCGGGATTCCCCGAGCGGGTCCGGAAATGCGCGGTGATCGCGATCGGCGCCCACAGCACCGCCGAGCAGATCGCGCTCGCTCAGGCGCAGACTCTCGCCATCCGCCAGGACCCGGCCTTCCGCGACGGCGACTACTACGACGGCCCGGCGCCCGAGGCGGGTCTGGCCCTGGCGCGCCGGATCGCGCACATCTCCTATCGCAGCGAGGCGGAGCTCGAGGCCCGCTTCAGCCGAAAGCCCCAGGAGGGCGAGTCGCCGCTCAACGCCTCCGCCCTCGCCGAACGGGGGCGGTACCAGGTGGAGAGCTACCTGGATCATCAGGGCACCAAGCTCGTCCGCCGCTTCGACGCCAACAGCTACATCGCCCTGACGGAAGCGCTCATGAGCCACGACGTCGGCCGGGGCCGCGGGGGAGTCGAGGCGGCGCTGGCGGACAGTCCGGTCGAGTTCTTCGTCGCCGCGGTGGAGTCCGACCGTCTCTACCTGCCCCGGCAGTCAGAGGCCCTCGCCGCGGCCCTGCCCGGCGACGTCACGGTGCACCGGATCGCCTCGGAGATCGGCCACGACGGCTTCCTGACCGAGGCCGACCAGCTCGGCGCGCTGCTCGGCCGGACGCTGTTCGCCTGACTCCCGGGTTCTGGTCTTAGGGCCGCGGGTTCTCCTGGGGCCGGGTTCGCGGCCTCGGAACCAGAACTCGGGTGGGTCCGCTGTTCCGGTACCTCCTTGGCTGAGTCCGCTATCGGGGGTGGCTTGCCTGGCTGAGTTCGCTATCGGGGTGTTGAGTTCGCTACATCAGGTAGCGGACTCGCGCCTTGGATAGCGGACTCAGCGGCGGCGGACGGACTGGGTCCATAGGAGTAGGCCCGGGCCCGGCCGGAGACGCTTCCGGGACGGGCCGGGCTCCCGGTGTAGGCTCCGACCATGGCCCTGGAAAACCTGCTGCTCCGTCTCGACCGTATTGCCGGCGGCCGCCAGTCCGGCGTCCGCATCGGGGAGCGGCAGCGGCTCCATCCGAAGACGCGGCGCGCCTTCACGTGGGTGCTGTGGCTCCTGGTGCTGGAGCTCGTGCTGGGAGTGGGGGCCGTCGTCGTCGCGCTGGTGCTGTCGAGCAGCGGCGAGCCGGTGCCGTTCGCCGTCTGGATGCGCACCGTGGTGGTGCTCGGGATGACGGCCACCCTGTTCTACTTCGCCTGGCGCGCGACCAAGGGCTGGTACTGGGCGTATCAGCGGCTCCGGCTCTTCGCGCAGATCTTCCCCGTGGTCACGCTCGTCATGGCAGCGATCCCCGGGCTGTATCCGCTGTGGATGGTGACCGAGCAGATCGTGTTCAGCCTCATCATGATCGGCATCGCCGACTTCCTCACGAGCGATCACATGAGGACCGCGTTCCGGAAGCCGAGAGCGCCCCGGGACCAGGACCTGGATCAGGCCTCGGACGACCAGGTCCCGGACGCGTCCTGAGTCAGAGCTCCTGACCCGGCAGGAACACCGGACCGGGCACCGGGCGCTTGGGCTGGATGCCGTCGCCCGAGGACTGGTGCCGCAGACGGCGCAGGACCCACGGGAACAGGTGCTCGCGGGCCCACAGGAAGTCCTCCGTGCGGGCGGTGCGCCAGGTCTTCTCCGGCATCGGTTTGGGCGAGAGCGGTTCCAGACTGTGCTGGACGTTCAGGGCGTCCAGGACCATGGCGGCGATGGTGTGGTGACCGAGCGGCGAGAAGTGCAGGCGGTCCTGGTCCCAGTACTGTGAGCCGGCGAGCTGCCGCAGTGACCACATGTCCGCGATCACGGCATCGTGCCGGGCGGCGACGGTGCGCAGGTTCTCGTTGTAGATGGCCACCTTGCCGCGGAGGGGGCTCAGCACGGTCGACACCGTGTCCGGGCCGTTGAAGAGCACCACCGTGGCGCCTTCGGAGGCGAGACGGCCGACGGCGGCGTCCAGTGTGTTGGCGAGGGCGTCGGGATCGCCGCCGGGCCGGATGAGGTCGTTGCCGCCGGCGGAGATGGTGATCAGATCCGGCTTGAGGTCCAGGCAGGGGTCCACCTGCTCATCAATGATCTGCTGCAGGAGTCGCCCGCGGATGGCGAGGTTGGCGTAGGCGAAGTCGGGGTGTCCGGCGCTCAGTTCCTCCGCCACGCGGTCCGCCCAGCCGCGGTGTCCGCCGGGGCTCGCCGGCTCGGGATCGCCGATGCCCTCCGTGAAGGAGTCGCCGAGGGCCACGTACCGGGACCACGGGTGGCCGCTGGCGCCCTGCTGCTGGGCCTGAGGAGAGGAAGCCGGCGTGGAGGATTCCGGCCCTGACGTTAACTGAGAGGAGTCGCTCATTCTTCCCATCATGCCCCCGGGCGGCTCGGTTACGCCACCGTAGCTTCCGGAACGCGCCGCCATCTTCGGCCGGGCCGATCAGGCCGTGATGGCAGAATACGAGCCATGAGTCTTGACGCCCCCGCCTTCCCCGCACCCACCGTCCTCTGGTCCGTCCCCGAAGATCAGCGGGAGGGCCGGCCTCTGCTGGTGCTGCTGCACGGCTACGGCGCCAACGAGGCGGATCTGTTCGGGCTGGCGGACCAGCTCCCGGACGAGTTCGTGGTCGCAAGTGTGCGTGCGCCGCTGACGATGGGGCCGGGCTTCACCTGGTTCCCGCTCACCGGGTCCCTCGATTACTCCTTCGACGCCGTCAAAGCCGCCACCGACTACGTCCTCGAGTGGCTGGACGGCGTGCGCGAGGAGTTCACTTCCGTCAGCCTCCTGGGGTTCTCCATGGGCATGGCGATGGCCACCAGCATGTGGCGCCGGCGCCCGCAGGACTTCGCGGCGATCGTGGGGCTGTCAGGTTTCGCCGTGGAGGGCGGCACGGACTGGTTCCGGGACGCGGAGCTGGACGGCAGCACGCCGTTCTTCTGGGGCCGCGATCCGCAGGACCCTGTGATCCCACGCGAGAAGGTCGATTTCACTGCGGCCTGGCTGCTCGGAAAGGCCCGCGCCACCAAGGTGCAGTACAGCGGTGTGTGGCACGGCATCAGCCCTCAGGAAGTGGGCCACGTGGCCGAATTCCTGGGCTTCGAAGTGCTCAGCCCGCAGCGGTGATGCGGACGCTCTGACCGTTGACCGTCACCACGTCTCCCGTCGTGAGCTGACGGCCCCGGCGGTCCTCGATGTCGCCGTTGACCTTGACCAGCCCGTTCTTGATGAGCTCGGTCGCCTCCACGCCGTCGTCGGCGAGCGAGGCGAGCTTGAGAAGCTGACCCAGGCGGATCATCGAATCCCGGATCTCGATGGTGTCGATGCCGTCCGGTGCAGGAGAAGTCATATCCCCATGATGCCCTACCCCACGGAGGAACGATGAACATCCCGCTCTACCTCGGTAGCTACACCGAGGACGGTTTCGGGTGCGGCCCGGGGGTCCAGCGCGTGACGGTCGACCCGGTGGCCGGGGAGCTGACGGTGCTGGCCACGAGCTCAGGCGTGCGCAACCCGTCGTTCCTGCTGCGCGGGCCGGGCGGCCGCCTGTTCGCCGTGGAGGAGCTCGACGCCGGCCAGGTGGTCGAACTGGACCCGGAGACCCTCGCGGTCAAGGCCCGGGTGAGCAGCGGCGGGTCGTCGCCGTGTCATCTCGGCCTGGCCGGCGGGCTGCTCCTCGTGGCGAACTACGGTTCCGGGACGGTGTCCGGCCTCTCGCTGGATGAGCCGTGGGGCGCCGAGCCGCTGTGGACGGTGGGTCAGGAGGGTGCAGGCCCGGTGGCCGACCGCCAGGAAGGCCCCCATGCCCACTCGACCCTCGCGCTGGGCGAGGACCGTTTCCTCGTGGCGGACCTGGGCCGGGACCGGGTCGACGAGTACCTCCTGGGTGAGGACGGTCCGGAGCTCGTGGGCGGGCTGGACCTTCCGCTCGGCACCGGACCGCGGCATCTGCTGCTGGACCGGCCCGCCGACGACGGCACGGTGGTGCTCTGGGTCGTCGGCGAACTCGACGCCGCGCTCCACCGGGCCATCCGTCCCGCGGACGGCCCGGACGCAGCGGACGCCGTGGGCGGGTCGTGGGCCCTGGCCGGAGCACCCGTGGCGTTGGCTCCCGGACATGAGCAGGCCTATCCGAGCGAGATCACCGGCCACCCCGGCTCCGGTGAGCGGGCACTCGTGGTGGGCGTTCGCGGGAGCGACACGCTCGCCGTCGTCGGGCGCGGGGAAGAGGAGACGCGGCTGCTGCGGACGCTTCCGTGTGGCGGCGCGTGGCCCCGTCACCTGGCCTGGGCGTGCGACGACGACGGCGCCCCGCACCTCTGCGTCGCGGCGGAACGCGGGCACCGGCTGAGCGTGTTCGTCCCCGGCCCGGACGGTGATCTCACCCCGGTGGGCGGCGTGGGGACATTCAGCCCGACGTACGTGCTGCCGGTAGGCTAGGACGTGTGTCCCCTGTGGGGGACCGGCACGAGTATCCGCACCCGGACCGCACCCAGCGGCCCGCTTTCCCTGGAGTTGTTCATATGGCAGCAAAGTCCACCCTCGATTCGGTCATCTCCCTCGCCAAGCGGCGCGGATTCGTTTTCCAGGCCGGTGAGATCTACGGTGGATCGCGCTCCGCGTGGGACTACGGCCCCCTCGGCGCCGAGCTCAAGGAGAACATCAAGCGCCAGTGGTGGCAGACCTTCGTCCGCGGCCGCGCCGACATGGTCGGCCTGGACTCCTCCGTGATCCTCCCGTCCAAGGTCTGGGAGGCCTCCGGCCACGTCGCCACCTTCACCGACCCGCTGGTCGAGTGCCTCTCCTGCCACAAGCGCCACCGTCAGGACCACCTCCTGGAGGCGTACGAGGAGAAGAAGGGCCGCGCCCCGGAGAACGGCATGGCGGACATCGTGTGCCCCGATTGCGGCACCCGTGGAGAGTGGACCGAGCCCCAGAACTTCTCGGGCCTCATGAAGACCTACCTCGGCCCCATCGACGACGAGTCCGGCAAGCACTACCTGCGCCCGGAGACGGCCCAGGGCATCTTCGTGAACTTCGCCAATGTGGTGACCGCGGCCCGCAAGAAGCCGCCGTTCGGCATCGGCCAGGTCGGCAAGGCGTTCCGTAACGAGATCACCCCCGGCAACTTCATCTTCCGCACTCGCGAGTTCGAGCAGATGGAGATCGAGTACTTCACCGCCCCGGCGGACGCCCCGGCGGCGTTCGAGGAATGGGTCGAGGCGTGCTGGAACTGGTTCGTGGACCTGGGCATCAACCCGGAGAACATGCGCCGCTTCGACGTCCCGGACGGCGAGCGTGCGCACTACTCGGACCGCACCATCGACATCGAGTACAAGTTCGGCTTCGCCGGTTCCGGCTGGGGCGAGCTCATGGGTGTCGCCAACCGCACCGACTTCGACCTGAAGAACCACATCGAGCACTCGAAGCAGGACCTCTCCTACTTCGACCAGGCCTCCGGCGAGCGGTACGTCCCGTACGTCATCGAGCCGTCCTTCGGCCTGACCCGCTCCATGATGGCCTTCCTGGCCGACGCCTACACCGAGGACGAGGCCCCGAACTCCAAGGGCGGCGTGGACAAGCGCACCGTCCTGAAGCTGGACCCGCGCCTGGCGCCGGTCAAGGCCGCCGTGCTGCCGCTGTCCCGCAACGAGCAGCTCTCCCCGCTGGCCCGCGAACTCGGTGACAAGCTGCGCAAGCACTGGAACATCGACTTCGACGACGCCGGCGCGATCGGCCGCCGTTACCGCCGCCAGGACGAGATCGGCACCCCGTTCTGCATCACCGTGGACTTCGACACCCTCGAGGACAACGCCGTGACCATCCGCGAACGCGACACCATGAGCCAGGAGCGCGTCTCCCTGGACCAGCTGGAGGCCTACCTGGCCGGAAAGCTGCTGGGCGCCTAGCATGACCATCCAGTACCGTCCCTGGCGGGAAGGCGACGACCTGGAACTGCTCCAGCTGTGGGGGGATCCCGATTCCCCCGCGGCGGGGCAGTTCCGGGCGTCCTTCGCGCCGTCCGTGGGCAGCATCGACGGAGACACCGCGAACGGTGAGCCGTGGCGCCAGTGCATCGTGGCCGAGGACGTGGTGGACGGAGTCGCCATCCCGGTCGCCGCGGGCGTGGTCTACGAGACGGCCCTCCATAGCGAGCGGCTCTGGTCCTACATCGAGGTGTCCCGCGATCACCGCGGGCACGGCATCGGCTCGAGCCTCCTGGTGATGCTGCGCCGTGAAGCCGAACTCTCGCCCTCGGGCGTGACGGCTCTCCGGTCCAAGGTGGCCGCGGGCACTGACGGCGCCGGTTTCGCGGCGTCCGCCGGGCTCGAGCCCATCCAGCGTTCGCGCCTCGTTGAGGTCTCCGCGGGCGCCCTGAAGCTCCCCGTGTTCGACGGTGAGGGCGAGGACGCGGGCAGCGACGTCATCATGGACCTCGCCACGGGATCCGTGGAGCTGACGCAGGTGGTGGGTCGCTACTACCGGGACGTGCACTCCTGGGACGATCCGGGCGAGCTGTCGCTGGGCACGGTCCAGCGGCTCTTCCTCGACGACCTCTCCGGGGCTCACGGCGCGATCGTGCTGCGGGCCAAGCCGGAGTCGGCGTTCGGCAGCACCGTCTCGCCGACCCGCAAGGGCAGGATCCGCGCGTTCGCGATCAGTTACGCGGCGCCGGGCACGGGGGAGGAGCTCCAGGAGGGCGCCACCGACGTGTTCCTGGGCCACGATCCCGCACTGGATCCGGAGGACGCGGCCGAGGCGGTCCGTGACCTGCTCTCCCTCATCGCCTATCAGCACCCCGTGGTGCTGGAAGTGGACGATTCGATGACGGCGTTGTGCGCCGCCGTCGAGCCTCTGCTGGAGACGGGCGGGGCCCGGCAGCTGGGCGCCGACGTCCTGGTGGTCAGCGACAAGTAACGGCGGAACCGACAGGAGCGGAGCGGACCCATGGGTGCCGGACATTCACACGGCGGGGGCCACTCGCACAACGACGACGGCGCGCCGCCGTCTGCGGAAGCGGCGGCGGCACGGCGTCGGGCCGGGTGGATCCTGGCCGCCATCCTGGTGCCGGTCACCCTGCTCACGGTGCTGGGCATGGCGCTCCTGTGGCCTTCGGGCAAGCACGAGGACCTGCGCCTGAGCTCACCGTATTCCACGGCGCCCGGCGTCAGTTTCGACACCGGCAAGGTCATGAGCGTCACCAAGGCGTCCTGCTCCGGAAGTTCCCCCGAGGCGCAGCAGGATTCGGGTCAGGGCGGCTCGGGTCAGAGTCCTTCGCAGAGCCCTTCGCAGGGCACCGGCCAAGGCTCTGGCCAGGGCGGCTCCACACCCGGCGCCAGCCGTCTGACGTCCTGCTTCTGGGCGGTGACGCAGCCGGACGCGGGTGGTTCGCCGGTCCAGGTGGTGTTCAACCCGGAGGTGTCCGCCTCGGATTCCGTCCACCCCGGTGACGGTATCCGGTACCTGAACCTCTCGCAGGTGCAGGGGGCCTCGGCCGGGCATGCGCCGTCGTACGTGTTCGTGGACTTCGTCCGGTCCGCGCCCATCGCGATTCTCGCCGTGCTCTATGCGGCCGTGGTGATCCTGGTAGCGCGCTGGCGGGGATTCCGTGCCCTGCTCGGGCTGGGGGTGGCGTACCTGGTGCTGGCGTTCTTCCTGCTGCCCGGTCTCGTGGACGGCAAGCCGGCCATGCCGCTCGCGCTCACGGCGTCGACGGCCATTCTGATCGCGGTACTGTACTTCGCGCACGGATTCTCGGCCAGGACTTCCACCGCGCTCCTCGGCACGATCTTCGGGCTGCTGGTCACCGCCGGCCTGGCGCTGTGGGCGACCGACGCCGCCAAACTCCTGGGCATCGGCAGCCACGAGGCGTCCACCCTGGTCAACACGAGCGGGACCATCTCGATCTCCAGCGTGATCCTGTGCGGACTCATCGTGGCCAGCCTCGGCGCTCTCAACGACGTCACGATCACCCAGGCGTCCGCCGTCTGGGAGCTCTACGAATTCTCTCCCGGCACCTCGGCGCCCAAGCTGTTCGCCTCGGCCATGCGGATCGGCCGTGACCACATCGCGTCCACCGTCTACACGATCGCCTTCGCCTACGCGGGCGCCGCGCTGCCGGTCCTGATCATCGTGATGCTCTACGAACGGCCGTTCCTGGACACCCTGACCAGCGCCGAACTGGCCGAGGAGGTCGTGAGGACCCTGATCGGCTCGATCGGCCTGGTGCTCGCGATCCCGCTCACGACGCTCGTGGCGGTGCTCGTGGTCAAGGCGACCAATCTGCACCGCCACGCCGTCGACGCCGAGCAGCCTCTCACGCGCCGCGAACGCCGCGCCCTGGAAGGCTAGGTCTCGTCGCCGGCTGAGCCACGCCCCCTCTCGATTGCGTGCTCAGTAGTGTTGCGTGCTCAGTTGTTGCGGGTGTTCGGCGAAAACACCCGCAACTACTGAGCACACAACGCACCTGACCACACGACGCCGGAAGCGGGCCTCAGAAGTGCGTGCCGCCGTCGATGCGGATCTCGGTGCCCGTGATGAAGGCGCCGTCCTCGCTCGCGAGCATCGCGACCACTCCGGCCACGGTCTCGGGACCAGCGAAGCCCTGGCTCAGCGCGGGGGAGAGCTTCAGGAACAGCCGCATGTCGGCGTCCTCGGGCAGGCCGGGGCCCACGCTCTGACGGCTCTGGCCGCTGCCGTCGGTCATACCGGACGAGATCGAACCGGGCTGGACCGCGGTGAAGCGGATGCCCGCCGCGGCGTATTCCGCCGCGAGGGCGTGGGTCATGGACTGGATGCCGCCCTTGCTGGCCGCGTACGCCGCCATGTAGGGGTGCGCGAAGGCGGCGGAGGTGGAGCTGAAGTTCACCACGGCCGCACCCGTGCCTTCCTTGAGCGCCGGGAGCGCCTCCCGGATCACCAGGAACGTGCCGACCAGGTTGACGCGGATGACCTGTTCGAACGACTCGAGGGTCGTCTGTTCCGTGTGGGACGAGCGCAGGATCCCGGCTGCATTGACCAGAGCATCCAGGCCGCCCAGGAACTCGACGGCTTCCGCGACGCCGGCCCTGACGGATGCTTCGTCGGCGATGTTCATGACCACGGTCTTCAGGCGCGGCGCGGCGTCGCCGGCCTTGGCCACGGTGTCGGCCAGACCGGCCTCGCTCACATCGGCGGCGACGACAGTGCCTCCTTCGGAGAGCATGCGCAGCACGGTGGCCTGTCCGATTCCGGAACCGCCACCCGTGACGAGGGCGCGGCGGTCTGCATAGCGAAGCATGATGTTCCTTTCGTTCCGGGTGGCCGGAGGATTGCTCCGGTCTCCACTGGGTGGGCCTGGCGGTCCGGCCGGGCCGATGTTCTCAGCATACGCGTCTTGGCACATTGTGCCAATATGGCATGACATGCCGTCCTTCGGTTTGCTGGGTTACGATCACGGGGTGGAAACAGAACAGCCCAGTCTCAGGGAGCGCCGTCGCGCCCAGACCCGGAGGGAACTCGCCGCCGCCGCGGCCGAGCTCTTCACCGCGCAGGGGGTCGTGGCCACCACGGCCGAGGAGATCGCCGCGCGCGCCGCGATCTCCCTGCGCACCTTCTACCGCTACTTCCGCACCAAGGAAGAGGCGATCGCACCCCTCCTGGAGATCGGAGCCGAACGCTGGCAGGACGCGCTGCGCGCCGTGCCCGCCGGCTCGGACGGCAAGGAGGCCGTGACCGCGGCGATCCGCCACGCCCTCACCCCTCAGGACCGGGAGACCGCCGACGGGATGGAGCTCGTGCGCAACCTCCTGATCGCCGCGGAGGAAGACCACGAACTGGCCGGAGTGTGGGCCGCGGTCAATGCCCGGTCGGAGCGTGAACTCCTGACGGTGATGGTTGATCGTTTCGGTCCCGCAAACAGCCTGCTCCTCAGGCTTCATGCCACCGCGGCCACCGCGGCCGTCCGGGTGGGGCTGGAAGCCTGGGCGGCGGACGTGACCCCCGCCCCCGGGGACAGCGACGGCGAGCCCGGCCACCCGGCGTCGTCGTTCGCCGTTGAGGCCTTCCGCAGGCTGTCCGCGGGCCTCTGAGGAACGCGCGGCGCGCACGATTTGCGCCGTTGCGGGAGAATGGTGGGGTGACCCTTGAAGCACTTCCCACCAGAATCGAGCTGCCGCCCCTGAAGCTCGGCGACATCACCGTGGACACCCCCGTGGTGCTCGCGCCCATGGCCGGCATCACCAACAAGGCCTTCCGCCGCCTCTGCCGCGAGTTCGGCGGGGGTCTCTATGTCGCGGAGATGGTCACCTCCCGGGCGCTCGTGGAACGGTCCCCGGAATCGCTGCGGATCATCGAGCACGACGACGACGAAGAGGTCCGCTCCGTTCAGCTTTACGGCGTGGACCCCGTCACGGTGGGCGCCGCCGTCCGCCTGCTGGTGGAGGAGGACCGGGCCGACCACATCGACCTGAACTTCGGCTGCCCCGTCCCGAAGGTCACCCGCCGTGGTGGCGGTTCGGCGCTGCCCTGGAAGATCGACCTGTTCACCGCGATCGTCCAGACCGCGGTGCGTGAGGCGTCCAAGGGGGACATCCCGCTGACCATCAAGATGCGCAAGGGCATCGACGAGGACCACCTGACGTACCTCGAGGCCGGCCGCATCGCCCGCGACGCCGGGGTTGCCGCCGTCGCGCTGCACGGCCGCACGGCGAGCCAGTTCTACTCCGGCAAGGCCGACTGGGACTCGATCGCCCGCCTGCGGGAGGCCCTGCCGGACATCCCCGTGCTGGGCAACGGCGATATCTGGAGCGCCGAGGACGCCGAGCGCATGGTGCGCCAGACCGGCGTCGACGGCGTGGTCGTGGGCCGTGGCTGCCAGGGCCGCCCGTGGCTCTTCGGCGATCTGCAGGCCGCGTTCGACGGCCGGGAGGACCGCATCCGCCCGGGCCTGCGCGAGGTCGCGGACGCGGTGTACCGTCACGCCGAGCTCATGATCGACACCTTCGGCGATGAAGGCAAGGCCCTGCGGGACATCCGCAAGCACATGGCCTGGTACTTCAAGGGCTACGTCGTGGGCGGCGATCTGCGTGCCCAGCTCGCCACGGTGCCGGATCTGGCGACCCTGCGCGGCCTGCTCGACCAGCTGGACATGGAGTCCCCGTACCCGGGAGCCGACGCCGAAGGCCCCCGCGGTCGCGCCGGGACCCCGAAGAAGACCGCGCTCCCGGACCGCTGGCTCGAAAGCCGCAGCCTGAACGACGAGCAGCGCGCCACCATCAAGGCGGCCGAACTGGACGTCTCGGGCGGCTGACCCCCGGACGCCCCCAGCCGGCGTCGTCCCGGCCATGACAGATGTCATGCCCGGGACGTGACGCACGGCGGAGGTCCTCGCACCCCATCCACGATCGAATGGATACCGAGGGAGAGCGCACGCTCTTCCGCATCCATCCGGCAGACGGGGAACGCGAGGACATGATGAGCCAGCTACTGGCCGTGGACGCCCAGGGCCTCCACAAGAGTTTCGGGACGGTCCAGGCCGTCCGTGGCCTGGACCTCCAGGTGAAGCCCGGCGAAGTGGTGGCCTTCCTGGGCCCGAACGGCGCCGGCAAGACGACCACCATCGACATGATCCTGGGGCTCTCCGAGCCGACCAGAGGCAGTGTGAAGGTGTACGGCGGCACGCCGCGTCAGGCGATCGCCCGGGGCCAGGTGGCTGCCGTGATGCAGTCGGGCGGCCTGCTGCGGGACATCACCGTCAAGGAGACCGTGCAGCTTACGGCGGCCATGTTCGATTCGCCGCGGCCGGTGACGGAGGTTCTGGAACGCGCCGGGATCGCGAACCTGGGGGACCGCCGGGTGGAGAAGTGCTCGGGCGGCCAGCAGCAGCGCCTCCGCTTCGCGATGGCTCTGGTCTCGGACCCGGGTCTCATGATCCTGGACGAACCCACCACCGGCATGGACGTGGCCGGGCGCCGCGACTTCTGGCACGCCATCCGCCAGGACGCGCAGCGGGGCCGCACGGTCGTGTTCGCCACCCACTACCTGGATGAGGCGGACGCCTACGCGGACCGGATCGTCCTGGTCCGCCAGGGCCGGGTGGTGGCGGACGGCACCGCTGCGGAGATCAAGAACCTCGCCGCCGGTCGCACGATCCGCGCCGCGCTGAGTCACGAGGACCCCCGGCTGGCGAGGCTCCCCGAGGTGGACTCCGTGGAGCACGACGGCGCCCGGGTCACCCTCCGCTCGCAGGACTCGGACGCGGTGCTCCGCTTCCTCCTCACTGAGACCGACGCGCATGACGTCGAGGTCAGCGCCAACAACCTGGAGGACGCCTTCGTGGCCCTCACCGGCGACGACGCCGCACCCGCCGCCGAAGCGGCCCTCACCGGAAACGAGGCTCAGGCATGAGCGCCATCACCGACACCGCCCGTGATCAGCGGGCCGCCATCAACCTGACCGACCGCAGGCCCGCGAACGGCGGGATCAACCCGACCTTCCTCTGGATCGAGATCAAACGGATCCTGCGCAACCGCCGGACCCTGATCTTCACGCTCGTGGTCCCGGCCGTGTTCTTCGCGGTCTTCGGCCTCGCCAACAAGAACCAGATGCTGCCGGGCGGCCAGCACAGCTATGGGGAGTACATTCTCATCAGCCTCACCGTCTACGCGGCGATGACCTCGGCCACCGGATCCGGGGCGCAGGTCGCGGTGGAACGCGCTCAGGGCTGGTCCCGGCAGCTGCGGCTGACGCCCCTGCAGCCGGGGGCGTACATCGCCGTCAAGGCGATCGCGGCCCTCGTCATGAGCTTCATCGCGGTCGTGGCCCAGTTCACCGTGGGCGCGATCTTCGGCGTGCATTCGGATGCGGTGACCATGGTGGAGGCCGGCCTGGCCGCCTGGCTGGGGTCGCTGGTCTTCGCGGCGCTGGGCCTCATGGTCGGGTACCTGATGCCGAGCCAGAACGTCATGCAGATCCTCGGTCCGGTCCTGGCGATCCTCGCCATGCTCGGCGGACTGTTCATGCCGGTGCAGATCATGGGGGACACCTTCGTGGAGATCGCCAAGTGGACCCCGGCCTACGGGATCGGGCAGATCGCGCGCAGCCCCCTGACCCAGGAGTGGGACTGGCTCTGGGTCCTCAACGCGGGGGTGTGGCTCGCCGTCTTCGTGACCGGCGCCGCGCTGGCCTTCCGCAAAGACACCAAGCGCTTCTGAGCCCTAGATTGGTTCCCATGGAAGAGACGCGGGAGACACCCGCCCGGTGGGCGAACTGGCGTTCCGGGGCCGGGCCCCGGAGTTGGCTCATCGGCGCGGGGTTCTCCCTGGTGCTGTGGACCTGGCCCACGTATGCCACGGTGTGGGCGGATGCCACGCAGCCTCTGGGCGACAAGGTGCTGAGCACGGGGCTGACCCTCGTGTTCTTCGCCTGTTACGCGTTCGGCCCGCCCTACGTGTGGTGCCGTCGGGAAGGCCGGGACAGCGATCGGGCAGTGGTGCTGGTGATCTCCGCCCTGCTGGTCAGCAATCTGCTCGTGGTGCTCTCCCTCGGGACGGCCGCGCTATGGACCTGGACCTTCCTGGCCTGCGCGATCGCCATGATGCCGCTGCGGGCGCGCCCGAGGTTCCTGATGATCGGAGCCCTCGCCGTCGCATCGCTCCTGATCCAGATGCTGAGCGGCCAGCCCGAAGCCGGATTGCTCCAGGGTTCTCTGGTGATGTCCCTCGGGTTCATGATGATGGCCTTCGCCCGGCAGATCCAGCTCCGGCAGCAGCTCGAAGCCACCCGGAAGGACCTCGCGGTCGCGGCCGTCGCCGCCGAACGGGACCGGATGGCCCGCGACATGCACGACATCCTGGGTCACTCCCTGACCGTGGTGGCCGTGAAAGCCGAACTCGCGGGCCGGCTGTTGGAAGCCGACCCCGCCCGCGCCGCCCGGGAGCTGGCGGACATCGAGGACCTGGCCCGCGGAGCTCTCGCCGATGTGCGGGCCACGGTGGCCGGGTACCGCGGCGTGAACGTCGTCGCGGAGCTGGCCCAGGCCCGAGGCGCCCTCGCCTCGGCGGGGATCGAGGCGGAATTGCCCGGCTCCGTGGACGAGGTGCCCGCGGCGCACCGCGAACTCTTCGGCTGGGTCGTGCGGGAAGGCGTCACGAACGTGGTCCGGCACTCCCGCGCGGCCCACTGCCGTATCACCTTGACCGCGGACGGCGTGCAGGTGGACGACGACGGCGTCTGGCGCCCGGCGCTCGCCGTCCCCGCAACTGCCTCCGGGGGCGGCCGTGCCTCCTCCGGCGGCCCCGGAGACCCGGCCGTGCCTCACTGGAGCGGACAAGGGACCGGCTTGGACGGCCTGGCCGAACGGGTCCGGCAAGCGGGTGGGACCCTGAGCACGGGACCCTCGGATCTGGGCGGTTTCCGCCTGAAAGTGGTGATGTAGCCCATGACGCACAACGGAGTGATCCGTCTCGTGATCGCGGACGACCAGGCCCTCGTGCGAGGCGCGCTCGCGGCCCTGCTGGGACTGGAACCGGACATCGCGGTGGTCGCCGAAGCGGGGGACGGCGAAGCGGCGCTCGCCTCCGTGCGCCAGGAGCGGGCCGACGTCGCGCTCCTGGACGTGCAGATGCCTGGACTCGACGGACTGGCGACGGCGGAGCGGCTGCGCCGGGAGTCGCCGGATTGCCGGGTGCTCATGGTGACGACGTTCGGCCGGCCCGGTTATGTGCGGCGCGCGCTGCAGGCCGGGGCCGTCGGGTTCGTGGTCAAGGACACCCCGGCGCGACAGCTCGCCGACGCGGTCCGCAAGGTGCACGCCGGCCTGCGGGTCATCGACCCGTCGCTGGCCGCCGAGTCGCTCGTGGCGGGCGAGTCCCCGCTCACCTCGCGGGAGGTCGACGTGCTCCGGGTGTCCGCGCGGGGCGGCACGGTGGCCGACATCGCGCGCGAGGTGTTCCTCTCGGAGGGCACCGTTCGCAATCATCTCTCGGCGGCCATGGCGAAGACGGGCGGCCGGACCCGCGGTGATGCGGCACGGATCGCCGCGGAGAACGGTTGGTTGCTCTAGCCGAACGACCCTGGCCGCGCCGGTGTGGCCCGTGGCATGATGTCGGCACCCTGGCGAAGGGCCGGCGAAGGAGCTGATGTCATGACCACCTGGAAGATCCGCGATTTCCACGCCTCGGATGTGGAGGGGATCCTGCACCTCTGGGAATCCCTCAAGGCGTCCGGCGTGGAGTCCGTCTACGATCTGGCCGAAGTGCTCGCGTCCTGCGAGAAGGACCACGCCGTGGTCGCGGTGCACGGCGACACGGTCGTGGGCGCCGCCGTCGGCCGCGCGGCGCATGACCAGGGCTGGATCGTCTTCCTGGCCACGCTCCAGTCCTGGCACGGACAGGGCATCGGCACCTCGCTGCTCGCCGGCGTCGAACAGCGCATGGCGTCCCTCGGTCTGAACAAGCTGTCCGCGCTCATGCCCACCCAGGAGACCCGGGTGGAGGCGTTCCTGAACCGCGGCTTCCAGGTCAAGGCGGACCTGCGGTACTACGAGCGGCGGATCCCGGTCCAGCGGGCCGAGCTCGGGGCGCTGGAGCAGCTCGGTGGCCGCATCCTGCCGCGTGATCTCTGGGAGAAAGTGGCGGGCATGACCCAGGAGAAGCAGCTGCTGGAACGGCGGCTCGTGCTGCCGCTGGCGGAAGGCGAGCTGGCGGAGGAGTTCGGCGTGGTGCCGCCGCGCGCCGTCGTGCTCTTCGGCCCGCCCGGCACCGGCAAGACGACCTTCGCCAAGGCGATCGCCTCCCGGCTGGAATGGCCGTTCGTGGAGGTGTTCCCCTCCCGCCTCGCGGCCGATCCCGCGGGACTGGCCGGAGCCCTGCGCGAGACGTTCCTGGAGATCGCGGAGCTCGAGCATGCGGTGGTCTTCATCGACGAAGTGGAGGAGATCGCGGCGCAGCGCTCGGGCGAGCCGCCGTCGCCTCTGCAGGGGGTGACGAATGAGCTGCTCAAGATCATTCCGGCCTTCCGTGATCAGCCCGGCCGTCTCCTCGTGTGCGCCACGAACTTCATCCGGTCCCTCGACTCCGCCTTCCTGCGGCACGGGCGCTTCGATTACGTCATCCCGATCGGCCTGCCGGACGAGGAGGCGCGGACCGCCATGTGGCAGCGGTTCATCCCCGCGAGCGTCCTGACGGACATCGACATCCAGGCTCTCGTGGACCGCAGCGAGGGCTTCTCGCCGGCGGACATCGAGTTCGCGGCCCGCAGCGCCTCCCAGCGCGCCCTGGAGAAGGCGGTGTACGACGCCGGCGGCTCGGCTCCCGCCGCTGCGGACGGCGCTGCCTCCGGCGCCGGAACCGGACGCCGCGGCCCGACGACTCGCGACTATCTGGAGACCATCGCCGACACCCGGGCGACGGTCAGCGAGGAGGTCCGCGAGGCGTTCCTGGAGGACATCGGGACGCTCGCCCGGACCTGAGTCAATCGGCCCGGCTCTCCGGGCCGGTTCCGCCTTCAGGTGAAGTCCGCGGAAAATCCGTGGGTCACGGCGTCATAGGCAGGGGGAGAAGGCGGTGCTCTGACTAGACTGAGGGCGTGAGTGACGCACAGTACCCGGCCCACGCTTCCGAACGCTGGGTCGCTGAGCCGGCCAAGAACACCTACCGCTCCGACTTCGAACGGGACCGCGCCCGGGTGCTCCATTCCTCCGCGCTCCGCCGGCTCGGAGCCAAGACCCAGGTGGTCGCCCCGGACACGGACGACTTCGTCCGCACGCGGCTGACCCACAGCCTCGAGGTGGCCCAGGTGGGCCGCGAACTCGGCCGGGCCCTCGGCTGCGATCCGGACGTCGTGGACACCGCGTGCCTGTCGCACGATCTGGGGCATCCGCCGTTCGGTCACAACGGCGAGTCCGCGCTGAACGACATCGCTCACGACATCGGAGGCTTCGAGGGCAACGCCCAGACCCTGCGCCTTCTCACCCGCCTCGAACCGAAGGTGCTCGCCCCGGACGGCACGCCCGCCGGGCTGAACCTCACCCGCGCCAGCCTGGACGCCTCGTGCAAGTACCCGTGGCAGGCCGCCGACGCCCCCGTGATCCACGGCCGCCGCACGAGCAAGTTCGGCGCCTACGAGGACGATCTGCCGATCTTCGACTGGGTCCGCGACAACGCCCCGGCGGGCCAGACGTGCATCGAAGCCCAGGTCATGGACCTGGCGGACGACATCTCCTACTCGGTGCACGATGTGGAGGACGCCGTCGTGGCGGGCCACTTCCAGCTGCGCTGGATGGACAACCCGGATCACCGCGCCCGCGTGGTGGGTTACACGCGGCAGTGGTACCTGCCCCATGCCGACCCGGCCGAAGTCGACGAGGCGCTGAGCCGCCTCGAGAAGACCGCCGTCTGGGTGCGGGAGGCCGACGGCAGCCGGAAATCGATGGCCGCCCTGAAGAACATGACCAGCCAGCTGATCGGCCGGTTCTGCCAGAGCGCGCTGGAGGCCACCCGCTCGGTCTACGGCCCGGACCCCCTGACGCGGTACAACGGGCAGCTGATGGTGCCGGAGGAGACGGTCATGGAGATCGCCGTCATGAAGGGCCTGGCCACCACGTTCGTCATGACCACGGACCACCGTCAGCCGATCTACGAGCGGCAGCAGGAGGTGCTCCGGGCCCTCGTGAGCGCGCTGACCGCCACGGGGGACAAGCACCTGGAGCCCATGTTCGCCGCCGATTGGCGCGCCGCGGACAGCGACGACGCCCGCTTCCGGGTCATCATCGACCAGGTCGCGTCGCTGACGGACGGATCGGCGCTGAGCCTGCACGAACGCCTCGTGGGCAGCCTGCCGTCGCTCTGGTGATCCCGCCGGTCTCCGTCCCCGGGCCGCCCCACCCACCGCGGCCGTCCCGGCTTGCCAGCCGGACTAGGATGGAACCGTGGCTGGACTGATCAAACGGGAAGACATCGAGGCGGTCCGCCAGCGCACCGATATCAAAGAGGTGGTGGACGGGTACGTCACCCTCCGCAGCGCGGGCATCGGCTCTTTCAAGGGACTCTGTCCTTTCCATGACGAGCGCAGCCCCAGCTTCCACGTCCGCCCGCAAGTGGGCACGTACCACTGCTTCGGATGCGGTGAGAGCGGCGACGTCATCTCCTTCGTGCAGAAGATGGACCACCTCTCCTTCAGCGAGACGGTGGAGAAGCTCGCGGCCAAGGTCGGCATCGAGCTCCGCTACGAGGACGGCGGCACCGGACCGCGCCGCGAGGACGTCGGCAAGCGCCAGAAGCTCCTGGACGCTCACAAGATCGCGGCGGAGTTCTTCGCCGCCCAGCTCCTGACGCCCGGCGCCATCGAGGGCCGCCGCTTCCTGGCCGAACGCGGTTTCGACCGCGCCGCCGCGGAGTCCTTCGGCGTGGGGTTCGCTCCGCAGGGCTGGGACGGACTGCTCGGCCACCTGCGCACCAAGGGCTTCCGCGACGAGGAACTGGTGCAGACCGGCATGTTCTCCACGGGCCGCGAAGGGTCCGGCCGGCTGTATGACCGCTTCCGGGGCCGGCTGATCTGGCCCATCCGGGACATCACGGGCGACGTGATCGGCTTCGGCGCGCGCAAGCTCTTCGAGGACGACAAGGGCCCGAAGTACCTCAACACCCCGGAAACCCCGCTCTACAAGAAATCCCAGGTCCTGTACGGGATCGACAAGGCCAAGCGGGACATCGTGCGCGGCCGGCAGCTCGTGGTGGTCGAGGGCTACACGGACGTCATGGCCTGTCACCTCGCGGGCGTCACCACCGCTGTCGCGACCTGTGGCACGGCCTTTGGCGGGGACCACATCAAGATCGTGCGCCGGCTCCTCTCGGACGACGGCACCGGTGGCGAAGTGGTCTTCACCTTCGACGGCGACGCCGCGGGCCAGAAAGCGGCCCTGCGCGCCTTCGAGGAGGACCAGCGTTTCGTGGCGCAGACGTATGTAGCGGTCGAGCCGTCCGGCGCGGACCCCTGTGAACTCCGGCAGCACCGGGGTGACCAGGCCGTGAAGGATCTCATCGACAGCCGCAGGCCGCTGTTCGAATTCGCCATCCGGGTGGGCCTGAAGAAGCACAATCTGAACACCGTGGAGGGCCGGGTCCAGGCGCTCCGGGAGGCCGCGCCGATCGTGGCACGGATCCGCGACGGGTCGTTGCGTCCGGCGTACACCCGCGAACTGGCCGGCTGGCTGGGCATGTCCATGGAGGAGGTGTCCCGCGCGGTGCAGACGGCCGCGCGCCGGGCCGCCGCGGCGCCGTCGTCGTCGGGCGATCAGGGGGGAGCGGCCGTGCAGGAACCGGCGGACAGCGCGCCGCTGTACGGCCGGCCGGATCCGCGCGATCCGGCGGCGGCCATGGAACGGCAGTCGCTGGAGGTGGCGCTGCAGCAGCCCCAGGTCCTCGACGAGCGTCACTGGCAGATGTTCTCCCAGGCCCATTTCGTGGTGCCCGCGTACCAGGCCGTCCACACGGCGATCCGTGCGGTGGGCACCGCTCGGGGTGCAGACCCCGTGACCTGGGTGGAGACGGTCCGAGCAGAGGTTCCGGAGCCGCTGCGGGGCCTGGTCTCGGAGCTCGCGGTCGCGATGATCCCTGCGCCCGATGAGGATGCCCTGATGCGGGCGTGCCGGGACATCCTGGCCCGCCTGTTCGAGCTGGACATCACGCGTCAGAAGGCCGATCTGCTCGGTCAGTTGCAGCGCATGGGCGCCGACGCCGATCCCTCCATGGTCCAGGATCTGAACCGGCAGCTGCTCTCCCTGGAGATGCAGCGGCGGTCGCTGCGCCAGAACGCCTGAGCTTCCTCAGGCAGGCGCGGTGGCCCGATTTCATGTTCGGGCTCCGGCTCTGGTAATGTCTTACTCGCTTCGATCCTCCTTAGCTCAATTGGCAGAGCATTCGACTGTTAATCGAAGGGTTGCTGGTTCAAGTCCAGCAGGAGGAGCTTTCGCCCCGGGTGGGCGGCCTGAAACGGCCGCTGACCCGGGGTTTTTCTTTGCCCGGAAGGGCTATTCCGGGCCGGGAAGGACCTGGGGAGCCGCTCAGCGCTCCGTCAGCGCTCCGACGGCGTCCGGCGCGGCGCGTCTACGGGCTTCCCGGAGGCCTGAGTGGCCCGCAGGGCGCCGATCAGGCGTTCGGTGCACCCTACGATCACCAGGAGCCCTCCCAGGAGGGAGACGCGGAATCCGCCGGTCACGAACGCGTCCATCGCCACCAGCAGCAGGCCGATGCCGATCAGCAGCGGGCCGAACGTCCCGTCGGCCTTCCGTGCACGGTCCGGTCCTGGTGTGTTCTGCGTCTCCTGTGGCGTCATGCGGCCAGACTACCCGTCCGGCTCAGCGCCCGCTTGTCACGCGCTCCTCGAACGCGGTCCACCCCGGGGACAGGAGGGCGAACGTGGCCTCGAGGGATGCCCGGGGATCCTCCGTGCGGTCGAGGAACGCCCAGGTCTCCAGCGCGTAGTGGGAGAAGACCTGGATGAACGGGTCCGTGGCGGGCAGGCCCAGCTCGTCGGCGATGGTCAGGATCAGGGCCTTCTCATGCCGCATCCACATGGACCGCTCGTACTCGCGGAGGGACGGCGCGGCCTGGACCATCGCGTCGAAGGCCGCCACCTGTGCGCCGTACTGCTCGTGCTCTTCCATGACCGCGCGAAGCCACTGGTGGATGGCGGTGCAGATGGTCATGCCCGGCTCGCGGTTCCTGACCGCAGCCAGGAGGGCGTCCCGGATCTCGTCGTCCTCGTCGTAGACCAGGGCCTCCTTCTGGGGGAAGTGGGCGTAGACGGTGGCGAGGGAGACGTCGGCCCGCTCGGCCACCTCCTTGATGGTCACGGCGTCGAAGCCGCGGTCCTGGAAGAGTTCGAGCGCGGCGTCTGAGATCGCCTTGCGGGTCGCTGCCTTCTTGCGTTCCCGGCGTCCCGGGGTGGTGGTGTCGGCCATGCTCACCAGGATAGTCGCTCTAAAACTAGAATGACTCTAGTTTTAGTGTTACTCTAGCGACATGTCCCTGAACTCCTCCCCTCCAGCTCCGCCGCCGTCTCCGCGCCGCGCCTGGTTCATGCTCGTCGTCCTCACCATGCTCACCGTCGTCGGCATGACGGTGGTCCTGCCCGTCATGCCGTTCATCGTCCAGGAGTACCTCCCGCACGGCGACCCGAACCTCGCCATCTGGGTCGGTGTCCTGGAAGGCGTCAATGCCCTCTGCGCCTTCCTCGCCGCTCCCTTCCTCGGAGGCCTCTCGGACCGCGTGGGCCGCCGGCCGGTCATCATCATCGCCTCGTTCGGGGCGGTCATCGGCTACCTGGTGTTCGGCATCGGCGGATCCTTGTGGATCCTCCTGCTCGGCCGTGTCATCCAGGGCGTCACCGCCGGCGACCTCCCCGCGCTCTTCGCCTACACGGCGGACATCACGCCGGCCAAGGACCGCGCCAAACGCTTCGGTCTCCTCGGCGCGCTCAACGGCATCGGTTTCATGATCGGCCCGGCGCTCGGCGGTCTCCTCTCCGCCATCGACATCCGACTGCCCGTCTTCGCCACCGCCGTCGTCGCCTTGCTCGTGGCGATCCTCGCGATCTTCCTGCTGCCCGAGTCCCTCGCGCCCGAGAACCGCACCCCGAAGCTCGCGCTCGAAGAGCTGCATCCGGTGAAGGTCCTCTCCGACGCCTTCCGCCGGCCCGGGCTGCGCGGTCTGCTGCTCGTGTTCGCGCTGATGATGATCCCGTTCGCGTTCTTCACCAACAACTTCAGCGTGCTGGCCATCGACGCCGTCGGCTGGAGTGCGGCCCAGATCGGCTTCCTGGTGGCCGTCATCGGCGTCCTGGACATCGCGGTGCAGGGCGGCCTGCTGGCCGTGCTCCTGCCCAGGATCGGCGAGAAGAAGACCATCATCATCGGCATCCTGGGCCAGGGCCTCGGCTGCGCGGCGCTGGCCATCCTCGCCTCGGTGCTGGCCCAGCCGTGGCTGCTCATCGCCGGCGTGCTCATGCTCGGAGCCTCACAGGGCCTCACGCAGGCGCCGCTGGACGGCCTCATCTCCAGCTCCGCGGGCGACGACGAGCAGGGCCGCGTGGCCGGAGCGCTCCAGGCGGTAGGGTCGGCCATTCAGATGGCCGCGCCGATCGTGGCCGGTCTCCTGTACAGCGGAATCGCCCACCTGGCCCCGTACCTGCTGGGTGTGATCTTCATCGTGGCTGCGGCGGTGCTCTTCTCCCGGCTGAAACTGCCGCGCAGCGCCCACGAGACGCCACGCGGGGAAGAGGCCGTGGTCTGAGCCGGCGTCCCTGAAGTGGGGCGGCGGGCGGGGTCCGATTTCATGTTCGGGCCCCGCCTCTGGTAACGTCTTACTCGCTTCGATCCTCCTTAGCTCAATTGGCAGAGCATTCGACTGTTAATCGAAGGGTTGCTGGTTCAAGTCCAGCAGGAGGAGCTTTCACCCCGGGTGGGCGGCCTGAAACGGCCGCTGACCCGGGGTTTTTCTTTGCCCGGATTCTGTCCGGGCGCTGTGTCCGCACTCCGTGCCCGGGCGCGCGACGGCGGTCAGCGTACCGGGTGCAGGGCCTCCCAGTCGCGGCGGAGCAGCCCGTAGACCCACGAGTCGGAGACGACGCCGTTCACGACACAGTCCTCGCGCAGCGTCCCTTCCAGGACGAATCCGAGCTTCTCCAGCACCCGGGCTGAGGGCGCATTGCGGGTGTCGGCCTCGGCCTGCACCCGGTTGAGGTCAAGAGTGCCGAACGCCCACTGCAGCAGCGCCCCGGCGGCTTCGGTCGCGTGGCCCTGGCCCCAGGCGGACTGCCGGAGGCAGTATCCGAGGGACGCGCTCCGGAAATCCGGGTTCCAGCTGTTGAAGGTGATCCAGCCGAGGAACGCCTGATCGGACCGCCGTTGGATGACCAGCCGCGTGCCGGTGCCCTCCTCGGCCAAGCGCCGGTTCCCCGTCAGGAAGCGCTCGACGGCGGAGCGTTCCGTCCACGGCGGCGAGTCCCAGTACCGCAGCACCTCGGCATCGCTGTTCAGGGCGAAGAGCTCCTCGCCGTCGGCCTCGGTGAACGGCCGCAGACGCAGACGGGTGGTGTCCAGGGTGGGAGGGGGAAGAGTCATGCAGCCATCCTGCCACGGTCGATCCGCCGCGGTGCCTGGGACCTTCGGGTGTGCGCGTGTGCGCGACCCGGCCTGGGCCTACTTCCGGTTCCGGCCCCACGGACCGGGGTTGAGCCGGTAGAGCACCGCGGCGCCGATGAGGGCGCCGAACACGATCCCGAGGGCGCCCTGCCCGATCGCCCGGCCCGCGAAGTACCCGAGCACGCCGCCGATGAGCGCTCCGACGAAGAGGCCGCGACCGTTGCGGTGCGCCTTCTTCCCGGAGCGGGGGTCCGACGGGTCGCGACGCCAGGGGGCCGCCACCCGGGCGCCGGACGCACGCAGGGCCCGTGCGCGCTCCCTCGCCCCGCGGAAGGGGGAGGTGCGGCGTGGGCGCGGGGCGTCGTCGTGGGTCACGTGGTCAGCCTAGGCGATCGCGGGGACCGAGCGGGGCCGGATGATGAGCCACAGGCTCAGGATCCCGACGCCGATGCAGGCGATCATGATCGCGGCCATCGGCACGGCCGAGTCGGTGCCGAGCAGCCCGACCACGGGGGAGAGGAGGCCCGCCGTGAGGAAGGTGCTCGCGCCCAGGAGCGAAGCCGCCGTGCCTGCGCGGTCGCCGTGGCTGGCCAGTCCGAGCACCTGGACGCACGGGAAGCAGAAGCCTGTGCACATGATGTAGAATCACAGGGGGATCGCCAGGCCGAGGAGGCCTGCGTGGGAGGCATCCGCCACGATGATCAGCAGGGCGGAGACGATCTGGCCCACTGTCGCGAAGGCCAGGATCCACTGGGGTCCGACCTTTTTGATCAGTCGCGAACTGATCTGGACGCCCGCCACGATGCCCAGCGAATTGATGCCGAACAGGTAGCCGTACTGCTGCGGGGTGAAGCCGTAGAGCCGTTCGAACAGGAACGGGGAGGCCGAAAGGTAGGAGAACAGGCCCGCGAAGTTCATGCCCGCCATGATGAGCACCCCCACGAAGATCCTGTCCGTGAACAGCACCCGGTAATGGCTCAGCACGCTCGTGCCGGACACGCGGCGGCGTTCCACCGGAAGCGTCTCGCGGACCAGGAACAGGCAGCCCAGGATGACGAGCGCGCCGTATCCGGCCAGGAAGAGGAAGATGCCGGGCCACGGCGTGATGAGGAGCAGCTGGGAGCCGATCACCGGCGCGAGGATCGGCGCCAGGCCGTTGACCAGGGACATGGCCGCGAACATCCGCACCATCGAATACCCTGCGAAGAGGTCGCGCACCATGGCCATGGAGACCACGCCGCCGCCGGCCGCGCCGATGCCCATGAGAACGCGGAAGATGCCCAGCGGCACGATGTCGTGCGAGAAGGACGCGCCGATCGACGCCAGGATGTGGAGCGCGGTGGCGCAGAGGAGCGGCACCCGCCGCCCAACCTTGTCGCTCAGTGGGCCCACCAGCAGCTGACCCAGAGCGAAGCCGACGGTGGTGCCCGTCAGGGTGAGCTGCACGGCCGCCTGGCTCACGCCGAGGTCCCGTTCGATCGCGGGGAACGCCGGCAGGTACAGATCGATGGTGAAGGGACCCAGCGCGGTGAGAGCGCCGAGGATCAGAACGTAGGTGATCTTCTGCCGCCGGGACATGGCGGAGCCAAGGGAAAGGGTGGGGGTGGTCACCTCCACTATCTTAAGCGGCGGCTCCACCCCGGGAAGGGGCGCGGGGACCACTCGATGCAGGTGAACGCACATGAACATGGCGACGGCGGAACCTCCACGACCGTGGCGCAATGATAGTTTTGTCCAAGGCGGGGCTGTCCTCCAGGGGTCGGTCTGCCGCCACCGTGGCCCTGGTCACGGCCTTTTCTATCCGTCGAGTCGATGTGAGGCGAAACTGATGAGCGGACGCCATGCGAGCACCGTACGGCCCCAGACAAGCCTCAAGGCGCTTCCGGCGACAGCCCGGAGTGCGGCCCAGCTGTTGCCCCGCCAGATCCAGGACGAGATCACCCTCGCCCAGCTGGAACTCAAGGACAAGGGCGTCAAGGTAGGCATCGCCTCCGCCGGTTTCGTCGCCGCCCTCCTCTTCGTGGGGCTGCTCGTGATCGCGCTGGTGGTCGCCGCCATCATGGGTCTGGCCACCATCATGCCGGCCTGGCTCTCGGCTCTCATCGTCTCCGCCGCGTTCCTGATCATCGCCGGCATCGGCGGCCTGTTCGGGTTCCTCAAGCTCAAGTCGGCCATGCCCCTGATGCCCGCCGAAGCGATCCGCGGCTTCAAGCACGATCTGGGGATCGTTAAGGAGGGCAGCGCGTTCGACGCGAGCATCCTCGACCCGGAGTCGCCCGCCGCGAAGGCCGCCGCCGAGGCGAAGGCGGCAGCCAAGGCCAAGGCCCGCGAAGAGGCGGAGGTCAAGGCCAAGCAGAAGCTCGCCGAAGAAGGCCCCGCACCCACGCAGCAGCAGATTATTGCCCGCCTCGATGAGCGCCGCGCCCACCTCACCGGCATCCGCGACGACCTGGGTGTCCAGCTCGACGTCAAGACCCAGGCCCAGGGCTTCGTGTCCGAGGTCAAGGAACGCGCTGAGTCCGTCCGTGAGTCCGCGCAGCAGCGCTTCGCCGGCGCCACCGCCGGCGAGAACGGCGGCATCGCCGGTGAGCTGGCCCAGCGCTGGAAGCCGATCGCCGTGGCCGTGGCGGCGGGCACCGCGTTCGTGGTCCTTTTGCGCAAGCTCATCAAGTCCTGACACGTTCCCGGCTGGAGCCGGGCTGGTTCGACGGATTCGCACGGAGGAAGGGGGAGGATGAAGCTCATCGGCGCTGGCGCACGCCCTGGCGTGCCGCAAGTCGACCATGACCGCATCCTCACGGTCCCCAACGTCCTCACGGTGATCCGGTTCCTCGGCGTCCCGCTGTTCATGTGGCTGGTCCTGGGCGTCCACGAATACGGCTGGGCCGTGGCGGTGCTCGCCGTCATGGGGTCCACCGACTGGGTGGACGGCTATGTGGCCCGTCGTTTCGACCAGACCTCCAAGCTCGGACGTATCCTCGACCCCGCCGCCGACCGCCTCGCGCTGATCGCCGTGGCGGTGACCCTGGTCCTGGCCGGCGTCGTGACGTGGTGGTATCTGGCCGCCCTGCTGGTCCCGGATCTGATCCTCGGCACCGCCTCCCTCCTGTACTTCCGCAGCCACCCGGATCTTCCTGTCAGCGTCGTCGGCAAGGTCCGGACGGCGCTGCTCCTGCTCGGAACCCCGCTGCTCGTGCTGTCCGAGTTCGCCGGCGGGCGGCCCCTGGCGATCACGGCCTGGGTGCTGCTCGGCCTGGGCCTCGTGGGTCACTGGATCGCGGCCATCGGATACTTCGCCGCCATCATCCGCAAAGGCCGCCCGGTGCGGGAGGCGCGCGTCGCCGGGCACCGGGAGGAAGCGGACCCGGCCGGCGCGGCGGGCGACGTCGACGGCGGCGCGCGGAACGGCGTGGTCGTGCGCCCTGAGACGGGGGAGAAGGACGGTGAGGACCGGTGATCTGGTTCGCAGTCATCCTGGCGATCCTCGGCGCGTTCTGCCTGGCGATCGGCGCCCAGCGGCAGGGGAGCGCCGTCAAGGCGGACACCGGTGGTCTGGCCCTCGGATCCAGCAGCTTCGTCCGCCTGCTCCGCAATCCCCGCTGGCTCCTGGGCCTCGCTCTGCTCGCCGGCGGCATGATCATGAACTGCATCGCGCTGATCTCCGCGCCGCTGACGGTGATCCAGCCGATCGGCGCGATCGCGCTCGTGATCACCACCGTGGTGAACTCCAAGGACCAGGGCCTCAAGATCAACCGCGCCACCGTGGTAGCCATCTCGGCCTGCGTCACCGGCTCCGCGCTCTTCGTGCTGCTGGCGGTCAACGCCACGCAGGAGAACCATCATGTGGCGGCGTCGGATGAACTGGCCGTGGTGCTGCTGCTGGTCCTGGCGGTGGGGGTGTTCGGCTCCCTGGCCGTCGGCTTCCGGCACCGTCTCAACGCTTTCGTCTACATCCTCGGCGCCGGGGTGCTGTTCGGTTTCGTGGCGGTCCTGACCCGCATCATCGGCCGCCACCTGCTGGACCCGAACGGCCAGTTCCTGCTCAATGTGCCGTGGTACACGGTCGTGGCGATCGCGGCAGCGGGTGGTCTCGGCTCGTGGTTCGTGCAGAGCGCGTACTCCGGAGGCCCACCGGATCTCGTCATCGCGGGCCTGACGGTGATCGACCCGATCGTCGGCATTGCGATCGGCGTCACCATCCTCGGTGAGCTGCGTCCCGATGTGCAGCCGGTGATCGGGATATCCATGATCGCAGCGGCATGCCTTGCTATCGTTGGGGTGATCGCCTTGTCCCGTCACCATCCCGAGGTGACCAAGCGCAAGAAGGAAGCTGAACGGAAATCGGCCGGTAAATCGGCCTAGGGCCACAGCCCGCGACCCACCAACGCCAGGAGAACCTCACCCATGACGTCCACCGACGGCAGTAAGCCCCTGACCATTCTGATCGCCGCGGACACGTATCCGCCGCATGTGAACGGGGCCGCGCAGTTCGGCTACCGTCTGGCCAAGGGCATGACCGCTCGCGGACACCAGGTGCACGTCCTGGCGGCCCGCGCGGACAAGGGCAAGAGCTACACCGAATTCCGGCCGGAGGGCACGGTGCACCGGATCCGCTCCCACGCGGTGCCCACGCACGACTCGTTCCGCATCACCTTCCCCTGGGAGATCAAGAAGGAGATCGCGCTCCTCTTCGACAAGGTGCAGCCGGACGTGGTCCACATCCAGAGCCACTACATGATCGGCGAACACGTGCTGTACGAGGCCGTGAAGCGCGGCATCCGCGTGGTGGCCACGAACCACTTCATGCCGGAGAACCTGAATCCGTTCCTGCCCTTCCCGCAGTGGCTCAAGGACCGGATCGGCCGCATCTCCTGGAAGGACATGGGCAAGGTCATGGGTCAGGCCGACGTCGTCACCACCCCGACGCCGCTCGCCGCTCGCGCCATGCACCAGCATGCTTTCCTGCACCAGGTGTTGCCGCTCTCCAACGGCATCGACACCCCGGCATACGAGCTGCAGCCCGGCGAGGTGGTGGAGAAGAACCCGTACCCCACCATCCTGTTCGCCGGCCGCCTGGCCGAAGAGAAGAACATCGACGTCCTGATCAAGGCGATCGCGCGGCTCCCGAAGGAGCTGAACGTCCACCTGGAGATCGTGGGCGGCGGCGAGGTCCGTCCCGCTCTGGAGCAGCTCGTGGCCTCCCTGGGTCTGGGGGACCGCGTCCGGTTCCTGGGCCTCGCGCCCGACGATGAGCTGCGCCGCGCCTACATCCGTGCCGATCTGTTCTGCATGCCGGGCACGGCCGAGCTGCAGTCCCTGGTGACGCTGGAGGCCATGAGCGCGTCCACGCCGGTCGTGCTGGCCAACGCCATGGCGCTGCCGCACCTGGCCGAGGACGGCGTGAACGGCTACCTGTTCGAGCCGAACAACGTGGTCGACCTGACCGAGAAGATCCGCCTGGTCCTGGACCAGCCGGAGGAGGCCCGCAAGGCCATGGGCGACGCCAGCCACGAGATGGTCCAGAAGCACAGCCTGGAGAACACGCTGAAGACCTTCGAGGACATCTACCGCGGCGCCGCCTACGAGGACCTGCAGGTCTGAGACTTCGCGCCCTTTGGGGCGTCTCCATGACAGGCACGACGGCGGCTGCCGGGTAGACTGTCCGGGTGCCGTTTCGGGATCTTGGACTTCGTGGCGGCGCCCCGAGGGGGTATAGCTCAGCCGGTTAGAGCAGGGGACTCATAATCCCTTGGTCCTGGGTTCAAGTCCCAGTGCCCCTACCACGTTGTATACGTGCTGACCACGCCTTCCGGATCGTTCAAGACCGTGTGGTTCCTGAATCGCCCTCGTCGTTCCGACGGGGGCGATTTCCGTCCACGGGGTACTCTCACCGGCAGCGCGTCGCTGCCGCCGAACCCGCCTACAGCCTTTTTCGCGGCTCGTCTCGTCGTGGCACTTGTGCCCCGTGAACTCTTCCACTTCTCAGTCGAGTGTGGAACGGTTCGTGAGTGGAGAACCTGGCTCGTGAGATCCTCGCCCCGTCCATGCGCGACCTCGAGTCGTCTGGGTTGAGTCTTCCTGCAGTGGATGTGGAGCATTCGCCGCGGTCGACGGACGAGGTCGTGATGCTCCTCGCCCCGGATGGTACGGGCGTGGGATTCCGCGCTGGCCCCTGGGAGGACCGAGCGCTGTTGATCGCGCGCGCCACCGAGAAGGTTCAGGAGTGGGCCCTTGAGCAATGCCAGGACACCGGAGTATCCAACTGGCCGCCTTGTCCCGTGCACCCGGGGAGTCACCCCCTGTTCGTGACCGTGGATGAGGGTGCGGCGGCCTGGTCGTGCACTGTGTCAGGCATTGTCATTGCCAAGGTCGGCGCCCTACTGCACTGAGTGAAACAGTGCGCTGAGTGAGACATTCACTCGAACGACGAAGCGCAAGCGCGGGGCGCCCCCGTTCGACTCGCTACGTGACAAGCCCTCGCACTACCCTCATCCCAAGCCGTCGCGATCACGTGCGGCCCGGCCGGATTCCGGTCCACTGAAATGCCACGAGAGGGATCCGACATGCCGGAGAGAATTCAGTACGGGCCGGGGAAAAACCAGTGGGGCGACCTCTATCTTCCCGAGGGGACGGCGCGCGGGGTCGTGGTCGCGATCCACGGCGGTTTCTGGCGGGAGCGATACACGGCGGAGGACACTGTCGACGAGTCCGAGGATCTGGCGGCCCGCGGCTTCGCTGTCCTCAATCTGGAGTACCGCCGCGTCGGTGACTCCGACGGAGCGGGCGACGGCGGCTGGCCCGCGACGGGAGAGGACATCGTCGCCGGAATCCGTGCCCTGCAGGACACCGCGGTGAGCGGCCTCCCCATCGTCCTGCTGGGCCACTCCGCGGGCGGTCAGCTCGCCGCCTGGGCCGCGGGGCACGTCGAAGTCGCGGGCGTGGTCAGTCAAGCCGGCCCCTTGGCGCTGACCGAGAGCGCGCGACTCGGCATCGGCGATGGGGCCGCCGTGAACTTCCTCGGCGCGACCCCCGAGGAGAACCCCGCGGTGTACGAGCAGGCGGACCCGCTGAAGAACATCCCCTTGAGCGTGCCGCTCATCGCACTGCACCCGGGCCTGGACAAGATCGTGCCCTTCTCGTTGTCGAAGGAGTACGTCACGGCAGCGCAGGAGGCCGGAGCCGACGCTCGGCTGATCCAGGTCGAAGGCGATCATCTCGCCATCATCAGGCCTGGCTCGGAGGCCTATCAGGTCAGTGTTGACGCGATTCAGGCGATCCTCGGCCACCAGTCCCGGTGACACTCGACTGACGCTGTACCCCGCCCGATCACCATGCGATGCTGTCCTCATGGAACGCGTGACTGGCATCGGCGGGCACTTCGTGCGATCGGCCGACCCCGAGACTCTGACCACCTGGTACCGGGACGTCCTCGGACTGGACCTCGACGAGCACGGCCTCTGGCAGCAGGAAGCCGGCCCTACGGTCTTCGCCGCCTTCCCGGCCGACACGGACTATTTCGGCTCCCAGACTCAGCAGGTCATGTTCAACTTCCGGGTCCGGGACCTGGATGCCATGCTCGCTCAGCTCCGGGACAAGGACGCGAACGTGGTGGACGACGTCCAGGAGATGGAGGGCGTCGGCCGCTTCGCGTGGGTCATCGACCCGGAGGGCAACAAGATTGAACTCTGGCAAGCGGAATGACCGGCACTGACTGACCGAACCTGACTGATCCGCCCGGTCACCACATCCCGGACAACCGACGACGGCGCCGCTCACCTCAGAGGTGAGCGGCGCCGTCGTCGTTCGCAGAGAAAGCGTGGGGGGAGTGTGATGAGCCCCTCACGGGCAAAAGATTGCACAAGGCAACTAATGGTGCAAAAATACACTATGTGAGTAATAGTGCAAACATTGAGGGCGGACTGCGGGAACGCAAGCGCGCGGCGACGCGTCAGGCGATCACCGCGGCCGCGCGGTCCCTCACGGCGGCCCACGGCCTGAGCGGTTTCACCGTGGAGGAGGTCTGCGAGCAGGCAGGCATCTCCCGTCGCACGTTCTTCAACTACTTCCACACCAAGGAGGACGCCGTGATCGGCGCCTTCTCGGATGAACTGCCTCACGACGCGCTCGAGACGTTCGCCGCGAACCCCCGGCGTGAAGAAGGAAGGATCTCCGGCACGCTGCTGGAGGCGCTCTTCCGCTTCACCGTCGACGTCGTGACCCGTTCCACCGTCAGCCCGACGGAGGTCCGCCAGCTGATCGCGGCCATCGCCGCGGAGCCCCAGCTGCTCGGCCGTCTGACCGCGGAAGGGGAGGCCCGGGAACGCCAGTTCGCGGAGCTCGTCGCCTCCCGCGAGGGCCTTCCGGTGGATCACCCGGAGATCGTCATGGCCGTCGCCGTCTTCAGTGCCGTGTGCAAGAAGACCAACCAGACCTTCTTCTCCGAGGACAACACCACCCCGTATCGCGAGCTGCTGGCCACGAATCTCCGCGCCGCCCGCGCACTTTTCGACCACTCGTCCGACTCCTTCGACATCCCCTCTTCTGACACCACCGAGGACCGCCCATGAGCACCATCACCAAGGCAGCGCAACCCCTGCTGCTGACCCAACGAAGAATCTGGATCATCTTCTCGGCCCTGATCGCCGGGATGCTGCTGTCCAGCCTCGACCAGACCATCGTCTCCACCGCGATGCCGACCATCGTCGGCAAGCTCGGCGGCGTGGAACACCAGGCGTGGATCACCACGGCCTACCTTCTGGCGACCACCATCGTCATGCCGATCTACGGCAAGTTCGGTGACGTCCTCGGCCGCCGCAACCTCTTCCTCGTCGCGATCGGCCTGTTCACCGCGGCGTCCGTCGGCTGTGCGTTCGCCACCGACTTCTGGTCGTTCGTGATCTTCCGCGCCATCCAGGGCCTGGGCGGTGGTGGCCTCATGATCCTCTCGCAGGCGATCATCGCCGACATCGTGCCCGCCAAGGAACGCGGCAAGTACATGGGCCCGCTGGGCGCCATCTTCGGACTCTCCGCCGTCGCCGGCCCGCTGCTGGGCGGCTTCTTCGTGGACCACCTCACCTGGGAGTGGGCCTTCTACATCAACATCCCGATCGGCATCGCGGCCTTCGCCATCGCCTGGTTCACGCTGACCCTGCCGAACAAGAAGGCCGAGAAGCGTATCGACATCCTCGGCGTGCTGCTGCTGTCCGCCGCCACCGCCTGCCTCATCTTCTTCACCGACTTCGGCGGCAAGAAGGACGAGGGCTGGGATTCGCCCACCACGTGGCTGTTCGGCGCGGGTCTCCTCGTGGCCGCCGTCCTGTTCGTGCTCGTGGAGCGCAAGGCCGAGGACCCGATCATCCCGCTGAGCCTGTTCAAGAACCGCATCTTCATCAACGCCACGGCCATCGGCTTCACGCTCGGTCTCGGCATGTTCGCGGCCATCGCCTTCGTCCCGACGTTCCTTCAGATGTCCTCCGGCACCTCGGCGGCCGTCTCCGGCCTGCTGATGCTGCCCATGATGGTCGGCCTGATGGGGACCTCGATCTTCTCCGGTATCCGCATCTCCAAGACCGGTAAGTACAAGATGTACCCCATCCTCGGGGCCGGGCTGACGATCGTGGCGATGCTCTGGTTCACCACCCTGACGGCCGCCACTCCCATCTGGGTCATCTGCATCCAGCTGTTCATCTTCGGCGCAGGCCTCGGCCTGATCATGCAGGTGATCGTCCTGGTGGTGCAGAACGCGGTCCCGGCCGAGCAGATCGGCACCGCCACCAGCACCAACAACTACTTCCGCGAAGTGGGCGCCTCCCTCGGTGTCGCCGTGTTCGGGTCTCTCTTCACGACCCGTCTCGCCGACTCGCTGACCAAGGCGTTCACCGGTGCCGGCGCCTCGAGCGAGCAGGCTTCCCAGGCCACCAAGACGCTGGATCCGCAGACGCTGTCCCAGCTGCCGTCCGCCGTCCGCGACGCGATCGTGAACGCCTACGCCGACTCCCTGGCCCCGGTGTTCTGGTACCTCATCCCGTTCATCGCGGTGGCGCTGCTGCTGGCCATCACCCTCAAGCAGATCCCGCTGTCCGACACGGCCGGCATGGTCGCCCGCGGCGAGGCTGTGGGCGGCGAAGAGGCGGAGCGTCTGGAGGCCGAGCGCCTGAGCGGCGCCCCGGCGTCGGACGCCCCGGTCCTTCTGGTGGAGGACGAACACGAGAAGGACGACGACGCCGAGCTCGCTTCGCCGCGCAGCTGACGTCCCGCACGTGACGCGCACTCCGCGTCACGGAAGAAGGGTGGCCGCACCTCAGGTGCGGCCACCCTTCCGTGTATCCCGTGGCTGGTCAGCCCCGCCCTCGGGACGACCCGCCGTGAGCCCAGGGCCGTCCGGCCACGGCGGGGAAGTATGCTCAGTGCAGTGTTCTCAGAGCACGATGGACATCTGGGGGCGGTCTTCTCCGGGATTGTCCTGGGACGCGAACCCCACGCCGTACGGCAGCGTTCCGGAGGGGTCCTTCGGGAGGTCGTCGCCGGAGAGCCTCGTGGACACCTCGCCCACGAGTGCTGGTTCGCGCCGGGTCTCCTTGAGCAGCAGTGGACCGGTCAGTGGATGCGCTTCATCCTGATGGGCGCGGGCCTTCTTCCGATCCGCGTGGCGCTTCTCGACGAAATCCCGGAACCGTTCGAGATCCTCGCGGACGCTCGTCGGCTCCAGCCGGAACAAGGAGACGGTGTGTTCCGAGGGCTCGCGGGGATCCCAGATGACGTCCACGGTGATCCGCGTCCGTTCAGGCTCCAGGGAATCGAAGAGCAATTGGCCGTGGCTCTCGAGGCCGTCGCTGCAGTCCCAGCGGATGAGGCGGTCCGGACGCTGCTCTTCGATGGTCGTCTTGATCGTGCGGTGCCTGCCGCCGATCTCGGCGGTGAGGAGGGCCGGCGCATCCTCCTGCCGCTCGACCGCCACGAGGTGCTTCATGAACTGGGGAAAGAGTTCGAACTCGGCCCACTGCTCATAGCTGAGCCATAACGGGGCTCTGACGTCGATCTCTTCCTGAATCTGTGCCAACTGCATCATCTCCTTGAGGAATGTGGAACTGCGCTCCGTCCCTTGCGACGGGTGTCCGGCGGTGGTGTGCCGGGGCGTTCGAGGTGAACGGGTCAGACTGCCGGCGACAGCTCGCGCTCGGCGCGCGGAACACGCAGTTCCTCCGCCATGGAGCGGGAGGTGATGTCGATCCGCAGGTGCCGATGGTGCGCATCGCGCACGGCGGCCAGGTAGAACGACCTTCTCTCCAGGCGGGAGCAGGCCGGCGTGGTCTGGCAGAGCATGAACACGATCCGGTCGCCACGCATCTGGTAGCGGGCGACCCCGATGACGGTGCCATTGCGGTACATCTCGAATTGGGACTGGACGACGTTGTCGACGATGTGCTCGTTCCTGCTGATAAGACGCATGTTCTTCTCCTGACGGGTGGTGCGAGGACGGCGGAACCGGGATGCCATGAGATGGCCGTTCGAACGTCTTGACGGGTGGCCGGATGTCCGGCGGGGTCAGTCGCTGCTGTGGCGCAGCTCCGGATGCTCGGCGGTCAGCATCCAATGGAGCTGTTCGAGCGTTTCGAGGACGTCGTGGAGGAGGTCCGCCGTGGTGGGATCCTCCTCGTCCACGGCGTCATGCACGGCACGAGCGGTGGCGGCTGCCGCGTGCAGCCGCTCGCCGATGTCAGTCACGACGACGTCGGTGCTCACCAGGCCGGAAGGGAATTCCTTCAGCGTGGTCGTCTCCGTGATGGTGCGCGTCCGTCCGTCGGGTTCAGCGTGCAGAGCCCTCAGGCGTTCGGCCAGCCGGTCGGAGAGGAGCCGGGAGGCGGCGACGATTTCGTCGAGTTGCAGATGGAGGTCCCGGAAATTCGGGCCCACCACATTCCACTGTGCTTCCTTGCCCTGAATTCGCAGGGCGATGAGGTCGACCAGTACTGCCTGCACATGCCGTGCAAGGTCGGATGATGCCGTCATGCGCTGATCCCTCCATCAACGTGCGGGCTGGCGGTTGGAAGGTAACGTAACTGAAATAACGATAGCTTGACAAGCTAGTAAAAAACAAGGGATCGGCGTACGCTCGAAACATGGGACACTACGAGAAGGAAACTGACCGAGATCCCCACCCTCAGGACGAGGGGCATGACGTGGGGAACCAATCCGACGACCGCGAAAGGACCCGCGTTCAGCGCGGCTCCGAGCCGGAGCGCAGCGCCGAAGACGTGCCGGACGGCTCCGGGACCGACCTCGACGAGCACCACGAGCCGGAGTCGGACCGTTTCGACGCCGGCTGAGAAGCGAGGCCCGGAAAAGAGCGCCAGCGGGCGTCTCCGGAACCTTGCGCGGCCTGTGAACTTTCATGAAGGAGACATCATGCCTGACAAGAAGAATCCATCATTGAAGGACCCCGAGCTTTATGAGGAACTCCGCGAGGACGGGGCTTCCAAGGGCAAAGCAGCCAGGATTTCCAATGCCGCAGCCAAGAAAGGCCGCAGCGCAGTCGGCCGTAAAGGCGGAAAATCCGGTGATTACGAGGACTGGACGGTCAAGGAGCTCAAATCCAAGGCCAAGGAGATCGGGTTGAAAGGGTATTCGGATAAGCGCAAGTCGGAACTGATCGACGCGCTCCGTAACTCCTGAAAGGTTTTCGCCTCCCTGATCCACCACAACACCGACCAGCGAGAACCGCCCCGGGACGAAAATCCCGGGGCCGTTCTCCGTTGCTCTCAGGAGGACGTGTCAGTGGCGGTTCTCCCTGTCGCCTTCCTCCACGTCCTCCACGGCGGCGTGCACCCGCGGACCGATGAATGCGACCGCGACGAAGAGGAGGGCGAGCACTCCGATCGCCGCCACTGCACAGACGGTGGCCGCCGTCCTGCCGGCCACGACGCCGACCGTGAAGGTCAGCGTGCCGGCCACCAGGAGGGGCAGCAGCACCAGGACCGTCTTGCTTGCGCGGTCCGCCAGGCCCACCAGCGACCCGCGCTGATGGTGGCGGAACACGCGCCGGTGGACGGCCACCGGCAGGAGCGTGATGATCGTGGTGGCCGCGGCCAGGAGGACGAGCCCCAGGTACAGCGCCTTGTCCAACGAGTCGAGGGACGCGAAACGCTGCTGAAAGGGCAACGTGAACAGAAAGCCGCCGATGATCTGCGCGGCCGTCTGTGTGACGCGGAGCTCCTGCAGAAGCTCGCTCCAATGCCGGTCCAGACGATGTGTCTCGGATTCGCGGCGCCGGTAGTCGTCGTCGCTGTCTTCCATCATTCACCTCCGGTGGGCCGCGCCCGCGGCCGTCTTCTTACGGGCTGGGAATGCCGCCGTTCGCGTTGAGTGTCTCGCCCACCACGTAGCTGGATTCGGAGGATGCCAGGAAGACGTAGCACGGAGCCATCTCCGCCGGATGACCGGCACGGCCGAGCGCGGTGTCCTTGCCGAACTCGGGCAGGCTCTCCTTCAGCTGCCCGCCGCTGATCTGCAGCGCCGTCCAGACGGGACCCGGTGCCACGGCATTGACTCGGATGCCCTTCGGCGCCAGTTGTTGTGCGAGGCCCTTGGTGAGGTTGTTGATCGCGGCCTTCGTGGAGGCGTAGTCCAGCAGATCCGCGGACGGTTTGTACGCCTGGATCGATGTGCTGGCCACGATGCTCGATCCCGGCGGCATGTGCGGCACCGCGGCCTGGATCAGGCGGATCATCGCGAAGACGTTGATCTGGAACGTCTCCTCGAACTGTGCCTCCTCGATCTCGTCGAGCTGCGCGGTGGCGACCTGGCGCCCGGCGTTGCTCACCAGGATGTCGAGTCCGCCGAGCCCTTCCACGACGTCGGTGACGAGTGCAGCCGGAGCGTCCGGGTCGGTGAGGTCGGCGGGCAGCGTGAGTGCCTTGCGCCCGGCCTTCTCGATGAGCCCGGCGATCCTGGCCGCGTCGTCCTCTTCTTCGGGAAGGTACGAGATGGCGACATCCGCCCCCTCCCGGGCGAAGGCGATGGCGACCGCGGCCCCGATCCCGGAGTCGCCGCCGGTCACGAGGGCTATTCGGCCCTCCAGGCGGCCCAGGCCACGGTAGTAGTCGTCCCCGAGATCCGGTTCGGGGGTCATCAGGATCTCCAGCCCGGGAGGCTCCTGGTGCTGGATGGGAGGAGTCACCTCCGGGAACAGCGTGACGGGGTCGCGGAACGTGTACTGATCACTCATGGTTCATTTCCTCCAATTGCGCTGTTTGCAGTGCGGATGATTGTTCGCCGTGTCACAACGAAGTGGGTCTCGGTTCGCCAGGGACGCATTTTTCGGTCCGAAAAGCAAAAGCGCGCCAGCTCACCGGGCCGTCCGGGGCATAGACTTGCTGCCGGGGGCGATGTCACTAGATCGTCTAGTAGGTAGAGAGTGGAAGGGGAATGGTGTCCTATGGCACTGGAACTCATCAACAGAAGCTGGCTTGAGGGAGGCGAGCAGGACCGCGTCCTGTCCGCACTCCACCTGCTGAGGGAGTTCGTGGTGGTGGAAGCCGAAACCCGCACGAACCTCATGGCAGACCTGAAGATCAAGAGCAACGACCTCTCGGCCTTGCGTTTCGTCCTGGATGGCTCGGACGGGGGCGCGGTCAGCCCCCGAGCGCTCGGACACCACCTCGGCATCACCTCCGCCTCCACCACGGCCCTCGTCAACCGGCTCGAGCACGCGGGGTACCTGCGCCGCGAACCGGACCCCAAGGACCGCCGGGGACTGGTGCTCCACACCACGCAAGCGGCGCGGGTGCTGCTCGAATCCAGCCTCCAGCGGCAGGTGTCGTCCCTGCTCGCTGCGGCCGGATCCTTCAACCCCGACGAACTCGCCGTCGTCGAGGACTTCCTCCAAGCGGTCACCGAAGCCCTCCGCTCCTGACGCTCACACCGTCGTCGGGTCCGTCAGGACGTCCGGGCGCCCTGGTGGCTGTTCCGGCCTCCACGGACCTTGGCCTCGTGGGGCTGTGCTTCGGCACCCTTGCGTCCTGCTTCGTGGGGATCGGCACCGTGTTCTGAACCGAACTTGCCGGTGCTGGCCTCTCCGCCGCGACGGGCCTGTTCCTCGGTGTCCTTGCGGTTTCCGGACTGCCCGGGGTTCTTCGTGTCAGCCATGCTGTTCTCCTTTCGAATGACTGTGCCGGTGGCCGCTTTCCGCGACCGTGATTCCAGCCAAACAGGCGTGCGTCGCTCGACGGTACCCCTGTGGTTCCAGCGGCCGCAGCGGTACACTGTGTGGTTTGTTTTCAGGTTTTCCGGGCTGGTTTCGGACTGCTCTCGGGCGCGCGGGATGGCCGTGGCGGCCGCCGTCGAATGGCAGAATGCGACCATGACGGAACACCCGACTCCCCGCACGACGGCGGTGCAAGCCCTCCGCGACCACGTGCTCGCCGCCCTCCACCCCGGCGACGGTTCGGCGCCGCTGTTCTCCGCCGTCGTCGTCCTGGTGAGTGATGCGGGGGAGGTGCTCGCGAGAGAGGCCCACGGGCTGACCGTCGACTGCCAGGATGAGAGCGGCGCTTGCCGATGCGGCGCACCGGTCACGCCGGACACCCTGTTCGATCTGGCGTCGATCACCAAGGCGTTCGTCAGCGCCACGGCACTCGCGGAGTTCGCGGACCGAGGCTTGCTGGAGGCCGGGCTGGACGGCCTGAGGATCCCGGTGAGCGCCTGGCTGCCGGAGTACCGCGGGCTGCCGACCGTGACGCTCCTCGACCTCCTGACGCACCGGGCCGGCTTGCCGAGCGAATGGGACCACAATGATCCGGGACCCGACGCCTGGGAACGGTTCCGCACCGTGCTGCCCACCGGTCCCGCCGGGGCCGTCCATGCCTACTCGTGCGTCGGCTTCATCTGGCTGGGCCTGTGCCTGGAGGCCATGACCGGCAGACCGCTCGACGACATCATGAGGGACCGGATCCTGCGTCCGTTGGGCCTCATGAACACCGGCTATCGGCCTTCGGCGCCCCTGGACGGGATCGCGGCGACCGAGATCCAGCCGGGCCGGGGGCTGGTCCACGGACAGGTCCACGACGAGACCGCCTGGGCGCTGGGCGGCGTGAGCGGCAACGCCGGTCTGTTCAGCACGGCCGACGACCTGCTCACCTTCGCCGAGATGCTGCGGAACGGCGGAGTCCATGAAGGGCGCGAGGTGCTCCGTCCGGAGGCCGCCGCTCTCCTCACGACGCCCGTCGCCGGACCTGTTGCGGGGTCGTACGAACAGGCGGTCGGCCTCCGGGTGGGCGAGCCGTGGCTCCGCGCGCTGGCGCCGGGCAGCACCAGGATTCCGGCGGGGCACGGCGGCTACACCGGAACGGCTTTCGGATTCGTGCCGGGAGGACGGCGGACAGCGGTCCTGCTGACCAACCGCGTGCACCCGCACCGAGGCGAGGACGAACGGTTCGCCGCCTTCCGTCAGCGGCTGATGGAGCTGGCCGGACGCCTCTGAGCGAGAGTCAGGCGGACGTGCCGCTGATGACGGGCAGGGCGCGCTGGAAGGCTCCGGTTTCAATCAGCTGCACGACGGCGGCTCCGACCCGGGCGCGCGGGGTGAACAGCTCTGCCGGGCCGTGGGGAGTGAGGGTCACTGTGCCCTGGTGACGTCCACCTGTGAGCTTCAAGACGCGGAGGATCGTGTAGTCCACCGTGCTCTCCTGAAGGATCCGCACGTGCTCCTTGCCGTCGGCGATGCGCTTCGGATCCACGACGCCGATCGCGAAGTTGGCCGCCCGGTCGAACAGGGGGATGCGGTCCCCAGGGAGACGGACCCCGGTCCCGGTGAGCGAGATGATGCGGGTCTCCGGCTGGCGCTCGGAGACGATGTCCACGCAGTGCTGAATCGCCACCGACTGCACATCGGCGCTGGAGCGACGGTTGTGGCCGATCATGCTGACCGCCACATCGGCCCCGTCCAGGAGCGTCGCGACCTCGTCCTTGTTCCTGGCGTCGCAGCGCACCACCTCCAGGTCGGGGTGTTCCTGCAAGGTCGACTCGGACCTGACGCCCGCCCGGACCCGGAAGCCGGCCTCCAGCAGCGCGGCCACGCACGCCTGGCCGGAACGTCCCTGAGCAGCGAGTACAGCGATCAATGGCTTCATGATCCCAGCGTATCCGGGCGGAAGCCGGTCCGGCGGAACCAGTTCCTGGGATGCGCGTCCCGGAGACGACTCAGGCCGTCCCCCTGAACGTGGGGGACGGCCTGAGAGGGGCTGGACTTGTGGCGGTTCAGCGGGTCAGGACCCAGGACACCGCGTCGAAGGCGTTCACGGTCCAGAGCAGCTTCTCGCCGTCCTGCGGCGTCGGCCAGCTGGAGAGCTTGGCGGCCACGACGCCGGCGGACCGGTTCACGTACACCATCTGGCCGTGGATGCCGAGGGCCAGCAGGGGGTTGGAGCCCTCCCGCGGGAACCAGAACCCGTTCCGGTACATCCCGCCCGGCATGAGCGTCGGCTCGGGTGCGTTCGCGAAGGCGTCCCGGCTGTCGGGGCCACCGGCGAACGTGTCAGCGACCCACCAGGACGGGAGCACCGGGGTGTCGTCGAGCGCGAAGCCGTCCCGCAGGAACAGGTTGCCGAAACGTGCCAGGTCTCGCAGGCCCGCCGAGACGCCGCCGTCGAACATGCCTTCGCCGGCGCTGTCCACGCCGACGTGCGCGCCGAGTTCGGCGCCCATGGGCTGCCAGAGGCGCTCGGACATGAGGTCTGCCGCGTGACGGCCGGTGGCGCCTTCGAGCACGAAACCGAGAGCGTCGGTTTCACACGACTTGTAGTCGAAGGCCCCGCCGTGGTCGCGGTCCTTGCCCAGGCTCGCCAGGAAGTCCAGCAAGGTGGCCGGGGCGTTCGGGTGCCGCCGTGGAGCCCAGCCGATGGCCTGTTCCAGAAGCCGCACTTCGGCGTCGGGGTCCAGATACTTCTCCGAGAAACGGACGCCCGTCCGCATGTCCATGAGGTGACGGACGGTCGCGCCCTCGTAACCGGACCCGGCCAGAGCCGGAACGTAGCTGGTTACGAGCGCGTCGGCATCCAGTTCCCCGCTGCCCTGAAGCGATCCCGCCACCGAGGTGGTGAGGGACTTGCTCACGGACATGAGGAGGTGGACGCTCGCAGGCGTCATGGTGTTGAAGTAGCCCTCGCCCACGAGGGCGCCGTCCTTGGTCACCACCCAGCCGTCGGTGAAGGTGTTCTCCAGGACCTCGGCGAACGTCGCCGTCCGGTCCTCCCACGGGTGGGGGACCGGCACGGCAGACAGGTCGACCGGGGCCGGGGGCAGGACGGTGGCGCGAACGCCCCGCGGGATGGACCGCACCGGAAGGAACGTGGCGATGTTCTGCATCGACCAGTTGAGGTGCGGAGCCAGCTGCCACTGGTCCAGAGGAGGGGCTGCCGGAGTGCTCGGTTGGCCGGTGCTCATGCCGTAGCTCTCGTCTGCAAACATTCCACCAAGTATGGCATGGGTAATTTAATTCCCTTTCGCGGGAGCGGGCCATTTCACGGGTTCGGAATCCGGGAGCGGAGTGGCGCGGTACATGCTCCGGATCGACTCGATGAGGTGGCGCGCATGGATCGTCAGGCCGCCATGGGAGCCCTGAAGTCGGCCCTTCGTGACCAGGATTCCCAGGTCGGCGCCCTTCCACCGGTAATCACCCGGACCATAAATCCGCAGGTAGAACGCTTCCGACTCGTTGTTGACCAGGTGCCAGTCCAGCTCTCGGTGCGCGAAGACGAAGCGGCCCTGCCCATCCAGAACGTACAGACCGGTGGTGGGGGCGGCATCGATGTGCTCCACGGTCTTGTCCGTGTGCTTGATGACCATGTGGCTCCACTCGTCCTCGGACGCGAGTTCCTCCCACCGGGCGTTGATCTCATCGACGTCCAGGGTGAACTCCACGCCGGAGTACTCGAGCAGGTGGAAGACGAAAAGCGGCACGTCGGCGTAGGCACCCGCCGTCACGTTGGTGATGGCGGAGGCCCCGCTGATGCGGGGGTTCAGCTCACCCAGATACACCTCGTCGGTGTCCGTGTCGAGCAGCACATCAACTTCGAAGAAGCCGCGGTAGCCCTCCTTGGCGAGACGGTCGCCGAGTTTCCGCACGAGTTCCGTGGTGGCGTGCCGGGCCTTCTCGGCCAGGACGTCCGGGTACATCTCGTTGCCGGCCCAGCCGCCGCGGTACGGGGTGAGCGCCTTGTGCCCGGTGATCTCGGTCATGCACGGGCCCACGATGGTGCCGTGGTGGGTGATGACGGCCTCGACCGCGATCGGGCGGTTGTTGATCCGCTTCATGATCTTCACCTCCTCACCCCGGAGGTGTTCGGCCACTGCTTCGAACTCCTCTTCCGAGGTGACGAAGTAGGTGGTCTTGCCGGAGTCGCCGTAGGCGGTCTGGATGACCAGGTCCGTGCCGAGCTTGGCCGCCTTGGTCGCCTTCACGACGTCGGCCCAGTTCTCCACCGTCGTCATCACGTTCGGCACACTGTCCACACCGGCGGACGTGGCGATGCGAGTGGTCTCCATCTTGGAGTCGAGACGTTCGCGCAGCGCGGCCGGCGGAAGGATCAGCTCGTAGCCGAGTTCCTGGCAGATGTGCTCGGTCTCCTCATTGAAGAAGACCATGACGATCTTGGGGTGGACGCCCGCGGGGGTGCGGTGCTCGATGTGCGCCCGCACCTCGTGATTGGTCAGGAGCCAGTTGTTGATCTCCTCGCCGCTCTGGAACTCGATATACGGCTTGTCGGCGGGAGTGAACACCCGAGGATGCGTGCCTTCCCAGCTGTCGTAGTACGTGATGTAGGAGAAGCCGCGCACCCAGCGGTCGAGGCCCAGCAGATTGAACGCCGAGGCGCCTACGAAGAAGATGGGGGATTCATCCGTCCGGAAGAAATGCCGGATCTCCGACATGTTGTTCAGGTGCCGGCCGCCGCCCTTGCTGCGATTGCGGATACGGGGAGCCGGCTTGCTGGTCCGCGAACGGCGCGGCGCCGGAATGCGCTTGGTGAGGGCGCCCCGGACACCGGACGACTTGGCGGGGCCGGTCTTGACATCCGGAGCGACGACGGCGGCGACCGTGGGTTCGAGGGTCGGCGCGACCGGTTCGAGAGTCGGCGTCGGTTCGGGCGGAATGGACGTCGCGGCGGCTTTCCTGGCGCGTGGCGACGCGGTGCCTGAGGTGGTGTCCTGCTGGCTGTCTGCTCCGCTGGACGCTGCTTTCCGGACCATGGCGATTCCTTCCCTCCGGGGGTACGTAGCGTCATCTTGGCATGTGACCCAGGTCGCACCAAGAATGTTCCAGTCGCCCCCGGTTTATGTCGGCGGCTCCGGGATTATTGCGGCTCGGGCCGGGGCTTCGCGCACCCTTTACCCGGCCCGCAAAGTGGGATAAGTTACTCATGAGTAACATCAATTCCTGTGGAGGGATCATGGCCAAGGCCGAGCTGGACATCAACAATCTGCCGTATGCGGATGGCGACTTCTTCGCCTTCGAACAACTGCTCTCCGACAAGGAGCGCGACCGCCTGAGTGAGATCAGGACCTGGCTCGACCGCGAGGTCCGGCCCATCGCCGTGGATTGCTGGAACCGCGGCGAGTTCCCCATGGAGCTGATCCCGAAGCTCGCGGAACTGGATGTGATGAGCCCGGTGCGCCGCCAGGGGTATTCGAACCTGTTCGCGGGGATCGTGCACGCTGAGTTCACGCGCGCGGACACCTCCATCGCCACCTTCATGGGAGTTCATGACGGTCTCTTCACCGGCTCGATCGAGGCCCTGGCCTCGGAAGAGCAGAAGGAGGCCTGGCTGCCGGACATCTACGCCATGAAGAAGATCGGCGCCTTCGGGCTGACCGAGCCTCTCGGTGGTTCCGATGTGGCCGGGGGCACGCGCACCACCGCGCAGAAGGACGGGGACACCTGGATCCTCAACGGCGCCAAGCGGTGGATCGGAAACGCCACCTTCTCGGACTACGTGGTCATCTACGCCCGCGACGTCGCGGACAACCAGGTCAAGGCCTTCCTGGTCGACACCACGCTCCCGGGTTACCGCGCCACGAAGATCGAGAACAAGATCTCGCTCCGCACCGTGCAGAACGCGGACATCGTGCTGGAGAACGTCGTGGTGCCGGACAGTCACAAGCTCGCGGGCGGCAACAGCTTCCGGGACACCAACAAGGTTCTCAAGGTCACCCGTCTGGCGGTCGCCTGGCAGGCGGTGGGGCAGCAGCTCGCCGCGTTCGACGTCGCGCGGCGCTATGCGGTGGAGCGTCACCAGTTCGGCCGCCCGCTCGCCTCGTTCCAGCTCGTGCAGGAACAGCTCGTCAAGATCCTCGGCAACGCTGTCAGCTCCATGGGGATGATGGTCCGGCTGTCGCAGCTCGAGGATGCCGGTGTCGCGAAGGACGAGCAGTCCGCGCTCGCCAAGGCCTTCACCACCGCACGGATGCGCGAGTCGGTGGCGATCGGCCGCAGCCTCCTGGGAGGCAACGGCATCGTCACCGATTACGAGATCGCCAAGATCTTCTCCGACGCGGAGGCCATCTACTCCTATGAGGGCACTTACGAGATCAACACCCTTGTGACGGGCCGCGCCATCACGGGCATCTCCGCCATCGTCTGACGTCGGCACGCCCAGGGGCGTCCGGGTGGCGGCTCGTGCGTCGCCGCGACGATCCACTCCATGTCCAGGCCGGTTCCCCAGGGGGAGCCGGCCTGTGGCGTGAGGAGGCCTGATCCTCACGGGAGAAGGCCTCATCCCCACGGGAGAAGGATGGAGGGCCGGAGGTCCTGAATGAAGCGCAGGGGATCGACGTACTCGTCCTCCTGCCGCACGCCCCAATGGACGCAGACGGAGACGGCGCAGTGTCCCGGCCGGAGGAAGCCGATCCGTTGACCCTTGCGCACCGCGTCCCCGGGTTTCAGCTCACTCTCGACCGGTTCGAAGCTGCTCTTCAGATCGTGACCGTGGTCGATCGTGATGACCGGGCGGTCCACGACCGTGCCACGGAAGCTGACCACGCCGTCGGCGGGGGAGAGGACGGCGGCGCCGTTCCCCTCAGAACCCCGGAGGTCGACCCCCCGGTGCCCGCTCAGCCAGGGCTGGTCCGGCGGGTCGAACAGCCGGATCACCTCGTGGCGCAGCGGCCGCCCGGGATGGTCCAGGGGCCAGGCCCAGGAGGAGGCGGCCCTGGCCGTCGAGCGCTGCGGCGAGGCGAGGACTTCTCCCGGGGGATCCGCCGCGGCGGACGTGGGGGCTGAGGCCAGCATCGAGGCCATCAGAACGCCCGCCTGGACGGCAGGGCGTGCGGCGCCTCGCCGCCGTCGTGGTGGACTCCCTGGCGGTGGACAGCTTCGTGATCGGTCCATGGTCTGCGTGCTCGTCATGACACCACCCTCGCCGGGCTTCGGAGGCGGGGGAACGGGGCTGATGGCGTATGTGGAGGGGAGAGGCGAGGCGCCGTGTGGAAAGCGGGACGGGTAGCGCCCGTGTAGTACACTGGGGACTGCAGTCTTCTGTGTCCTGCGCCTGCCCGGCGCGGGTCACGCCGACTGACTTCGCGTGTCCATCCTCGCAGCCCCCTCAATCCGTTCGCGGAGTGATCGCTGTGGGCTGGGACTGCTCACGGTCCACGTTTCCGGGTTCACCGGGACCGCGGCGAGTGGTTCCTGGGGCACCAGGAGCCCGGATGTGATGTCCGGACTGATAACCGACAAAAACACTATGGCAGGGCAAGAGCGGCCACTCGAAAGGCCCTCTCACGAGAATGCGTGACCTGCCGGAAGGAGCGATGGCATGCCCGTCGTAACCATGCGCCAGCTGCTCGACAGCGGTGTCCACTTCGGCCACCAGACCCGCCGTTGGAACCCGAAGATGAAGCGCTTCATCCTCACCGAGCGCAACGGCATCTACATCATCGACCTGCAGCAGGCCCTGTCCTACATCGACCGTGCTTACGAGCACGTCAAGGCCACTGTCGCCCACGGCGGCACCGTGCTCTTCGTCGGCACCAAGAAGCAGGCTCAGGAAGCAATCGCCGAGCAGGCCACCCGCGTGGGTCAGCCCTACGTGAACCAGCGCTGGCTGGGCGGTATGCTCACCAACTTCCAGACCGTCGCCAAGCGCATCCAGCGCATGAAGGAGCTCGAAGAGCTCAACTTCGACGACGTCGCCGGCTCCGGCTACACCAAGAAGGAGCTCCTGCTCCTCAAGCGTGAGCTGACCAAGCTCGAGGCCAACCTCGGCGGTATCCGCAACCTCACGAAGACCCCTTCCCTCCTCTGGGTGGTTGACACCAAGAAGGAGCACCTGGCGGTCGACGAGGCCAAGAAGCTGGGTATCCCGGTCGTCGCCATCCTCGACACCAACTGCGATCCGGATGAGGTCGACTTCCCGATCCCGGGCAACGATGACGCCATCCGCTCCGTGAACCTGCTGACCCGCGTTGTTGCCGACGCCGTCGCCGAGGGTTTGATCGCTCGTAACAACCGCGCAAACGGCACCGCCGAGACTGCTGAAGAGCCCCTGGCCGCCTGGGAGCGCGAGCTCCTGGAAGGCGAGAAGGCTGCTGAGGCTCCCGCTGCTGAAGCTACTGAGGCTCCCGCTGCTGAGGCTCCGGCCGCCGAGTAAGTCCCTGACTGCGACCGTCCCGGGTATCACCCGGAACGGCTGGTGACAGGATGGCTGCCTCCGGGCGGCCATCCTGTCACGCATGTCATACCCAGATCTTTAGACGCAACAACACATTTGAGGGGTTCCCATGGCGAACTACACTGCTGCTGACATCAAGGCCCTGCGTGAGCGCACCGGCGCCGGCATGATGGACGTCAAGAAGGCTCTTGACGAGGCCAACGGTGATGCCGAGAAGGCCATTGAAATCATCCGTATCAAGGGCCTGAAGGGCGCCACCAAGCGCGAAGGCCGCTCCACCGCCGAGGGCCTCGTCGCCGCCAAGGTCGTGGGCAACGTCGGCTACATGGTCGAGGTCAACTGCGAGACCGACTTCGTCGCCAAGAGCGACAAGTTCATCTCCATCGCCGACAAGGTGCTCGCCGCCGCCGTGGCCGCCAACACCGGTGACCTGGAGACCCTGCTCGCCGCCGACGTCGACGGCAAGCCGCTGTCCGAGGTCGTCGTCGAAGAGGGCGCCGTGCTCGGCGAGAAGGTCGCCGTCCGTCGCGTGGCCCGTGTCGAGGGTGGCACCGTTGACGCCTACCTGCACAAGACCTCCAAGGACCTCCCGGCTCAGGTCGGCGTGCTGTTCGCCGTCTCCGGCACCGGCGAGGCCGCCGAGACCGCCGCTCACGACGTCGCCGTTCACGTGGCCGCCATGGCCCCGAACTACCTGACCCGTGAAGACGTTCCGGCCGAGCTGGTCGACAACGAGCGCCGCATCGCCGAGGAGACCGCCAAGGCCGAGGGCAAGCCCGAGGCTGCGCTGCCGAAGATCGTCGAAGGCCGCGTGACCGGCTTCTTCAAGGGCGAGGTCCTCGTGGACCAGGCGTTCGCGAAGGATGCCAAGAAGACCGTGGGCGCCGTCCTCGAAGAGGCCGGCGTTCAGGCTGTGGCTGTCGCTCGCTTCCGCGTCGGCTCCTAGTCAGACATTCAGAAGGGGTGGCTACTTCGGTAGCCGCCCCTTTTGTGTGCGCCCTGACGGACGGTTTCCGCCCGTCGGGGAGTGCACACGGGCGGCGCCGCTGACGCCGGGCTCCGCAACATATAGTGAAGACAGAACCGAGCCAGGGAGGCCCCATGGAAAACACCACCATCGCCAACGATCCGTCGCCGCGCCGCCGTCGAGTGCTGCTGAAGCTCTCCGGTGAGGTCTTCGGCGGAGGCAAGCTGGGCGTGGACCCTGAGACGGTGCGTGGCATCGCCACCCAGATCGCCGAAGCGGTCAAGAACGAGGTGGAAGTGGCCGTCGTGGTGGGCGGTGGCAACTTCTTCCGGGGCGCCGAACTGTCGCAGAGCGGCATGGACCGCTCCCGCGCCGACTACATGGGCATGCTCGGCACGGTCATGAACAGCCTCGCGCTGCAGGACTTCCTGGAGCAGGCAGGCGTCGACACCCGCGTGCAGTCCGCGATCTCGATGGCCCAGGTGGCGGAGGTCTACATTCCGCGCCGTGCGATCCGCCACATGGAGAAGAACCGCGTGGTGATCTTCGGAGCCGGAGCCGGCCTGCCGTACTTCTCCACGGACACCGTGGCGGCGCAGCGTGCCCTCGAGATCCACGCCGACGAGGTCCTGATGGCCAAGAGCGGTGTGGACGGCGTGTACACCGCCGACCCCAAGACCAACCCGGATGCCGAGAAGCTCGACGTCCTCAGCTATGACGAGGCACTGCGCCGCGACATCCGCGTGATGGATCAGACGGCCATGACCATGTGCAAGGACAACAAGCTCCCGATGCTGGTGTTCGGCATGGAGGGCGAGGGCAATGTCACCCGTGCCATCCTCGGCGAGGACCTCGGCACCCGCGTCACCCCGTAGTGCCCTGGCCGCAGCCGTCCCGAACCCCGCGGCAGTCCGGGGACGGCGGCTGCGGCTAGGATGTTTGTAGTTGTGCCTGGATCACAGGCACGTTTCACCCATGAGTTCACAGGAGAAACCGTGATCGAAGAGACCCTGCTCGAAGCGGGCGAAAAGATGGACAAGGCCATCGAGGTGGCCAAGGAAGATTTCGCCTCGGTGCGCACGGGTCGCGCGAACCCGGCTCTCTACAGCAAGGTGATCGTGGAGTACTACGGCACTCCCACACCGCTGCAGCAGCTGGCGTCCTTCGCCGTTCCGGAAGCCCGCACCATCCTCATCACCCCGTACGACAAGACGGCGCTGCGTGACATCGAGAAGGCCCTGAGCGACTCCGAGGTGGGCGCCAACCCGTCCAACGACGGCAACGTGATCCGCGTGGTCCTGCCCGAGCTGACGCAGGAGCGCCGCAAGGAGTACGTCAAGATCGTCAAGGGCAAGGCCGAAGACGCCAAGGTCTCCGTCCGTTCCATCCGCCGCAAGGCCAAGGACACCCTGGACAAGCTCGTCAAGGACGGCGAAGCCGGCGAGGACGACGGCGCTCGTGGCGAGAAGGAGCTCGACGCTCTGACCAAGCAGCACGTCGACGCCATCGACGAGCTGCTCAAGCGCAAGGAAGCTGAGCTCCTCGAAGTCTGATGACTGAGCACGCTGGGCGGCGCCGTCCCCCGCGAACCGCGCGTCCCAACCCCACGCCCAAGGCCGGCCGGGATCTCCCGGCCGCCATCGGCGTGGGGCTCGGGCTGCTCGTCGTGGTGCTGGGCACGCTGTTCTTCCTTCCTCTCGGCTTCGTGGCCGTCGTGACGGGCTTTGCCTGTCTCGGCGTCTGGGAAGTCGCCCGCGCCCTGGAGAGCTACGGCATCAGGGTGACGATCGCGCCCCTCATGCTGGCCTCGGTCGCGCTGCCGTTCGTGTCCTACTTCGGGGGACTGGAAGCCCTGCTGTACGGGGTCGTGGCGGGAGCCTTCGCCATCCTGGTCTGGCGGAGCGCCGAATCCGCCGAAGGCGCGGCCCCCAGCATCTATGCGAGCATCTTCATCCTGGCCTGGGTGCCCTTCTTCATCAGTTTCGCGGTCCTGTCCCTGCACACCGGGGTGGGGCAGGCGAGTCTCGGTCTCTGGCCGGGCGGCGAGGCGCCGCAGGGCGTCTACCAGCTGATGACCATGCTGCTCCTCGTGGTGGCGAATGACACCTTCGGCTATCTCGTGGGCGCCTCCCTCGGCAAGCACCCCATGGCGCCGAAGATCAGTCCCAAGAAGTCCTGGGAAGGGTTCGCCGGCTCGGTGGCCGGCGCCGTTCTCATCGGCGTCCTGGCCTGCGTGTTCGTCCTGGACAAGCCCTGGTGGCTCGGAGTGGTGCTGGCGATCGGCATGGTCGGCGCCGCCACGGCGGGTGACCTGGCCGAGTCGATGGTCAAGCGCGAGCTCGGGGTCAAGGACATGAGCTCGATCCTGCCCGGCCACGGCGGGGTCATGGACCGGCTGGACTCGGTTCTCTTCGCGTCGCCGGTGGCCTTTATCCTGTTCCATGTCTTTGAAAACGCACATTGATGCCGGATGAAGACACCGCATCACGTACTTTCCGTAAGGGGAAATCCATGACAGAAGCGAGCAGCGGCAAGATCCCCGCGACCTTCCGCCGTGTCGAGCGCTCCAGCTATGGCTACAGCGTGGCGCAGGTGGACGACTTCATGGAGCGCGGCCGGGCGGTCTTCGAGGACCCCGACCATGACCGCCCCCTCACCAGCACCGATGTGCGCAAGGTGGCCTTCGACCCGGCCCGCGGCGGCTACGAGGCCGCGCAGGTGGATCACGCCCTGGACATCCTGGAGGATGCGCTGGCCCACCGGGAACGGGATCATCTGATCGCGGCCCAGGGCGAAGAGGCCTGGCTGGGCGAGGTGGGCCGCCTGTCCGCGCTGCTGCGCCAGCGTCTGTACCGGCCCGACGGCGAGAAGTTCCGTCACCCGTCCAAGTCCCGGACGCAGGGCTACGCGGTGTCCGAAGTGGACGCGCTGTGCAAGGACATCGTCGACTATCTCGAGCACGATCACGCGCTGAGCGTCGATGACGTCCGCCGGGCGTCGTTCCCTCCCGCGAAGGGCCAGGACGCGTACGAAGAGGCTCAGGTGGACGCCTTCCTCGACCGGGTGGTCGAGCTGATGGCCGCCATCGACTGAGTTTCCCTCACGACCGACGGCGTCCGGCCTTCGCCTCGAGCCGACGCCGTCAGCGGCGTTCCGGCGCGTGGAGCCGGGTGAGGATCCGCCAGGCGTCCGCCGGGACGCTCCGCGGGGTCCGCCAGGAGACGCCGATCATGACGGCGAACGCGAGTGGCACGCTCCAGGCCGCCGGCTGCGACAGCCAGACCGGCGCCGTCGTGCCCAGAGCCGCCGTGGCGATCATCGCCGTCCCGCAGCCGGCGCCTCCGGCGACCATCCCCGCCACCGCGCCCGCCGTGCTGAGGCGCGGCCACCAGATCCCCAGCACGAGCACGGGGCACAGGGTCGACGCGGTGAAGGCGAACACCTGACCCACGCTGCCCGCCAGGGCCGGGCTCTGCGTGGGCACCGAGAGCAGGAACGGCACGAGCATCGCGAGCACGGCCGCACGCCGGAACCCCTTCACCCCACCGCCCAGGGCGTCCTGGGACAGCACGCCCGCCACGGACACCACGAGCCCCGAGGTCGTGGACAGGAAGGCCGCGAACGCCCCGGCCACCACGAGGGCGGTGAGCAGGTCGCCGAGCGTCCCCGGGATCAGCGCATGCGGCAGCAGCAGCACGACGGCGTCGGGCTGGGCGCCGCCGACGGCCGCGGGCGCGTAGACACGGGCCAGGTACCCGAAGGCGACCGGCAGAAGATAGAACGCCGAGAGCAGGCCCAGGACGAGCACGGTGGTCTTCCGGGCCGTCGGACCGTCGGGGTTGGTGTAGAAGTGCACCAGCACATGCGGCAGGCCGAGCGTCCCGAGCAGGAGCGCGAGGAACAGTGAGACGTTCTGATACGTCCCGAGCGCGCCCGTGACGGCTGCGCCGCCCACCGTCAGCGGCGCGGCGGCGGGCCGCAGTCCGGGCAACGAGAACAGCAGGAACAGAAGCGGCACCGCGAGAGCAGCGAGCTTCAGCCAGAACTGGAACGCCTGGACGAAGGTCATGGACCGCATGCCACCCGCGACGACGGCGAGGGTGACGACCACGGCGACCGTCCCCGAACCGGCCCACGACGGCAGCCCCATCATGGTGGAGACGGTCAGCGCCGCCCCGTGCAGCTGGGGGATGATGTACAGGCACCCCACCAGGACCACGAGGAGACTGGTCAGCCGCCGCGCCGGAAGGGAACCGAACCGGGCCTGGACGAAATCCGGCACCGTGTAAGCGCCGGAACGCCGCAGCGGCGCCGCCACGAACAGCAGCAGCATGAGGTACCCGGCGGTGTAGCCCACCGGGTACCAGAGAGCGTCCCGGCCGTTCAGGAAGACCAGCCCCGCCACGCCCAGGAAGCTCGCGGCGGACAGGTACTCACCGCCGATGGCCGAGGCGTTCCACCAGGGCTGGACCGTGCGGGACGCCACGTAGAAGTCACTCGTGGTCCGGGAGATCCGCAGCCCGTGGATGCCGATCAGGAGGGTCGCCGCGGCGACCAGCAGGATCGCTCCGATGGCGAGCGGGGCGTTCACCGGTCCTCGATGAGATCGCGGTACCGTTCCTCGTTGCGCTGGGCCAGCCGGGTGTAGAGCATGGCGCTGAGAAGGATCACCGGGAAGAGTCCCGCTCCGAGGAGGATCCACTCGAAGGGGATGCCCAGCACGCTGAGATCGCGAAGCCACGGGACCCATACCAACAGGACCGAGAACGTCGCGGCGATCAGCAGGAAGCCCAGGGCGACCACGAGGGCCAGGCGCAGCTGGGTGCGGAGCAGGGAGCGCAGGTAGACGTGGGCGGCGTCGTCATCCGTGGCATGCCGGGAGGCACTGGATGGCGGGCGCAGGGGACCCGGCGTCTGCGCCCGCCCCGTGGGCGCGACGACCCGGACGCGCGTCATCCGCCGGTCCTCAGCCGCGAGGGGGTGAGGGCGTTCCGCACGGCCGGGAGCAGACGCCGGCTGATGGGCAGCTCCGCCCCGGCGACCGTCGCGCTGGGCGCTGCGGCTCCCAGTTTCAGCGAGGAGACGTGCCCGAGCGCCACGAGGTACGAACGGTGGATCCGCAGGAAGCCCGCCGTGCCCCACTGCTGTTCCAGTTCACTCAGGGGGACGCGGACCAGGTAGCTCGCCTCCGCGGTGTGAAGCCGCGCATAGTCACCTTGGGCTTGAACGTAGAGCACCTCGTCTCGGCGGATCATGCGGGTGACGCCGCCGAGCTCCACCGGGATCATCTCCTGCGCCCGCGGGGTCTCACCGGCCAGCTCGCTGATCCGGGACACGGAACGGGCCAGGCGCTCGGGCCGCATCGGCTTGAGCAGATAGTCGATGGCGGCCAGTTCGAACGCCTCCAGCGCGCAGTCCTCGTCCGCGGTCACGAAGACCACGGCGGGAGGGGACGGCCTCGCGTTGATCGCCCGGGCGAGCTGCAAACCAGAGAGGCCTGGCATGTGGATGTCCAGGAACACGGTGTCGAAGGCCGTGGTCTCCACTTCCCTCAGCGCCTGCTCCCCGGAATCCGCCCGGTGGATGTCTCCCACGAGGGCGTCTTTGCCCAGCAGGAAGGCGAGTTCTTCGATGGCGGGGAGCTCGTCGTCCACCACCAGGACCGTGAGCGCGGCTGTGATTGCTGTCACTCGACCAGGGTAGCGCGGGCCCGCTCAGACCTCGTGGCGCGGCTGGGACTTCGGGACCCGGAGCGTGACGAGCGTTCCCTCGCCGGGAGCCGTCTCGACCACCAGCCCGTGACCCTCGCCGTACACCTGCCTCAGCCGGAGGTCGACGTTCCGCAGCCCGACATGGTTCCCACCGCCGTCCTGTCCCGCGAGCAGGGCGCGCAGCCGTTCGGGATCCATCCCGACGCCGTCGTCCTCCACACTCACCACGGCGTCACCGCCTTCCTCGTAGGCCTTGATGGTGATGGTCCCGGTGCCGGCGCGGGACTCGAGCCCGTGACGGACGGCGTTCTCCACGAGCGGCTGAAGGCTGAGGAAGGGCACGATCGTGCTCAGCACCTCGGGCGCGATCGTCAGGGACAGCTGCAGGCGCTCGCCGAACCGCGCCCGTTCGAGGAGGAGGTACCGGTCGATGCTCCGGAGCTCCTCGGCCAGGGTGGTGAAGTCTCCGTGCCTCCGGAACGAGTACCGGGTGAAATCCGCGAATTCGAGCACGAGTTCGCGGGCCCGCGCGGGGTCCGTGTTGATGAACGAGGCGATCGCCGTGAGCGAGTTGTAGATGAAATGTGGGCTGATCTGGGCTCGGAGGGCCTTGAGCTCGGCCTCGACGAGCATGGTGCGGGACCGCTCGAGGTCGGCCAGTTCGAGCTGGGAACCCAGCCAGGAGGCGAGTTCGGTGGTCGCCCGGAGCAGGCCCGCGCCGGGGGAGGGGCTCACGGCGAGGAGCAGACCGACCACGTCCCCATCCACCCGGATCGGCGCCGTCGCCGCGCCGGGCGAGGTGTCGCCACGGCGATCCTTCCCGTGCTCCGGGCCGCGATCCCCGCGGCGTCCTCGGGCCCGGGGCGTCGGCTTGAGCAGCGACGGCCGGTGCCGGCGACCGTCGTCCCGGGCGCGGTCCAGGATCTCGCGGCGCTCGGGAGGTTCCGCGCCGTCCCAGGTGAGGAGGCCGCCGTCGGCGTCCAGGAGCGCGATCGCCTCGCAGCCCAGCAGCGCCCGCAGATGCCGCGCGGCGCGGGCCGCGCTGTCCGGCGTCAGGCCGGCCCGCAGCTGACCGCCTGCGAGGGCTGCACTGTGGAGGGTCTGATAGGTGGCCCGTTCGGCGTCGCTGCCCAGTTCGCGGAATGAGCGCAGGATCTGGACGCCGACGCCGGCCACCGCGGCGATGGCCAGGGTGACGACGCCGACGGCGAGGGCGAGCAGGAGCGCGGAATCCGGCATGGCCTCAGCGTAGCGAGCCACGGCCCGGGCGCGCCGGAGATCGGCCGCTGAGCGGCCGGTTCGCTGCCGTTCGCCGCACGGGTCACTCCGTTCGGCGCTCCGGGCCGGTGTCCGCCCGGCGCGAGGCGGAACGCGGCCGCATAGTGATGTCAGTCACATCCGGCCGCAAGGCCGGAGACCACCGGGCCGCCCCGGCCCGGACCAGGCAGCACCAGCAGCTTCAAGGAGGAAGCCATGGGACACGAGATCCCTCCCGAGGACGGCACACCGGCCGTGGACTTTCAGGAGGTCCAGGCCACACCGGAATTCCAGGACCTGCGGAGGAAGCATCGGAGCTTCGTCTTCCCGCTGGCCGCGTTCTTCCTGCTCTGGTACTTCGCCTATGTCCTGCTCGCGGATTACGCACACGAGTTCATGTCGACGAAGCTCTGGGGGAACATCAATGTCGGTCTGGTGTTCGGACTCCTGCAGTTCGTCACCACCTTCGGCATCACGGCCTGGTATGTGCGGTATTCGAACAAGACGCTGGACCCGATCGCGACCGGCATCCGCGAAGGCATCGAACGGCACGAGCATGACCGCTCGGCCGCCGCGCCGGGTGAGGGGGCGGCACGATGAGCCTTCCGATGGTGCAGCTCTCGGCACTCAAAGAGACCACGCTCCTGAACATGGGGATCTTCGCCGCCTTCGTCCTGGTGACCCTCGTGATCGTGATCCGGGCGAGCCGGAACAACAAGACCGCTGCCGACTACTACGCCGCCGGCCGCTCGTTCACGGGCTCCCAGAACGGGACCGCGATCGCGGGCGACTACCTCTCCGCGGCCTCGTTCCTGGGGATCACCGGGGCGATCGCCCTCAACGGCTATGACGGATTCCTGTATTCGATCGGCTTCCTGGTGGCCTGGCTCGTGGCGCTGCTCCTGGTCGCGGAGCTCCTGCGGAACACCGGCAAGTTCACCATGGCCGACGTCCTGTCCTTCCGGCTCCGGCAGCGCCCGGTGCGGATCGCGGCAGCCTTGTCCACGCTGGCCGTCTGCTTCTTCTACCTGCTTGCGCAGATGGCGGGCGCAGGCAGCCTCATCTCCCTCTTGCTCGGCATCAGCGACTGGGGCGGGCAGGCGCTCGTGATCGTGGTGGTCGGTGTGCTGATGATCGTGTACGTGCTGATCGGCGGCATGAAGGGCACCACCTGGGTCCAGATCATCAAGGCCGTGCTGCTGATCGCGGGCGCCGCCGTCATGACCCTGTGGGTCCTGGCGAGCTACGGCTTCAATCTCTCAGCCCTGCTCGGCGGCGCGGTCGATGCCGCGCAGAATCCTGCCGTCCTGAATCCTGGCCTCCAGTACGGCAAGAGCCCGACCACCAAGCTGGACTTCGTGTCCCTGGCCCTGGCCCTGGTGCTCGGCACGGCGGCGCTCCCGCACGTGCTCATGCGGTTCTACACCGTCCCCACCGCCAAGGAGGCCCGCAAGTCGGTGGTGTGGGCGATCTGGCTGATCGGCGCGTTCTACCTCATCACCCTGATCCTGGGCTACGGCGCCGGCGCCATGGTGGGCGCCGCCCTCATCAAGAAGGCCCCGGGCGGCGTGAACTCGGCGGCCCCGCTGCTCGCCTTCCATCTGGGCGGTCCGCTGCTGCTGGGCTTCATCTCCGCGGTGGCCTTCGCCACGATCCTCGCCGTGGTCGCGGGCCTGACCATCACGGCCGCGGCGTCCTTCGCGCACGACATCTACGCCAACGTCATCGCGAAGGGGAAGTCCGATCCGGCGCAGGAGGTCAAGGTGGCGCGGCGGACCGTGGTGGTGATCGGCGTGCTGGCGATCATCGGCGGGGTCTTCGCGAACGGGCAGAACGTCGCGTTCCTCGTGGCGCTCGCCTTCGCGGTGGCCGCCTCGGCGAATCTGCCCACCATCATCTACTCCCTGTTCTGGAAGAGGTTCACCACGCAGGGCGCGCTGTGGAGCATGTACGGCGGTCTGGCGTCCGCGGTGCTGCTGATCACCTTCAGCCCGGTGGTCTCCGGAACCAAGACCTCGATGATCCAGAACGCCGATTTCGCCTGGGTCCCGCTCAGCAACCCCGGGATCATCTCGATTCCGCTGGCCTTCGTGCTCGGCTGGCTGGGCACCATCCTGGACCGGCGGAAGGAGGATCCCGCCAAGCAGGCGGAGATGGAGGTGCGGTCCCTGACGGGAGTGGGCGCCGAGAAGGCGGTGGACCACTAATCCGTTCCCGCGCAGGCCCTCGTCGAGGCCGCCGGTTCGCGCTGCACCCGTTCCGTCGTGGGACGTTCCGCAGCCGGCCGGCGGCCTCGGTCGCGTACGGCCGACCGCAGCGCCTGGACGGGATACACGACGACGGCGGCGGCCAGGACCGCGCCCGCGGCCAGCATGGCGACCCGGTAGCCGTCCGGGCCGGCTGCGAGGGCGACGGTGCCGAAGACCGCCACGCCGACGCCGTTCCCGAGGGCGAAGCTCACCTCCTGGACCGCGCCCACCTGACCCGCCTGGGCCGGCGTCGTGTAATCGAAGAGGGCGGCCGCGGCCAGCGTTCCCACCGCGCCGAATCCCGCTCCGATCAGCCCCAGCGCGATCGGGGTGCCAGGGACCCCGGACGCCAGCCAGAGCTGGCCGAGCAGTGCCACCGTCAATGCGAGGGTCGTGATGGTCTTGCGGCTCACCCAGCGCAGGGCCAGGGGAGCGGTGGCGCCGACGATCCCGGTCAGGGCCGCCAGGGGGAGCAGGACCAGGCCGGCCTCCGCAGGGCTGAGCCCCTGCTCGTCCTGGACCTGCTGGCCGACGAGGTAGAGGGTCGCCGCGGTGGTCCCGGTGATCACGAGGATGTGGCTGTACGCGATGCTGAATTCGCGGATGCGGAAAATCCTGACATCGATGAGCGGATTGTCCAGAGTCTTCTGCCGGCGCACGAAGAGGTAGCCCGCCGCGAGTCCGGCCGCGGCCAGCACCGCGGCGGGCACCGGCTCCGCCAGGGCGTGCTGGAGAGCATAGACGATCCCGCCGATCGCGAGCACCGACGTCGCGATGCTCAGCGGATCCCAGTGCGGTGGGACGGGCGCCCGGCCTTCCGGGACGAAGCGGATGGCTGCCAGGACCGCGATGACCGAAAGCGGCACGCAGCCCAGGAAGATCCAGCGCCATCCCGGACCTTCGGTCAGCACGCCGCCGAGGAGCGGCCCGAACGCGCTTCCGGCGCCGAACGCCGCCGTCCAGAAGCCGTAGGCGAGCACCCGTTCGCGGGCGTGGAACTGGGTGCCGATGGTCGACACCACGCTCGAGATGACCATGGCCTCGGAGATCCCGAGGAGCATCCGGAGGGCGATCAGCCCCGGGCCCGCCGATTGCAGTCCGGCGATCAGATTGAAGACGGCGAAGCCGCTGAGCCCGAGGACCATGATCCGTCTCCGGCCCCAGTGGTCTCCGGCCCGCGCGGCCAGGACGAGCGTCACGCCGAGGGTGAGCGGATAGATGTCGATGATCCACACCCCGACCCCCGGGTCCAGCCGGAGTTCGGACAGCAGCGCCGGGAGGGCGGTGATGATCGAGCTGAGGCTCAGACTCCCGATCAGCACGCCGAGGAGCATGGGGACGAGGGCGAGCCAGCGGCGGGCGGAAGGCGCCGTCGTGGGGGCGTTGTGGAGGTGGGACATGTTCTCAGACTGGTGGGTATGCCTACCATGGGCAAGTACTGACTTTTCCTGCACGTACTGACAAAAATGTCAGTATGGCGGTTGTCGGAAGGAGGATCCGCATGCGCGAACGGACGGAGAAGGTGGTCCGCGAGTGGCCGGCGGAATGCGCGGCCGAGGTCGCCGTGGTGGTCCTCGGCGGGGCCTGGAAGCCGGCCATTCTCAGCCTGCTGCACCAGGAGGAGGCGATCCGCTTCGGCGAGCTGGGACGTCGCCTGGGGGACCCGCCGCCACGGGTCCTCACCCGCCAGCTGCGGGAACTCGAGGACGACGGGCTCGTCCTGCGGACCGTCTATCCGCAGGTGCCCCCGAAGGTCGAGTACTCGCTGACGGAGCTCGGCCGTGGCGCCCTGCCGATCATCGACCAGCTCGCCCGGTGGGGCGCCGACTATGCGGGCAGGATCGACGTCGAAGATTGAGCATAATGCCCAGTGCGGCGCGTTCCGCCGGGGCATTCAGCCTGTTCAGGACAGGTATGGATCGAGCGAACTCCGCATTCCGCGCAATTGCGCCGGAAGTGCTTGTTCGCGCATTTCAATGTGAGTAGCCTCACAAGTAAGAGCTGCATGTGACGATGGCGTCCGGAGGGGCTCCGGGCGATCCCTGGAGTGACTCGGCCGCGGCGAAGGGAAGTTGACTATCGTGCCCGACATCAATCCCCACCACCCTGGGGAAGAAATGCTCCAGGTGCTTGCCCCGAGTGGGGAGCGCCTGCCGGAGCCTCAGCTGGACCCCTGGCTCCAGGACCTCGACGGCGCCGACGGCGCCGCTGTGCTGGCCGGACTGTATGAGGACATGGTGGTGATCCGGCGGATCGACGCCGAAGCCACCGCCCTCCAGCGTCAGGGTGAGCTGGCCCTCTGGCCGCCGCTCCTCGGGCAGGAGGCCGCGCAGATCGGCTCCGGCCGGGCGCTGCGCCAGGACGACTTCGTGTTCTCCAGCTACCGCGAGAACGGCGTGGCCTACTGCCGCGGCGTGGACCTCAGCCAGATCCTCCGGGTCTGGCGCGGCAACGCCTCGTCCGGCTGGGACCCGTTCGCCATCAACATGGCCACACCGCAGATCATCATCGGCGCCCAGACGCTCCACGCGGTCGGCTATGCGATGGGCATCCAGTTCGACGGCGCGGACGCGGCCGCGGTCGCGTACTTCGGCGACGGTGCCACGAGCGAGGGCGATGTCAACGAGGCGATGGTGTTCGCCGCGAGCTACCAGGCGCCCGCCATCTTCTTCTGCCAGAACAACCACTGGGCCATCTCGGAGCCCGTGAGCCTTCAGAGCCACATCACCCTGGCCGAACGGGCCGGCGGCTTCGGCATCCCGCATCTGCGGGTGGACGGCAATGACGTGCTGGCCGTGCTCGCGGCCACGCGCATCGCCCTGGACCGCGCCCGGCAGGGCGGCGGTCCCAGCTTCATCGAGGCGGTGACCTATCGCATGGGGCCGCACACGACCGCGGACGATCCCACCCGTTACCGGGATGCCAACGAACTCGAGGACTGGGCCGCCAAGGACCCGATCGCCCGGCTGGAGCGTCACCTCGAGGCGACCGGCGTGCTGGACGACGCCCTGCGGCAGCGGGTGGCCGACAAGGCGGACGAGGTGGCCGCCGTCGTCCGCGCTGGAGTCATCTCCATGCCGGAACCCGAGGCGCTCGACGTGTTCAAGCACGTCTACGCCGAACCGAATCCCTGGCTCGACCGCCAGGAGGACCACTACCGGCGGTATCTGGACCAGTTCGACCACTCCGGCGCCACCGCCGGCGCGACCACCGAGGGAGGGCGGCGCTGATGGCGACCATGACCTTCGCCCGCGCGATCAACGCAGGGCTCCGGCGTGCCATGGAAGCGGACCCCAAAGTCCTGCTGATGGGGGAGGACATCGGGTCCCTCGGCGGCGTCTTCCGGATCACGGACGGCCTGCAGAAGGACTTCGGCGCCCACCGCGTCCTGGACACGCCCCTGGCGGAGTCCGGCATCATCGGCACCGCGGTCGGCCTGGCGTACCGAGGCTACCGGCCGGTCTGCGAGATCCAGTTCGACGGGTTCATCTACCCGGCGTTCGACCAGATCGTGTCCCAGGTGGCCAAGCTGCACTACCGGACCCAGGGGCTCGTGAAGGTGCCGCTGACCATCCGCGTGCCGTTCGGCGGCGGCATCGGATCGCCCGAGCACCACTCGGAATCGCCCGAGGCCTACTTCACCCACACCTCCGGGCTGCGGGTCATCTCCGTGTCGAACCCGCAGGACGCCTACACGATGATCCAACAGGCCATCGCGTGTGACGACCCGGTCCTCTACTTCGAGCCGAAGCGCCGCTATCACGACCGCGGCGACGTGGACGAGTCGGTCGACCCGGCCACAGCGCTGTCCCTGGGGTCCGCGCAGGTGCTGACCGAAGGCCGCGACGTCACGCTGGTCACGTACGGTCCGCTCGTGAAGACGGCGCTCGACGTCGCGGTGGCGGCCGGGGACGAGGGCGTCTCCGTGGAGGTCATCGACCTGCGGTCCCTCTCACCGGTGGACTACCCCGTGGTGGAGGCCTCGGTCCGGAAGACCGGCCGCCTGGTGATCACCCATGAAGCGGGACAGAACGGCGGGCTCGGCGCGGAGATCGCCGCGAGCATCACCGAGCGGTGCTTCCACTATCTGGAGCACGCGCCCGTGCGGGTCACGGGCTTCGACATCCCGTACCCGTACTCCAAGCTCGAATCCCACCACCTGCCGGACCTGGACCGTATCCTGGACGGCGTGGACCGGGCCATGGGGCGTGCCAATTCCCTCTCGAACCTCCCAGGAGCGGACGACTGACATGATCAAGGTTTTCAACCTGCCGGACCTGGGTGAAGGACTCACGGAATCCGAAGTCGTGGCCTGGAAGGTCACGCCCGGTCAATCGGTCGCCCTCAACGAGATCATCGCGGAGGTCGAGACGGCCAAGGCCGTCGTGGAACTGCCGTCGCCGTTCACCGGCACCATCTCCGCGCTGCACGCGGATCCCGGGACGGTCGTGGAGGTCGGGCATCCGCTCGTCTCCTTCGACGTGATCGGCGCGGACGACGACGCCGCGCAGCCGCCTCAGCGCGAGGCGAACCTGGTCGGCTACGGCGCCCTCGTGGAGAAGGGCGGGCGTCCGGCCCGCCGCGCGCGGGTGGCGGCGGCCGTCTCCCCGGCGGCGCCAGCACCCGAAGTCACCTCGGCAGCTGCCGTGGCCGCGCCCGCCGTGACCGCGCCCGTCGCGACGACCGCCCCGGCGCCCCGCGAGGAACGGCCGCGCTCCACGCCTCCCGTGCGGAAGCTGGCCAAGGACCTCGGCGTCGATCTGGAACTCGTGCAGGGCACGGGGGAGCGTGGCCTCATCACCCGGGAGGATGTGCTGGCGTTCTCCGGGGCTGCCACGACGGCAGGTGGCGAGGCCGCGGGACGGGCCTCGGGCGGCGGTGAGTCCGCACTCACCGGGACGGGGGCGGGCGAGGCGGAGGCCGGCGTCGTCGGGCGGGAGACCCGCAGTCCCATCAAGGGGGTGCGCAAGCACACGGCGGCGGCGATGGTCGCGAGCGCGTTCACGGCGCCGCAGGTCTCCGAATTCCTCACGGTGGATGTCACGCCGACCATGGAACTGCTCGCCCGGATCAAGGCGGACCGTGCCTTCGCCGGACTCAAGTTCACGCCGCTCACGCTCGTGGCCAAGGCAGTGCTCGTGGCGCTCGCGAACAATCCGACGCTCAACAGCCATTGGGATGAGACCGCTCAGGAGATCGTCCAGTATCACTACGTGAATCTGGGCATCGCGGCGGCCACGCCCCGCGGTCTCACCGTGCCCAACATCAAGGACGCCCAGACGCTCAGCCTGCGGGACCTGGCGGTGGCGCTTTCGGATCTGGCGGAGAAGGCACGCGCCGCCCGCACCACGCCGGCCGAGCTGAGTGGAGGGACATTCACCATCACGAACATCGGCGTGTTCGGGATCGACGCGGGCACCCCGATGCTGTACCCGGGGGAGGCCGGGATCCTGGCCGTCGGAGCGGTGCGCCGGCAGCCGTGGGAGTACCAGGGCGAGGTGGCGCTGCGTCAGGTGCTGACCCTCAGCCTGTCCTTCGATCACCGGCTGGTCGACGGCGAGCAGGGCTCCCGATTCCTGGCCGATGTCGGCCGGATCCTGGCGGACCCGGGCATGGTCCTCACGATGATCTGAGGCGCCGGTCTGACCCGGCGTCCAGGCGCCCGGCGAGCGGACGGGGCGTGCCTCAGTCCGTCCCGCTGGGCGCCGTGAGCGCGGCGTAGGCCATGGCTTCCAGTACAGGCCGTGCCGTCTTCGCAGGCACGGTGCGTCCGCGTTCGCGGAGCGAGTGCGGGGTGGAGTTGATGAGGCCGAAACAGGCGTGGACCCGGAGCCGCCGTTCGCTGGGTCCCGCACCGGGCAGCTCGGCGCCGAGGGCCTGGACCCACAGTTCGACGTAGGCGCGCTGGAGTTCGCGCACCTGCTTCCGGCTCGCCTCGGGGAGCGACTGGAAATCGCGGTCCTGGATCCGGATCACCTCCGGCTGGGACAGGGCGAAGTCGGTGTGGAACCGCACGAGGGCGCGGAGGGCCATGCCGCCCGGCGCGGAATCCGCGGCCGCGTCCATCACCTCACGGCCGCCGTCGAGGAGCCGCCGGCTCACGCCCAGGAGCAGCTCCTCCAGGACGGCCTGCTTCGACGGGAAGTGCCGGTAGACGGCAGGGCCGCTCATCCCGACGGCGGCGCCCAGCGCTTCCAGGGACACCTTGGCGAATCCGGAGTCGGCGAAGAGCCGGGCCGCCTGAGACACCAGGGCCTTCCGTCGTTCCTCCTTGGCCACGGATCGCGCCGTCGCGGGGCTTTCGCTCACTTGTTCCTCCCGAGTGGTGGACATCACGCTCATTCGAGACTAACCTCAAACTCAGTTATACGTCACTAACTGAAATGTGACGTACCCGCTTCGGAAAGAGCAGGTCAATGGAGATTCTGTCCACCACAGTGGAACCGGCCTCCCCGCAGTTCGAGGCCAACGAGGCCGCACAACGGGCCCTGGTGGAGGAGCTCCGGGAGAAGCTGGCCGCCGCCGCGCTCGGCGGTCCTGAGAAGTCCCGCGAACGCCATGTCGCCCGTGGCAAACTGCTGCCCCGGGACCGCGTGGACCTCCTCCTGGACGAGGGCAGCCCGTTCCTGGAGGTCGCGCCTCTGGCGGCCGAGGATCTGTACGACGGCGCGTCGCCGGCCGCGGGCGTGATCGCCGGCATCGGCGTCGTGGAGGGCCGCCTGGTGATGGTGGTGTGCAATGACGCCACCGTGAAGGGCGGCACCTACTATCCCCTGACGGTGCGCAAGCACCTGCGGGCGCAGGAGATCGCTCTGGAGAACGGCCTGCCGTGCGTGTATCTCGTGGATTCCGGCGGTGCTTTCCTCCCGATGCAGGACGAGGTCTTCCCGTCGAAAGACCACTTCGGACGGATCTTCTACAACCAGGCGCAGCTCTCGGCGCGGAAGATCCCGCAGATCGCGGCCGTCATGGGGTCCTGCACCGCCGGCGGCGCGTACGTCCCGGCCATGAGCGACGAGACCGTCATCGTGAAGAACCAGGGCACGATCTTCCTGGGCGGGCCTCCGCTCGTGAAGGCGGCCATCGGTGAGGTCGTGACCGCCGAGGAGCTGGGCGGGGGAGAGGTCCACGCCAGGATATCCGGTGTGGCCGACCATCTGGCCGAGAACGACGAACACGCCCTGCAGATCGTCAGGGACATCGTCGCCACGCTGCCGGAGACCCCCGCCCGCGCGTGGGACGTGCTGCCGGTCCGGGAGCCCGTCGTGGATCCCGCGGAGTTGTACGGCGCAGTGCCTGTCGATGTGAACGCCTCCTACGACGTGCGCGAGGTCATCGCGCGGCTCGTGGACGGGAGCGAGTTCCACGAGTTCAAGCGGGAGTACGGAGACACACTGGTCACCGGCTTCGCACACGTGATGGGGCACCCGGTGGGCATCGTCGCCAACAACGGTGTGCTGTTCTCCGAATCGGCCCGCAAGGGCGCCCACTTCATCGAACTCTGCGACCAGCGCGGCGTGCCGCTCCTGTTCCTGCAGAACATCACCGGCTTCATGGTGGGCAAGGACGCCGAGCACGGGGGCATCGCCCGCGACGGCGCCAAGATGGTCACGGCCGTCGCCACGGCCCGGGTGCCGAAGTTCACCATCGTGATCGGCGGCTCGTTCGGCGCCGGGAACTACTCGATGTGCGGCCGGGCCTACAGCCCGCGCTTCCTCTGGATGTGGCCCGCGGCGCGCATCTCCGTCATGGGCGGCGCCCAGGCGGCCAGCGTGCTCGCGACCGTCAAGCGCGGCCAGCTCGAGGCGGCCGGCCAGGAGTGGAGCGCCGAGGACGAGGAGGCCTTCAAGGCCCCGATCCGCGAACAGTACGAGACCCAGGGCAGCCCGTACTACTCCACCGCGCGGCTCTGGGACGACGGCATCATCGACCCGATGGACACCCGCCGGGTGCTCGGTCTCGCCCTCGACGCCGCGTCACGGGTTCCTCTGCCCGAGACCTCCTTCGGCCTTTTCAGGATGTGATCATGGATTTCGGATTCATCGCAGGAACTCCGGACGAGCGCCGGGTCCGGGCTGCCCTCGCCGAGGGACGGCCCTTCGGCTCGGTGCTCATCGCCAACCGCGGCGAGATCGCGGTGCGGATCATCCGCACTCTCCAGCGCCTGGGCATCCGGTCCATCGCCGTCTACAGCGACGCCGACGCGGAGGCCCTGCACGTCCAGCTGGCGGATGAAGCGGTCCGGATCGGTCCGGCGGCCGCCACCGAGAGTTACCTGAACATCGACGCCGTCGTGCGGGCCGCCGTGGAGAGCGGCGCCGACGCCGTGCACCCGGGCTACGGCTTCCTCAGCGAGAACGCGCGCTTCGCCGAAGCGCTCGCCGCCGCAGGCGTCACGTTCATCGGACCCGGCGTGGACGCGCTCGCCGTGATGGGCGACAAGATCACCGCCAAGAACCACGTGTCCCGCTCCGGCGTGCCCACCGTTCCCGGCTATGCCGGCTCGCCGGGCCGGCCGCCCACCGACGACGAGCTGCGGCAGCACGCCGCCGACGTCGGCTACCCGCTGCTCATCAAGCCGTCCGCGGGCGGCGGCGGCAAGGGCATGGTCGTGGTGGAGGCGCCGGAAGACCTCGACGCCGGCCTGGCCACCGCACGCCGCGTGGCCGCGAGCGCCTTCGGCGACGACACCCTGTTCATCGAACGGCTCGTGCGGAACCCCCGCCACATCGAGGTCCAGGTGCTGGCCGACACCCATGGGAACGTCATCCACCTGGGGGAGCGCGAGTGCTCCTTGCAGCGCCGACACCAGAAGGTCATCGAGGAGGCCCCGTCGGCATTGCTCGAAGGCCTGCCGAACGGCGCCGAGATCCGGGAGCGGATGGGGCAGGCGGCCTGCGGCGCCGCCCGGAGCGTCGACTACGTGGGCGCGGGGACCGTGGAGTTCCTGGTCTCGGACGACCGCCCCGAGGAGTTCTTCTTCATGGAGATGAACACCCGGCTGCAGGTGGAACACCCTGTCACCGAGGAGGTCACGGGCATCGACCTGGTGGAACAGCAGCTGCGGGTGGCGGCGGGGGAGACCCTGTCCATCCGGCAGGAGGATGTCCGGCTGAACGGGCACGCGATCGAGGCCCGGGTGTACGCGGAGGATCCGCGCAACGGCTTCCTCCCGGCCACGGGCACGGTGCTGCTGCTCGACGAGCACGGAACCCAGACCCCCCTTCCGGGCAGACGCTTCGCCCCCTATCGGCCGTGGAATCCCGAGCCCAGGGCTCGGATCGACTCGTCCCTCTTTCAGGACCAGGTCATCGGATCGGACTACGACCCCATGCTGGCGAAGGTCATCGTGCACGGCGAGGACCGTGCGGACGCCCTTCAAAAGCTCGATCTGGCCCTGGCGAAGTACCGCCTGCTCGGACTGTCCACGAACGTCGAGTACCTGCGTCTGCTCCTCGCGGACGAGGACGTCCAGGCCGGGCGCCTCGACACCGGCCTGATCGAACGCAAGCTGGACGGCTTCCCGTTCCACGAGGTGAACGACGTCGATCTGGCCCTGGTCGCCGTGATGACCGACCAGGTGCTCCACGGAGAGGCCTCCAGCCGGTCCCGCGACTCCACCACCGGCCTGGGGCCGGGCTGGGGAGCCATCGACGGCTGGCGCCTCGTGGCTCACTCGCCTCGAAGGATTCATGCCGTGGTGGCCGGGACGGACCTGACGGCCCAGGTGTCAGGCGGGATCTGGCGCCAGAAGTCACGTGACCTGCCGGTCACCGTCGAGTACCAGGTGACGCTGCCCGGGCGCGACGCCGTCATCGCGGTCACGTGGCGGATCGGGCAGGGGGCGGGCGTGTTCGAGGTGGACGGCACGCCCTACGAGTACGTGGTGGCCGTCCCTGGCGCCAGCAGGGGCCATCTGGACACGCCACGATCGATCACCGCGTGGATCGGCCGTGACGGCTGGTCCGCCGAGGTCGAGCTCCTGGGCCGCGAAGAAGCTCTGACCCGCCGTCTGGCCCGGCTCGACGGGCTGGAAGGCGAAGCGGATCCGCGCGTCGTGACGCCCATGCCGGGCACCGTCGTCGCCGTCATGGTGCAGGACGGCGAGCGGGTGGAGGCCGGCCGGCACCTGCTCAGCGTCGAAGCCATGAAGATGGAGCACCAGCTCACCGCACCCCTCGGGGGCATCGTGCACCTTAACGTCGCACCCGGCGATCAGGTCAAAGCCAAGGCCGCAGTGGCCACCATCCATCCCGAAGATCCGGGACACGAGAACTAGGACACCACATGCCTGATTTTGAACTCAGCGACGAGTACCAGGACCTCAGTGACACCGTCCGCGAGTTCGCGGACGAGGTCGTGGCGCCGGTGGCGCAGAAGCACGACGAGGAGCACAGCTTCCCCTATGAGGTGGTGGCCGGCATGGCCGAGCTGGGCCTCTTCGGCCTGCCGTTCCCGGAGGAGTACGGCGGCATGGGCGGCGACTACTTCGCCCTCGCCCTCGCGCTCGAGCAGCTCGGCCGCGTGGACCAGTCCGTGGCGATCACGCTGGAAGCAGGCGTCTCGCTGGGCGCGATGCCGGTGTACCGTTTCGGGACCGATGCCCAGAAGGAGGAGTGGCTGCCGTCTCTGGCCTCCGGTCAGGCTCTCGCCGGCTTCGGCCTGACGGAGCGGGAGGCCGGTTCCGACGCCGGTGGCACCCAGACCAAGGCGCGCCGCGAGGACGGCCAGTGGGTCATCAACGGCAGCAAGGAGTTCATCACGAACTCCGGCACGGACATCACCCGTCTGGTCACCGTCACGGCCGTCACCGGCATCACCGAACGCCCCGACGGCACCGTGAAGAAGGAGATCTCCACGATCCTGGTGCCCACCGACACCCCCGGCTTCATCGCGGAGAAGGCGTACAACAAGGTCGGCTGGAACGCCTCCGACACCCACCCCCTCACCCTGAAGGACGTCCGCGTCCCCGAGGAGAACCTCCTGGGCGTCGAGGGCCGTGGCTATGCGAACTTCCTCTCCATCCTCGACGAGGGCCGGATCGCCATCGCGGCGCTCGCCACCGGCGCCGCGCAGGGCTGCGTGGACGCGTCCGTGCGCTACGCCCGGGAGCGGAGCGCCTTCGGGAACATGATCGGCAAGTACCAGGCGATCCAGTTCAAGATCGCCCGGATGCAGGCCCGCGCCCACACCGCCCGCCTCGCCTACTACGACGCCGCAGCCCGCATGCTGGCGGGCAAGCCGTTCAAGTCGCAGGCCGCGATCGCCAAGATGGTCGCAGGTGAGGCGGCCATGGACAACGCCCGGGACGCCACCCAGGTGTTCGGCGGCTACGGTTTCATCAACGAATTCCCCGTGGCCCGGCATTACCGCGACTCCAAGATCCTGGAGATCGGCGAGGGCACCACCGAGGTGCAGCTCATGCTGATCGCCCGCGAGCTCGGCCTGTAGCCGCGCCTCTGGAATTCGACGACGCCACAGGAGAGGATCGGAGCATGATCGACAAAGTGGTCGGCAGCGTGGAGCGTGCCGTGGCAGACATTCACGAGGGCGCCTCCCTCGCGGTGGGCGGATTCGGGCTGTGCGGGATCCCCGTCGGCCTGATCGACGCCCTGCACCGCCAGGGCACCGGCGGTCTGGAGACGATCAGCAACAACTGCGGGGTCGATGACTGGGGTCTCGGCATCCTGCTGTCCGACGGCCGCATCCGCCGCACGATCAGCTCCTATGTGGGGGAGAACAAGGAGTTCGCCCGGCAGTATCTGGCCGGCGAGCTCGAAGTGGTCCTCACCCCGCAGGGCACGCTGGCGGAGAAGCTCCGTGCCGGCGGCGCGGGCATCCCCGCCTTCTACACGGCGGCCGGCGTGGGCACGCAGGTGGCCGAGGGCGGGTTGCCTCAGAAGTACGACGACGCCGGCGGGATCGCGCTCGGCTCCGCGCCGAAGGAGGTGCGCACCTTCGGGGGTGCGGACTACGTGCTGGAGGAGTCCCTCACGCCGGACTTCGCTCTGGTGCACGCCGCGAAGGGAGACCGCCACGGGAACCTCGTGTTCCACGCCACGGCTCTGAACTTCAACTCCCTGTGCGCCATGGCAGGGCGGATCACCATCGCCGAGGTCGAGGAACTCGTGGAACCGGGTGAGCTGGACCCGGAGCACATCCACGTGCCGGGCATCTTTGTGCAGCGCGTCGTCCACGTGCCCGCGGGAAGCCCTCTGGCGGAGAAGCGGATCGAGAAGCGGACGGTCCGGAAGGAGCAGGCTCCGGCGCCCGCGAGCGGGGCCGGCGCTCCGGCGTCGGACGCCGCGGAGACCACCGCGGACAACACGGCGCGCGGGCTCGACCGCAACCAGCTGGCGGCGCGGGTGGCCCGGGAGCTGCGGAACGGCCAGTACGTCAACCTCGGGATCGGCATGCCGACCCTCATCCCCAACCACATCCCGGACGGGGTGGAGGTGGTCCTGCATTCCGAGAACGGCATCCTGGGCACGGGGCCGTACCCCACCGAGGACGCGGTGGATCCGGACCTCATCAACGCGGGCAAGGAGACGGTGACGGTCAACCCCGGCGCCGCCTTCTTCGACTCGGCACTGTCCTTCGGCATGGTCCGCGGAGGGCACGTCGACGTGGCGGTCCTCGGCGCCATGGAGGTCGCGGAGAACGGCGACCTGGCCAACTGGATGATCCCCGGCAAGATGGTCAAGGGGATGGGCGGCGCCATGGACCTCGTGTTCGGAGCCAAGCGCCTGATCGTGATGATGGAGCACGTGGACCGGAACGGGCGCCCCAAGATCGTCCAGAGCTGTTCCCTTCCGGTCACCGGCAAGGGCTGTGTGGACCGGATCATCACGGACCTCGCGGTCATCGACGTGACCGATGACGGACTGGTCCTCCGGGAGACCGCGCCGGGCGTCTCGGTGGAGGAAGTCCTCGCCGCGACGGGCGCTGAACTGCGCGTCGAGATGCACGATCCGGACACCGTATGAGCACGCAGGAGAACCGCATGAGCGAGCCCGGAGACGAACCCGTGACCCAGCAGGACGAACCCCGCCGGATCGTGCAGCGGGGACTGTACTTCGACGAATTGGAGGACGGCGCCGTCTACGTCCACCGTCCCGGCCGGACCCTGACCGAAGCGGACAACGTCCTCTTCACGACCTTGACGATGAACACGCAAGCCCTGCACCTCGACGCCGCATGGAGCGAGTCCCAGCCCTTCGGGCAGCGCCTCGTGAACTCGATGCTGACCCTGGCCACGCTGGTGGGACAGTCGGTGCCGCAGCTCACAGCGGGGACCATCATCGCCCAGCTCGGACTCGACGGGATCAGCTTCCCGAAACCGATGTTCCACGGCGACACCCTCTACACGGAGACCACCGTGCTGGAACGCAGGCCGTCGGCGTCGCGTCCGGGGCAGGGTGTCGTGACCTTCCAGCACACCGGCTACAACCAACGAGGCGAGGTCGTGGCCCTGGCCCGGCGGACCACGTTGATGTGGACCTGCGAGGCCCACGAAGCCCCCGGACGGGGGACACTGGAGGCATGAGCTTCTCGATGGGACCCAGCCTCCTGTTCTGCCCGGCCGACCGGCCCGAACGCTACGCCAAGGCGTCCGACCGCGCCGACGCCGTCATCCTGGATCTGGAGGACGCCGTGTCCGCAGACGCCAAGGCCGCGGCCCGGCTGGCGCTCGCGGACCCCGCGAACGCCCTCGACCCGGAGCGGACCATCGTCCGGGTCAATCCCGTGGGCACCCCCGAGATCCGCCTGGATCTGGAAGCCGTGGCGAAGACGCCCTACCGGACGCTCATGCTGGCCAAGGCCGAGAGTGGCCAGCAGCTCGACGCCCTGGCGGACTACGAGATCCTCGCCCTGTGCGAGACCGCGCGAGGTGTGCTGAACGCCGCCGGGATCGCCGCGCGGCCGAACGTCGTGGGACTCATGTGGGGCGCCGAGGACCTGCTGGCGTCGCTCGGCGGGACCTCCAGCCGGGACGCCGACGGCGGCTACCGTGCGGTCGCGCTGCACGCCCGCTCCCAGGTGCTGCTCGCCGCCGGGGCGTTCGGGAAAGCGGCGATCGACGCGGTCTACGTCAACATCCCGGACCTGGAGGGGCTCGCCGCTGAATCCGCCGACGCGGTGGCGTCCGGTTTCGCGGCGAAGGCCTGCATCCACCCGAACCAGGTGGCGGTGGTGCGGGAGGCGTATCTGCCCGACGACGCCGCGGTCCAGGCCGCGCGGGACCTCCTCGCCGCCGCTGCCTCCGCGGGCAACGGGGTGTTCAGTCACGAGGGCCGCATGATCGACGGGCCGATCCTCCGGCACGCCGAGTCGGTGCTCCGCCGGGCGGGCGCGTCCGGCTGAGTCCGCATCAATCGGTGCCATCCGCCGAGTTCGTGGGGCGGAGTGGCGATGGGCCGGGCGGTGGTGTGCCGTTCGTGGTGCGTCGGTGACCGGCCGGGGCTGAGACCAGGCACAGGGAACAGGGCCCACGCGGGTGCCGCACGGGTCCCGTGCAGCGGGCGCTCAGGTTCTCCGGGATACTGGAACCATGCGTTCTGTGACCCTGCTCGGCTCCACCGGTTCCATCGGCACCCAGGCGATCGACGTCGTCGACGGCGCCCCTCACCGTTTCAGCGTCACGGCGCTGAGCGCAGGAGGCGGCAACCTCGCCCTCCTGGCGCGGCAGGCGGTCCACGTCCGCGCGCAGGCCGTGGGCGTGGCTTCGGGGAGCGAAAGCGAGTTCCGGGAACTGCTGGCCGATGAGGCCGCCCGGGCAGACCTGCGGGACTACGCCCCAGAGCTGTACTTCGGCCCCGACGCCTCCACCCGCATCGCTTCGATCCCGGTCGACGTGGTCCTGAACGGCATCACGGGTTCCATCGGCCTCGCGCCGACCCTCGCGGCCCTCGAATCCGGGGCGACCCTGGCGCTGGCCAACAAGGAATCCCTGATCGTGGGCGGCGCCCTCGTCAAGGACCTCGCCCGGCCGGGGCAGATCGTGCCCGTGGACTCCGAGCATTCGGCCATCGCCCAGTGCCTCCGCTCCGGCACCGAGACCGAGGTGGACCGCCTGGTCCTCACGGCCTCCGGGGGGCCGTTCCGCGGCAAGACCCGCGCTGAGCTCCAGCACGTCACGCCCGCAGAGGCCCTCGCCCACCCGACCTGGGACATGGGCCTCATGGTCACCACCAACTCCGCCAGTCTCGTGAACAAGGGCCTGGAGGTCATCGAGGCGCACCTGCTGTTCGACGTGCCGCTGGACCGGATCGACGTCGTCGTCCACCCGCAGTCCGTGGTCCACTCGATGGTGCAGTTCGTGGACGGCTCCTCGATCGCGCAGGCGTCCCCGCCGGACATGCGGCTGCCCATCGCCCTCGGCATGGCCTGGCCCGAGCGGGTCGCCCACGCCGCGACCCCCTGCGACTGGACGCAGGCGACCCAGTGGACGTTCGAGCCGCTCGACGCCGTGGCGTTCCCCGCCGTCGACCTCGCCAAGGACGCGGCCAAGCAGGGAGGCACCCATCCGGCCGTCTTCAACGCCGCCAACGAGGAGGCCGTGCTGGCCTTCCACCGCGGTGAGATCAGCTTCACGGACATCGTGGACACCGTGGAGGCGGTGCTCGCCGAGCACTCCGACCACGCCGCGCTCAGCCTGGAATCGGTGCTCGCCGCCGAGGAGTGGGCACGAAAGCGCACCCACGAACGTTTGTCCTCGTGATGAATGCTTCGACGAGAAAGACCACTGAGATGACGAGGCTGTGGGCATGAGCGGGCCGCTGCTGTTCCTGGGCGGGGTGCTGTTCGTGGCGATCGGCATCGCCGTGTCCATCGCGCTGCACGAAGTGGGCCACCTGCTGCCCGCCAAGCTGTTCAAGGTCCGTGTCACGCGGTACATGATCGGCTTCGGCCCCACGATCTTCTCCCGGAAGAAGGGCGAGACCGAGTACGGCGTCAAGGCACTGCCCCTGGGCGGCTACGTCCAGATGATCGGCATGTACCCGCCGAATCCCGAGGACGGCACCTTGCGCGCCTCCAGCACGGGCATGTTCCAGAACCTCGCCCGGGAGGCCCGCCAGCAGGCGAGCGAGGAGGTGGGGCCCGAGGACGGGAACCGCGTCTTCTACAAGCTCCCTGTGTGGAAGAAGATCGTGATCATGCTGGGCGGCCCGGCGATGAACATCGTGCTCGGCATCCTCTTCACGGCCGTCCTCCTGATGGGCTTCGGCAGTGCGCAGCCCACGACCACGCTGTCCAGCGTGTCCGCCTGCCAGGTGGCGCAGGGGGACAAGGAGCCCGGCCCGGGGGAGAAGTGCACCCCGGCTCCGGCGGCGGCCGCCGGTCTCAAACCCGGTGACCGGATCGTCAGTTTCGACGGCAAGCCCGCCACGGACTGGAACACCCTGACGGAACAGATCCGGCAGTCGGCCGGCCGCAAGGTGCCGGTGGTCGTCCAGCGCGGCGACCAGACGATCGACACGACCGTCACCCCGGTCCTGACCGCTCGCCCGGTCTACGGCGCGGACGGCCAGCCGGCGAAGGACTCCGCGGGCAAGGCCCTCACGCAGGACGTCGGCTTCATCGGCGTCGGTCCCCGCCAGGCCCTGGTTCCGCAGGGCCCGGAGTCAGTGCTCCCGGCCGTGGGGACGCAGATGACCCAGGTCAGCCACGTCGTCCTCGATCTGCCGGCCCGGGTGATCGGCGTGGCCAAGGCCGCCTTCAGCTCGGAGCCCCGCGATCCGAACGGCCCCATCAGCGTGGTGGGCGTCGGACGGGTCGCCGGCGAGGTCTCGGCCATGGAGGAGATCCCGCTGAACGCGCGCATCGCCAGCCTGGTCGGCATCCTGGCCGGCCTGAACTTCGCGCTGGCCATCTTCAACCTGATCCCGTTGCCGCCCCTCGACGGCGGTCACGTGGCCGGGGCCCTGTACGAGGGAATCCGGCGCGGCATCGCCCGGATCTTCCGCCGTCCCGATCCAGGCCCCTTCGACCTCGCCAAACTGCTGCCCGTGACGTACACGGTGGCGGGGCTGCTGCTCGTGATGGGTGTGGTGCTGATCTACGCGGACATCGTCAAGCCCGTGAAGCTGTTCGGATGACGACGGCGGTCGCATTCACTGAGCCCGCCGGCCTGTCGGCCGGTCGGGGATGTCCCTCGGCGCCTGCGCTCGTTCCTCGCGCGACAACGGCGCTCTCGGAACATCCCCGGCCGGCTCCTGTTCGCCTCAGTGTCTGGCCCGGCGTCGAGCGCTCAGTGTCACAGTGCCGACGCCCCGCGGTTCCGGGCCTGAGGGATAGAGTGAACCCATGACTGTTTTCGCCGTGGAGTACGTGTACGACGCCGCAACGGCCGCCGTGCGCGACGAGTTCCGTCCCGCCCACCGTGCCTGGCTCGGATCGCTCGCCGAGGAGGGCACCGTGCTGGCGTCCGGACCCGTCGATTCCGGGGCGGGAGCCCTGCTGATCATCGTGGTCGAGGACCAGCCCGCGCTGGATGGACTTCTCCGGGAGGACCCGTTCCAGATCAACGGCGCCGTCGCCCAGACGAGCGCCCGCGAATGGAGTCCCGTGATCGGCCGCTTCAGCGAATTCGTCTCCTGACCGGGGCCGGACTCACCAGAACCACCAGAGCTACAGAACTGAGGAATCAGAAGTGACATCGGTCAGCCTTGGAATGCCGTCCGCCCCGCCGCCCGTGCTCGCACCGCGGCGCAAGACCCGCCAGATCAAGGTGGGGTCGGTGGGCGTCGGGTCCGACTCGCCCATCAGCGTGCAGTCCATGACCACCACCCCCACCACGGACATCAACGCGACCCTGCAGCAGATCGCGGAGCTCACGGCGTCCGGCTGCGACATCGTGCGCGTCGCCTGTCCGTCGGCGGACGACGCCGCGGCTCTGCCCATCATCGCCAAGAAGTCGCAGATCCCGGTGATCGCGGACATCCACTTCCAGCCGAAGTATGTCTTCGCGGCCATCGAGGCCGGGTGCGCCGCGGTGCGCGTGAACCCGGGCAACATCCGGAAGTTCGATGACCAGGTCAAGGAGATCGCCCAGGCGGCCAAGGACCACGGCACGAGCATCCGCATCGGCGTCAACGCCGGTTCCCTGGAGCCCAGCCTGCTGAAGAAGTACGGCAAGGCCACCCCGGAGGCCCTCGTGGAGTCGGCCGTCTGGGAGGCGAGCCTCTTCGAGGAGCACGGTTTCCACGACTTCAAGATCTCGGTGAAGCACAATGACCCCGTGGTCATGGTCGCCGCCTACGAGATGCTCGCCGAGAAGGGCGACTGGCCCCTGCACCTCGGCGTGACCGAGGCCGGACCGGCGTTCCAGGGCACCATCAAGTCCGCCACCGCGTTCGGCGCCCTGCTGTCCCGCGGCATCGGCGACACCATCCGCGTCTCCCTCTCGGCCCCTCCCGTGGAGGAGGTCAAGGTGGGCAACCAGATCCTGCAGTCCCTGAACCTGCGCCCCCGCAAGCTCGAGATCGTCTCCTGCCCGTCCTGTGGCCGCGCCCAGGTGGACGTCTACACGCTGGCCGAGCAGGTCACGGCGGGCCTGGAAGGCATGGAGATCCCGCTGCGCGTGGCCGTCATGGGCTGCGTGGTGAACGGACCCGGCGAGGCCCGCGAAGCCGACCTCGGCGTCGCCTCGGGCAACGGCAAGGGCCAGATCTTTGTGAAGGGACAGGTCATCAAGACCGTGCCGGAACACGAGATCGTTGAGACACTGATCGAAGAAGCCATGCGCATTGCCGATGAAATGGAGTCCGATGATCCGAGTGCTCCCTCCGGCAGTCCAGTGGTCACCGTCTCCTAGCAAGGTCGCGGGAGGGCCCATGATCCGTGAACTCGTGGATGAGGACCTTCCCGCGCTCCGGGATCTGGCCCTGCGGGACGAAGCGGTCAACGCCTTCGTCCTGGCCCAGACCGTCAGGCCGTGGCGCTCCCTGGGCGCCACGGTCTTCGGCGTGTTCGACGACGGCGGGCTGATCGCCGCTTGCTGGGCGGGCGCCAATGTGGTGCCCATCGCCCTCGACCCGTCCCTCGCGCCGCTCTTCGCCTACGCGCTGCACTCCCGTTCGCACCGCTACGCCTCGATCTTCGGTCCGAGCGATGCCGTGCTCGCTCTGCTTCCGGCGATGGAGGCCTTCGGGCACGTCCCCCTGGAAGTCCGCCGGTCCCAGCCGTTCCTTTTGCACGACGGCGAACTGGAGGTCGAGTCCGACCCGTCCGTCCGCGCCGCCTCGATGGACGAGTTCGACCGCATCCTCCCGGCCTCCGTGGCGATGTTCGAAGAGGAGGTGGGCTATTCGCCGTTCCTGGGCGGGCAGGAGAACTACCGCCGCCGGGTGCTCAACCTGCTCCGGCAGGGCCATACGCTCGCCCGTTTCAGCCCCGCGGGCCAGGTGCTTTTCAAGGCGGATCTGGGGGTGGTCACCCGCGGTGTGTGCCAGATCCAGGGGGTCTGGATGGACCCGGCCCAGCGCGGCCGCGGGATGGCGGCCGCCCGGGTCGCCGCCGTCGTCGAGTATTCGCGACGGGTGGCAGGCGTCGCGTCCCTGTATGTGAACGACTACAACACCGCCGCGCGGAAGGTGTACGAGAAGGTCGGCTTCCGCGAGCACGGCGAGTTCGCCACGGTTCTGTACTGATCTGTACTGGTCTCTACTGAGCCGTGCTCTCCTGGTCCGGTGCGCCCGCCCGTTCAGCGCTTCCTTCTTGTCGCGAGGCGGGCGGCGGCATAGCGTTGGGTTCACCGTCTCCAGGGGGAAGCCGCCATGAGGAAACCGCTGTTCGCCACGCTGTCCGTGGTGCTGTCCGCTCTGCTCGTGAACGGGTGCGCCGTCACGGTGCCGTCGCCGGGCAAGGCCTGGAGCGAGACGGAGCTGGAAGAGGTGGTCGGCCGGCTCAAGGGCCCCAACGACGGCGCCTTCACGCAGGTCGCGGCGAACACGATGCGCAAGACCGTCGAGGTGCGTGAGCGTCTGCAGGGTCGGACATCGGTGGATCCGCCGGCCTGCCAGGAGGTTGCCGTCTCAGAAAACCGGCTGTCAACCGGATTGCTCGACCGCGGCCGTGTGGCCCTGGGGCACAATGAGTCGGGACGCGACGCTATCGTGTCCGTCGTCCTGAGCAGCGGCCCGGAGGAACTCCTTCACCCGGGATTCGACAATGAAACCCTGGAGCGCTGTTCCACCCTGAAACTGATCCGCAGCGTACCGGTGGCCACCCTGTCCGTGGCGAAGGCCGAGGCTCCAAAGGTCGAGGGCGGACTCGCCTGGACGGTGACCACGGTCGGCGCCAGCGGCACTGTCGAGACCTCCCTGTCCACGGTCACGGTGGGCCGGGTGAACATCTTCGTCAGCGTGTCGGGACAGAAGGGCGGAGCGGACACGACGGCGGTGGCCAACGCGGTGGTGGAGCAGGCCGCCGCGCTGGTGGACTGAGTCCCGCCTGTCGCAGTCGTGTCATGGGGAGGACTGCCCATCGCGGATTTCCGCATCGAATGGAATAATCACAGACGAGTTCAGTCTCACCAATCGAATCGCTTTCTGATCGGGGAAAACATCATGAAAAACGCACGTCGGGCCCTCCTGGCTCTTTCCGCGGCCTCGCTGCTGGCCGTCACGGCCTGTTCCGGCCCGGCCCAGCAGTCCGGTGGGACCAACGGCGGCGGTGGTGGGCAGTCCGCCGCGCCCGCGGCCGTGAAGAAGTACAGCGAGGCCGAGCTGGAGGGCGTGCTCAAGGCCGCCAAGGGCGCCGATGGCAAGGAACTGAAGGTGCTCCCCTCTGCGGACCTGAAGAAATCCCTTGAGGCGTCCAAAGAACTGCTCGCCAAGACGAAGATCTCCCCGGCCGAGTGTGGCAACGGGGACATCGCGACGGCGCTTCAGAGCCTCGACGGCGCCTCCACCGCCGTTGGCACCTCCACGGGCGCCGATGGCATTCCTTCTCAGGCCGTGAGTCTGATCTCCGGGCCGGACCCGTCCGTCCTCGAGGGCAAGATCGCCCAGACCAAGGACCAGCTGGAGAAATGCAAGACCATGACGATTGAGATTGCGGGCCAGAAGGCCGAAGCGACCTCGGAAAAGGTCGACGCGTCCGCAAAGACCCCAGGCGCCGTGGCGTTCGAAACCACCACGTCCCTGCCGGGCGGCGCTACCAAGATGAAGCAGTTGACCGTGATGGCTGTCAAGAACGGAGTGGCAATCACCAGCGTCTCCCTGGCCGGTGGCGCGGGAGCAGCCGACGTCGAGAAGGCCGTCGCCGCTCTCGACGCGGTCGCCGATCAGATCAAGTAAGCCGCAGCACTCCGAACGGGCCGCGTCCACCGTGGACGCGGCCCGTTCGCGCGTTCAGGCACTGTCCGCGGCCAGACGGCGGGACGGGGTCACTTCGCGCCCTGGGCGGCGGACTCGCCGGTCCCGCCCTCGAGGTACCGCTGAACGGTCGGGGCGACCTGCCGCACCACCTCCTCGGGAGTCGCCGACGCCAGGGGTTCCAGCCGCACGACATACCGGGTCAGCATGAGCCCGACCATCTGCGACGCCACCAGGTCGCCGCGGAGGGCGAGCTCCTGAGGGGTGCCCGGCAGTCCGGCTGTGATGCGCGACAGGATCGTCCGGCTGACCATCTCCCGGAGCATGGCCGTCTTGGTGCGGGATCCGATGGTCCCGCGGATGAAGGCCACCAGGCTGTGCTGGGCCGGGCTCTCCCAGAGCCGGAGGACCGCGCGCACGATCTCCTCGGAGCGCTGCCGGGGATCGAGGGAGGTGACCCCCGCGAGCACCTCCGCGGGGTCGGCCGGCAGTTCGACGCTGAGCGCGAAGAGCTCGTCCTTGCCCTGGAAGAAGTGGTGGACCATGGCCGGATCGACGCCCGCTTCCCGGCCCACCTGGCGAAGGCTCGTGCCCTCGAACCCGTGGTCGGCGAACAGCCGGCGGGCCGCTGCCAGGATCCGCTCGCGGCTGTCCGCCTGCCCGCCACGGCGACCACGACGGCGGCCGGGAGCCGCGTGCGGTTCCGTGCCGGCGCGGTCCGGGTCGCCGTCGTCGTGCGCGCCGGACGGGGAGGGCCCGTTCACGCCGTCCGCCGGCGCAGCGTGGCGGAAGCGAGCACGAGGAGTCCGAAGGCGATCACGGCCAGGGCGATGAGGTCGTTCCGGAGCGTCTCCGTGGGGTCGCTATGGCGGCCGATATCCTGCAGCGCCTCCACGGAATAGCTCAGGGGCAGCACATTGGAGATGGCCTCCAGCACGGAGTTCATGGAGTCCCGCGCCACGAACAGGCCGCAGAGCAGGATCTGGGGGACCACCACGACGGGCATGAACTGCACCGCCTGGAACTCGGTGCGGGCGAACGCCGAGCAGAGGAGCCCGAGGGCCACGCCCAGCACCGAGTTCAGGATGCAGACCAGCCCCACCAGCACCGGGCTGCCCTGCACGTCCAGCTGGAACACCCAGTAGGCGACGGCCAGGGTGACGAGCGCCTGGACGGCCGCGAGCAGGGAGAACGCGAGAGCGTAGCCGAAGAGGAGGTCGGCCTTGCCCAGGGGAGTGGTCAGCAGCCGCTCGAGGGTGCCGCTGGTCCGCTCGCGCAGCATGGTCACCGAGGTGATGAGGAACATGATCAGGAACGGGAAGATGGCCAGCATGACCAGTCCCACCCGGTCGAAGGTGCGCGGCATCCCGGGCGGCAGCGTCTCGTTCTCGAAGAGGAAGTAGACCGCCGCCAGGAGGAATGAGGGCACCACGAGGATCATCGCCACGCTGCGGTGGTCGTGGCGGATCTGGGTGAGCACTCGCGCCGTGGTGGCGCCGAGCAGACGGGGGTTCATGAAGCCGCCTCTTCCTGTCCCGGTCCGGATGCGCCGGACTCCTGGATCATGGCCAGGAACGCCAGTTCCAGATCCGTGTTGTGGCCGCGTGCCGCCAGCCCCTCGGGGGTCAGCTGCGCCAGGAGCCTGCCGTCCCGCAGCAGCAGGAGGTCCTGGCAGTGGCGCGCCTCCTCCATGACGTGGCTGGACACCAGCAGCGTGGTGCCGGCCTCTGCAAGGCGGCGGAAGTGGGCCCAGAGCTCCGCGCGGAGCACGGGGTCCAGGCCGACCGTGGGCTCGTCCATGATGAGGAGTTCGGGGTCTCCGACCAGGGCACAGGCCAGGGAGACGCGGTTGAACTGCCCGCCGGACAGGTCCGCGGTGAGGCGGCGGGACTCGCCGGTCAGCCCCACGGCCTCGACGGCGTCGCGGGCCTCGGCGGCCGATTTTCCGTGCAGGGTGGCGAAGTAGCGGACATTGTCCAGGACCGTCAGGTCGCGGTAGACGCTGGGGGACTGGGTCATGTAGCCGAGCTTCCGGCGGAGCGGTGCGGCGCCGGCCGGCGAGCCCAGCACGGTCACGGTGCCGGATCCGAAACGCTGCAGGCCCATGATCGCTCGCATGAGGGTGGTCTTGCCGCTGCCTGAGGGCCCCAGCAGCCCCGTGATGCTGCCGGAGGCGACCGTGAAGTCCAGGTTCCTCAGCACGTGCAGACGGCCCCGCCGGACGTGCAGTCCCCTGACGACGACGGCGGCTTCCGCGGCGGCCGGCGTCGAGCGAACGTGCTGGGGCCCGTACATGGCTGCTCCCGCCTCCCGGGGCCCCTTCCGAGGCTCCCGGGTAATTCATCGACTGATGAATTAAAAGTAAGTTCACCGAAAAGGTCCGTCAAGATCCTTGATCGGGGAAGCGGGGTGAACTACGTTCGGCTCAGATGTGTCGCCGCTGTCCGCAGTGGCCAACAGGGCATGTCACCGACGTAAAGGAGCTGGAACATGGCAGTTAGCGTCAACCTCGGCAAGGGCCTGGACAAGGAATTCGAGGACAAGAGCCTGAAGGAGATCCTGGACGCACCCGTGTCCGCGCTGGCGGGCATCACGGACGCCAAGGGTGAATTCCTGGCCAAGGAACTCGGGATCAAGACCGTTCGTGATCTCGGCTCCAACAAGTACTTCGCCCTGGCCGGTGTTCTGGTGGCCCTGGAGGGCAAGGAAGGCTGATCCTTCCGCGGACACCCTCGGGAATCCGCCGTGAGGGCCCGGAGCGCGGTCGCTCCGGGCCCTTCGCCGTCCCCGGCCTCCTCGAGTTCCGTGGGTGGCCCGTGCCCGCGTGACGGCCCACACCGGATAAACTCGGGGTACGGTCCGGTCATCCCGGACCGCAGCCCTGTCCCCGGCCTGTCCGGACGGGCTTCAGCCCCGATTGCGCCAGAAACGGAATTTCAGTGATCACACGCCTTTCCTCGCTCTTCCTGCGAACCCTGCGTGAAGACCCGGTGGACGCCGAGGTCGCCAGCCACAAGCTCCTGGTCCGTGCCGGATACATCCGGCGCGCCGCCCCAGGCATCTACACGTGGCTGCCGCTCGGTCTGAGCGTGCTGCGCAAGGTGGAGCAGATCATCCGCGAGGAGATGGCGGCCATCGGTGCGCAAGAGGTCCACTTCCCGGCCCTGCTGCCCAGGGAGCCCTACGAGGTCACCAATCGCTGGACCGAGTACGGCGAGGGCCTCTTCCGCCTGCAGGACCGCAAGGGCGCCGACTACCTCCTGGCTCCGACCCACGAGGAGATGTTCACCCTGCTGGTGAAGGATCTGTACTCCTCGTACAAGGACCTGCCCCTGTCGATCTACCAGATCCAGAACAAGTACCGCGATGAGGCGCGCCCGCGGGCCGGCCTCCTGCGCGGCCGCGAGTTCATCATGAAGGACTCCTACTCCTTCGATGTGGACGACGCCGGCCTGGACGCCAGCTACCTGGCGCACCGTGGCGCCTACCTGCGCATCTTCGAGCGCCTCGGCCTCGAAGTGGTCCCCGTGAAGGCCACCGCCGGCGCCATGGGAGGTTCCCGGAGCGAGGAGTTCCTGCACCCCACGGCGATCGGTGAGGACACCTTCGTGCGCTCGGCGGGCGGGTACGCCGCCAACGTCGAGGCCGTGACCACCGTGGCACCCGAGCCCATCGACTACTCGTCGCTGCCGGCCGCCGTCGTGCGCGACACCCCGGACACGCCCACCATCGACACGCTCGTGGACGCGGCCAACCGGACCGAGCCGCGTGCCGACCGTCCCTGGACCGCCGCCGACACCCTCAAGAACGTGGTTCTCGCCGTCACGCTGCCCACGGGCGAGCGTCAGCTCGTGATCATCGGCGTCCCCGGGGACCGTGCGGTGGACCTCAAGCGTGTCGAGGCGAACCTCGGGGCGTTCCTGCCCGTGGGCGGGGAGATCGGCCTCGAGGCCGCGTCCGAGGAGGACCTCAAGAAGAACACCGCGCTGGTCAAGGGCTACATCGGCCCCGGCCTGACCACCGAGGAGCCCGTGCTGGGTTCCGAGGGCGCCGCCAAGGTCCTGTACCTGGTGGATCCCCGCGTCGTGCCCGGCTCCAGCTGGATCACCGGTGCGAACGTCGACGGGAAACACGTCTTCGGCCTGGTCGCCGAACGCGACTTCGGCTGGGACGGCGTCATCGAGGCCACCGAGGTGCGCGAGGGTGACCTCGCCCCCGACGGCAGCGGTCCGCTGGAGCTGGCCCGTGGCATCGAGATGGGCCACATCTTCCAGCTCGGCCGCAAGTACGCCGAGGCGCTGGACCTGAAGGTCCTGGACCAGAACGGCAAGCAGGTCGTGGTGACGATGGGTTCGTACGGCGTCGGCGTGACCCGTGCTGTCGCGGCGCTGGCCGAGTCCAACCACGACGACCGCGGACTCATCTGGCCGCGCAATGTCGCCCCGGCCGATGTGCACGTGGTGGCCGTGGGCCGCGGCGAGGAGATCTTCTCCACCGCCGCCCAGCTCGCGGAGGAGCTGTCCGCCGCCGGCCTGGACGTCATCTACGATGACCGTCCCAAGGTCTCTCCCGGTGTGAAGTTCGGCGACGCCGAACTGCTCGGCGTCCCCACGATCCTCGCAGTCGGCAAGGGCCTGGCCGACGGCGTGGTGGAGCTCAAGGACCGCCGCAGCGGGGAAGCGCAGAACGTGCCGGTGGCCGAGGCGGTCGCCGCCGTGCGCGCCGCCGTCGCGCACTGACAGGATGAGGGGATCACAGGCGGGCATGCCATGCTGAGCGGTTTCGAACTGCTCGACGGCGGCACGCTCGCCGTGATCGTCCTCGCCGGCTTCTGCGCCGGCTGGGTCGACGCGGTGGTGGGCGGCGGTGGTCTCATCCAGCTGCCCGCCCTGCTCCTGGTGCCCGGGATCACCCCGGTGCAGGCGCTGGCCACGAACAAGCTCGGGTCCATCTTCGGGACCACCACGAGCTCCATCACGTTCTACCGGCGCGTCCATCCCGATCTGAGGACGGCCGTGCCCATGGCGCTGATCGCGCTGGCCGGCAGTTTCGGCGGCGCGGTGATCGCCACGCAATTGCCGGGCAAGGCGTTCAAACCGATCATCGTGGTGGCCCTCGTGGCCGTGCTGCTGTTCACCGCGTTCCGGCCTGCGGTGGGCGGGGAGACGGTCCTGAGGCATCAGGGCCGCAAGCACTATGTCCTGGCCTGCCTGATCGGCGCCGTGATCGGCTGCTACGACGGGCTGATCGGTCCCGGCACCGGGTCCTTCCTGGTGATCGCCCTCGTCTCGCTCATGGGATACGCCTTCACCGAGGCCAGTGCCAAGGCGAAGATCGTCAACATGGCCACCAACGCCGGGGCGCTGCTGTTCTTCCTCCCGCACGGCTCTCTGCTCTGGGGCGTGGGTCTGCTCCTCGGCGCGGCGAACACCGCGGGCGGCTACCTCGGGGCGCGCATGGCCGTCGCCCGCGGGAACTCCTTCATCCGCTGGGTGTTCCTGGGTGTCGTGGCGGTGCTGATCGTCAAACTCGGGTTCGACGTCTGGCAGGACAACACCCGCTAGAGAGCCGTGGTTCGAGCGAGCTAGTCCACGTGGCCGGGGTCGTGGAGCCGCTGAGGATCGATGGTGTCGTCCAGGACCTTCCCGGCCAGCGCGGAGGCCAGCCAGAGGGACCGCTCCTGCTCCGCCTCGTGGCCGCCCTTCGTGGCGAACCACAGGGCGTCCTCCACGAAGCTCACGACACTCCATTGGCGGGCCAGCTCCGGGTCCAGCCCCGCGGGTTCGCAGTACTCCTCGAGGCGGCGCAGCACGCCCTCGGCGGGCCGCACCACGGGATACTCGGCCAGGCGGTTCCGCAGCACGGGAGGGAGCGAGAACTCGGCGTCGCCCAGCACGGCCTGCGGGTCGATCGCCACCCACTCGGTGGTGTCCAGTCGACCCGCGCCGTCCGAGTCCGGACTGCCGGGCCGGGCCAGGATGTTCAGGAAGTGGAGGTCCTGATGCACCAGGACCTCGCGGGATGCGCGGCGTCCCACCGTGCCGTGCACCTGGCACACCTCCAGTGCGGCTTCCAGGAGCCAGCGGGGGAACGGCTCGCCCGCCTCCTGCCAGCTCTGCGGGAACTCGTCACACCAGCGTTCCGCCATGTCGGAGAGGCGTGGGATCGCCGCAAGGGCGGGGGTGTCGCCGAGAATCCGGCCCACCTCGTCCACGGGCACACTCAGACCCCGGACGATTCCGCCCCAGACTTCGGCGGCGTCGTGGAGGTCCATGCTGATGAGGGTCCGGTGGGGTTCGAGCCGCTCGAGGAGCAGGGCGCAACGGGCCGGTTCCTCCTCCAGCACACGCACCGCACTTCGTCCTTGCCACACGCGGAGGGACGGCCCCTCCGACAGGGTCTCCTCGACCGGCAGGGACACTTTGAGCACGGCCGAGCCGTCAGGTCCGCGGACGGGAAGGACGATCCCGCTGTAGCCGTGCAGGACCGGGAAGCCGGGGGAGAGGTCCAGCCGGAGTCCCCAGGCGTCGAAGCACTCCTCGATCAGACGGGGCAGGGCGGCGATCCATCGGGCGCCGTCGGCACTCCGCGTCATTCTCCGGACCAGGCCGGGCGGTAACGTCACGGGGGAGCTCACGGATCCAGCTTAGTCGTGCGGGCGTCTCGGGGACCGCCGGAATGCCGCCGAGCGGTCGCTGTGGGGTCTCCGCCGTCGCGCTCAGAAGCGGGACGGGGACCCGACCCGCTCCTGGATCACCCGGCCGGGATTCAGATGACCCCGGACTGTCCCAGGAGGCTGCCCACCAGGAACGTCGCGGTCAGGGCGAGTGCTCCGCCGATCACCACCCGCACGGCGGCCCGGGACACGCTCGCCCCGCCGATCCAGGCGCCGACGGCCCCGGTGGCGGCCAGCGCGGTGAGCACGACACCGAAGGTCAGGGGGATGCGGATCGCTGCGGGTAGGAGCAGCACCGCGAGCAGCGGCAGGATCGCCCCCGCGGTGAAGGCCAGCGCCGAGGCGAGTGCCGCATGCCACGGGCTGACGATTTCTTCCTCGTCGATATTGAATTCGCTTTTCAGATGAGCGCCCAGAGCATCTTTGGCGCTCAATTCCTCCGCGACGAGCGCCGCGGTGGCCGGGGAAATCCCCTGATCGACATAACCCTGTTTCAGTCGGGCGAGTTCTCCGGCGGGATCGTCACTCAGAGCTTTGCGCTTCTGGCGGACGATGGCCCGCTGGCTGTCGCTCTGGCTGCTGACCGAGACGTACTCGCCGAGGGCCATGGAGATCGCGCCGCCGATCAGGCCTGCCGCGCCGGCCGCCAGAAGAGGGCCCTGTTGGGTGGTGGCGCCCGCGACGCCCACCACGATCGCGGCCACCGAGACGATGCCGTCATTGGCGCCGAGGACACCGGCGCGGAGCCAGTTGAGGCGCTGTGCCAGATTTCCCCGGGGGCTCTTCTTCCCGGTTCCGGCTTTGATCTCCATTGTCGTCATGTCTTCAGGAAAGCACTCCCGGAAAAACAATTCCAGCAATGTTTGCCTTCACTAAATGAGAGAAGGCTTGGCTTATTGAAGTAAGCCTTTGCTCACCTGATAAGGAAAAACGGAACGCTCTGGACTCGGCGGGATCCGGGACCGGTGCCGGCTGGGATCAGCGCTGTCAGGGATCAGTGCTGTCCGGCGGACGGCGACCCCGACGGCACGGGCGTCATGTCCTCCGGGAAGCCGGGCAGCGCCGGCCCGGCGCCGGCGGACGGCGACCAGTGCCGGGCGCGCGTCCCCGCCGCGAAGTACTGCGCCATCGCCCAGGTCCGGAGGTCCCCTTCGGAGGCCGCCACCAGATCCAGGGCCGCGTTCCGGAGTTCGTCCTCGACCGCGCCCAGACCCGCGGCCGGCTCCTTGAGGAAGGTGGCCGGCAGTTCGTAACCGGCTTCGGGGATCGAAGGGGTGGCGCAGGCGGCCCGCACCCACGCGGCCGCCTCGGAACCGCCCTTCCGGACCGCCGCCTCGAAGCCGTCGGCATCGGTGCGGGCTCCGCGCTCCAGACGGACTTCGGCCACCTGGTACAGGTACGTCAGATGGCGCTGTGCGCGCAGGACCGCCTGGGTGGCGGCGACCGCTTGCGGTGACACCGTCGCCGGAGTGGCCGCGGACGACGCCGGCCCACCGCCCGCCGCGCCGGTCGCCGCAGTGGCGCCCGCCGTCGTCGGGCCGGCCGGGTCGGTGGCGGCAGGGGAGGGCGTCCCGGACGCGCAGGACGCCGGGAGCGGGGCGGTGCCGGAGGTGAGGAGATCCGGGCCGGTGGCGCCGCCCGAGGGCAGGAGTGGTCGCAGGGCCTCCAGCCGGCCTTCCGCCGCGGCGGTGTAGAGGCGGGCCAGACCGCCGTCGGGTTCGCGCCGGGCCTGGTCGAGCAGAGCCGTCGCGCTCGTGCGGACGGCCTCCAGCAACTGGGCGAGCGTCAGGGGCCCCGAGGACGGTGAGACCTGCGGCATCGTCGTGGCGGGCGAAGGTGAGGGTGGCATCAGGGCGGCGCTCTGCCGGTCGAGGATCGTGCCCAGCGACGCCACGGTGGGACCCGTGGTGGAGGCGAGCCGATGCGCCTGTGCGGCGAGGTCGGCAGTGTGCGCGGCGAAGACGGCCTGCGGCGCCTGAACCGCCGCGTCGACGGGTGCGGGGGAGAGGACCTGGTCCACGGCCGCGCTCAGTCCCAGAACTGTGGCCAGCACCACGGCAGAGGCTCCCACTCGTCGGAGGACCGTGCCCGTCCGTCCCGTCCTTCCCGCGTTTTTCATCACCACGATCTTGCCACGACCACGCGGATCCCGGCGCCGGGGCCGCTTCCGCCCGCCTCGATCGCGCGGGAATGCGGCCCTCGGAAGCCGCAGGAGCCAAAAAGTCGATACTCTATAGTCTGAAAACTTCAATCAGGGAGGCCTTGCGGACCATGAGCGGTGCCGGACATTCGACTACGCCAGACCAGGGCGGCCAGGACTCCGAAGCAGCACGGCTGCACGGACTCCTGGAACCCGTGGTGGCCGCACAGGGCCTCTTCCTCGAGGAAGTGGAGATCCACCGGGCCGGAGCCCAGCGCACCGTTCAGGTGCTGGTGGACCTCCCCGAGGACCAGCAGGGCGGAGTGAGCCTCGATCGCATCGCGGAGGTCTCCACGGACATTTCGGCCGCCCTGGATGCGGATCCACTCGACGGCCCGCAGGCCTACGAGCTCGAGGTCTCCTCGCCCGGCGTCTCCCGCCCGCTCACGCAGCCACGTCACTGGCGCAGGAATCTCGGTCGCCTGGTGCGCGTGAAGCTGAGCGAGGGTGAGCCGCTCACGGGCCGGATCCGCGACGTCCACGAGGACGGCGTGACCCTGGTCCCGCAGCTGGAAGCGAAGAAGGGCGTCAAAGCCAAGGAAGGCGCACCGGTCACGGTGGCCTTCAGCACGATCCGCCAGGCCAAGGTGGAGATCGAATTCACACATCTGGACCATGCGGCGCTGGACGAAGCATTGGACCCCGAAGCAACTGAGGAGGCCTAAATGGATATCGACATGAGCGCGCTGCGACTCCTGGAGCGGGAACGCGAGATCCCCCTGGACAAGCTCATCCCCACCATCGAGCAGGCACTGCTGGTGGCCTATCACAAGACCCCTGGCGCCATCGACCAGGCGCGGGCGGAACTGGACCGCAAGAGTGGTCACGTGACCATCTGGGCGAGCGAGATCGACGACGAGGGCAACGTCGTCGGCGAGTTCGACGACACCCCGGACGGCTTCGGCCGCATCGCCGCGAGCACCGCCCGTCAGATCATCCTGCAGCGTCTGCGGGACGTCGAGGATGACAACGTCCTCGGCGAGTTCAAGGGCCGCGAGGGTGAACTCGTCGCCGGTCAGATCCAGCAGGGCCACTCCGCGCACATGGTCCAGGTCAACCTGGGCACCGTGGAGGCCCTCATGCCGCCGCCCGAGCAGGTGCCCGGCGAGAAGTACCTCCACGGCAACCGCATCCGCGCCTTCGTCGTGAGCGTGCAGCGCGGCCAGAAGGGCCCCAGCATCACGCTGTCCCGCACCCACCCGGGTCTGGTCCGCAAGCTCTTTGAACTCGAGGTCCCGGAGATCGCGGACGGCTCCGTGGAGATCGTCGCGCTGGCCCGTGAAGCCGGCCACCGGACCAAGATGGCCGTGCGCGCCAACCGCCCGGGCATCAACGCCAAGGGCGCCTGCATCGGCGAAATGGGGTCCCGCGTGCGGGCCGTCATGACCGAGCTCAACGACGAGAAGATCGACATCGTCGACTTCTCCGACACCCCGGAGACGTTCATCGCGAACGCCCTGTCGCCGTCGAGCGTCACGAGCGTCACGATCGCCGACCCGGCCACCCGTTCCGCCCGCGTCGTGGTGCCGGATTACCAGCTTTCGCTGGCCATCGGCAAGGAGGGGCAGAACGCCCGTCTGGCCGCCAAGCTCACGGGCTGGCGGATCGACATCGTCTCCGACGCGGCCGGCGAGTAGGCCTCCGCGGGCTCCGACGCGCCGTCGCGCACGGCGGGGCCTGCGGAAGGCGTAGAATGGATAACGCCGGTTCCCCGGCATGGCATCTGCGTGTCCGCCCTTCGGGTGGCGCACGCACTTCAAGCGAGGCAGGCGCACGTGGCAGCACCGACAAGTGCACCTCTGCGGACCTGTGTCGGATGCCGCCGCCGGGAAACCCAGGATCAGCTCATCCGGCTGGCGACCGTGACCTCCGACGCAGGTGAAAACCTCGTGGTGGTGGACGCACGACGCCGGGTGGGCGGCCGGGGTGCATGGCTGCACCCCACCACTGAGTGCCTTGCCCTCGCCCAGCGGAAGCGTGCGTTCGCGCGTGCTTTCCGGAGCGCCGTCGTCAGCGACGGCCTGGAGGAGAAGCTGGCACCGCACAGTGTCCCCACCGGGGCGGAGACGCCTCAGGGGACGACCGTCCTATCCGAAAGCGGGTCAGAAATCTGATGGAAACCCGATGAGTTCCCTGCGATGAGCGCGTAACCATGACCAATCTGTTGCGCGCTGCACAGCGCCCCGGGCCGCTTTTCATGGCCCAGGGCAGGAAGAAGTATTAGACGGTTCGTGCCAAGGCTGATGCGCGGACCGAGACAGGAGAAATGTGGCCAAGGTCCGCGTACACGAGCTCGCCAAGGAGCTCGGTATCACCTCCAAGGATGCGCTTGCAAAGCTGCAGAGCCTCGGAGAGTTCGTCCGTTCCGCATCGTCGACCATCGAACCCCCGGTGGCGAAGAAACTGCGTGACGCATTCCCGGGTGGGGGATCCGCTCCCGCCCCGTCCGCTGCACCCGCAGCGAAGGCAGCCGCTCCGGCCGCCCCGAAAGCACCTGCGGCGGCTTCCGCCCCCGCACCCCAGACTCCCGCGGCTCCTGCCGCCCCGTCGGCGTCCTCCGCGCCCGCTGCCGCTCCGGCCGCTCGCCCGGGTGGCATGAAGCCGGGTGGAGCACCCAAGCCGGGTTCCCGCGCGGCCGCTGAAGCGGAAGCGGCCCGTGTGGCCGCCGCCCGTGCGGCTAAGCCTGCTTCCCAGCAGCGACAGTCCGGCGCCCGCGCCGGTGGCCCCCGTCCGGGCAACAACCCGTTCGCCAGCTCCCAGGGCATGCCCCGTGGGCGCGACGGCGAGCGTGCTCCCCGTCCGGGCAACAACCCGTTCGCCAGCTCCCAGGGCATGCCCCGTCCGGGTGGACCCCGTCCCGCGGCCGGCGCAGGCGGTCCCCGCCCGGCAGCCGGTGCCGGTGGGCCTCGTCCCGCCGCGGGCGCCGGTGGCCCCCGTCCGGGTGCTCCGCGCCCCGGTGCTCCCCGTCCGGGCGCCCCGCGTCCGGGTGGGCCCCGTCCCACCCCGGGCATGATGCCCAGCCGCATCGAGCGTCCCGCTCCCGGTGCGGCAGCACGTCCGGGCGCACGTCCCGGTGGCGGCCCCGGCCGTCCCGGCGGCGGCACCGGTGGCGGCGCACCTGCCGGCGGTGGCTTCGGCAAGGGCGGCCGCGGCCGCGGTGGCACCCAGGGCGCCTTCGGCAAGGGCGGCGCAGGCCGTGGCAAGCAGCGCAAGTCGAAGCGTGCCAAGCGCCAGGAACTGGAGCAGATGAGCGCACCGTCGCTGGGCGGCGTGAGCGTGCCCCGCGGCGACGGCCAGACGATCGTCCGTCTGCGCCGTGGTTCCTCCATCACGGACTTCGCCGAGAAGATCGATGCGAACCCCGCATCGCTCGTCACGGTGCTGTTCCACCTCGGCGAGATGGCTACGGCCACGCAGTCGCTGGATGAGGAGACCTTCGAGCTCCTGGGCGCCGAGCTGGGCTACAAGCTCCAGATCGTGTCCCCGGAGGACGAGGAGCGCGAGCTGCTGAGCAGCTTCGACATCGACTTCGAGGCCGAGCTTGAGGCCGAAGGCGACGACGAGCTCGAGGCCCGCCCGCCGGTCGTCACCGTCATGGGCCACGTCGATCACGGTAAGACCCGACTGCTGGATGCGATCCGCAACTCGGACGTCGTGGCCGGCGAGCACGGTGGCATCACCCAGCACATCGGCGCCTACCAGATCACCCACGAGCACGAGGGCGTCGAGCGCAAGGTCACCTTCATCGACACCCCGGGTCACGAGGCCTTCACGGCCATGCGTGCCCGTGGCGCCAAGGTCACCGACATCGCGATCCTCGTGGTCGCGGCCGATGACGGCGTCATGCCGCAGACTGTCGAAGCGCTCAACCACGCCCAGGCGGCCAACGTGCCGATCGTGGTGGCCGTGAACAAGATCGACAAGGAAGGCGCGAACCCGGACAAGATCCGTGGTCAGCTGACCGAGTACGGCCTGGTTCCGGAAGAGTACGGCGGCGACACGATGTTCGTGGACGTCTCCGCGCGTCAGAACCTGAACATCAACGAGCTGCTCGAGGCCGTCCTGCTGACCGCCGACGCCGCCCTGGACCTCCGTGCCAACCCGGACAAGGACGCTCGCGGTATCGCGATCGAAGCGAACCTTGACCGTGGCCGTGGTTCCGTGGCGACCGTTCTGGTGCAGTCGGGCACCCTGCACATCGGTGACACGATCGTGGCCGGCACGGCTCACGGCCGCGTCCGCGCCATGTTCGACGAGGACGGCGAGTCCGTCACCGAGGCCGGTCCGTCGCGTCCGGTCCAGGTGCTGGGTCTGTCCAACGTCCCGCGCGCCGGTGACACCTTCTTCGTGACCTCTGACGAGCGCACCGCCCGTCAGATCGCCGAGAAGCGTGAAGCCGCCGACCGCAATGCCGCCCTGGCGAAGCGCCGCAAGCGCATCAGCCTGGAAGACTTCGACCAGGCCGTCGCCGAAGGCAAGATCGACACCCTCAACCTCATCCTCAAGGGTGACGTGTCCGGTGCCGTGGAAGCCCTCGAGGACGCCCTGCTCAAGATCGACGTGGGCGACGACGTCCAGCTGCGCGTCATCCACCGCGGTGTGGGTGCCATCACGCAGAACGACGTCAACCTGGCGACCGTGGACAGCGCGATCATCATCGGCTTCAACGTGAAGCCCGCCGAGCGTGTGGCCGAGCTGGCCGAGCGCGAAGGCGTCGACATGCGCTTCTACTCGGTCATCTACGCGGCGATCGACGACATCGAACTCGCGCTCAAGGGCATGCTCAAGCCCGAGTACGAGGAAGTCCAGCTCGGCACGGCCGAGGTCCGCGAAGTGTTCCGTTCCTCCAAGTTCGGCAACATCGCAGGCTCCATCGTCCGTTCCGGCCTCATCCGCCGTAACGCCAAGGCCCGTGTGCTGCGCGATGGCAAGGTCATCGGGCAGAACCTGTCCATCGATTCGCTCAAGCGCTTCAAGGACGACGCCACCGAGGTCCGTGAGGGCTTCGAGTGCGGTATCGGCCTCGGCTCGTACAACGACCTCACCGAGGGCGACATCATCGAGACCTTCGAGATGCGCGAGAAGCCGCGCGTCTAGGAGTGTCGGGAAGGCCGGGCCCAGGGGAGACCGTGGGCCCGGCCTTCCGTTCACCGTCACACGACGTTTGAGGAGGAGAACATGGCAGATCCAGCACGCGCCGGCAGGCTGGCGCAGCGCATCAAGGTCCTGGTGGCCGAGGCGCTCAGGAAGGCCGTCAAGGACGAGCGGGCGCTCGACATCACCGTGACCGACGCACGCGTCACGAATGATCTCCAGCACGCCACCGTCTACTACACGGTGCTCGGCGACGCCGAGGCCCGGGCGGGAGCCGATGAGGTCCTCGCCCAGAACAAGGGGATCCTGCGCCGGGAGGTCGGACGCAATCTGACCATCCGCCTGACCCCCACCCTGGAGTTCGTCGCCGACGAGATCCCGGAGAACGCCTCGAATCTCGAGGAGCTGATCCGGAAGGCCAAGGAACGGGACGCCGAAGTGGCGGCTCTGGCCGAAGGGGCCGTCTTCGCCGGCGGGTCCGATCCGTACAAGAAGGGCGACGAGGACCAGGAGGACTGATCCTCGTCCCGCCGTCGCACGGCACTGTTTCATCACCCCGCCGCGAGGCTGCGGGTACGACTGAGGCCCACCGGGATGTCCCGGTGGGCCTCAGTCGTAGGTGCTCTCGTCCGGACCCTCACGAGGGTCCGGCGGACTCTACTTGGTCCAGACGAGGGGCTTGTCGCGGTACGGGTTCAGATCGTAGCTGAGGTAGTTGCTGGAGTTGCCCGTGTAGGACACTCCGGTCACCGCGGTGCCCGTCGGGGCGAGTGCGATCTGGCAGTCCACCTGGGTGTCGCCGATGGCCCGGAAGCTCTTGGAGTATGGGCACTTGTCGAAGCCGCCGAAGATGATCAGGCTACCGGCGGGCGAGCCGCCGTCGAGGGTGCCCTTGAAGGACGTGTGCGTCCAGGAGACGGAGGTCTTGATCGGATTCAGCGTCTGCTTGAGGGTGACCTCACTGTGGATGTAGAAGGGCACGTAGCCCTTGTACTTGTCCGAGTTCTTGAGGCCGGACAGATCCGCGAACGAACCCTTCTCGATGCTGGTGACCTTCACGTCGAAGAGCTGCTTGTCGTAGTAGTCCTTGCCCGGCTTGCCGGTCTGGACGAAGATCTTGCCGGTCTGGCCGATCTTGAGCTTGGTGCCCGCGGGGGTCATCTGCTCCACGGACGGGCCACCCTGGGGGTCGGCGGCGGGGGCGGAGCTGGTCTCCGACGGCGACTCCGAGGGGGTGTCCGACGGGGTCGGCTCGCTGGACGGAGTCTCCTCCGGCGCCTGCGACGGGGTGTCCGAGGAGCTCGCGACCGGCGCGGAGTCCTTCTTGGTGTCCACGGTGATGGAGCAGGCGCTCAGGCCCAGGGCCAGTGCGGCCAAGGCTGCGACGGCGCCCGCGCTGCGCGTGCGAGTGGTGAAGAGTGACATGGTTCCCTGATCCTTGCTACTGCGTCAGACCGCACCTTTTAGTGCAATCATTGGAGCAATTGTGGCATGGTCCAGGCCGGGAAGGCGATGGGGACCCCTCCCCATGACGCGGTGTTCAGCGGTGCGGAGTGGAGGGCGGGAGGCGGCCCCTGCAACCGGCTGTGACAGCCCGGTCCCTCGTGGGGTGCAGGCCCTCCGGGGGAAGAGTGCCGCCCGCGACCTCCTATACTGGAAGGCGTGCTTTCGGGACTGGTGATCGTGGATAAACCACAGGGTTGGACGAGCCACGATGTCGTGGCCCGTATGCGTCGGCTGGCGGGAACCCGCAAGGTGGGTCATGCCGGCACCCTGGATCCCATGGCCACCGGCGTCCTGGTGGTCGGCGTCAACAAGGCCACCCGCCTGCTGACCTACATCGTGGGCACCGGCAAGCGCTACACCGCCACCATCCGCCTGGGTCAGTCCACCGTGACCGATGACGCGGAAGGCGAGATCACCGCCGAACAGGACGCCTCCTCCGTGGATGACCAGTCGATCCGCGACGCCGTCCTGGCGTTCCTTGGCGACATCCAGCAGGTGCCCAGCAGTGTCAGTGCGATCAAGGTCAACGGCGAACGCTCCTACGCCCGCGTGCGCGCCGGTGAGGACGTGGCGCTGGCAGCACGTCCCGTGACCATCCGCCGCTTCGACGTCCTGGACATCCGCCACGACGGCGCCGTCGTGGACGTGGACGTGGACGTCGAGTGTTCCTCGGGAACCTACATCCGTGCCCTCGCCCGCGACCTGGGCGCCGCGCTCGGCGTCGGGGGCCACCTCACGGTCCTCCGCCGCCACGAAGTCGGGCCTTTCACGCTCGGCGCCGCCCGGACGCTCGAGCAGCTCGCGGAGGACTTCCAGGTCCTCGACCTGGCCCAGGCCGCCCGCGATCTGATGCCGGTCCGGGAACTCAGGGCCGAAGAGGCCGAAGACCTGTCCCACGGACGCCGCATCCACCGGGACGAGGCGCAGCCGGGCACCGCCGAGCATCCCGTGGCCGCCTTCGCGCCGGACGGCACCCTGGTCGCGCTCCTGGCCGACTCCGGCCGTCACGCCAAGCCCGTGCTCGTCTTCCCGCCGGACGCCCCGTCGGCGCCGGCCGGCCAGGCCGCGGGGGAGCGGTGATGGACGCCTACTTCTGGATCATCGCCGTCGTGGGCATCGCCTCCACGGTGATCTGCGCCGTCGCCGGTGCCCTGGGCAAGAAGCCCAACGACGTCACCATCCTCTCCGTGGGGGCCGTGTGGCTCGCACTGCTGGTCTACCTGGTCGGCTCCATCATCCGGGTGAGCCTGGGGGAGAGCATCCGGGGCGAGGCCTGGGAGTTCTGGGGCTACATGCTCACCGCCCTGGTCCTGCCGCTGGGCGCCGTCTACTGGTCCGTGGTGGAACGGACCCGCTGGAGCAATTTCGTCATGGCGGTGGTGGGCGTGACGGCGCTCGTGATGGCCGCTCGCATGAACCAGATCTGGTACTAAAGGGAGAACTCGGTGATGACCACCCCCAGCAACACGGAACAGACGAGCCCGGAACAGGGCAACACCCGGAACACCGGGCCGGGCCGTCTGCTGATCGCCGTCTACGGCATCTTCGCCCTCGCGGCCACCGCCCGCGCCGCGTACCAGATCGCCACCAAGTTCCACACCGCTCCGCTGGCCTACCTCCTGTCGGCGCTGGCGGCCGTGGTGTACATCGTCGCGACGGTCTCGCTCGCGCGCCGCGGCACCGCGTCCTTCCGCGTCTCGGTGGTCGCCGTCAGCCTGGAGCTCCTCGGTGTCCTGGTGGTCGGCGCCCTGAGCGTGTTCGACGCCCAGGCCTTCCCGGCGGACACCGTCTGGTCCGGTTTCGGCAAGGGCTACGGTTTCGTGCCGCTCCTGCTGCCGCTGCTCGGCCTCTGGTGGCTGTACAAGCGACGGCCTGCCGCCGCCTGACGGCCCGGAACTCGCACGGCCCGCGCACCCGGTATTCTTGACAGGCCGCTAGCCGCGGCAGACCGCTCTTGTAGGGGATGGCTCATGGTTGACATTTGGCGGGACCTCTCGGAGGTCCCGGAAGCTTACGGTCCCACCGTGGTGACGATCGGGAACTTCGACGGCGTGCACCGGGGCCACCGCAGAGTCCTGAGCCGCCTGGTCGAGGCCGCCCGCGAGGGTGGCGCACGCGCCGTCGTCGTGACCTTCGACCCGCATCCCGCCCAGGTCCACCGCCCCGAGCACGCGCCCGAGCTGATCATGGGTCTGCAGGACCGGATCGAAGCGCTCGGCGCGGAAGGCGTCGACGCCGTCCTGGTCATGCACTACACGCCGGAGCTGGCTTCCATGAGCGCGCGCGGGTTCGTGCAGGACGTCCTGGTGGACGGCCTGCGGGCCTCCGGCGCCGTGATCGGCCACGACACCCGCTTCGGCGCCGGCAACAGCGGCGATGTGGACACCATGCGGGAGCTCGGCGGCGAACTCGGCTTCCAGGTGGAGGTCATCGACGAGTTCGGCAGCGACGACGACGGCGGCCTCTCGCGCCGCTGCTCCTCGACGTGGGTGCGTGAGGCCCTCGCCGCGGGGAACGTCGAGCAGGCCGCCGAGGTGCTCGGCCGCCCGCATCGCATGCGCGGGGAGGTGGTCCATGGCGCCGCCCGCGGCCGCGAACTCGGATTCCCCACGGCCAATCTGGCCCACGACTCCTCGGGTTTCGTCCCCGCGGACGGCATCTACGCGGGGTGGCTGGTCGACGAGGCCGGCACTCGGTGGCCGGCCGCCATCTCCGTGGGCTCGAATCCCACGTTCGAAGGCGTGCAGCGCCAGGTCGAGGCGCACGTGATCGGCCGCCCGGATGAGCCGGTGGAGAACTTCAACCTGTACGGCCAGTGCATCGTGGTGGAGTTCGTCTCCCATCTGCGCGGGATGGTCGCGTACCGGGGTCCCGAAGCGCTCGTCGAGCAGATGTGCCTCGACGTCGCGCAGACGCGCGAGATCCTCGGCGTCGGCGCGCCGCAGGCCTGACCGTCAAGAGCCGTCCGCGCGGCGCAAGGCCCGGTCGGGCGCCGGGCCGGCAGGAGCTCAGGGGGCCGCGGTCCTGCCCTCGGGGGAGCCGGACCGGAGGCGGTCCACGAACGCCCGGTGGTCCGCGGCATTGACCTCCTCGTAGGCGAGCGACCAGTCCAGCAGGGCCGACCCCACCTTCCGGCCCCGGCCGAGGTACCCGGCGATCCGCGTGGCGGCCGGCGACTGGGAGTGGGCTCGGGACAGCAGCAGGGCGCACGCCTGGGCATAGCCGTGGAACGAGCCGTCCTCGAGGGTCGAGACGTCGATCCCGCCCTTCATGTCGCGGAACTGGCGCAGGTAGAAGTCTCCTTCCGGCGCCTGCAGATGGCCCAGGAACGGGTCCGAGCACGCCTGAAGGATCTTCTGAAGTCCCACCACACGGGCGCCTTCACCGCGTTCGGCGACCCCGTCCAGCAAGGGGCGCGGCTGGGTGATGCCGCCGAACTCCGCCAGCACGCTCCGGCGGGCCTCCTTCGCCTGGAGGATGAGCACGTCGTCGGCGGAGTCCTGCAGCGCCAGCACGAAGCACTGCGTGCCGACACTTCCCACGCCCACCACGCGGCGCGCGAAGTCCGCGAGTGTGTAGTGCTGGACGAGGAATGCGATGTCGATCGCGACATTGCGCTGGTAGGCCTTGAAGAGCGCGTTGAGGTCGCGGGTCAGGGCCGCTTCCACGTGCTCCATGACGGGGGGATCGTCCACGAACCGGATGCGGCCGTCCTCGCCCTTGCGGGTCAGTTTGCGGGCCGCCTGCCCGGTGGTCCGTTTCCGCGCCTTCGTGATCGCGTCCTGGAGAGCCTTCCGCGATGGTCCGGCCAGTCTGCTCAGCGTCTGATCGGCATCGACGTTCGTGTAGTACCGCTCCACGGGGCTCAGCCGGAGCGCCGCATCCAGTCCCAGACGGTAGCCGTCGACGGCGGCCAGTACCGCGTTCTCGATGACCTCGGCACTGCGCCCGCTGTCCCGGCCGGCGATGACAAGGCTCGTGACCAGGCGTTTCAGATCCCACTCCCACGGCGCCCAGCCCGCCTCGTCGAAGTCGTTGAGATCGAACACCAGGCTCCGTTCCGGAGAGGCGTAGAACCCGAAGTTGGCGAGGTGGGCGTCGCCGCAGGAGGCCACCAGGATCCCGCTGTTCGGGTCGCGGGCGAGGTCCGCCGCCATGACGGCGGCGGCGCCGCGGTAGAAGGCGAACGGCGAGGCGGCCATCCTCTCCTCGCGCAGCGGGACCAGGGACGGGACGCGCGTCGCGTTCTGCCGGTCCAGGATCTCCAGGGACTCCCGTCCGTCCGTGGTGAGCCGAGCCAGTTCCCGGCGCGGATGGGAGGACCGGGCGGCCTTGCCGGCCGTGAGCTGTTCCGTGAGGGTGGCGCGTGCGGGCTCCATGAGGACAGTCTGGTGGGAGCGGCCCTTCCGGACAAGCGGCCAAGCCGGCGGCTTCACCGGGCCTTTCGACAAGGTGCGGCGGATGACGATAGAATGACAGGTGGATTCGGCTGCAGTCCGTGGTTGCCGAATCTGTTGCCTGCCCGCTTCGGCGGCAGGTGGCTACCCGGCAGTGAGTTTCTGTCCGGGCCGCACGGCACAACTCATAGGAGTTCACTGTGGCACTTGACGCCGCCGTAAAGACGCAGATCATCCAGGAATTCGCCACCCACGAGGGTGACACCGGTTCCCCCGAGGTTCAGATCGCTGTGCTGTCCAAGCGCATCTCTGACCTGACGGAGCACCTGAAGTTCCACAAGCACGACCACCACACCCGCCGTGGCCTCATGGCTCTGGTCGGTCGCCGCAAGCGCATGCTGCGTTACCTGCACGACACCGACATCAACCGCTACCGTTCGCTCATCGAGCGTCTCGGCCTGCGCCGCTAGTTGGTCCGGAAGCGGCCCGCTCCTCGAGTGGGCCGCTTCCTGCGGCACTGGCGAAAACTGAGTTCGACAGAAAAGCACATCAGCAGAAGACCTTCCGGATCCGCGCATTCGCGGTCCTCGGTAGTGACTCGCGGGACGGGCCCTGAAGCCCTGGGCCCGAGAGTCTCGATCGAAGACCGGGTGACGTACAGGACGGCGACGCCGCCCCTGGGCTGGAGCGGACGGTCTTCACACATGAAACGGAGGTGACCCTTGGAGGGTCCCGAGATCCAGTTCTCCGAAGCGATCATCGACAACGGCCGGTTCGGCCAGCGCGTGATCCGCTTTGAAACCGGCCGTCTGGCCAAGCAGGCCGCAGGTGCGGCCATGGTGTACATCGACGATGACACCGCCCTGCTCTCCGCCACCACCGCGGGCAAGCACCCGCGTGAGGGCTTCGACTTCTTCCCGCTCACCGTCGATGTGGAAGAGCGCATGTACGCCGCCGGCCGCATCCCCGGCAGCTTCTTCCGCCGCGAAGGCCGTCCGTCCACGGAAGCCATCCTGGCCTGCCGCCTGATGGACCGCCCGCTGCGCCCCGCCTTCGTGAAGGGCCTGCGCAACGAGGTCCAGATCGTCGTCACCGTTCTGGCGATCAACCCGGACGAGCTCTACGACGTGGTCGCCATCAACGCGTCCTCCATGTCCACCCAGCTCTCCGGTCTGCCGTTCTCCGGCCCGATCGGCGGCGTCCGCGTCGCGCTGATCGCTGACGAGCAGGGCACCCAGTGGGTCGCCTTCCCGAAGCACTCCCAGCTCGAGAACGCCGTGTTCGACATGGTCGTGGCCGGCCGCATCGCCGGTGACGACGTCGCGATCATGATGGTCGAGGCCGAGGCCACCGACAACTCCTGGAACCTCATCAAGGAACAGGGCGCCACCGCCCCCACCGAAGAGGTCGTGGCCGAGGGCCTCGAGGCCGCCAAGCCGTTCATCAAGGCCCTGTGCGAGGCTCAGGCCGATCTGGCCGCCCGTGCCGCCAAGCCCACGGTCGAGTTCCCCGTCTTCCTGGACTACCAGGACGACGTGTTCGCCGCCGTCGAGGCCGCTGCTGCCGGCCGCCTGGCCGAGGTCTTCCAGATCGCGGACAAGCAGGAGCGCGACGCCGCCTCCGACGCGCTCAAGGACGAAGTCGTCGCTTCCCTCTCCGAGCAGTTCGAGGGCCGCGAGAAGGAGCTTTCCGCCGCCTTCCGCTCCGTCACCAAGCAGGTCGTGCGCCAGCGCATCCTCAAGGACCAGGTCCGCATCGACGGCCGTGGTCTGACGGACATCCGTCAGCTCACCGCCGAGGTCGAGGTCCTGCCCCGCGTGCACGGTTCCGCCATCTTCGAGCGCGGCGAGACCCAGATCATGGGTGTCACCACGCTGAACATGCTCAAGATGGAGCAGCAGATCGACTCCCTGTCGCCGGAGAAGACCAAGCGCTACATGCACAACTACAACTTCCCGCCGTACTCCACCGGTGAAACCGGCCGCGTCGGTTCCCCGAAGCGCCGCGAAATCGGCCATGGTGCTCTCGCCGAGCGCGCCCTGGTGCCGGTGCTGCCGAGCCGCGAGGAGTTCCCGTACGCGATCCGTCAGGTGTCCGAGGCTCTCGGCTCCAACGGCTCGACGTCGATGGGTTCCGTCTGCGCCTCCACCCTGTCCCTGCTGAACGCCGGTGTGCCGCTGAAGGCCCCCGTCGCCGGCATCGCCATGGGCCTGGTGTCCGACGAGGTCGACGGTCAGACCCGCTACGCGGCCCTGACCGACATCCTCGGCGCCGAGGACGCCTTCGGTGACATGGACTTCAAGGTCGCCGGTACCCGCGAGTTCGTCACGGCCATCCAGCTCGACACCAAGCTCGACGGCATCCCCGCCTCCGTGCTGGCCGCCGCGCTGAAGCAGGCCCGTGAGGCCCGCCTCCACATCCTCGACGTGCTCAACGCCGCGATCGACACCCCGGACGAGCTCTCCGAGTTCGCCCCCCGCGTCATCGCCGTGAAGATCCCCGTGGACAAGATCGGCGAGGTCATCGGCCCGAAGGGCAAGATGATCAACCAGATCCAGGAGGACACCGGCGCGGACATCTCCATCGAGGACGACGGCACCGTCTACATCGGCGCCACCAACGGCCCGTCCGCCGAGGCTGCCCGTTCCGCGATCAACGCCATCGCGAACCCGCAGATCCCTGAGATCGGTGAGCGCTACCTGGGCACCGTGGTCAAGACCACCACCTTCGGTGCGTTCGTCTCCCTGACCCCGGGCAAGGACGGCCTCCTGCACGTCACCGAGCTGCGCAAGCTCGCCGGTGGCAAGCGTGTGGACAACGTCGAGGACGTCGTCTCCGTGGGCCAGAAGGTCCAGGTGGAGATCACCAAGATCGACGACCGTGGCAAGCTCTCCCTCTCCCCGGTGGTTGAGGACGAGGCTGAAGCCCCGGCTGGCGAGTAGTACGTGGCAGCCACTGAGCTGCCTCTGAGCGTGGAGCAGGGCCGTCCGGTCCTGCTCCACGCTCATGATGGGGCAGAAGTCCGCCGGACCATCCTTCCGGGTGGCGTCCGTGTCCTCACCGAATCGATGCCGGGTCAGCGCTCCGCGACCATCGGTTTCTGGGTCGGCGTGGGCTCCCGCGACGAGGTGGGCGGCCAGCACGGCTCCACCCACTTCCTCGAGCATCTGCTCTTCAAGGGCACCCGACGCCGGACCGCCCTGGAGATCGCCTCCGCCTTCGACGAGGTGGGCGGCGAGTCCAACGCGGCCACCGCGAAAGAGAGCACCTGCTACTACGCCCGTGTGCTCGACCGTGATCTGCCGATGGCGATCGACGTCATCGCGGACATGATCACCGGCGCCGTCCTCGACCCCGAGGAACTGGAGCAGGAGCGCGAGGTCATCCTCGAAGAGATCGCCATGGACGCGGACGATCCCACCGATGTGGCGCACGAGCACTTCGTCTCCGCCGTCCTCGGCGAGCACCCGCTGGGCCGCCCGATCGGGGGCACCCCCGAAGCCATCCGCGCCGTGGCGCGGGACTCCGTCTGGGAGCACTACCAGCAGCACTACCGTCCCCAGGAGCTGGTGGTCACCGCCGCCGGTGGGCTGGACCACGACGTCGTGTGCTCGCTCGTGGAGGAGGCGCTCCGGTCCGCCGGCTGGCCCCTGACGCAGGGCACCGCGCCGAAACCCCGCAGGTCCTCCGTGCCGGCCGAGATCTCCGGACAGCCGGGCCTCACCGTCGTGAAGCGGCAGGTGGAGCAGGCCAACATCATCCTGGGCTGCCCGGGGCTGGTGGCCGGCGACTCCCGCCGTTACGTGATGAGCGTGCTGAACTCCGTGCTCGGCGGAGGCATGTCCTCCCGTCTGTTCCAGGAGATCCGCGAGAAGAAGGGCCTGGTGTATTCCACGTACTCCTTCTCGTCGAGCTACGCGGACACGGGCTACTTCGGCCTGTACGCGGGCTGCAGCCCGGCCAAGGTGGGGCAGGTCATCACCCTGCTCCAGGCCGAACTGGACAAGCTCGCGGAACACGGCATCACGGAGTCGGAACTGAGCAAGGCCAAGGGCCAGCTCTCCGGCGGGATCGTGCTGGCGCTCGAGGACACCGGCTCCCGGATGTCCCGCCTGGGCCGTGCGGAACTGGTGTCCGGCGAGTTCCAGAGCATCGATGACACGCTCGCGCGGATCGACGCCGTGACCGCGGACGAGGTCCTGGACCTGGCGCGGGACATGGCCGGGCGTCCTCGCACCATCACCGTCGTCGGACCCTTCGACGAGTCGGAGACGTTCGGGCTTTAACGAAAAACTGACGGAGGATCTGCTCTGACGGCTATCCCCATGCCCCTGTTCGCGGCTCCCGCCGTGGTCAGGGCATGGGGCCCCTTGACGCCGTCGGCCGCAGATCCTCCGTCAGTTTTCTGCTGTTCCGGACGGCTTCGGCGCGTCGGGAGGTGGTCAGCCGCCGGCGAAGGGTGGGAGGACATCCACCGTGTCGCCGGGGGAGAGGGGCTTGGCGTGGTCCTTCGCGGCCACGCCGTTGATGAGGAACGAGCTCCGGGAGAGCACCCGGGAGAGTTCCGGGGCGTCTGAGGCGGTGCCGGGGCGCTCGAGCCGCAGCAACGTCTCCAGGAGTGTGCCCAGGGTGAACGGGGCCGCGGCGGGGGCTGCGCCGTCGGCGTCAGGGAGAGCGGACGCAGCGGGGTCGATGCGCTCCTCGTCCAGCCCGGCGGCGGCCTTGGCCGCGGCGAAGTACCGTACCGTGATCATCTGTTCTGTTCTCCTGGGTGACTCTGCGTGACTCAGCCGCCGATGGCGCTCATGGAGCGGTCCGGCTGCACGAAATCGGGGGCGTCCAGTCCCACATGGCCCATGCCGTGGGCCTTCGGCTTGACCCACATGGCCTCCTGCCAGCGGCGCACCAGTTCAGCGTCATCCGCGCCGGAACGGAGCGGCCCGAGGAGGTCGAACTCCTCGCGGGAGAAGAGGCAGCTCATGACCTTGCCCTCGGCGGTGAGGCGGGTGCGCCGGCAATCGGAGCAGAACGGCTCCGTCACGGACGCGATGATGCCCACTGTGCCCAGCACCTCGCCGGTCTCCCGCGACCGCACCGTGAAGCGTTCCGCCGGGGCGCCGTCGCGCTGCCGCGGATCGGGGCCGAGCTCGAAGCGTTCCTCGATGATCTCCCGGGTCTGCGCGGCGGTGATGAGCTGTTCGCGCTGCCAGATGTGGTCCGCGTCCAGCGGCATCTGCTCGATGAACCGCAGCTCGTAGCCGTGTTCCAGCGCCCACGCCAGCAGATCCGGCGCCTGGTGGTCGTTGAGGCCACGCATGAGGACCGCGTTGAGCTTCAGGGGCGTCAGCCCGGCCCGGGCTGCGGCTTCGACGCCACGCAGCACCTGGTCCAGGAAGTTGCGCCGGGTCAGCGTGGCGAACGTTTCGGGGTGAATGGAGTCGAGGGAGACGTTGATCCTGCTCAGCCCGGCGTCCCGCAGGGCCTGAGCCCGTGACTCCAGCCCGACGGCGTTCGTGGTCATCGAGATGGGCAGGTCCGGATGGTCGGCTCGCAGCCCGGCTATGATCTCCACCAGATCTGCGCGGACGAGCGGCTCGCCACCGGTGAGGCGCAGCTCGCGGACGCCCAGCCGCTCCACGGCCAGACGCACCAGACGGCGGATCTCGTCCTGGGTCATGAGGCGATCCTTGGCCATCCAGTCGAGACCGTTGGCGGGCATGCAGTAGGTGCAGCGCAGGTTGCACTTGTCGATCAGGGAGACCCGGAGGTCGGTCGCGAGGCGCCCGAAGCGGTCCAGGAGTCCGCTGTGATCGGGCATCGGCGACGGGTCGCCCTCCCGCACGGCAGGGGGAAGCCCGGGCATGCCGAGGGCTACGCGCACGCCCGCATCGTGTGCGGTGTTCTCCATGTCTTTCACCCTACGCCAGCCGGACGGCCCCGGGATGTTTCAGTCTTGTCATAACTGCCGATCACCGGCTCTTGATCGGTGTCACCGGCCTAGTCTGGAGCCATGAACGGTGCCTCGCCCTCCCAGGAAGCCATGGCGGCGTCACGGCACGGCAAGCCCCAGGCATGGCGGCTGACGGTGCTGGCCGCCGTGTGCGGTCTGCTCGCCGTGGGAGCCGGAGTGCTCGCGGGCGAGTTCCTCAGCACCTGGCTGAGCCCCTCGCTGACCCCCTTGAACGCGGTGGGCGGCATGGTGATCGACGCCGTTCCCGCACCCGTCAAGGAGTGGGCGATCGCCAGCTTCGGGACCTCGGACAAGACGGTGTTCGGCATCCTCATGCGCGTGATCGCCGGGGTGCTGGCGGCGCTGGCCGGGATCCTGGAACTCCGTCGCCGCCGCGTCGGTGTCGTCCTCGCGGCGGCGGTCGGCGTCGTCGCGGCCTGGGCCGGCGCTGTGAGGCCCGATGGCGGCGCCGTGCCGGCGCTGCTGGGCCTGCTGTCCGGGGTGGTGGCCGGCGTCGTGCTGTCCCTGCTGATCACGCGGCTCGCCGGGTGGGCCGGGAATGAGACGCGGCCCGCGGAGGGATCCGGCGCGGCGGCTTCGAGCACCCGGCGGCGCTTCCTCGGTGCGATCGGCGCGAGCGCCGTGGGGATCGCCGTCCTCGCGGCGGGCACGGCCGTGGCGCGCGGCGCCCGGAACGGTTACCAGACGGCGCGGGCCGCCCTGAAACTCCCCGCCCCGGCGAAGCCGGCCCCGCCCGCCCCGGCGGATCTCCCGGTGCCCGGCATCTCGCCGTGGGCCACACCCAACGGAGAGTTCTACCGGATCGACACCGCACTGGTGGTGCCTTTCGTGGACCCGGCCACCTGGTCCCTCAAGGTCACGGGCCAGGTGGACCGCGAGATCACCCTCACCTTCGACGAACTGCTCGCGAAACCCCTGCGCGAACTCGACGTCACCCTCGCCTGCGTGTCCAACGAGGTGGGCGGTGACCTCGTGGGCAATGCCCGCTGGCTCGGCTGGCCCGTGCGCGAACTCCTCGCCCAGGCGGGGGTCCGCCCGGGCGCCGACATGGTCCTCTCCCGGAGTGTGGACGGTTTCACCGCGAGCACTCCGCTGGAGGCCCTGAGCGATGCGCGCGGCGCTCTGCTGGCGATCGGCATGAACGGGGAACCCCTGCCGCCGGAGCACGGATTCCCGGTGCGTCTCGTGGTGCCGGGCCTGTACGGCTACGTCTCCGCGACCAAATGGGTCACCGAACTCAAGGTCACCACGTTCGCCCAGGACATGGCGTACTGGACGTCCCGCGGCTGGTCCGATCACGGTCCCATCAAGCGATCCAGCCGCATCGACACGCCCCGCCGGGGCGCGACGGTCGGGCAGGACGCCGTCATCGGCGGAGTGGCCTGGGCCCAGGGCGTCGGCGTGGCCTCCGTGGACGTGCGGCTCGACGACGGCGCGTGGCAGCCCGCGCGCCTGGGCGGCGACGGCGGCACGGACTCCTGGCGGCAGTGGTCGCTGCCGCTCGCCGGCCTGAGCGGAGGCGCCCCCGCTGCAGGGGAACACCGGTTCACGGTCCGGATGACGGGCCGCGACGGCCAGCCCCAGTCCACGGATGTGGCTCCACCTGCGCCGAACGGCTCCAGCGGCCTGCACACGGTCACCTTCAGGATCGGATGATCCGTGACATCTACGGTGGGGCGTCCACGGCGCGGTCACCATGCGGTGATGCCGGACCACGGGCGCACTCTCGTCCGCGTCCCCGGCCCGCGAGTCGCGTCGGCACCCGTCACGCCTGCCACAATGGGGCCATGACTTCGCATTCCGAGCCGTCCGCTCCGCGCGCCTCCCGAGGCCGCCGGAGCGTCGACGAGCACGCGGCGGCCGTTCGGGACCTGCTCCGTCCGACGCTGGACCGCCTGGACCGGGAGGTCGTCGCCGTGCCGCTCGCGGAGGCCCGTGGCCGGGTGCTGGCACGGCCGGTGACCGCGCCGCTGGACCTTCCGCCGTTCGACAACTCCCAGATGGACGGGTACGCGATCCGGTCCGCGGACGTGCCGGGGCGCCTGACCGCCGTGGCGACCATTGCGGCGGGGCACGCCGAAGCGGCGCTCGCGCCGGAACCCGGCCCGCGCTCCGCCGCCCCGATCATGACCGGCGCGATGATGCCGGCCTGGGCCGACGCCGTCGTGCCCGTGGAAGCCGCCGAGCCTTCGCGCTTCGTGACGACCGGCGAGGAGGTGGCCCTGCCGGAGGCGCCTGCGGGGCAGTTCGTCCGCGCCCGGGGGAGTGACGTGGCCCGCGGGACCATGGTGCTGGACGCCGGGGTGCGGCTCGGCGCGCCGCAGATCGCGCTGCTGGCCGCACTCGGCCTGGTCGACGTCCCGGTGCGCGAGGCTCTGCGGGTGGCGGTGCTCAGCACCGGGGACGAACTCGTCCAGCCGGGGGAGACCCTTCCTCCGGGGCGGATCTACGACTCGAACGGTCCCATGCTCGCGGCCGCGCTCGACGACGCCGGCGCGAAAGTGAGCCTGGTGCAGGCGCAGGAGGACAGCCCGGACGGGCTGCGGGCTGCGCTCGCCCGGCTCGACGGGGTGGACCTCGTGGTGAGCACGGGCGGCATCAGCCAGGGGGCCTTCGAAGTGGTCAAGCAGGGCCTGGAGGACGGCGTGGACTTCGTCGCCGTCGCTCTGCAGCCGGGCGGACCCCAGGCCCTCGGATCCGTGACCATCGCGAGCGGGCCCGTGCCGTTCCTGGGATTCCCGGGCAACCCCGTGAGTTCCCTCGTCTCGTTCGAGATGTTCCTCCGGCCCCTCCTGGCGGGTTCACGCCCGAGTGTCCGGGCCGTGCTCGAGGGCGCGGCGGACAGCCCGGCGGCCAAGCACCAGGTGCGGCGGGGCGTCCTGCGGGACGGGCGGGTCCGTCTCGAAGGCGGCCCCGGATCGCACCTCCTGCACGCCCTGGCGCAGGCTGATTGTCTGGTCCACCTCCCCGTGGGCCTCGAGCGCGCCGACGACGGCGCCGAAGTGGAAGTATGGATCGTATGACGCAACCCCAGGCCGGAGACGGCCCTCAGCTGACCCATGTCCGGGCCGACGGCAGCGCCCACATGGTCGATGTCTCGGCCAAGGAGGAGACGACGCGCGTGGCCACGGCCCAGGCGGTGCTCCGGACCACCCCCGAGGTCCTGCGGCTCCTCGGGGAGGGCGGTCTGCCCAAGGGTGACGCGCTCGCCGTGGCCCGCGTCGCCGGTATCATGGCCGCGAAGAAGACACCGGAACTCGTGCCGCTGTGTCATCCGCTGCCGATCTCCAAGGTCACGGTGGACTTCGAGCTCCTGGAGGACGCCGTCCGCATCGAAGCGCTGGTCAAGACCCGCGGCGTGACCGGGGTGGAGATGGAGGCCCTCACGGCGGCGAGCGTCGCGGCTCTCGGCGTCTACGACATGATCAAGGCCGTGGACAAGCATGCGGTCATCACGGACATCCAGGTGCTCGCCAAGAGCGGCGGCAAGAGCGGGGACTGGACGCGATGAGCCACGGACTGAGGAAGAACCGCGCAGGAGTGGTGGTGGCCTCCACGAGCGCCGCGGCAGGACTCGCCGAAGACCTGACCGGCCCGGTGCTGGTGGACTGGCTGCGGGAACACGGCTTCGAGGTGGGGGAGCCTGTCGTGGTGCCCGACGGCGCGGCCGTCGGCGCCGCTCTCCGCGCGCTCGTGCAGGTGGGCTCCGCCGTCGTGATCACCACCGGGGGCACCGGCCTGACCCCGGATGACCTCACCCCGGAAGAGACCCTTCCCCTCCTGGACCGCCAGGTGCCCGGTCTCATGGAGGCCATCCGCGCGGTCGGCCTCGCCAAGACCCCGTTCGCCGCCCTGAGCCGGGGGTACGCCGGCCTGTCCGGTGACTGCCTGGTGGTCAACCTGCCGGGGTCCCCGAAGGGCGTCATGGACGGCCTCGGGGTCCTCGACCCGCTCATCAGCCACATCTGCGCCCAGGCCCAGGGAGAACATCATGACCACTGAGAACGCACAGCCCACTGACAACACGCGGCCGACTGAGACCGCCCAGCCCACGGCAAACGAACAGCACGCCCGCGTCCTGTTCGCGGAACTGAGCTCGGCGCCGATCTCCGCCGACATGGCCCTGGAGGCCGTGTCGCACGACCGGGCCGGCGCCGTCGTGACCTTCTGCGGCGTGGTCCGCGACCACGACGGCGGCCGGTCCGTGGACCGTCTCAACTACTCGGCCCACCCCAGTGCCCAGGATGCCCTCGACCGGATCGTCGCGGAGCTGGGGGACGCCCACGGCGAGGCGACGCTCTGGGTCTCGCACCGTGTCGGTGCGCTCTCGATCGGTGACGCGGCGCTCGTGTGCGCGGTCGCGACCCCGCACCGGCGGGAGGCGTTCGCCCTCTGCTCGGACATCGTCGAGCGCGTCAAGGCGGAGGTGCCCATCTGGAAGGAGCAGTTCTTCTCGGACGGGACCGTCGAATGGGTGGGCGTCTGAGGCTCTGCCTCCAAGACCCCTCGTCCCACGGGGACGTCCCCGTTTTCAGTGCGTGCCCGGCGCACCGATACGCTTGAACCATGAGCATTAGAGTGGCAGTGATCGGCGCGGGCGGGCGCATGGGCGGCGAGGCCGTGAAGGCCGTGGAGGCGGCTCCTGACCTGGAGCTGGTCGCCGCGCTGCGCCGCCAGGACGGGCTCGAGACCATCCTCGACGCCGGCGCCACCCACGTGGTGGACCTGAGTGTGCCGGACTCCACGGAGCGCAATGTCCGTTTCGCGGTCGAGCACGGCCTGCACGCGGTGGTCGGCACCACCGGCTGGACTCCGGAGCGGCTCGCGTCGCTCCGTGAACTGCTCGCCACGCGTCCCGGGGTCGGCGTGCTGATCGCCCCGAACTTCGCCCTCGGGTCCGTGCTGGCCAGCGCCTTCGCGGCCAAGGCCTCCCGCTACTTCGAATCCGTGGAGATCGTCGAACTGCACCACCCGGACAAGGTGGACGCCCCGTCCGGCACCGCGGCGCGCACCGCCGAACTGATCGCCGCCGCGCGGGAGGCGGCAGGGGTCCCGGCGAGCCCCGACGCGACGCAGAGCGACCCGCTCGGCGCGCGGGGCGCCGTCGTTGACGGGGTCCACGTCCACAGTGTCCGGCTCCGCGGTCTGGTGGCCCACCAGGAGGTTCTGCTGGGCGGCCCGGGCGAGCAGCTGACCATCCGCCACGATTCCTACGACCGCGCGTCCTTCATGCCCGGCGTGCTCCTGGGCCTGCGCGAGGTCGCCGGCCACCCGGGTCTGACCCATGGGCTCGACGGCTACCTGGATCTGGGGCTGTAGATGAAGGAGTTCTGGGCCGCGTACAAGACCAAGATCTGGGTGGGGGCCATCACCCTGCTGCTGGTCTTCTACCTGGTGGTGACGTTCAACCGGGCCGTGCTGCTGCTGGTGGATCCTCAGCCCGTGGCGAAGGCGATGGGCCTGGCGTACCTCGTGCTGCCGGTGGTGGGCGCCTGGGCGCTGATCCGGGAACTGATGTTCGGGGCACGCACCGAGCGGATGGCCCGGGTGCTCGAGGAGGAAGGCGGACTGCCGCCGGACAATCTGCCCCGCACGCCCGCCGGCCGGATCGTCCGCGAGGCGGCCGACGCCGAGTTCGTGAAGTACCAGCGGGAGGCCGAGGCGGCGCCGGAGGACTGGCGCGTCTGGTTCCGGCTGAGCTGCGCGTACGACGCCGCGGGGGACCGCCGTCGCGCCCGTTCCGCCATGCGTGACGCGGTGAGCCTCTTCCGCCGCGGCTGACCGCGCCGCCAGGCCGGCGCACACCGCGCCGGACGCCACCGGATTCCCGCCATACGGGACCGTGTTGCAGAGGGATGACGGATTCACGATAACCTTCATGCATGGCTGTTTCTGGTTCGCGCACCCCCCACCTCGGAACTCTTCTGACCGCGATGGTCACACCGTTCACCGATGATGGAGTGGTCGACTACCGGAAAGCGGCGGAACTGGCCGAGCACCTCGTGGACAACGGCTGCGACGGTCTCGTCGTCACCGGCACCACGGGGGAGACCTCCACACTGACCGATGACGAGAACGTGGGCATGTTCCGCGCCGTCAAGGAGGCCGTGGGGGACCGCGCCGTGATCATCGCGGGCACCGGCACCAATGACACCGCCCACTCGATCCAGCTCTCCCGCCGGGCTGAGGAAGTCGGCGTCGACGGTCTGCTGATCGTGACGCCGTACTACAACAAGCCGAGCCAGGCAGGAGTGCAGGCGCATTTCGAAGCCGTCGCGGACTCCACGGGCCTGCCCGTCATGCTGTACGACATCCCTGGCCGCTCCTCGATCGAGATCGCGCCGGAGACGATGATCCGCCTGGCGGAGCACCCCAACATCGTCGCCGTCAAGGACGCCAAGGCGGACTTCGCCAAGGCCACCCGTGTCCTGCGGGAGACGGATCTGGTGTTCTACTCGGGCGATGACGGCCTCACCCTGGAATGGATGGCCCTCGGGGCCGTCGGCCTGGTGGGCGTGACCACCCATGTCGCCACGGCGAAGTTCCGCGCTCTCGTGGACGCCGTGAACGCCGGGGACCTGGCCACCGCCCGCACCCTCAACTTCGACCTCGAACCCGTGGTCCGTGCCACCATGACCCGCGCCCAGGGCGCCGTGGCGGCCAAGCAGATTCTTCAGTGGCAGAACGTCCTGCCCAACTCGCGTGTCCGCCTGCCCCTCGTGGAGCTGAGCGACGCCGAGCAAGCCATCATCCGTGAAGACTTGGCGGAGGCCGCATGGGTCCTGGGCTGAAACAGCCAGGATCCCCTGCGGCTGCCGCCGGAAAGTAGCCAGATATGACCCAACTCGCGTTTTCCCACCTCACCACGCCTCCCAAGCTGGCGAAGGACACGCTCCGCATCGTTCCCCTGGGTGGCCTCGGGGAGGTGGGACGCAACATGGCGGTCTTCGAGATCGCCGGCAAGCTCCTCATCGTCGACTGCGGCGTGCTCTTCCCCGAGGAGACGCAGCCCGGCGTGGACCTCATCCTCCCGGACTTCTCCTACATCGAGGACCGTGTCGATGACATCCTGGCCGTCATCCTGACGCATGGCCACGAGGACCACATCGGCGCCGTGCCGTACCTGCTGCGCCTGCGCCGCGACATCCCCCTGGTGGGCTCCCAGCTGACGCTGGCCCTCGTGGAGGCGAAGCTCGTGGAGCACCGCATCCGCCCCAAGACCATGGTCGTGGAGGAGGGACAGGTCGAGCAGTTCGGCCCGTTCAACTGTGAATTCGTCGCCGTGAACCACTCGATCCCGGACGCCCTGGCCGTGTTCATCCGCACCGCGGGCGGCACCGTGCTGCACACCGGTGACTTCAAGATGGACCAGCTTCCGCTGGACGGCCGCATCACCGACCTCCGTCACTTCGCCCGCCTGGGCGAGGAGGGCGTGGACCTCTTCATGTCCGACTCCACCAACGCCGATGTCCCCGGTTTCACCACCGCGGAGAAGGAGATCGGCCCCACCCTGGACCGCCTCTTCGGCCAGGCCAAGAAGCGCATCATCGTCGCGTCCTTCTCCTCCCACGTGCACCGTGTGCAGCAGGTGCTGGACGCCGCCGCGAAGCACGGCCGCAAGGTGGCCTTCGTGGGCCGCTCCATGGTGCGCAACATGCAGATCGCCGCGAAGCTCGGCTACCTTGAGGTGCCGGACGGCATCCTGGTGGACCTCAAGAACGTGGACAAGCTTCCCGATGAGAAGGTCGTCCTCATGTCCACCGGTTCGCAGGGTGAGCCGATGGCCGCCCTGTCCCGCATGGCGAACGGTGACCACCGCGTCCAGGTGGGCACGGGTGACACCGTGATCCTCGCGTCCAGCCTGATCCCGGGCAACGAGAACGCCGTCTTCCGCATCATCAACGGCCTGCTCAAGCTGGGCGCGGACGTGATCCACAAGGGCAACGCCAAGGTCCACGTCTCGGGTCACGCCGCCGCCGGTGAGCTCCTCTACTGCTACAACATCCTCGAACCGCTCAACGCCATGCCCGTGCACGGTGAGACGCGGCACCTGATCGCCAACGGCAAGATCGCCGAGGAGTCCGGTGTGCCGGGCGAGAACATCATCCTGGCGGACAACGGCACCGTGGTGGATCTGCATGACGGTCTGGCGAACATCGTCGGTCAGGTCGAGGTCGGCTTCGTCTACGTGGACGGCTCCAGTGTCGGTGAGATCACCGACGCGGACCTGAAGGACCGTCGCATCCTCGGCGACGAGGGCTTCATCTCGATCGTCACCGTGATCAACCGTAGCACTGGCAAGGTGGTCTCCGGGCCGGAGATCCACGCCCGCGGTGTGGCCGAGGAGGATGCCGTCTTCGACGAGATCATCCCCAAGATCAACGCCGCCCTCGAAGAGGCCGTCGCCGAGCGCAAGGATCACACCACTCATCAGCTCCAGCAGGTGGTGCGCCGCGTGATCGGCACCTGGGTGAACCGCCGTCTCCGTCGCAAGCCGATGATCATCCCGGTGGTCCTGGAGGCCTGATTCCTCCGGACTCCGATTCCAGAAGCGCCGTAGAACCCCGGAAATCCGGGGTTCTACGGCGCTTCTGGGCTAGGGTGGGACTATGGCGACCCGCACCCCCTCCGCGCCAAAAGGCACCACGAAAAGCAAAACCGGCACCTCCACCACTCGTGGTGGCTCAGGCCGGACCACTGCTTCCAAGGCTGCGGCCGCCCGGCACCAGAATGCCGGAGCCGCCGAACAGCCGTGGATCGTCCGCGCCCTGGCGGGCGCCTACCTCGGCCTGGCGCACGCCGTCGGCGCCGGGGTGCGCCGCATCGGCCGGGACGTCAGCGGCCTCGATCCGGAGGCCCGACGTGACGGCGCCGCCTTCTTCAATCTGCTGCTGGCGGTCTTCATCGCCACGTTCGCGTGGTGGGGACTGAGCGGCTGGCTGCCCACCGTGGTCGCCTCCGTGGTCAACGGCACCTTCGGGTGGATGACCTACCTGCTGCCGCTCATGCTCGCCGTCTGCGGCGTCCGGCTGTTCCGCCATCCGGAGGACACCCGCGGCAACAACCGCATCGGTATCGGCTTCATCATCATGACCATCGCCGGATCGGGCCTCGCCCACGTGATCGGCGGCCAGCCGAGCCCGTTCGACGGTTTCGACGGCGTCCGCCGAGCCGGCGGCATGGTCGGCTTCCTGGTGGGATCCCCGCTGGCAGCCGTCCACGCGGCCCTGCCGATCGCCCTGTATTCGTTCCTGGCCTTCACCTCGGTGCTGATCGTGACGGCGACGCCGTTCACGGCCATTCCGCGCAGGATCCGCGAGGCCTACGAGCACCTCATGGGCATGGATCTGCAGGACCCCCTCACGGCTGACGGCCACGACCGCAGTTACCTTTACGAGCACGACCGGCCCGCGAAGCCGGCCAGGAAGCGCAAGCTCTTCGGCCGGGACAAGGGACCGGAAGACCGTGCCGTGGACGGGTACGTGGGCGATGAGGCCTTCGAACACGCAGTGATCGACGACGACGCCGCTGGCCCGGCGTCCGCCCCGGCGCGGGCGTCCGGCGCCGCAGCCCCTGCCGCACCGGCCGTTCCCGCGGGCGTCCGCCGGCCCACCCAGTCCGAGCTGGCGCGCGAGAAGATCAAGGAACGCCAGGCGCAGACCGAGCCCACGAGCCAGGACGACACGGCCACCCAGGCCCTTCCCGCCGTCGCCGCCACCACGGTGTTCAATGTCGAGCCCCAGAAGCCGCCCATTCCGGCGCCGATCCCGCAGCGGACCGAGCAGCTCTCGCTCGCCGGCGACGTGACGTACACGCTGCCCAATGCCGACGCCCTCGTGGCCGGCAGCGTGCCGAAGGAGCGCACGGAGGCCAATGACGCCGTCGTCGCCGCGCTGACGGACACCTTGCAGCAGTTCAATGTGGACGCCTCCGTGACCGGCTTCAGCCGTGGCCCGACCGTCACGCGGTACGAGATCGAGCTGGCCCCCGGCACCAAGGTGGAGCGGGTCACCGCGCTGTCCAAGAACATCTCCTACGCCGTGGCGAGCTCGGATGTCCGCATCCTGAGCCCCATCCCGGGCAAGAGCGCCATCGGCATCGAGATCCCGAACACGGACCGCGAGACCGTGTCCCTGGGCGATGTCCTGCGCAGTCAGAACGCCCGTCGCACCGACCACCCCATGGTGATGGGCGTCGGCAAGGATGTCGAGGGCGGCTTCGTGGTGGCCAACCTGGCCAAGATGCCGCACATGCTCGTGGCCGGCGCCACGGGCGCCGGTAAGTCGTCGTTCGTGAACTCCATGATCACCTCGATCCTCATGCGCGCGACGCCGGACGAGGTGCGCATGGTCATGGTCGACCCGAAGCGCGTGGAACTCACCGCGTACGAGGGCGTGCCGCACCTCATCACTCCGATCATCACCAATCCGAAGAAGGCCGCCGAGGCCCTCCAGTGGGTGGTGCGGGAGATGGACGCGCGGTACGACGATCTGGCGAACTACGGCTACAAGCACATCGACGACTTCAACAAGGCGGTGCGGGCCGGCAAGGTCGTGCCGCCGCCGGATTCGAAGCGCATCATCAAGCCGTACCCGTATCTCCTGGTGATCGTGGACGAGCTCGCAGACCTCATGATGGTCGCGCCGCGCGACGTCGAGGACTCGATCGTCCGCATCACCCAGTTGGCCCGTGCCGCCGGCATCCACCTCGTGCTCGCGACCCAGCGGCCGTCCGTGGACGTGGTGACCGGTCTGATCAAGGCCAACGTCCCGTCCCGCATGGCGTTCGCGACATCGTCCGTCACGGACTCCCGCGTGGTCCTGGACCAGCCGGGCGCCGAGAAGCTGATCGGCCAGGGTGACGCGCTCTTCCTGCCGATGGGCGCGTCCAAGCCGATGCGTGTCCAGGGGGCGTGGGTCAGCGAGTCTGAGATCCACAAGGTCGTCGAGCACGTCAAGGGCCAGCTCCAGGTCACCTACCGTGACGACGTGGCGGCCGAGGCGCCCAAGAAGCAGATCGACGACGACATCGGGGACGATCTGGACCTCCTGCTGCAGGCCACCGAACTCGTGGTCACCACGCAGTTCGGCTCGACGTCCATGCTGCAGCGCAAGCTCCGCGTGGGCTTCGCCAAGGCCGGACGTCTGATGGACCTCATGGAGTCGCGTGGCGTCGTCGGGCCGTCCGAGGGGTCCAAGGCTCGTGACGTCCTGGTCAAGCCGGATGATCTGGGCGCCGTCCTCGCCACGATCCGCGGTGACGACGTCCCGGCCGCGCCGGACGCCACCACCGAGGCCCTCGCCGACAACGCCAACGCCAATCACCAGATGGGTGACTACGGTGTCGACCTGGTCCAGCAGGACCTCGACGCGCGCACCCAGGCGAGTGACTACGGGGACGACGATGATGACGAGGGCGAAGACGCGTGGCAGCTGACCGGACGGTAGCCTGAGTACGTGAGCGGAACCCCGACGTCGCAGGTCTGGAACCTGCCCAACATCCTGACCATGCTGCGGATCGCATTGGTCCCGTTTTTCGCCTGGTTCCTGCTCGCGGACGCGAGCACGCACGGCCCGTGGCGCTGGGCCGCCCTGGCGGTGTTCGCCGTCGCGATGTACACGGACAAGCTGGACGGTGACATCGCCCGCGCCCGGGGCCTGATCACGGACTTCGGGAAGATCGCCGACCCGATCGCGGACAAGCTCCTGACCGGGGCGGCTTTCGTGATCCTGTCGATCCTCGGCGAGATCCCGTGGTGGGCCACGGTGATCATCCTGGTGCGCGAGTGGGGGATCACCCTGCTGCGCCTGGTGGTCATCCGGTACGGGGTCATCCCGGCCTCCAGCGGCGGCAAGATCAAGACCGTGCTGCAGACGGTGGTCCTCTTCCTCTATCTCCTTCCGTTCACGGCGCAGTGGCCGTGGCTCGGCGTGGTGGCGTTCGTCCTGATGCTGGCCACCGTGGCGGTCACGCTCGTGACGGGTCTGCAGTACGTGTTCCTGTCGGCGCGGCTCATCCGGGGAGGCACCCGTGCCTGACGCTTTCGCCGGGACGGTCCGGGAGGCCGTGGAACTCGCGATCTCGCGAGGCGTCACGGTCGCCACGGCCGAGTCCCTGACCGCGGGGCTCGTCGCGGCACGGCTCGCGGACGTGCCGGGCGCCTCGGCGACCCTGCGCGGGGGAGTCGTGTCCTACCACAACGAGGTCAAGGAGCACGTCCTGGGCGTCAGCGGTGCGCTGCTCGCCGAACGGGGTTCGGTGGACGCCGACGTGGCCCGGCAGATGGCCGCCGGGGCCCTCCGTGCGTGCGGAGCGGATCTGGCCGTGAGCACGACGGGTGTGGCAGGCCCCGAGCCTCACGACGGCAAGTCCGTGGGCACCGTGTTCATCGGCATCGCGGACGGGCAGGGAACCAGGGCGTTCACCCACCACTTCGTGGGTGGACGGGAGCAGATCCGTGAAGCGGCGTTACGCGGCGCGATCGGCCATTTGCTGGACGCTCTCCGTGAGTTCCCTGGAAAAGAGCCTGCGGGGAACAAAAGCTGAGAGCCGGGAGTTACTTTAGTGTCGCCATCACAAGGGTGATGGTCATAGGATGAAATTCAGGCCGAGGCCTGAACGAAGGAGCAAGCGATACACATGGTCAAGCAGCCCGTATCCGTGAACGGCGTGGTCCGCTGGAAGGATGTGGGCCTACTCGATCCGGCACAGCACGAAGCGAAGGAGCGCAAGATGGTGATCCTACGTCACGAGATCGGTGACGTCCTCCGCGATGTCCGTCAGCGCCAGGGACGCACACTGCGGGAGGTCTCCCACAGTGCGCGGGTTTCGCTCGGGTATCTGAGTGAGGTCGAGCGTGGCCAGAAGGAAGCCTCCTCTGAGCTGCTCTCCTCGATCTGCTCGGCATTGGACGTTCCGCTGTCCAGCATGCTCCGTGAAGTCAGTGACCGCGTGGCCGTGGCCGAGGGCGTCGCCGTCCCGGACACCGTCCCGCAGGACTTCACCCAGCGCTACGGCCGTGGCCTGGGGGACGAGCTGGAGCTCGTCGGGAGCCGCTGAGAGCGGTTGACATGAGAAGGAAGGGCCCCGGCACCTCGTGTGCCGGGGCCCTTCCCTGTCTGCTGGCCGTTCCGAGTTCGCCGGGTCCTCCCCGGTTCGCCGGCGGCTGCGGTTCTACAGGCCGTCCCGCTCGTAGATGGTGTTGAGCCGTTCCAGGTTCTCGGCCAGAGCGTCCAGAGCGGGGGTGTCCCATTCGCCCAGGCGCTGGCGGAAGATCTCGCGCCGGGCGTCCTGCACGCGCGCCATGGTCTCCTCGCCGTGCTCGGTGAGGTGCAGCAACTGAGCCCGGCCGTCCAGCGGATCCGCGTCCTTGGAGACCAGCCCGAGCTGCATGAGGAAGGTGACCTGGCGGCTCACCGTGGGCTTGCCGACTCCGATCAGACCCGCCAGCTCGGTCAGCCGGATGGGGCCCTGTCTGCGGAGGATGGAGAGCAGCCCGTACGCGGAGGGGTCCATGTCCGGATGAACCTGCCGTGACAGACGGAGGGACACGGCGCGGCCGCGGCGCCAGAGGAGGCTGAGCTGATGCTCGACGGCGTGGATCGCCTCGTCGAGACGCGCGCCTTCGGGGGTGTCCGGCGCTGGGGCTTCCGCTGCTGTGGGCCTGTCGCCGGAGGCGGGGCTGGCGGCGCTGCCGGCGCTCTCGGCTGGAATCATGGTTCCATTCTAGTTTGGCGTGCGGCGCCGCCCGATGCGTCACGGCTCTGTGACCATGGCGATGACCGGGCATGAGAAGCTGGTCCGATGCGACGTTCCCAGTTCTGGCAGTTGATGGATGACGAGTTCGGTCCCGCGTATGCGCGCCATCTGGCCACGAACCTCGCGCTGCGCGAGCTGGGCAGCCGGACGCCGGACCAGGCGCTGCGGGACGGGCTCGATCTGAGGGCCATCTGGATCGCCGTCTGCGAGGCTCAGGATGTTCCGGAGAGCCGGCGTCTGGGCAAGGATCCGAAGGCCTCCAAGAAGGCCTGAACCGCGGGGACTTTCCCGCAGGTTCCTTCAACACGCCGAGAAATCATTCGAATAGTTGTTCGAATTGGGCTAGGCTGTTATCCAGAGAAAAAGACGGCCGAGTTGTCCACATGAGCAAGGTCGCAGGAATTAATGTCAGTCCTGCTTTCTAGGCTCATCAGTGAAGGTTCCCACCCGGGAACCGACGATTCGCGTCATCATCTTCGCCGGGCCGCACGGGTCCGCGAAACAACCTAGGGGTAGGGGTACGTCATGGCGGCAGCAACACCGGACCGCGCCAAAGCTCTTGAAGCGGCACTGGCCCAGATCGACAAGCAATTCGGCAAGGGATCCATCATGCGGCTCGGGGATGACACCCGTGCGCCCATCGAAGTGATCCCCACCGGCTCCATCGCCATGGACGTGGCTCTGGGCATCGGCGGCCTGCCGCGCGGACGCGTGGTGGAGATCTATGGTCCGGAATCCTCCGGTAAGACCACGGTCGCCCTGCACGCCGTCGCCAATGCGCAGCGCAATGGCGGACTCGCCGCCTTCATCGACGCCGAGCACGCTCTGGACCCGGAATACGCGGCCAAGCTGGGCGTGGACACGGACGCCCTGCTGGTCTCCCAGCCGGACACCGGTGAGCAGGCCTTGGAGATCATGGACATGCTGGTCTCCTCGGGCGCTCTGGACATCATCGTCATCGACTCCGTGGCCGCCCTGGTGCCGCGCGCGGAAATCGAAGGTGAGATGGGTGACAGCCACGTGGGTCTGCAGGCCCGTCTGATGAGCCAGGCACTCCGTAAGATCACCGGTCGGCTGAACCAGACCAAGACCACCGCCATCTTCATCAACCAGCTGCGTGAGAAGATCGGTGTCTTCTTCGGCTCTCCGGAGACGACCACCGGTGGTAAGGCTCTGAAGTTCTACGCCTCGGTGCGTATGGACGTGCGCCGTATCCAGACCCTCAAGGAGGGGGCGGATTCGGTGGGCAACCGGACGAAGGTCAAGATCGTCAAGAACAAGATGGCTCCGCCCTTCAAGACCGCCGAGTTCGACATCATCTACGGACAGGGCATCTCCCGCGAGGGCGGCATCATCGACATGGGTGTGGAGCACGGCATCATCAAGAAGTCCGGCTCCTGGTACACCTATGACGGTGACCAGCTCGGCCAGGGCATGGAGAACTCCCGCCGGTTCCTCCGGGACAACCCGGATCTCGCCGACGAGCTCGAGCGTCTCATCAAGGAGAAGCTCGGCGTGGGCCAGGTCGCGCAGGAAGAGGAAGAGAACCCGAAGCTGAAGGCCGTCGACGGGTACTGAGTTGACGCGTTCTGAGCAGCCCTCTGCCGATAACACGAGCGCTGAACCCTGGAGCCCTGGCATGTCTGTGCCGGGGCTCCAGCCCGCTTCGGCCCTCTCCAAGCCCACCGGCCCACCCAAGGAGCTGCCGTGGAGCGAGGAGAATCCGGAAGGCCGGGAGGGGTCCGGAGCCCGTGCGAACCGCCGGGGATCGACAGTCTCAGGCCGGTTTCCGGAGGATGGAGCGGAGTGGGGCGCGGAGCGTGATCCGGATGGCGGCTCTGAGGTCGTTCCTCCACGGAGGCGCAAGCGGTCCGATTCCACGGGTGCCGTTCCGCCGGAACCCGAACTGGATCGCGACGCCGACCCGGAGTCCGTGGCTCGCGCCATCGTCCTGCGGCAGCTGAGCGCTGGACCGAGGACCCGTCACCAGCTCGCCACCAAGCTGAAGGACCGCGAGGTCCCCGAAGCGGCCGCGCGGGCGGTGCTGGACCGCTTCGAAGAACTCCGCCTCATCAACGACGCCGAGTTCGCCGAGCTCTGGGTCCGCAGCCGGGCGGAGCACCGGCACCTCGGCTCGTCCACTCTGCGACGCGAACTCCGCGAGAAAGGCGTGTCGGACGTTCTCATCGAGGCTGCCCTGGAGCAGCTCAGCGCCGCTGACGAGCGCGAATCGGCTCGCTACCTGGTGGCCAAGAAGTTGGCGCGCGTGGACCGGGCGTCGCTGGACCGCAGCGAGAAGGACAAACACACCCGCCGTCTCGTGGCCATGCTGGTGCGCAAGGGGCACTCGCCGGGCGTGGCCTTCGGCATCGTCGCGGAGGAGCTGAACCGCGAGGACGACTCCTGGGAGTGAGCAGCCTCTCCTGAGCGAGTTCCGCTGGAGACGGCCCCTTGGCCGGGGTTTTTCGCCGGGCCCTTTGCGACGGTGTCCGTTCGTTGGGCCATCTGTTCGACTGCTTGCCCGGCTGCCGACCGTGGGAAGAGGCCGCTCCGGTCCCGGTACCCTTGAAAGGTGAGTGTGAGCATTCCTTCTTCGACGTCCGCCGGCACTCCGGCCTCCGTTCCTGCCGCCGTCGGACACGACGTGCCCGAGGCCACAGCTCCGCGGACCTATCAGGTCCGGACGTTCGGCTGCCAGATGAACGTCCACGACTCGGAGCGCATGTCGGGCCTGCTGGAGGACGCGGGGCTGGTGCCCGCCACCGAGGAGCTGGCCGACGTCATCGTCTTCAACACCTGTGCCGTCCGTGAGAACGCCGACAACAAGCTCTACGGTCACCTGGGGCAACTGCGTCCCGTCAAGGAGAAGAATCCGGGGATGCAGATCGCCGTCGGCGGCTGTCTGGCCCAGAAGGACCGCGAGACGATTCTTCAGAAGGCCCCCTGGGTGGATGCGGTGTTCGGCACCCACAATGTGAGCGCGCTCCCCGCGCTGCTCGAACGCGCGCGGCACAACGCCAAGGCCGAGCTGGAGATCCTGGAGTCTCTGGAGGTCTTCCCCTCCACGTTGCCGACCAAGAGGGACTCGGTCTACTCGGGCTGGGTGTCCATCAGCGTCGGCTGCAACAACACCTGTACCTTCTGCATCGTGCCTTCGCTCCGCGGCAAGGAGCGGGACCGCCGGCCGGGGGAGATCCTCGCGGAGATCCAGGCCCTCGTGGACGACGGCGCCATCGAAGTGACCTTGCTCGGTCAGAACGTGAACTCCTACGGGGTGGAGTTCGGCGACCGCCAGGCGTTCAGCAAGCTCCTGCGGGCTTGCGGCGACATCGAAGGACTCGAACGCGTCCGGTTCACGAGCCCGCATCCCGCGGCGTTCACGGATGACGTCATCGCCGCGATGGCCGAGACCCCCAATGTGATGCCGCAGTTGCACATGCCGTTGCAGTCCGGTTCGGACAAGGTCCTCAAGGACATGCGCCGTTCGTACCGTTCCACCCGCTTCCTCGGCATCCTCGACAAGGTGCGGGAACAGATGCCGGACGCGGCCATCTCCACCGACATCATCGTGGGCTTCCCCGGGGAGACGGAGGAGGACTTCCAGGCCACCCTCGACGTCGTGGAGAAGTCCCGCTTCGCCACCGCCTTCACCTTCCAGTACTCCAAGCGTCCCGGCACGCCTGCCGCGGAACTCGAAGGCCAGCTCCCCAAGGCCGTGGTCCAGGAGCGGTACGAGCGGCTGATCGCCCTCCAGGACCGGATCGCCGCCGAGGAGAACGCGAAGCAGGTGGGCCGCGAAGTGGAGATCCTCGTCGCGGCTCAGAGCGGCCGGAAGTCGGACCAGACGCACCGCCTCAGTGGACGTGCCAAGGATCAGCGGCTGGTGCACTTCAGTGTCCCTGAAGGCGCCGAGACGCCCCGGCCCGGCGACCTCGTCACCGTGACCATCACCGAGACCGCCCCGTTCCACCTCATCGCCGATCCGAAGGACGCCTCCGAGTACCGGCTGCGGAGGTCCCGTTCCGGCGACGCGTGGGATCGCGCCCAGGCCGATTCCTGTGGCGTCCCGTCCGCGGGGACCGCCGGCACGGTGCCGGGTAAGGGCGTGCTCCTCGGCATGCCGAAGCTGCCCACCCCTGTCCGATGACGGCAGGAATCCTGTCGGTGGCCTCTCAGGTGCGCGGCACGCCGGCGAGCCGGACGGCGCAGGGGTCCCCGGCCTGGAAGCCTACGGCGTGACCGCGGCTGACCGTCCCATGCCGCTGCTCGCCGTCGTCGGGGCCACCGGCACGGGGAAGTCCGAGCTGGGACTGCGTCTCGCTGAGCGGCTGGGCGGGGAGATCATCAACGCGGACGCCCTGCAGTTCTACCGGGGCATGGACATCGGGACGGCGAAACTCAGTGTCGCGGAACGTGAAGGGGTGCCCCACCACCTCCTGGACATCCTGGACGTGGTCGAGGAGGCCAGTGTCAGTGATTTCCAGGGCCAGGCCCGGGCGCTGATCGACGACATCCGGGGCCGTGGAGCGGTGCCCATCCTGGTCGGAGGCTCCGGGCTGTACGTCCGCGCAGCTCTCGACGTCCTGGAGTTCCCCGGCACTGATCCTGAGCTGCGCGCCACGCTGGAGGCCGAAGCGGCGTCCCACGGGCTGGCGCCCCTCCGCGAACGTCTCCGGGCGGTCGATCCCGTCAGCGCGGAGCGTCTGCAGGACGAACGACGGGTCATCCGCGCCCTCGAGGTGCACCAGCTCACGGGGCGGCCCTTCAGTTCGTTCATGCCGACGCGGGAGTACGTTCAGCCGACGCTCCAGCTCGGCCTCGTAGCAGACCGCGAGGTCCTCAAAGAGCGCCTGGCCCGCCGGGTCCACCGCATGGTGGCGCAGGGGCTGCAGGACGAGGTCCGCGCGCTGGACGCGCGCGGACTGCGGCAGGGGAAGACAGCGTGCCGGGCGATCGGGTACGCGCAGTTCCTGGCGGCCCAGGACGGCGACCTCACCGTGGCGGAAGCCGTCGAGGACACGATCGTGGCGACGCGGAAGTTCGCGCGCCGGCAGCTCACCTGGTTCCGGGCGGATCCCCGGATCCACTGGCTGGACTGGACCGCACCGGACCTCGTGGACCAGGCTCTGCGCCGGGTGGAGGAGGCGTTCCCGGGTTCTGTCTCTTAGGTGAACATCTGTACGCTGGAACCATGACTGAGACGCTTCCCGCTCCCGCCGCCGTCGTCCTCGCTGGACTGAGCGGCCTGGAGTTCGCCAAGGGCCACGGCACGGGCAATGACTTCGTGCTGATCGCGGACCCCGACGGCCTGCGTCCTCTCACGGCGGAGCAGGTGGCCGTGCTGTGCGACCGGCACCAGGGCATCGGCGGTGACGGGCTCATCCGCGCCATCCCCTCCCGCCTTCTGCCCGAGGGCCAGGAGCTGCTCGCCTCCGAGCCGGATGCCGAGTGGTTCATGGACTACCGCAACAACGACGGCTCCATCGCCGAGATGTGCGGCAATGGCGTCCGTGCCTTCGTGCACTTCCTGCTCGACTCCGGGCTCGCCCGTCTCGATGACAACTCCCTCCTCAAGATCGGCACGCGGGCCGGCGTCAAGGTCGTCACCCTGGTCCCGGAGGGTTACGCGGTGGACATGGGGCCGTGGGCTTTCATCCACCCGGAGGAGGCCGCCGAGCGCGCCGTCGATTCACTCGTCACCACGCGCGGTCTGGACGGCGAACGTCCGGCGCTGTCGATCACCATGGGCAACCCCCACACCGTCCTCGCACTGGCTGGGCTGGATGAGCTCGCCGCGCTTCCGCTCACCGAGATCCCCGCGGTGCACCCGACCCCGCCGAATGGCACGAACGTCGAGTTCGTGGTGCCCGCGGAGCCGCTCGTGCAGGACGGCAAGGGCCACGTGACCATGCGCGTGCACGAACGCGGCGTCGGGGAGACCCAGTCGTGCGGCACCGGCGCGTGCGCGGCCGCCGCGGCGATCCGGTACTGGGCGGGTGCGGGCGCACCGTCACGCTGGGACGTTCAGGTGCCCGGCGGCGTGGTCGGCGTCGAGTTCCTGCCGGCCGCTGCCGACGGGGAGCACGTGGTCCTCAGTGGTCCCGCGACGATCGTGGCACGCGGCCGCCTGGCCTGAGAACCGGGCCGCGGCTGAGCGGGGACGCGCGTGCCAGACGTCGACGACGGCGGGCGGCTCCGGCGGCGTCGTCGTACGGCGAGGAGCCTGCTCGGCCGGAGGGCGTCAGCCTTCGCGGACGACCCGCAGGACGCGGAACGACTTCGCGGTCGAGAACCGTGAGACGCCGAACCCGGCGGGAAGCGTCTCCGCGAGCCATTTCTGCAGCGAGTCCGAACCGAGGTTCTTCTGGACGACCAGGAACGCCTCGCCGCCCGGGTTGAGCCGGGGGAGCCAGAGCTGCAGCAGCTCGTGGAGTTCCGCCTTGCCGATCCTGATGGGCGGGTTGGACCAGATGAGGTCGAAACCGAGGTCCGGGTCGACGTCCTGGGGGAGCGAGGCGCTCAGGTTGCCCAGCCCCAGCGTGGCCGCATTCTCGGTGGTCAGTGCGATGCAGCGCTGGTTGACGTCCACGGCGGTGACGCGCGCGTCCGGGGACTTGAGCGCCAGGGTCAGGGCGATGGGTCCCCAGCCGCAGCCGATGTCGAGGAATGACCCCTCCGGAGCCGGTGCGGGCACTTCGTCCAGGAGGATCCGGGTTCCCTTGTCGATGGCGTCGGGGCTGAAGATGCCCGCGGAGGTGTGCAGGGACCGCTCCCGGCCGTCCAGAACGACGCTGAGCGGCTTGCGGATGAACTCGCCTGCGGGCTCGCTGCTGAAGTAGTGTGCGGACTCCATGCGTGCAACCTTAGTGGGCTGTGGGCAGGCGCGGGAGCTGGTAGAATGATGCAATGCTGTCTTTCCTGTAATGAGTCCCGGACCCGCGCGCCGCTTCCCTGATCGATCCGCTGTTCATGCTGATCCCGAGGTGAAGCCTGCCGACGCGCGGCACCGGTCGACCCCGTGACCCTGACCCCAGCGGTGCGGTAGTACAGGAATTCCTTCCAGACTGATCATTCGAGATCCCGGAAGACGTGTTTTTCCTTTCCGCACCTCCTTTCACCACTTGCCCGTGTTGTCGGAGCCTCCGGCTAGCATGGGATTCAACGCTTTGAGGGAGACCATGACTGAACAGACTCATTCTGGTTCTGAACTGAGCCCGGAGGAGATGCAGGCCGTCATCGACCGCATCCTCGCCACCGATTCCGACGCGGTGGAACCGGAAGCGGGGGCCGGCTCCGGCACCCCCCGCGCTACCGTGCTGGGCTCCAAAGCCCAGGCCCTGTCCACGCTGGACCGGGAACACAGCGAGTTCGACGGCTTGCAGCAGGACCTGGCCGAACGCCGCGCGCTCCGGCGCGTGGCCGGCCTGTCCACCGAACTCGAGGACGTCACCGAGGTCGAGTACCGGCAGCTCCGTCTGGAGCGTGTGGTCCTGGCCGGGCTGTGGACCGAAGGCACCCTCGCCGATGCGGAGAACTCCCTGCGGGAGCTCGCCGCACTGGCCGAGACCGCCGGTTCCGAGGTGCTGGACGGACTCGTCCAGAAGCGCCTCAAGCCGGACCCCGGGACGTTCCTCGGCTCCGGCAAGGCGCTGGAGCTCCGTGACATCGTCATGGCCACCGGCGCCGACACCGTGGTGGTCGACTCCGAGCTGGCGCCTTCGCAGCGGCGGTCCTTGGAGGACATCGTCAAGGTGAAGGTCATCGACCGCACCGGCCTCATCCTGGACATCTTCGCGCAGCACGCGAAGAGCCGCGAGGGCAAGGCGCAGGTCGAACTGGCCCAGCTGGAGTACCTGCTGCCGCGTCTGCGTGGCTGGGGTGAATCCATGTCCCGTCAGGCCGGTGGCCAGGTGGGCAGCGCGGGCGCCGGCATGGGCTCCCGTGGTCCCGGTGAGACGAAGATCGAGCTGGACCGCCGGAAGATCCGCAACCGCATGGCCAAGCTCCGTCGTGAGATCGACGCCATGAAGCCTGCCCGTGAGGCCAAGCGTGCCAACCGCAAGCGTCACGAAGTCCCCTCGGTGGCGATCGCCGGCTACACCAACGCCGGTAAGTCCTCGCTCCTGAACCGGCTCACCGACGCCGGGGTGCTGGTGGAGAACGCGCTGTTCGCCACCCTGGACCCCACGGTGCGCCGTGCCCAGACGCCGGACGGCATCACCTACACGCTGGCGGACACGGTCGGTTTCGTGCGGTCCCTGCCGACGCAGCTCGTGGAGGCGTTCCGCTCCACGCTGGAGGAAGTGGCCGATTCGGATCTCATCCTGCACGTGGTGGACGCCTCGCACCCCGACCCGGAAGGTCAGATCGCGGCGGTCCGTCAGGTGTTCACCGAAGTGGATGCGCGCAAGGTCCCCGAGATCATCTTGCTGAACAAGGTGGATGCCGCGGATCCGTTCGTGGTGGAACGCCTGAAGCAGAGGGAGCCTCGCTGCCTGGAGGTGTCGGCCCGCACCGGCGCCGGCATTCCGGAGCTGCTGGCGGAGATCAGCCGTTCCATCCCGCGTCCCGATGTGCGGATGGAACTGCTCGTGCCGTACCAGCGCGGCGACCTGCTGAACAAGCTGCACGAAGGGGAGTCCGAGATCCTCAACCTCGAGCACACCGGGGAGGGCACGCGGGTCACCGTCGTCGTCCGGGAATCCCTGGCAGCGGAACTGGAGCAGTTCGTCATCCATGAGTGAGACGCCCGCGGCCACGCAGGAGCCGGAGGAGGAGACCAGGAGGGACAGCCCCGCCATCCGGCGGGCGCTGTCCCTCCTGGACACCGCCGTCGGCAGTCTCGGAGGCCAGAACCGCCCCGGCCAGCACGAGATGGTGCGGCAGGTCGCCGCCTCCCTGGAGGAGCAGCGTCATCTGCTCGTCCAGGCGGGCACCGGCACCGGCAAGTCGCTCGGGTACCTCGTGCCTGTGATCGACGACGCGGTGCGCAATGGGCACCGTGCCGTCATCTCGACGGCGACGCTCGCGCTGCAGGCTCAGATCATGGGCCGGGATCTGCCCCGGCTGCTCGAGACCGTCACCCCTGAGCTCCCTCGTCCGGTGAAGACCGCCCTCGTGAAGGGCCGATCGAATTACCTGTGCCTGCACAAGGTGGGCGGCGGCTTCCCGGAGGAGGACGCGTCGGACGATCAGCTGTTCGGCATGGGGGCCGATGGCGCGCTGTTCAGTTCGAACAACGGTCCGAGCCTCGGCAACGGTCCGGGCACCCAGCTCGGCCGCGAGATCCTGAGGCTGCGCGAATGGGCGCAGGAGACCGACACCGGAGACCGGGACGACCTGACCCCGGGCGTCTCCGAACGGGCCTGGCGGCAGGTGTCCGTCACGGCGCTGGAATGCCTCGGCCCGGCGAAATGCCCGATGTCCGAAGAGTGCTTCAGTGAGCGGGCCCGGGCCACGGCCGCCGAGTCGGATGTCATCGTCACGAACCACGCCATGCTGGCCATCAACGCTTTTGAAGGCGTCGCCGTGCTGCCCGAATACGACGTCGTGGTCGTGGACGAGGCCCATGAATTGCAGGACCGTGTCACGAGTGCGGTCACCGGTCAGCTGTCCGAGGCGATGGTGACCGCCGCGGCACGGGCCGCCCGCCGTCACGCCCACATCACCGTCGAAGCGCTCGACGCGGCGGCCGGCGCTCTGGAAGCCGAACTGGGTCTGCTGTCCACCGGCCTGCTGCCACGCGGACCCGAGGAACCGCTCGGCCGGGCCATCGACGCCGTGCGTGAGGCCTGCCGTGCGGCGCTGTCCGACTCGAAGCCCGAGCAGGGACAGCCTGCCGACGGCGCCCTGCAGGCGGCCCGCTCGCGCCTGACGCAGCTCCTCGAAGTCAGCGAACGTCTCCTCGTGGCGGCTGAGCGGAAAGAGGTCGTCTGGGTGACCCGCAGCGGCACCTTCGAGCCCGGCACCGGATATCGCCCAGCCGACGACGACGCGCCCGCCACCGTGACCGTGGCGCCTCTCAGCGTGGCCATGAAGCTCCGCGACGGACTGTTCGACGGCCACACCGCGATCCTCACCTCGGCGACCCTCGCCATCGGCGCAGCGTTCGACCAGGCCGCCGGCGATGTGGGTCTGCAGGGTCCGGGCGCCCCCGACTGGGTGGGCGTCGACGTCGGCTCCCCGTTCGACTACCCGCGTCAGGGCATGCTGTATGTCGCGCGTCATCTGCCCAAACCGGGCCGCGGCATCTCGCCGGAGGCGCTGGACGAGGTGGTGGACCTCATCAAGGCCTCGGGCGGTGGGGCCCTGGGCCTGTTCTCCTCACGGAGGGCCGCGGAGGAGGCGGCGGACTACGTCCGCGAACGGGTCGACGTCCCGATCCTCTGCCAGGGGGAGGCGACGATGAGTTCCCTCATCCAGGAGTTCTCCGACGACCGGGACACGTGTCTCTTCGGCACGCTCACCCTGTGGCAGGGCGTGGACGTGCCCGGTGATTCCTGCCGACTGGTCATCATGGACCGGATCCCGTTCCCGCGTCCCGACGATCCGCTCAACACCGCTCGGTCCCGCGCCGTCGCCCAGAACGGGGGCAACGGGTTCATGGCGATCTCGGCCAGTAGCGCCGCGATCAAGATGGCCCAGGGCGCGGGGCGCCTCATCCGCTCCACGGGTGACAAGGGCGTCGTCGCCGTGCTGGACTCCCGGCTCGCCACGGAGCGCTATGGAGGGTTCATCCGGTCCACGTTGCCGCCGTTCTGGCCGACCACCGACCGTCAGGTGGTGCTGTCGGCGCTCCAACGGCTGTCCGGACGTGAGGAGCCCGCTGCGGCGAAGAGCTGAGCCGGGCGGCCACCACGACAGACGGCGAGGGCCTGAGCGGATCTCCGCTCAGGCCCTCGCCGTCTGTCGTTCGTCTTCCGGCGCGCGCCGCGCCGGCCGGTGGGGTTTCTCAGAGTGAGCGCAGCACCGAGACGACCTTGCCCATGACGGTGGCATGGTCACCGAGAATCGGCTCATAGCGCGTGTTCTGGGGGAGCAGCCAGGTGTGACCGTCACGCTGGCGGAACGTCTTCACGGTCGCCTCGTCGTCGAGGAGAGCGGCGACGATGTCCCCGTTCTCGGCGTTGTTCTGGCGCCTGACCACCACCCAGTCGCCGTCGCAGATGGCCGCGTCGATCATCGAATCGCCCGCCACCTGGAGCATGAAGAGTTCGCCGTGGCCCACGAGCTGGCGGGGGAGCGGCATGACGTCCTCCACCTGCTGGTCGGCCAGGATCGGGCCACCGGCCGCGATGCGCCCGACCAGGGGGACCATGGCGGCGTCCGACGATGTGCTGAGCTCCGCCACGATCGACCGGGGCTCGGGCAGCGACGCCACGCGGGGAGACTCCCGGGAGTCCAGCGTCAGCGGGATGAGGATCTCCATGGCGCGGGGGCGCTTCGGGTCGCGGCGGATGTAACCGAGGCGCTCCAGCTGGCTCAGCTGGTGCGTGACGCTGGAGAGGCTCGCGAGCCCCACCGTGTCCCCGATCTCCCGCATCGACGGCGGGTACCCCTTGGCCTCGACCGAGCGCTGGATGGTCTCCAGGATCTTCTTCTGGCGGGGAGTGAGGCCGCGATTGGCCGGCGCCCTGCCGGGGCCGGCTTCGTTCGATGAACTCCTGGCCATCTGTCACTCCCTGGATCTCGTGTGGGGCCTCCCCGACCTCCGGGGAGGCCGGGTCCTCCCGGTCGCTCTCGCCAGCCCCTGGTCCGGGCGGCTCGAAATTTTTGTCAGTGCCCCCTGGTGTGCTGTTCACCGAAGGAACTCTTCCTGCGTCCAACGCTAGGCCAGGAGGATGCCCGAATCAAACATTTGTTCTAGCGAGTCTTGACAGCGTTCGTAGCTATGTCCTAAAAATAGTAGTAACAAGGTTCGAATACATGTTCGAACCGAGCTGGATGTACGGCGTATTGCCATCGAACGTAGATGCCAAGCGGCGTGATGGAAGCGAGGAATCGAAATGTCAGCACAGGCTGTTGCGATCACCGGAACGCAGACTGCTCCGCGGATGCGGTTGACCCGCCGCGGGCGGTTCGTCTTCTTCGGCCTGCCGGCCGCGCTCCTGCTCGCCGCGATCATCACCGTCGCGCTGGGCATGCTGCTCACGCCGGCCATCGCGAGCGACACGCACTCCGTGGGTTCGTCTCAGACCGTGGTCGTTCAGCCCGGAGACACGGTCTGGGCCATCGCTCAGCGGGTCGCTCCCGGGCGGGACACCCGTGAAGTGGTCGGTGAGATCGCTCGCCTGAACGATCTGAAGGCGTCGGAGATCGTTGCGGGGCAGGACCTCTTCGTTCCCGCACAGCGTTGATCAGAACAGCGCTGATCAAAACAGTGCTGATCGGGCCAGTGCTGTTCGGGGCAGTGCTGATCAAAACTGCGCTGATCAAAACTGCGCTGATCCACAGCGGAGTTGATTCGGACCAGCGCTGATCCAGTCCGGCGCTGATCCGGTCCGGCACTGATCAACTCCGGCACTGATCCAGGTCGGCGCTGATCGAACTCGCCATTGAGTCGGCGCGACGTCGGCCCGGCCCCTCTGATCCCGCCTGGCGATCCGCCACTCACCAGCGTGCGTGCCCCGTTCGGTTCGTGGGCCGGCCTGGGTGGAGCAACAATTCAAGGCGGGGGAGCCGGGCAAACTAGACTGTACGGGTGAGCGAACAAATGCAGCGCTTGGCGAAGCTTCCCCTGCGAGACAATCTCCGGGGGATCAGCCCCTACGGTGCCCCCCAGATCGACGTCCCCGTGCTTCTGAACGTCAATGAGAACACCCATGGCGTTCCCGCTCCGGTGGTCCAGGCCATCACGGAAGCCGTGACCCACGCCGCCACGACCCTCAACCGGTACCCGGACCGGGAATTCACGGAACTTCGCACCGCGCTGGCCGACTACCTGGGCCACGGCCTCACCGCCGAGAACATCTGGGCCGCCAACGGGTCCAATGAAGTGCTGCAGCAGATCCTCCAGGCCTTCGGTGGACCGGGCCGCACCGCACTCGGCTTTCCCCCGACGTACTCCATGTACCCCCTGCTGGCCAGCGGCACCGACACCGAATATGTGAAGGGCGTCCGCGACGCCGACTTCGAACTCTCCGCGGAGTCCGCTGCGCGGCAGGTGCGTGAACTCGGCCCGAGTGTCGTCTTCCTGTGCTCTCCGAACAATCCCACCGGCACCAAGCTCGGCCTCGACGTGGTCGAAGCCGTGTATGAAGCGGGCGAGGCGAGCCGGACCATCGTGATCGTCGACGAGGCGTACCACGAGTTCGCGCATGAAGGGACTCCGAGCGCCCTCACGCTGCTGCCCGGCCGCGAGCGTCTGATCGTCAGCCGCACGATGAGCAAGGCCTTCGCCCTGGCGGGCGCCCGTCTGGGCTATCTGGCCGCCGCCCCTGAGATCACCGACGCCCTCCGACTGGTCCGTCTCCCGTACCACCTCTCGGCGATCACGCAGGCCACCGCCCTGGCCGCTTTGTCTCACCGGGAACTGCTCATGGCGGACGTGGAGGACATCAAGGTCCAGCGCGATCGCATCGTGACGGAGCTCCGGGAGATGGGTCTGAAGCCCGCGTCCTCGGACTCGAACTACGTCTTCTTCGGCGGCATGGAGGACCCCGCGGCCATCTGGCAGGGCCTCCTGGACGCCGGAGTGCTGATCCGCGACGTCGGGATCCCGGGGCATCTCCGGGTCACTGCCGGCACGGAGGCGGAGACCACGGCATTCCTCACCCGGCTCCGGGAGCTGCTCGGGCATTCCGCCTGAACGGCATCCCGCCCAAGGGCGATCCACCTGTGGACCGGGCGGCCGCCCCTCCGGATCGCCGGACCCTCGCGGGGTCCGGAACGGCCGGAGACCATCGACATTCACACAGCACGTCATCAGAAGGAGTCTCCCGCATGAGCGCAGCGAGCACGCCCCGCACCGCCAGCATGGAACGCAGCACGAGCGAGTCGAGCGTATTCGTCAGCATCGATCTGGACGGCACCGGTGTCGCCGAGATCAGCACCACGGTGCCGTTCTACGACCACATGCTCAATGCGCTGTGCAAGCACTCCCTGATCGACCTGACGGTCCGGGCCACCGGTGACACCCACATCGACGCACACCACACCGTGGAGGACGTGGCCATCACGTTCGGCGAGGTGCTGAAGAAGGCGCTCGGCGACAAGGCCGGCATCCGTCGCTTCGGCGACGCCACCGTGCCGCTTGATGAGGCGCTGGCGCGCGCCGTCGTCGACGTCTCCGGGCGTCCGTACCTGGTCCACGAGGGTGAGCCGGCCGGTCAGGAGTACCACCTGATCGGAGGGCACTTCACCGGCTCGCTGACCCGTCACGTCTTCGAGGCCATCACGCTGCACGCCGGGATCTGCCTCCACATGGATGTGCTGCGCGGCCGCGATCCCCACCACATCGTCGAGGCCCAGTTCAAGGCCTTCGCCCGTGCCCTGCGTGCGGCGATCGAACCCGATCCCCGCGTCGAGGGCATTCCGTCCACCAAGGGAGCACTGTGAGCGAGCAGGAGAACACGACGGGTCCCGCCCAGTCCCTCGAGGACGGCGCGGTCCGCGACGCCCACACCGGCCGGAAGCCGGAGAGTCCGGAGGGGAAACCGACCGTCACCGTGCTGGACTACGGTTCCGGCAATGTGCGGTCCGCGGTGCGCGCCCTCGAGGCCGCCGGCGCCCAGGTGACCCTGAGCGCCCGGCCCGAGGACGTCCTGAACGCGGACGGCCTGGTCGTCCCCGGCGTCGGCGCTTTCGCGACCGTCATGAAGGAACTCAAAGACGTCGATGCGATCCGTCTGATCGGCCGTCGCGTGGCCGGTGGACGTCCGGTGCTGGCCATCTGCGTCGGTCTCCAGGTGCTCTTCGAGAAGGGCGTGGAGCACGGTGTGGAAGCCGAGGGCATGGGCGAATGGCCCGGCACGGTGGAACTGCTGCCGGCCTCCGTGGTGCCCCACATGGGCTGGAACACCGTCAAGGCCCCCGAAGGAAGCCTCCTGTTCGAGGGTGTGGAGGACGAGCGGTTCTACTTCGTGCACTCCTACGGTGTGCAGACCTGGGACTTCGACGTCACGCAGCCGCACATGGCCCCGCCGAAGGTCACCTGGTCCGAGCACGGCGCTCCGTTCATCGCCGCGGTGGAGAACGGTCCGCTGAGCGCCACCCAGTTCCACCCGGAGAAGTCCGGGGAGGCCGGGGCACGGCTGCTCCGCAATTGGGTCGGCTCTCTGCGCAAGGGTCGCGCCGCTTCCTCCACGGGGTCCGTGGCGACCCCGGAAGCGGGTGCGGATTCCTGATGTGGTCCATTCTGCTCATGGGCCTGGGCGGCCTGCTGATCGGTGGGGGGATCTCCTTCATCCAGCAGAAGAAGCCCCGCTGGCTCAGCATCGCGTTCTTCGTCCTGGCCGCCATGGCCTTGGTCGCCGCTTACCTGTTCACCCTTGACTCGAAATAGGCGCCCCGTGCGCCGCCCGGAGGGATCATGACCCAGACCCAGCTTCCCGTCCTTGAGCTGCTGCCCGCCGTCGACGTCGTCGACGGCCAGGCCGTGCGGCTCGTCCAGGGCGAGGCCGGCAGTGAGACCAGCTACGGCACGCCGCTCGAGGCCGCGCTCAACTGGCAGCAGAACGGCGCCGAATGGGTGCATCTGGTGGACCTGGACGCCGCTTTCGACCGGGGCGACAACGCGGAGATCCTCCGTGAAGTGGTGACCTCGCTCGATCTGAAGGTCGAGCTGTCCGGAGGTCTGCGGGACGATGCCAGCCTGGAGCGCGCCCTGGTCGACCTCGGCGTGGCCCGCGTGAACCTCGGGACCGCGGCGCTGGAGAACCCCGAATGGACCGCCCGTGCGATCGAGCGGTTCGGTGACCGGATCGCCGTCGGCCTGGATGTCCGCGGCACCACGCTCGCCGGCCGCGGCTGGACGAAGGAGGGCGGTGACCTCTGGGAGGTGCTCGCCCGCCTGGAGGACGCCGGCTGCGCACGGTACGTCGTGACGGATGTGACGAAGGACGGCACGCTCCAGGGCCCGAACGTCGAGCTTCTGCGTCAGATGGTGGAGAAGACCGGGAAGCCGGTCGTCGCTTCGGGCGGCATCTCGAGCCTCGCCGATCTGGAGGCGCTGCGTGCGCTGGTCCCGCTCGGCGTCGAAGGAGCGATCATCGGCAAAGCCCTGTACTCCGGCGCCTTCACGCTGCCCGAAGCGCTCGACGTGGCCGGACGCCGCTGAGGCCGGCATGACGGAACGTCGCGAACTTCCCGGTCACATCGCCGCGGCTCTCGCCGGGGCGGGCGGTCCGACCGACTCCGCGGGTCGCCCCTGGGCCGGCCGCTCGCTGGCCGGTGAGGACTCCCACATCCACAACTTCGAGAACGACGACGGCGAGGCGAACCCCGGTCTGACGACGGCGCTCAACGCCCTGCGCGCCGGAACGGGGGGAGAGGACGGCGTCCTCGACGCCTTGGCGACCTCCCGGGTGTTCATCCCGATCGTGGCTCAGCTGGCCGAGGAGGGCGAAGGGCACGACGGCCTGCACGCCGACAAGCAGGCCGACATGGCCATGGTCACCATGCAGGCCCCGGACGGTCGGATCGCCATGCCCGTCTTCAGTTCGGTGCGCGCGCTCGAGGCCTGGCACCCCGAGGCCCGTCCCGTGGCCGCCTACGCCGCCCGCGCGGCGCTGTCGGCGGTGTCGGAGAAGGCGCAGCTGCTCGTGCTCGACCCCGGCAGCGACTTCACCTTCGTGGTACGCCGGGCCCCGCTGTGGGCGCTGGCTCAGCAGAAGCCGTGGATGCCGTCCTACCTGGACCCTGATGTCGCCGAGGCGTTCCGCGCCAGTGCCGTGGGGCATCCGGAGGTCGGGGACATCCAGGTGCGCCGGGGCTCCGGCGTCGCCGCCCGTGACGCGCGCGGGGAAGAGGTCCCCGGCGGCGGCCTCGGACCGGAGCTGTGCGTGATCCTCGCGCTGAAGCCCGGACTGGAATCGGCCCAGGTCAGTGCAGTGGTGTCCGCTTTACAGCAGAGCTGGGCGGGAAATGAAACACTTGCTGAGGGTGTTGATTCGATCGAGGTCAAAGTCACCCTCCATCAAGCCTGATCCTCCGTGCCGGGAAGCGCGGGGTGATCACGACTCGCGCAAAGGAACAGAGACGTGAACTTCGCACGCTACAAGGAGCTCCTGGCTGAACGGGAGGTCCGCTGGCTGCTGCTCGTGGGGATGATCGCGAGGATTCCGCATTCCGCGTCGGGCATCCTGCTCACCCTGCACATCGTGCTGACCCTCGGGAAGGGTTTCGCCGAGGCGGGGGTCGCGGCGGCGCTGTTCACCATCGGCATCGCGGTCGGGGCTCCATGGCGCGGCCGCCGGGTGGACGTCGCGGGACTCCGCGTCGCCCTGATCCCGTCGATCATCTCGGAAGCCGTCATCTGGACCGTCATCCCGCATGTGTCCTACGAATGGATCCTCCCGCTCGCCCTGGTGGGCGGGGCCTTCAGCCTGCCGATCTTCAGCGTGATCCGTCAGTCGCTGGGTGTCCTGGTGCACGGAGAGCGGATGCGCACCGCCTATGCGCTCGACTCGATCGCCACGGAACTCGTCTTCATGATCGGCCCGGCCGCCGCCGCGGTGCTGGCCACCACCTGGTCCACCGTGTGGGGTCTGACCCTGGTCGGCTGGCTGACGGCCCTTGCCGGCCTGTTCCTGGTCTGGATGAACCCGCCCACCCGTCGCGAGGGAGTGGCGACGGCGGACGAGGAGCAGGAGCAGCGCGCCGCGGAGTGCGAAGCGGCCGAGCACGCGGTGGCCGACACCGCGGCCGGCAATCCTCAGGGCGCGGCGGGCGAACTGCTGGAAGTGGCCACCCGTCCTCCGGGGCCGGCCGTGGCGGAGCGAGAGAACGCGCGGCGCCGACTGGTGAAGTCGTTCTCCTGGATCAGTGGCGCCCTCGTGGCCGTGTTCCTGACGGCCGCCGGCGCGGGGCTCGTACTGAGCGGCACCGACGTGTCGATCGTCGGCCTCCTGCGCCAGCATGGCAACGAGGCCGAGCTGGGGATCGTGTTCTTCTTCTGGTGCGCGTCCTCGATGGTGGGCGGCATCCTCTACGGGGCCATGAAGCGCAAGGTCTCGCCCATGCTGCTGCTCCTGGCGATGGCCGTGCTGACCATCCCGATGGGCTTCGCGCAGGACACCTGGTCCCTGGCGCTGCTCTCCAACCTGCCCGGCCTGCTCTGCGCCCCGGTGCTGTCCTCCGCCTCGGAGTACGTGGCCGATCTGGTGGACGAGGACCGGCGCGGCGAGGCCATGGGCTGGTACGGCTCGTTCCTCACCGCCGGCACCGCCCTGGGTTCGCCGATGACGGGTCTCTTCATCGATCGCATCGGGCCATGGTCGGGATTCGTGGCGATCGGCGTGGCCGGGGTGCTCCTCGTCGTCGTGGCGACGGTGGCCCGCGTCGTCCGCCGACGGCTCGCCTCGGTCTGAACGAGAGGCACTCTGTCCTCCACCGCTCCCGGACACGACGACGGCGGGGCGCCACCTTCTCCAGGTGGCGCCCCGCCGTCGTCGTGATGGATGTGCCGCGTCAGTTGACGGGGCCGGTGAACTTCTCGCCGGGGCCCTTGCCGGGCTCATCCTTGATGAGGGAGGCTTCGCGGAACGCGAGCTGCAGGGTGCGCAGGCCGTCACGCAATGGGCCGGCGTGCTGGGAGCCGATCTCGGGGGCGGCCGCCGTGATGAAGCCCGCCAGTGCGGTGATCAGCTTGCGGGCCTCATCGAGGTCCTTGAGGTCCTCGGCGTTCGGATCGTCCGCGAGGCCGAGCTTCACGGCGGCGGCGCTCATGAGGTGGACGGCCGCGGTGGAGATGACCTCGACCGCGGGGACTTCGGCGATGTCGCGGGTGTGCCCGGCGGCGGGGTCGCCCGCAGCGGTGCCGTGGTCTTCGTGTTCAAAAGTGCTCATTTGATAAGCTTGGCACAGACCAACTGGGAGTCGTTACCCGACGCGAGCACTGTGTGGGCGCGCCGTTCGCATTCGTGTGCCGGAGTCGTGTAAGATTTACTCTTAGTTTGCAAGTGGAGATTTCTCCCACCCGCGTCGACCGCCGTTCGGCCAGGGGCTCAGGCCCCCGGAACAGGACACTGAAGGTCGCCGGGTCAGAATAGGACGGCAGTCCTGTGCAGGGCCATCACTCAGGTGATGTTCCGGCGCTGTGATCTTTGTCCGACTCAGTTTCCTGAGGCCTCCGCTTGCACTGGCAAGAGGAGGCCTTTCTCATTGCCAGTGGAACAAGGCAACGAGCAACAGGAGCTACACATTAGCGATCCACGTATCAATGAGCGTATCCGCGTCCCCGAGGTGCGGTTGGTCGGCCCAGCCGGTGAGCAGGTGGGTATCGTCCGCATCGAGGACGCCCTCCGTCTGGCCGCAGAAGCAGACCTTGATCTCGTTGAGGTTGCGCCTCAGGCCAAGCCGCCTGTCTGCAAGCTGATGGACTTCGGCAAGTACAAGTACGAAGCCGCAGTGAAGGCACGCGAGGCCCGGAAGAACCAGACCAACACGGTCCTGAAGGAAATCCGGTTCCGCCTGAAGATCGACAAGCACGACTACGAGACCAAGCGCGGTCACGCACTGCGCTTCCTCGGCGCCGGTGACAAGGTCAAGGCCATGATCCAGTTCCGTGGCCGTGAGCAGCAGCGTCCCGAGATGGGCATCCGCCTTCTCCAGCGCTTCGCCGAAGACGTGGCCGAGGTCGGCGTCATCGAGTCCACCCCGCGCATCGACGGCCGCAACATGGTCATGGTGATCGGTCCGCTCAAGAACAAGGCCGAAGCGAAGGCCGAAGCCCGTCGCGCCGCACAGCGTGCCGAGGCCAAGGCTCAGAACGAAGCCAAGGCCCAGGCCGAGTCGGACCGTGTGGACACGGACAACGCCACTCCGCTGAGCAACAACCTCGGTGAGCAGCTCGCCGAGGCTCTGAAGGCCAGCGAGTCCGCAGCGGTGGAGGCACCGCTTGAGGATGTCGCAGCTGACGAGGCCGTCGTCGAAGAGGCTCCGGTCGAAGAAGCTCCCGTCGAGGAGGCTCCGGCTGAGGAAGTCGTCGTCGAAGAGGCTCCCGTGAAGGAAGCCCCGGTGGAGGAGCCGAAGCCGGCTGCCAAGCCTGCGGCTGCCAAGCCCGCTGCGGCGCCGAAGCCGGCTGCGAAGCCTGCCGCCGCGCCGAAGCCGTCCATGCCGAAGCCGGGCACTCCCAAGCCCGGTGCCCGCAAGGCCAACTAGACACCCGTCCTTCGCCCGACGGCCCTCCGATGACGAGGACTCAGGGCGGAAAGCCCAACGGCGTCCGTCAGGATGCCGGAATGTGATTCGCAGGCCCGCCAGGGCCTGTGGCAACGTAAGGAGATCGGTCCCCATGCCGAAGATGAAGACCCACAGTGGTGCCAAGAAGCGCTTCAAGCTGACCGGTAGCGGCAAGCTCAAGCGCCAGCAGGCCAACCGCCGCCACTACCTGGAGCACAAGCCCAGCACCCTGACCCGCCGCCTGGCCGGCGACCGCATCGTCGCCAAGGGCGATGCCAAGGTCATCAAGAAGATGCTGGGCCTCTAAGTTCCATTTCCCGGCCGGATGGCCAACCACTTAAGGCCCTGAGCCGCCCGAGAGGGCGAGCCGAGCGGGCCAATGATTGAAGGAGTACGCACGTGGCACGTGTGAAGCGGGCGGTCAACGCCCACAAGAAGCGTCGGGTTGTTCTTGAGCGCGCCAAGGGTTACCGCGGCCAGCGGTCCCGCCTGTACCGTAAGGCCAAGGAGCAGCTGCTCCACTCGTTCGTTTACAGCTACGGCGACCGCCGCAAGCGCAAGGGTGACTTCCGTCGCCTGTGGATCCAGCGCATCAACGCTGCGTCCCGCGCCAACGGCCTGACCTACAACCGTCTGATCCAGGGCCTCAAGGCCGCCGAGGTCGAGGTTGACCGCCGTATGCTCGCCGAGCTGGCCGTGTCCGACGCCGCCACCTTCGCCGCTCTGGTGAAGCTCGCCAAGGACGCCCTGCCGGCTGACACCTCCGCCCCGAAGAACTAGTAAGTCCTTCTCAGCGTGAGCTTTTCCGAGCGCCCCCAAGCCGCCATCATGTCCAATCCCCGGGCCGACCGGGTGAGAGACGTGGCCCGGCTTGCGGGGCGCTCGGCGCGTTCCCGGCAGGGTCTGTTCCTCGCCGAAGGACCGCAGTCCGTGCGTGAAGCCCTCGTGGCCCACCGCGAACGCCTGTCCCGGGGGGAGGAGGGGCTGGTCACCGAGCTGTACGCCAGCCAGGCCTGTCTCGACCGCTACCCGGAACTCGCCGCCGGCGCCGAAGGGGTCCGGACCAGGATCGCCACGGACGAGGTGCTGGCCGCCATGGCCGACACCGTCAATCCCCAGGGCATCGTGGCCGTCTGCCGCTTTCTGCACCGCCCCCTGGACGAAGTGCTCGACGCCGGCCCGCGCCTTCTCGCGGTGCTGTGCCAGGTGCGGGATCCCGGCAATGCCGGCACCGTGCTGCGGGCCGCGGACGCCGCGGGTGCGGACGCCGTGATTTACTCCGGCTCCAGCGTCGACATCTACAACCCCAAGGCCGTGCGCTCCACCGCCGGCTCACTCTTCCACCTCCCCGTGGTGACCGGCGTCGATGTCGCGGACCTCGCGGCGCGCTGTGCGGAGCGGGGGATCGGGATCCTCGCAGCAGACGGGTACGGCACGCTCGATCTGGACGAGCTCCAGGACGCCAGTGCGGCTCGCCGCCTCGGAGCGTCCGGTTCCGCTGCCCCGGACGGTGAGCAGGCGCCGTCGTACGACCTGGCGTCACCCACCGCCTGGTTCTTCGGCAATGAGGCTCAGGGCCTCGCCCCGGAGGAACTCGCACTGAGCGATCACCGCGTGGCCGTTCCGGTCTACGGCTCGGCGGAAAGCCTGAATCTCGGCACGGCCGCGACCGTCTGCCTCTACGCCAGCGCCCGCGCACAGCGCCGCTGAGCACTGCTCCGGCCTGAATCCTTCGGTGCCACGGAGCGTCAAAGATCCCCTTCCGTCCCCGGGATCCGTCGCGTGCGACTAGCCTTGGAATGATTTGTCACTCCGATCATTCAAGGGGAATCATGTCCGCAAGTGGCGGAAACAAGGCCGTGGTGGCCGCTCTGTCCGCGAATCTCGCCATTGCCGCGATGAAGTTCGTGGCGTATGCCTTCACTCTCAGCAGTTCGATGCTGGCCGAGGCGATCCATTCCGTGGCCGATTCCGGGAACCAGTTGCTGCTCCTGCTCGGCGGGAAACGCGCTAAGCGCGCCGCCGATGCAGAACATCCCTTCGGGTACGGGCGTGAGCGGTACATCTACGCGTTCATCGTCTCGATCGTCCTGTTCAGTGTGGGTGGTCTGTTCGCCCTCTATGAGGCGTACGAGAAGTTCCACGATCCGCACGGCATCGAGGGGCCGTTCTGGTGGGTCCCGCTCGCCGTCCTGGTGGGCGCGATCATCGCCGAAGGCTTCTCCTTCCGCACCGCGATCCACGAAGCGAACCACCTCCGCGGCCGTCAGGGCTGGGTGCGCTTCGTCCGCAACGCCAAGCAGCCCGAGCTGCCCGTGGTCCTGCTGGAGGACTTCGGCGCGCTCATCGGTCTGGTGTTCGCCCTCTTCGGCGTGTCCATGACCCTGGTGACCGGTGATGGTGTCTGGGATGCCTTCGGCACCGCCATGATCGGTCTCCTGCTCGTCGCCATCGCCATCGTCCTCGCGCTCGAGACGAAGTCGCTGCTGATCGGCGAATCCGCCACCGCGAACGACGTCGCCGCGATCGAACGCGCCATTCAGGAGGACGGCACCCGCATCATCCACCTCAAGACCTTGCACCTCGGACCGGAGGAACTGCTGGTGGCCGCCAAGTTCAGCGTCCCGGAAGGCGCCACGGGCGCTGCGATCGCTCAGGCCATCGACGACGCCGAGAACCGGATCCGCAGCGCCGTCCCCACGGCGCGGGTGATCTACCTCGAGCCGGACATCTACCGCGCCTCCGTCTGACGGGAGCCGGGGAACTCCGGAGACGGCGAAGGCCGGGCCTCATGGCCCGGCCTTCGCCGTCTCCGTAGCCGGATCGCCCGGGGGAGCTTGTCCGGCGTCGGGTGTCTGGAGCGTAGTGCTCAGAACTCAGTGCTCAGTGCTCGATGTCGTGATGCACGGACTGGACTGGGAAGCGGCGCTCCAGGCGTCCGCTTGTGAGCGCCACGCCGAGGCCCAGCAGCGCGAGCACCGCGCCCACGAGGGCGGGTGCCGTGTAGCCGTAGCCCAGGGCGATCACGACACCGCCCAGGAAGGCGCCGGCCGCGTTCGCCAGGTTGAGCGCGGCGTGATTGAGCGACGACGCGAGGCTGGGAGCGTCCGGGGAAGCGTCCAGCAGACGGGTCTGCAGGGGAGTGGTGAGGAGCGAACCGATGCCGCCGACCACGAAGACCATGATCAAGGCAGCGGGCGCCCATGGGGCGGCCAGGGTGTACAGGACGAGCGCGATGGCGATCGCGATGAGCGCACGGTAGATGGAACCCATCACGGACTTGTCCGCGAGGCGGCCACCCACGATGGTGCCGATGACCATGCCCAGGCCGTAGATGGCGACCACGAGGGGGATCAGGCTCTCCGGAAGATGGCTCACCTCGGTCATGGTGTGCGAGATGTACGTGTACGTGGCGAAGAACCCGCCGAATCCGATGGTGCCGATCAGCAGTGCCATCCACACCTGGACGCGCTTGAGGGCGCCGAGCTCCCGGCGGATGCTGGCGCCCGGGATGCTCGCTTCGAACGGCACGAAGAGCGCGATGGCGCCGGCCGTGAGCAGGGCGATCACCGAGACGAGGGCGAAGAGCAGCTGCCATCCGAAGTTCTGGCCGAGCCACGTCGCGAAGGGGACGCCGATCACGTTCGCGACGGTCAGGCCCGTCATCACCATGGAGATGGCCCAGCCGCGCTTGGTGGCGGGCACGAGGGACGCCGCGATCACTGCCGCGATGCCGAAATAGGCGCCGTGGGGCAGACCGGAGATGAAGCGTGACAGGGCCATGGCGCCATAGCTGTCCGCGAGCATGCTCGAAGCGTTGGCGAGAGCGTAGAACAGCATCAGGCCGATGGCGAGGCGCTTGCGCGGAAGCCGAGCGCCGAAGGCGGCCAGGAGGGGTGCGCCCACGCAGACGCCCAGGGCATACGCCGAGATGAGCGTTCCCGCCTGGGGCGTGGTCAGGTGCAGTCCATGCTCGACTTCCCGGAGCAGGCCCATCATGGCGAATTCCACGGTGCCGATGGCGAAGCCGCCCAGGGCGAGGGCGACGATCGCCCGGGTGAGGGCGGCGGAGGTGAGGCGAGGACGCGCGATGGTCCCGGCCGGGGGAGAGGTGGTCACGGAGGGTCCTTGACTGAGGGGTGGGCTGGTCTGTGATCACGACGTCGGGACCAATGTTTCCATTGTCGCAACGCGAGAGCCCTGGGCGCTATTTCCTCCCGCCTCCGCGCGCCGCGACGTGTCGCGAAGGAGAGGCCTAGACTGGTCCGCGATGACTATCGCACCTCGCCTCGTGGTCGGCGCCGCCGTCCTGGATTCCCTCACCCAGCCCCGTTCGCTGCTCTGCGCCCGGCGCAGCGCCCCCGAAAGCCTGGCAGGGCTCTGGGAGTTCCCCGGCGGAAAGGTCGAACCCGGTGAGGAACCGGAGGCGGCTCTGCACCGCGAACTCCGGGAAGAGCTCGGTATTTCGGTGGAGCTGGGACCCGAAGTCCTGTCCGGTGCCGACCACGGCTGGGTGCTCAACGAAAAGGCGACCATGAGGGTGTGGCTCGCAGAGGTGAGTGAGGGCGCCCCGCAGGCGCTCGAGGACCACGACGAGTTGCGCTGGGTCCCCCTAGAAGAGGGCGCCCTGCACGCCCTGCCGTGGATTCCGGCGGACTTCCCGATCGTGGACGCCGTCCTCCGCCGGGCGAACGGTTCCTGACAGGCTCCGTCCGGGGAGGCGGTGACCGCTTTCCGAGCCGGGGGCCGGGAGCATCTCCTGGGTGCCGGTCCCCGCGGTGTTCCAGCGGGTGCGCCACGTCGGCGGACCGGCGAACCGCGACGTGACGCCGGTGGGGGCCTGGCCGGTGCCGTCCGTGCTGGGCTGTGACGGCCCGGCTTGTGACGGCGTGAGGTGTGACGGCCTGACCTGCGATGGCGGAGTCCAGTTCTTCAGGGACGCCATGCTGCCTTCGGGATAGCGGGCCTCCTCGACCCGCGGGTCCGGGTGGAACTCCGTGACGGCGCCGTCCCTGCTGCGGGCCGCCCCTAGCCCCGCGGGAACCTCCCGTTTCACGGCAGGGCCCGAACCAGGGGGAGCCTCGTGCAGCGCGGACTGCTGCCCTTCGGACTGCTGCAGCTCGGAATGCGCAAAGCCGTTCGACGTCGGGAAGCCGTGCTTCCTCTTGAAGAAAGCCACCCGCTGTGCGAGCCATTTCCGGTAGCCGGGATCGGCGTACGAGCCCTGCCCTTTGGGGCCGGCATACAGGCGACGGTATTTCCCGACCAAGGCGGGGTGTTCGCGGGCCAGCCAGGACATGAACCACTCGCGGGTGCCCGGTCGCAGATACAGCGCGCCGGCGGTGACACCCGTCGCCCCGGCCGCCGCGAGTGAGGAGAACAGCGCGTCCAGATCATCATCCGAATCGCTCAGATAGGGCAGGATCGGCATGGCCATGACGCCGCAGGGGAGCCCGGCCTCCCGCAGCCGGGAGACCAGGCGCAGGCGGGCCCGCGGGCCGGGGGTGCCCGGTTCGATGGCGGCCTGCAGCTCCTCATTCATCATGGCCAGGGAGATCCCCAGCCCGATCGGCACCGCCTGTGCGGCTTCGCGGAGGAGGGGGATGTCCCGGGACAGGAGCGTCCCCTTGGTCAGGATCGAGAACGGGGTCCCGGATTCGGCCAGCGCTTCGATGATCCCCGGCATGAGCTGATAGCGTCCCTCGGCCCGCTGGTACGGGTCCGTGTTGGTGCCGAGGGCCACGTGATCGTGCTTCCAGGACGGGCGGGCCAGTTCGGCCCGCAGCACCTCCGCCGCATTGACCTTGACCACCACCTGCGAATCGAAGTCGAGGCCCGAGTCGAAGTCCAGGTAGGTGTGGCTCTTCCTCGCGAAGCAGTACACGCACGCATGGCTGCAGCCCCGGTAGGGGTTGATGGTCCAGGAGAACGGCATGGTCGACTGAGTCGGGACCTTGTTGAGCACCGATTTCGCGGTGACCTCATGGAAGGTGATCCCCGCGAACTCGGGCGTAGAGATGGAACGCAGCAGGCCCGCCATCGGCAACAGCGGGGCGGCCGTCGGGGCAGTGGCGGTGTCCACCAGTGCCGGCTGGAGTGCCTGTGCGTCCCATCTCATGCAAGTATTCGAACATATGTTCGAACGGAGTTCAAGGGGGTGCGCTCAGCGAGGGGCGGCATCGCCCGGAATCCTCAGGCGAGGGACCACGTGACGCTGAGCGACACCTGGACGTCCTGCTCGCCCGCCTGAATGGCGCCGTCCGCCTGCGGTGCCGCGGCGACCCGGGCGAAGGCGATGGGAGGAAGCCCGCCACCGGCCGAGCCTTCCTCGATCCGGAGGACCTGGTCGAGGGTGACCCCCGACGAAGCCGCGAGCTGGGACGCCCGGGCGAGGGCGTCCTGCCAGGCGGCCTCACGCGCCTGCGACCGGACCGCGGTGGGATCGGAGACGTCGAGGGAGAACCCCTCGAGCCGGGCCTCTTCCCCTCCGGCCGCGATGGCGCTCTGCAGGATCCCCGCCGCGGCGGGCAGAGAGCGGAGTGTCACGCGCACCGTGCCACGGGCGATGTAGCCCAGCAGGCCGTCGTCGCGCCCGTCACGCCATTTCCGCTCGGCGCGGAGCGAGCGGTCGGTGGTGGCGACGTCGCGCGGTTCGACGCCCGACGAGTGCAGCGCGTCCCGCAGGGCGTCCATGGTGCGCCCGGACTGCGCGAACGCCTCCTCCACCGTTCCGGCCAGTGTTTCGATGCTCAGGTGTGCCGTCGCGATGTCCGGCACCGCCGGGGCGCTCGCATGCCCGGTGACGGAGATGGTCCGTGTCGGTGTTTCCATGCCGTTCCTCTCGTCGTGTCCCCGCAGGGAGTGATCAGAACCGATCCTGGTCCTGCGGCCCAATATAGCCACCCGCCTCAAGGCCCGCGTCCCGTTCGAAGGGATTCGACAGCGCCGGGCTTCCGGTCCGCCAGACGGAATACGCGGCGCAGAGGCCGTAGAGCGGCAGGAAAGGCAGACCCAGACAGGCGGCGTACTGCCAGGCGTGCCGGGCCTCGTGGGCGAGCAGGCGTGGGTTGCTCTCGACTGACAGGCCGGGCCGGGCGAGGATCACGGATCCCACGGTGAAGGCGCCTCCGGCGGGGAACGCCCAGGGGTAGTCGCGGGCCAGCCACAGACCTTCCGGACCACGGTCGACGTCGCAGCGTGCGGCCCGCGCCACGGCGAGGCCGAGGAGTGTGCTCAGATTCACCCAGTTGAGGGCGGCCCGGGTTTTCCACATGCCAGACATGGGCCCAGCCTACGACGGCCTGCGTACTAGACTTGTGCAGGGCCATGATTGGCCCATCACCACCCCTTCGACCCGAAAACACGGTACATGTCTGAGACCACTAAGGAAGTCATGGCCCCCAGCCCGTTGGATGAGGCCGCTCTCCAGAACGCTGTCGCAGAAGCCCTGGCAGCCTTTGAGGAGGCCGCCGATCTTGAGGAGCTCAAGACCGCACGGCTGGCGCACACCGGTGAGAAATCACCCCTGAGTCAGGCGAACGCGGCCATCCGCGATCTGCCCAAGGACCAGAAGAGCGCCGCAGGCAAGCTCATCGGCGGCGCCCGCGGACAGGTGAACAAGGCGCTCGCCGCCCGCACCGTGGTGCTGGAGGAGGAGAACGACGCGCGGATCCTCCTCGAAGAGACCGTGGACGTCACGGCCGCGCCGCGCCGTCGCCGTGCCGGCGCCCGCCACCCGCTCTCCGTGCTCCAGGAGCAGGTCTGCGACATCTTCGTCGGCATGGGCTGGGAGATCGCGGAAGGCCCCGAACTCGAGTCCGAGTGGTTCAACTTCGATGCCCTGAATTTCCAGCCGGACCACCCGGCCCGCGAGATGCAGGACACCTTCTTCGTGGAGCCTCCGGAGGCTCACCTGCTGCTGCGCACCCACACCTCGCCGGTCCAGGTCCGTTCCATGCTGGAACGCGAACTGCCGGTCTACGTTCTGTGCCCGGGCAAGGTCTTCCGCACTGACGAGGTCGACGCCACCCACACGCCCGTGTTCCACCAGTTCGAAGGCCTGGCCGTGGACAAGGGCCTGTCCATGGCGGACCTGCGCGGCACGCTGGAGCACTTCGCCCGGCAGATGTTCGGCGCGGAGGCCAAGATCCGGCTCCGTCCGAACTACTTCCCCTTCACCGAGCCGAGCGCCGAACTCGACATCTGGCACCCGGGCGCCAAGGGCGGCCCGCAGTGGATCGAGTGGGGTGGCTGCGGCATGGTCAACCCGAACGTGCTCCGCGCGGCCGGGATCGACCCGGAGGTGTACTCCGGTTTCGCGTTCGGCATGGGCATCGAGCGCACCCTCATGTTCCGCAATGAAGTTCCTGACATGCGGGACATGATCGAGGGCGACATTCGTTTCAGCGAGCACTTCGGGATGGAGATCTAAGCGTGCGCATTCCACTTTCCTGGCTCCGTGAGTACACGGAGCTCCCTGCAGGCGCGTCCTCTGAGGACCTGATGGCGGACCTGGTCCGCGTCGGCTTCGAAGAGGAGGACGTGCACCGTCCGGCCGATTCGATCTCCGGCCCCGTCGTGGTGGGACAGGTCCTGTCCCTCGTCAAGGAACCGCAGAGCAACGGCAAGACCATCAACTGGTGCCAGGTCCGCGTCGTCCCGGAAGGCCAGGAGCAGACGCTGGAAGGCAAGGGCATCGAGCCTACCGGCATCCAGGGCATCGTCTGCGGCGCCCACAACTTCGTGGAGGGTGACAAGGTGGTGGTGACCCTCCCGGGCGCCGTCCTGCCGGGTGACTTCCACATCTCGCCGCGCAAGACCTACGGCCACGTCTCCGCCGGCATGATCGCCTCGGCGCGCGAGCTGGGGCTGGGGGATGAGCACGACGGGATCATCGTGCTGTCCACTCTCGGCCTGGACCCTGAGCTTGGCACCGACGCCCTCGAACTGTTCGGTCTGACAGACGAGGCGGCCGAGATCAATGTGACCCCGGACCGCAGCTACGCCTTCAGCATCCGGGGTGTGGCCCGTGAGTACGCCCACGCCACCGGCACCGCCTTCACCGATCCGGCTTCTCAAGTCTCCGTGCCGGCCTCGTTGGGCGAGGGCTACCCGGTCACGCTGTCCGACCATGCTCCGATCTACGGTGTGCCGGGCTGCGACCGCTTCGTGGCCCGCGTGGTCCGCGGCGTGGACGCCAGCCGTCCCACCCCGCAGTGGATGGTCTCCCGGCTCCGGCTCGCCGGCATCCGGTCCATCAGCCTGCCGGTGGACATCTCCAACTACGTCATGCTGGAACTCGGACAGCCGAACCACTGCTATGACCTCGACACCCTCGAGGGCAGCATCGTGGTGCGCCGTGCCCTCCCGGGCGAGCGCATCGTCACCCTGGATGAGAAAGACCGCGCGCTCGACGCCGAGGACCTGGTCATCGCGGACGACTCCGGAGCGATCGGGATCGCCGGCGTGATGGGCGGTGCCCGCACCGAAGTGTCCGCGAGTACCAAGGACATCCTGGTGGAGGCGGCTCACTTCGACACGATCTCCATCGCGAGGGCCCGCCGTCGCCACAAGCTGCCGAGCGAAGCCTCCAAGCGGTTCGAGCGCGGTGTCGACTGGTACCTGGCACCCATCGCCGCGCAGCGCGTGGTGGATCTCCTCGTGGAACTCGCTGGTGGGAGCGCCGACGATGCGGGCACTGACGTGGGCACCGCGCCGGAGACGGTGAACATCTTCCTGCCGTCCGGTTTCGTCTCCGCACGGATCGGGGTGGAGTACACGCCCGAGCAGATCGTGAACAGCCTGACGGATCTCGGCGCGACCGTGGCCGAAACCGAGGGCGGCTGGACCGTCACCGCTCCGAGCTGGCGCAATGATCTGGAGACCAAGGAGGACCTCTCCGAGGAGATCGCCCGCCTGGTCGGCTACGACAAGATCCCTGCCACCCTCCCGGTGGCGCCTCCCGGACGGGGCCTGAGCCGCGTTCAGAAGCAGCGCCGTCGCGTGATGCAGGCCCTCGCCGACTCCGGTCTGGTGGAGGTTCTCGCGTACCCGTTCGTCACGAAGGCGTCCAACGACGTGTTCGGAACGCCCGAGGCCGGTGCGACGGTGCCTGCCGTCAAGCTCGCCAACCCGCTGAGCGAGGAATTCGGCTGGCTGCGGACCTCCGTTCTTCCGGGTCTGCTCGACACTGCCAAGCGCAACATCTCGCGTGGTTTCCGTGACCTGGCCCTGTATGAGGCAGGTCTGGTGTTCCTCCCGGGCGCGGAGCTGGGCTCCGCAGGCATCCCGCCGCTGGGCGCCAAGCCGTCCGACGAGGTGCTGGACGATCTGAACCAGGGCATCCCTGCACAGCCGCAGCATCTTGCCGGCGTCTTCACGGGCAAGGACAGCCCCGCCGCGCCGGGCCATGCCCCGCGTGCCTGGGACTGGGCCGACGCGGTCGATGCCGCACGGCTCGTGGCCGATGTCCTCGGCGTCGAACTCGCGGTGGAGCAGGGCGCGCACCAGGCATTCCACCCCGGCCGCACCGCTGTGCTGCGTCTGCGGTCCGGCGAACTCGTCGGCTATGCGGGCGAGCTGCACCCCAAACTGGTGAAGTCGCTCGACCTGCCGGTCCGTACGGTCGCGTTCGAGATCGATGCTGATGTCCTCTTCGACGCGGCGGCTGACGTCGTCGTGGCGAAGGCGATCTCCACCTTCCCGGTGGCGACGCAGGACGTGGCGTTGATCGTCGACGGCGATCAGCCGGCCGCCGCCGTTCAGGACGCGTTGCGTGAAGGAGCCGGAGAGCTCCTGGAGGATGTCGCGCTGTTCGACGTGTACGTCGGCACCGGCATTCCGGAAGGCAAGAAGTCGCTGGCCTTCGGCCTGCGGTTCCGTGCGGACGACCGCACGCTGACTGCCGACGAGGCCTCCGAGGCCCGCGCGGCGGCGGTCGCGCTCGCGGCGGAGCGCTTCGGAGCCGTCCAGCGCTGACGCCCCCGCACCACCATCGACTGCTCCGTGCGAAGTCGAAACCTCCGGAAATCCGGGGAAATCGGCATCGTACGGAGCAGTCGATGTGTTTAAAGCACTTGGATGCTCATCCGCACACAAACGACCTCAGTCTCGTCGGTGACGTGGAATCCGGGGTCCCCGATGGAATCGCGGAACTCATCGGAGTGCCAGAACCCTTCATGGGCGGCTCGCCACTCGTCGACTGACTCGAAGCCCTCACCCTCGGACAGGACATGCTCCAAGGTCACCGCAGCGAGACGGCACACCTCCACCGCATTCACCGTCTCCACGGCGACCGGCGTGCCCGCTGAATCGACGACGACGGCGCGGTCGCCCGCGCGCGGCAACGGCTCGTTCGCGGAGTACTCGAGAAGCAGCGAGGACGTGGACGTCTTCGTCCCGTCGAGAAGGGCTGCCACGAGCCGATCCCGTAGAGGGCCCGGGAACGCATACTCGGAAACGGGCCAGGAAGGGTCGATCGTACTCATCCGGCCAGTCTAGGGTGGCGTTCTTCCTGCCCCGGCCCCCAGCCATCGACTGCTCCGTAGATGTCGTTATGACCGTCCATAACGACATCTGCGGAGCAGTCGATGCTCATCCGGCACGGAATGCTGGCGGGGCGGGGCCCGGGCCTAGGACGACGGGTGCTCTCCGTCTTCGAAGATCCGCGAGGCCGGGCCCACGATCAGCGGGTCCGGGGCGGTGGCGAGGTCGGGGTCCTTGCCGTCGTAGTCGAACAGGTTCAGCACGTGGCGCATGGCCTCAAGGCGGGCGCGCTTCTTGTCGTTGCTCTTGACGACGGTCCACGGGGCGTGGTCGGTGTCGGTCGCCAGGAACATCGCCTCCTTGGCCTCCGTGTAGGAATCCCATTTGTCGAGGGACGCCAGATCCATGGGGGAGAGCTTCCACTGACGGACCGGGTCGACCTGGCGGATGGTGAACCGCGTCAGCTGCTCCGAGCGGGACACCGAGAACCAGAACTTCACCACATCGATGCCGTCCTGGACCAGGAGTTCCTCGAACAGCGGCACCTGGCGCAGGAACACCTGGTACTGGTCGTCGGTGCAGAATCCCATGACCCGCTCGACACCGGCCCGGTTGTACCAGGAGCGGTCGAAGAGGACCATCTCGCCGGCCGCCGGCAGGTGCTTCACATAGCGCTGGAAATACCACTGGCTCTGTTCGGTGCTGCTGGGTTTCTCCAGCGCCACCACCCGGGCGCCGCGGGGATTCAGGTGCTCCGTGAAGCGCTTGATGGTGCCGCCTTTGCCTGCGGCATCCCGGCCTTCGAACACCAGGAGCAGCCGGCGGCCGTTCCCCTTGACCCACTTCTGCAGCTTCAGGAGTTCGATCTGCAGGAGCCGCTTCTCCATCTCATACCGCGGCCGGTCCAGACGCTCGCTGTACGGATAGCCCTCCCGCCAGGTGTCGAGCGGCACGCCGTGGGCGTCCAGCAGGACGGGATCGTCGTCGTCATCGTCCAGCACGGAGTAGCCGAGCGGCGGCTGGATCCCCGTGAGCGAGTGGTTCAGGATGCTCATGGCGTCACCGTAGACGCGGCCGATGAACGGCGGTTGAACGGGATGCGGAGGCCGCGCCGCCGCACCGGGGACAATGGAACCATGCGCGTTCTCACCTGGCTGGGCAATCTCGATGATGCCGCGCGCGACGGCGGCCTTCCGCCCCTCGACGCCGCCGAACAGGACCGGGCCCGCGCCTTCACCTCGGGCACCGCGCAAGCACGTTTCGGCGCCTTGCGCCGGGTGCAGCGACAGCTCGTGGGGGAGATCCTCGACGTCCGCCCGGGACGACTGGTCAGTGCCTACGAATGCCCCGATTGCGGCCGGGCCGCGGGACATGGCCGGCCGGGATACCTGCTGGCGGAAGGAAACCCGGAGAACTCGGCCCCACAGAGCTCGGCCCTAGAGAATTCAGCCCTACAGAACCTGTCCGGCGTGGCACTGTCCGCCAGTCGCGCCGGGGAGTGGGGCGCCGTCGTCGTCGTGACGGGGGTGAAGCCGGGCTTCCGCATCGGTCTGGATCTGACCCTGGAACGGGAGATCTTCGACGGCTTCGACGAGGTCGCCCTCACCGGACGGGAACGGGACTGGCTCCGGACGCAGGAGCCCGGGGATAGGAACGCCGAACGGGCTGCGCTGTGGGCCGCCAAGGAGGCCGTGGCCAAGCGTGACGGTCACGGTCTGAGGAAGGACCCGCCCGGCATCCCGGTGCTGGCCGCGCCCGGAGTGGTGCGGCTGAAAACACGTGCGGAGGGGCTCCCTCCGCACGTGCTCACGGCAGCGGTGCCGGGAGCGGCGGAAGGTGCTTTTCGTAGAGCCATGGCTTGAGCAGTGAGGCCGCGTCGAGTCCTGGCGCCAGTGAATCCGCGAGGGTGAAGAGTTCCTGAGGCGTGACCGTGGCATGGCGGAGTTTGCGGGTCCACTCCCGCAGGAGGGTGAAGAACTGCTCGTCGCCCATGGCCGTCCGCAGCACGTGGAGGGCCAGGGCGCCCCGCTTGTAGACGCGGTCATCGAACATGTCCCGGGGGCCGGGATCGCCGATCACCAGATCCTGGGCCTGGTCCGCGAGTTTGCGCCAGGCCGCGAGCACCCGCAACTGAGTGCTGAGCGTGCCACTGGCCTCGCTCCACAGCCATTCGGCGTAGCAGGCGAACCCTTCGTGCAGCCAGATGTCCTTCCAGCTGCCAACGGTCAGGGAGTTGCCGAACCACTGGTGGCTCAGCTCGTGGGCCACGAGGCGCTGAGCCTCCCACTCGGTGGCGAGGTGGTTGCGCCCGATGATCGACAGCGCCTGCGCCTCGAGGGGGATCTCCAGCTCGTCCTCCGTGACCACGACGGTGTACTCGCCGAAGGGGTATGGGCCGAAGCGGTCCTCGAAGAGGTCCATCATGTCGCGCTGCCGGGCCAGCCCCGTCTCGGCCTGGCCGCGGAGCGACGGCGGCACCGCGACGTGGATCGGGACAGCGCCGGCGGCGCCGTCGACGTCGAACGTGGTGTACCGCCCGATCTGGAGCGTCGCCAGGTAGGTGGCCATCGGCTCCTTCTGCTCGAACACCCAGGTCTCGCGGCTGGACTTCCGGCGGCGCTCGACGAGGCGGCCGTTGCACACCACGCGGTAGCCGGCGTCGGTCGTCACGGTGAAGCGGTAGGAGGCCTTCTGGCTCGGGTGGTCATTGCACGGGAACCACGACGGCGCCCCGTCCGGCTGCCCGGCGACGAGCACACCGTCGCGCAGCTCTTCCCAGCCGACCTCGCCCCAGGTGCCTCGGCGCGGCCGCGGATTGCCCTCGTAACGCACCTCCAGGAGGAAGTCCTCGCCCTTGGGGATGCTGTGCGGGGCGTTGACGACGAGCTTCTCCCCGCGCTGGGCGAACTTCGCCACGCGAGAGCCGTTGAGCTGGATCTTGGTCGGCTTGAGACCGGCGAGATCCAGCGAGATCTGGGAGAGCTTCACGTTCGCGCGCCCCCGGAGGATCGCCACGCCCTGCAGCCGGTTGCTCGCCAGGCGGCAGTCGAGCTCCAGGTCGTAGTGCCGGACGCTGTAGTCCGCGCTTCCGTCCCCGGGGGTGTACGGGTCCGGGATCATGGAGGCCGAGTGCTTCTTGCCGTGGTGCTCAGACATGGGGGAGAGGGTCATCCAGGGTCGGGGACGGGGACGGGCGGGAACTGCTACGGTCCGCGCCAGGGGCTGACCGGATTGCCCATCCAGTAACTCCCGGCCGGGACCGCTTCACCCCGCATCACGAGGGATGCGGGACCGACCGTGGCCCCGTTGCCCAGGGATGCCTGGGGCAGGATCACGCCGTGCGGCCCCATGGTGGAACCAGCCTCCAACGTTACGGTATCGATCGCCATGATGCGGTCGTGGAAGAGGTGAGTCTGCACCACGCAGCCGCGGTTCACCGTCGAGCCGTCGCCCAGGGTCACCAGGTCCGCCTCCGGCAGCCAGTAACTCTCGCACCAGACGCCGTGACCGATCTTCGCGCCGAGCGCCCGGAGCCACCAGACCAGGGCGGGAGTGCCCGCCGCGGCCCGCGCGAACCAGGGTGCGGCGGCCATCTCGATGAAGGTGTCCACCACTTCGTTCCGCCAGATGAACGAACTCCAGAGCGGGTGCTCGCCTTCGCGGATCCGCCCCACCAGGAGCCATTTGGCGACGACGGCGCTCGCGGCCGCGACCGCCCCGGCCGCCAGGACCACGAGACCGCCCAGCAGCGCGGCCAGCCAGTAGCCGGCGCCGCGGGCGATGGCGTCGAGGAGGGCCATGACGCCCACTGCCAGGTAGCCCGTCAGGAGGACCGGGAAGACGCGGCACAGCTCCCAGAGGGCGCGTGCCACCTTGAGCCGGGTGGGCGGTTCGAAGGTTCGGCTCGCGTCGGTGCTCTGTGCCACGCGGCGCAGCCGGACCGGGGGACTGCCGAGCCAGGAGCTGCCTGACTTGGCTTTGCGCGGAGTGGCCGAGAGGACCGCCACGAGGGAGTTCTTCGGCACGCTGCGGCCGGCCGCCGTCATCCCGGAGTTGCCGAGGAAGGCCCGCTTGCCCACCTTCGCGGGAGCGACTTTGAGCCAGCCACCGCCCAGCTCGTAGGAGGCGACCATCGTGTCGTCGGCCAGGAACGCGCCGTCGCCCACGGTGGTCATGCTCGGCACCAGCAGGACGGTGGAGGCTTCCACGTTCTTCCCGATCGTGGCGCCCAGCAACCGGAGCCAGATCGGGGTGAAGAGGCTGGCATAGATCGGGAAGAGGAGATCGCGGGCCATGTCCAGGACGCGCTCGGTGGCCCAGACCTGCCAGCCGACCCGGCTGCGCACCCGGTGATGCCCTTCCACGAGGCCGATCGCCAGGGCTCGGGTGGTCCCGAGGATCAGGAGCGCGTTGCAGAGGAACCACACCACGGAGGCCAACGGCACGGACCACGCCAGTGCGCCGAGGGACTCGGAGAGGGAGGCCGCGCCGTGCAGGGCGCCCACGACCACGAGTCCGGCCACTGCGGCCGAGATGAACGGGATGCACGCCAGCAGGCCGGAGGCCGCGGCGAAGGCGGTGAACCAGCTGAATTCGCGGATCCCTTCGCTCGCGTTCCCTCGTTCCGGCCAGGCCGGCTTGGCCTTGCCGGTCCGGCCGGCGGGGGAGCCGGCCACGGTGGTGCCGGCCTTGACCTTGCCGGTGACGGCGGAGCCGGGCTCGACGATCGCGTCGGCGCCCACCTTCGCGCCGGGCATGAGCGTGCTGCGCGCGCCGATGGTGGCGCCGGGACCGATCGACACGGAGCCGATGTGGACCTTGTCGCCGTCGACCCACCAGCCGGAGAGATCCACTTCGGGCTCGACGTTGGCGCCGCGGCCGACGCTCAGCAGACCGGTGACGGGAGGCACCGAATGGAGGATCACGTCGCGGCCCAGCTTGGCGCCCAGTGCGCGGGCGTAATACGGGACCCACGGAGCGCTGGCCAGACTGACCGCGCTCGCGGCGTCCTGGATCTGTTCCGCGAGCCACAGCTTGAGGTGCACGCGCCCGGAGCGGGGGTACACGCCGGGGGCGATCCCACGCAGGAGCACCCGGGCCGCCACCACGGCGATGCCCATCCGGCCCAGTGGGCTGACGAAGACGGCCCAGGACAGCAGCACCCACCACCAGGAGACGGTGGGCGCCGCGTGGAGGACACCCCAGGCGGAGAGCAGATTGTTGACGGCCATGAGGTAGGTCAGCCAGCGCATGCCCACGAGGATGAACAGCGGCACACCCATGAGGGTCTGGAACACCTGCGTCTTCCGGGCGGTCCGGCGGACCAGGCGTTCCTTCGCCACGACGGCCTCGCCGTCCGGAACGGAGGCGCGGCAGGCCTCCACGAGGGCACCGACGCGGGGGTTGGCGTAGATGTCCGCCACGGTGACGGTCGGGTAGCGGCGGCGCAGGGCGGAGACCAGCTGCGCGGCGGCGAGGGATCCGCCGCCGTGAGCGAAGAAGTCGGCGTCGAGACTCGTGGCCGGGGCGCCGAGCACGGCGCTCCAGGTGTCCACGATCCACTGGGCATCCTCCGGCAGGTTCAGCGGGGCGGCGTCCGCGGCGTCGGCCGAGCCTCCGGTCAGGGGCCACGGCAGGGCCTTGCGGTCCACCTTGCCGCTCGTCTTGGTCGGCAGATTGTCCGTGGTGGTCAGGAGCGGGATGAGCGGAGCGGGCAGGGTCGCGCCGAGCAGTTCCCGCAGCGCGCCCAGGTCCGGCTCGGCGTCGCCGGCCGGCACGAGGTAACCGACCAGGACCTGGTTCCCGGCCGCCGTCGTCTGCACGGCCGCAGCAGCGCCGGCGATGTCCGGAAGTGCCTGGAGCGCCGCGTCGACTTCACCGAGTTCGATGCGCCGTCCGCCCAGTTTGACCTGTTCGTCCGCGCGGCCCTGGAAGATGAGGCCCGCGGCCTCGTACCGGACCAGGTCGCCGGAGCGGTAGGCGCGTTCCCAGCCGAGGCTGGGCATCGGCGCGTACTTCTCGGCGTCCTTGGCGGGGTCCAGATAGCGTGCCAGGCCGACGCCGCCGATGATCAGCTCGCCGGTCTCGCCTTCCGCGACGGGCACGCCCGCCGCGTCGACGACGGCGAGGTCCCAGCCGTCCAGGGGCAGACCGATGCGCACGGGGCCGGGTCCGCCGAGGGGAGCGGCGCAGGCCACGACCGTGGCCTCCGTGGGCCCGTAGGTGTTCCAGACCTCGCGCTCGTCCACGGCGAGGCGCTCGGCCAGCTCGGGCGGGCACGCTTCGCCGCCGAAGATCAGCAGTCGGACGTTCTCCAGCGCCTCGGCGGGCCAGAGCGCGGCGAGCGTCGGGACGGTGGAGACCACGGTGATGCCGTGGTTGATGAGCCATGGGCCGAGGTCCATGCCGGTGCGGACCAGGGCACGCGGGGCGGGGACCAGGCAGGCTCCGTGGCGCCAGGCGAGCCACATCTCCTCGCAGGAGGCGTCGAAGGCGACCGAGAGTCCGGCGAGCACGCGGTCGTCGGTGCCGAGGGGCTCACCCTGGAGGAAGAGCCGCGCCTCGGCGTCCACGAAGGCGGCCGAGTTGCGGTGCCGCACGGCGACGCCCTTGGGAGTGCCGGTGGAACCGGAGGTGAAGATGACCCAGGAATCGTCCTCGGGCAGCGGCATGCGGGGAGCCGGGAAGGGCTTGGGACGCTTCTTGTCCACCACGATCTCGCCCTTGGCCTTGAGGATGCCGGCGACCTTGGCCTCGCTGAACACGAGGCGGGCGCGTTCGTCCGGGTCGTCGGCGTCCACCGGCACGTAGGCGGCGCCCACCAGCAGGATGGCCAGGATGGCGATGTAGAGCTCATTGGTGCCGGACGGGATCCGGATGCCGATCTTGTCCCCGGCGCCGAGTCCGGCGCGGTGCAGCTTGCGGGCGTACGCGCGGACCTCGTCGGCCAGCTCGGCGTAACTGAGCGACTTCTTCCCGTCATCCAGGGCCGAGGCCTCGGGGTACGCCTCGACCGTGGCGAGGAAGATGTCCACCAGGGTGCGTTCCGGGGGCGCGAGAAGTCCGCCCGGCATCTGGGGTTCGTAGACGGTCCCCGTGGGCGACGACGGCGCGCCGCCGGCCTCCGCCGCCGGCTCGGGGCCGGGGGCCTCCGGTGCGGCGGAAGGGGCGTGCGGGGAGGATTCGGGATGCTCGGTCACGCCAGCATCCTTTCTGTCGTGAGTGAACCAATGATGAAGTTCCGCTGAAGGCGCCGGTGTCCGGTCCGCGGGAGGCCGTATCCTGGCCCGTCGTGGGCCGCGGACGGGTCAGTCGCCATCCGGGATCAGCAGCACCTTGCCCGTGGTCCGCCGCGCGGCGAGATCACGGTGGGCGTCGGCGGCGCGGGAGAGCGGGTACCGGGCGCCGACGCGGACCGACAGACCGCCGTCGGCCGCCGCGCCGAAGACCTCGCCCGAGCGCCGGCGCCGTTCCTCGGCGTCCAGCAGGTGGTGTCCGAGGGTCGGCCGGGTGAGGAACAGGGAGCCGCCCTGGTTGAGCCGCTGGGGATCGACGGGCGGGACCGGACCGGAGGCCGCGCCGAAGAGCACGAGCGTCCCGCGGATACGGAGGCTCTGCAAGGAGGAGTCGAAGGTGTCCTTGCCGACGCCGTCGTACACCACGTCCACGCCTCGGCCGTCCGTGAACTGCCGCGCCTGGGTGGCGAAGTCCGAGTAGTCGACCACCAGATCGGCGCCTGCGAGGCGCGCGAGGTCGGCCTTCTCCGGCGTGGACACCGTGGTGATGACCCGTGCGCCGCGGGCCTTGAGGAGCTGGATGAGCAGCAGCCCGACGCCGCCGGCCCCGGCGTGCACCAGGGCGGTGGTGCCCTCACCGGCCGGGAAGCTGGAGGTCGCCAGGTAGTGGGCGGTCATGCCCTGCAGAGGAAGCGCCGCCGCGGTCTCGAGGTCCAGGCCGTCCGGGACGGGCAGGGCCTTGTCCGCGTCGACGATCGCGTACTCCGCGTAGCAGGCGGAGGCCTCGGCGGTGGCGATCCGGTCGCCGGTCGCGAAGCCCGTCACGCCCTCGCCCACGGCGTCGACCACTCCGGACGCCTCCGCTCCGGGGGTCCAGGGGAACGGCAGGGGGTAGATGCCCTCCCGCTGGTAGGTCTCGATGAAGTTGACCCCGGTGGCGGCCACGCGGAAGCGGAGCTGGCCGGGGCCGGGCCCGGGGACGTCCGTCTCGGCGTACTCGAGCACCTCTGGTCCGCCGGTCTCCCGGGCGATGATGGCGTGCATGGTCTGTGCCTCCCGTGTCCCTCTCGATTACCGTCAGGGACATCTTATGCAGTGGCTCCGGACCGGTCACCGCGCCATGCCGATGCATAAATATTTACGACAATGCATATTCTTGCTTCGAGGTGTAGAGTGTGCGCATGAGCATATCCGTCGCCGTTTCCGGAGCCAGTGGTTACGCAGGGGGAGAGGTGCTGCGCCTGCTCGCCACCCACCCCGGAGTGACCATCGGCGCCATCACCGCCCACAGCAACGCCTGGGCCCGTCTGGGCAGCGTTCAGCCGCAGCTCCACACGCTGGGTGACCGCATCCTGGAAGAGACCAGCGTGGAGAATCTGGCCGGGCATGACGTGGTGTTCCTCGCGCTGCCGCACGGCGCGTCCGCCGAGATCGCCGCGCAGCTGCCCGAAGGCACCCTGGTGATCGACGCCGGCGCGGACCACCGACTCGAAGACGCCGCGGCGTGGGAGAAGTTCTACGGCTCGCCGCATGCAGGCACCTGGCCGTACGGCCTCCCCGAGCTCCCCGGCCAGCGGGAGAAGCTCCGCGGCAGCAAGCGCATCGCCGTGCCGGGCTGTTACCCGACGTCGGCCCTCCTCGCCCTCACTCCGGGTTTCGCGGCCGGGCTGCTCGAACCGCAGGACGTCGTGATCGTCTCCGCCTCCGGCACGTCGGGCGCCGGGAAGGCCGCCAAGGTCAACCTGCTCGGTTCGGAGGTCATGGGCTCCATGTCGCCGTACGGCGTGGGCGGCGGGCACCGCCACACCCCGGAGATCGAACAGGGACTCGGCAACGCTGCGGGGGAGCCCGTGACGGTCTCCTTCACGCCGACGCTCGCCCCCATGAGCCGCGGCATCCTGACGACCGCGACGGCGCGGGTCAAGCCGGGCGTCGGTGCGGAGGAGCTGCGTGCGGCCTGGCAGGACGCCTACGAGAACGAGACGTTCGTGCACCTCCTGCCCGAAGGACAGTGGCCGACCACCAAGTCCGTGCAGGGTTCCAACCACGCCGTCCTCCAGCTGGCGTACGACGCGCACACGGGAAGGGTGATTGTCAGTGCGGCAATCGATAACCTGACCAAGGGCACCGCAGGCGGTGCCGTGCAGTCCATGAACATCGCCCTGGGTCTCGACGAATCCCTGGGGCTCGCCCAGCTAGGAGTCGCCCCGTGAGTGTCACCCTTCCCCTCGGTTTCCGTGCAGCAGGCATCACCGCAGGCCTGAAAGCCAGCGGCAAGCCGGACATGGCCCTGGTCATCAACGACGGGCCGACCAAGCACGCCGCCGGGGTGTTCACCTCGAACAGGGTGGCCGCGGCTCCCGTGCACTGGTCGCGCCAGGTCCTCGCGGACGGGCGCGTGGACGCGGTGGTGCTGAACTCGGGTGGCGCGAACGCCTGCACCGGTCCGCAGGGTTTCCAGAACACGCACACGACGGCGGAGCGGCTCGCCGCGCTGCTCGGCGTCTCCGCCGGGGACGTCGCCGTCTGTTCCACGGGGCTGATCGGCGAGCAGCTGCCCATGGACAAGATCCTGCCGGGTCTGGAACTGCTCGTGGACAACGCCGGACCGGACGCCGGGTCCGCCGCGGCCGAGGCCATCATGACCACGGACACCGTGAGCAAGGAAGCCAGCTACATCGGGTTCGATCCGCTCGGCACCGGCTTCACGATCGGCGGCATGGCCAAGGGGGCCGGCATGCTCGCCCCCGGCCTGGCCACCATGCTCGTGGTCATCACCACGGACGCGATCGTCAGCCCGGAACTCCTGGACGCGGAACTGCGGGAGGCGGTGCGCCTGAGCTTCAACCGCGCCGATTCGGACGGCTGCATGTCCACCAACGACACCGTCCTGCTGCTCGCCTCCGGCGCCTCGGGCTCCTACCCGGCCGGCGAGGAGTTCGGCAAGGGCCTCCAAGAAGTGTGCAAGAACCTGGCACGCCAGCTCATCGGGGACGCCGAGGGAGCCGCGCACGACATCGCCATCCGCACCTTCAACGCCGCCAGCGAGCTCGACGCCGAGACGGTGAGCCGCGCCGTCGCGCGTTCGAACCTCTTCAAGACCGCGATCTTCGGCAAGGACCCGAACTGGGGCCGCGTGCTCTCGGCCGTGGGCACCACGGACGCCGTCTTCGACCCGGACCGGCTCAATGTGGCCATCAACGGGGTGCAGATCTGCCGCAACGGCGGGATCGGCGAGGACCGATCCCTGGTCAGCCTGGAGGACCGCGAGGTCCTCGTGGAGATCGACCTGAACGCCGGCGAGGACGAGGCCACGATCTGGACCAACGACCTCACCCACGACTACGTGCATGAAAACAGCGCCTACTCCAGCTGAGTAGCGCACCACCCACGCCTTAGGAGAGACATGACCTCCAGCATGACGAGGGATCTCAGCCAGGCTCAGTCCAAGGCCGAGACCCTCATCGAAGCCCTGCCCTGGATCCAGCGCTTCGCCGGGAACACCATGGTGATCAAGTACGGCGGCAACGCCATGATCAACGAGGAACTGCGACGGGCTTTCGCGGAAGACATCGTCTTCCTGCACCACGTGGGCGTGCGACCCGTGGTCGTGCACGGCGGCGGTCCGCAGATCAACTCCATGCTGGCCCGGCTGGGCATCGAGAGCGAGTTCAAGGGCGGGCTGCGCGTGACCACCCCCGAGGCCATGGACGTCGTGCGCATGGTCCTGACGGGCCAGGTGGGCCGCGAGCTGGTGGGCCTCATCAACAACCACGGCGCGTACGCGGTGGGCCTTTCCGGTGAGGACGGCGGTCTGCTGCAGGCCATCCGGACGGGCACCGAGGTGGACGGCGAGGCCGTGGACCTGGGCCTCGTCGGTGAAGTGGTGGGCGTGAACCCCCGTGCCATCCACGACCTCCTGGAGGCCGGACGGATCCCGGTCATCTCGACGGTCGCCCCCGAGATCGGGCCGGACGGCTCCCCGACCGGGGACGTGCTGAACGTCAACGCGGACACCGCCGCGGCGGCCCTGGCTGAAGCGCTGGGCGCCAGCAAGCTCGTGATCCTGACCGACGTCGAGGGTCTGTACGCGAACTGGCCGGACAAGGACTCGCTCATCTCGTCCCTGACCGCCGATCAGCTGCGGGCCATGCTGCCCAGCCTGCAGTCCGGCATGATCCCCAAGATGGAGGCCTGCCTCAAGGCGGTGGACGGGGGAGTGCCGCAGTCCCACATCGTCGACGGCCGCCTCCCGCACTCCATGCTGCTCGAAGTCTTCACGACGGCGGGCATCGGCACCCAGGTGGTCCGCGACGCGGACGCCGACCTCACCACGGAAGGGCTGTGACGCGCATGGCGAAGCACGCTGACATCACCCCCGCGCAGGAGGAAGGCCTCCTCGACGCCCGCACGGCCAGCGGCGCCGAGTGGCTCTCGCGCTACTCCGGCGCCCTGCTCAACGTCTTCGGCACGCCGCAGCGCGTGCTGGTCCGCGGGGCGGGCGCCGTGGTCTGGGACGCCGACGGCAAGGAGTACCTGGACCTGCTGGGCGGGATCGCGGTGAACGCGCTGGGCCATGCCCACCCGTTCGTCACCTCGGTGATCTCGAGCCAGTTGGCCACCCTCGGCCACGTCTCCAACTTCTTCGCGTCACCGCCGCAGATCGCGCTCGCGGAGAAGCTCCTGGAGCTCGCGGGCGCCCCCGAGGGTTCCAAGGTGTTCTTCTCCAACTCCGGCACCGAGGCCAACGAGGCGGCGTTCAAGCTGGCGCGCCGCAACGCGGACGGGCCGGAAGGTCCGCGTCGGAAGATCATCGCGCTCGAGGGAGCCTTTCACGGCCGCACCATGGGAGCCCTGGCCCTCACCGCCAAGCAGGCCTACCGCGAGCCGTTCGAGCCATTGCCCGGCGGGGTGGAGCACCTTCCGTTCAACGATCAGGAAGCGCTCCGCGCGGCGGTCGACGGTCAGACCGCCGCCGTGGTCCTGGAGCCCATTCAGGGCGAGGCCGGCGTGCGTCCGCTCGATCCCGAGTACCTGCGGCTCGCCCGGGAACTGTGCACCGAGCACGGCGCACTCCTCATCCTGGACGAGGTCCAGACCGGTGTGGGGCGCACGGGCCAGTGGTTCGCCTTCCAGGAGAGCGGCGTGCTGCCGGACGCCATGACCCTGGCGAAGGGGCTCGGCGGCGGTTTCCCCATCGGCGCGCTCGTCACGTTCGGCGAGAAGGTCTCCGCGCTGCTGAACCCGGGCCAGCACGGCACGACCTTCGGCGGCAATCCGGTGGCGACGGCGGCGGCCCTGGCCACTCTGCACGTGATCGAGCAGCAGGGCATCCTGGCTCAGGTCCGCGCGACGGGTGAGCGCCTGGCGCGTGGCCTGGCCGCGGCGCCTGGCGTGACGGAAGTCCGCCAGCGCGGCCTGCTGATCGGGATCGACCTGGACGCCGACGTCGCGCCCGCCTTCGTGACTGCGGCGCTCGACGCCGGTTTCATTCTCAACGCGCCGGGCCCGCACACGCTGCGCCTGGCGCCGCCCCTCATCCTCAGCGATGCCCAGGCGGACGCCTTCCTCGGGGCGTTCCCCGGCATCCTGTCCACGGCCAAGGCCGCCTCGGCGGCAGAGTAGGTTCCCATGACTTCCGTACGTCACTTCCTCAAAGACACCGACCTCAGCCCCGCCGAACTGCAGGAGGTCCTGGACCTCGCGGTGCGGCTCAAGGCCGAGCCGGACTCCCTGGCCGTGTACGCCGGTGAGGGCCGGGCGCGCAAGACCGTCGCGGTCATCTTCGACAAGACCTCCACCCGGACCCGCGTGTCGTTCAGCGCCGGCGTGTCCGAGCTCGGCGGCAGCCCCCTCATCATCAACCCCGGGGAGGCGCAGATCGGCCACAAGGAGTCCGTGGCCGACACCGCCCGCGTGCTCGAGCGCATGGTCTCCACGATCGTGTGGCGGACCGGCGCGCACCAGGGCCTGGTGGAGATGGCGGAGAACTCCCGCGTGCCCGTCATCAACGCGCTCTGCGACGACTACCACCCGTGCCAGCTGCTGGCCGATCTGCTCACCATCCGCGAGCACAAGGGCACGCTGGCCGGGCTCACCCTGACCTACCTGGGCGACGCCGCCAACAACATGGCGAACTCCTACCTGCTGGCCGCGGTCAACGCGGGCATGCACGTGCGCATCGCGGGCCCGGAGGGGTACCTGCCGGCTCCGGAGATCGTCGCGGCCGGTGAGGAGCGCGCCGCCCAGACCGGCGGCAGCGTCCTCGTCACGAGCGACGCGGCCGAGGCCCTGTCCGGCGCCGATGTCGTGGCCACGGACACCTGGGTGTCCATGGGGCAGGAAGCCGAGAAGGAGTCCCGCATGACGCTCTTCCGTGACTACTCGGTCACCGAGGAGGCCATGGCGCAGGCCGCGCCGGACGCGATCGTGCTGCACTGCCTGCCCGCGTACCGCGGGTACGAGATCGCCGCTGACGTGATCGACGGCCCGCAGTCGGTCGTGTGGGACGAGGCCGAGAACCGTCTGCACGCCCAGAAGGCCGTGATGGCCTGGCTCATGCACCGTTCGGGCCTGGCCGTGGTCCCGGGTCTGGACTGATGACCGCCGCCGGCGCCGGGGCCACCAGCCCGGCCACCAAGACGGCCCGCCAGGCGCGCATCAGCGCGATCCTGCGGGGTGAGAGCGTGCGCTCGCAGGCCGAGCTGGCCGCTCTCCTGGCCGACGACGGCGTGCAGGTCACGCAGGCGACGCTCTCCCGGGATCTCGTGGAGATCGGCGCGGTCCGGGTCCGGGGGAGCGATGGCGGTCTCGTCTACGCCGTCCCCGGCGAGGGCGGCGACCGTGGCCCGACGAGCGCCGTCGCGCAGGAGATCCTGGATGCCCGCCTCGAGAAGCTCTGCGGCGAGCTGCTGGTCACGGCGGAGGCCTCGGCCAACCTCGTGGTGCTGCGGACCCCGCCCGGGGCCGCGAACTTCCTGGCGCTGGCGATCGATCACTCCGTGATGCCGTCCGTGCTGGGCACCATCGCGGGGGACGACACCGTGCTCCTGGTCGCCCGGGACCCCCAGGGCGGGGAGGCGCTCGCCGCCCGGTTCCTGGCCATGGCGGACAGCAATCCGAATTGATCCAGAAGGCTATGAATACTTACTCATAGTCATGTATAGTTTTACATAAACCACTTCCTGAAGGAGATACTCACGTGACTGAGCGCATCGTCCTGGCCTACTCCGGCGGCCTTGACACGTCTGTGGCCATCGGCTGGATCGGCGAAGCCACCGGCGCCGAAGTGATCGCCGTGGCGGTCGACGTCGGGCAGGGCGGCGAGTCCCTGGAGACCATTCGCCAGCGCGCCCTCGGCTGCGGCGCCGTGGAGGCCTACGTGGCCGACGCGCGCGACGAGTTCGCCAACGAGTACGCCATGCCCACCCTGAAGGCGAACGCCCTCTACCAGGGCCACTACCCGCTGGTCTCCGCGATCTCCCGTCCCGTGATCGTCAAGCACCTGGTCAAGGCCGCCCGTGAGTTCGGCGCCACCACGGTCGCCCACGGCTGCACCGGCAAGGGCAACGACCAGGTTCGCTTCGAGGTCGGCATCCAGACCCTGGGCCCGGACCTGAAGTGCATCGCCCCGGTCCGCGACCTCGCCCTCACCCGTGACAAGGCCATCGCCTTCGCCGAGGAGAAGGGCCTGCCGATCGAGACCACCAAGAAGAACCCGTACTCGATCGACCAGAATGTCTGGGGCCGCGCCGTGGAGACCGGCTACCTCGAGGACATCTGGAACGCCCCCACCAAGGACATCTACGACTACACCGCCACCCCGGAGTTCCCGCCGGCGCCGGACGAGGTCGTCGTGACCTTCCACCAGGGTGTCCCGGTCGCGATCGACGGCGTGGCCGTCACCCCGCTGCAGGCCATCCAGGAGCTCAACCGCCGTGCCGGCGCCCAGGGCGTCGGCCGCATCGACGTCGTCGAGGACCGCCTCGTCGGCATCAAGTCCCGCGAGATCTACGAGGCCCCCGGCGCCATGGCGCTCATCACGGCCCACCAGCACCTCGAGGACGTCACCATCGAGCGCGAGCAGGCCCGCTTCAAGGCCACGGTCGGCCAGCGCTGGTCCGAGCTGGTCTACGACGGCCAGTGGTTCTCCCCGCTCAAGCGCTCCCTGGACGCCTTCATCGAGGACACCCAGAAGTACGTCTCCGGCGACATCCGCATGACCCTGCACGGCGGCCAGGCCATCGTGAACGGCCGTCGCTCGGACACCGGCCTCTACGACTTCTCGCTGGCCACGTACGACACCGGTGACACCTTCGACCAGTCCCAGGCCAAGGGCTTCATCGAGCTCTGGGGCATGTCCTCCAAGGTCGCCTCCACGCGCGACCAGCGGGTCGCGGGAGCCTGAGCATGAGCTCCGAAACCCACGGCACGAACGAGGGCGCCCTCTGGGGTGCGCGCTTCGCCGGCGCCCCGGCGGACGCACTCGCCGCGCTGAGCAAGTCCACGCACTTCGACTGGCGCCTGGCGCGGTACGACATCGCCGGCTCCAAGGCGCACGCCCGCGTGCTCCACAAGGCGGGTCTGCTCGACGACGCCGAGCTGGACGGCATGCTGGCCGCCCTCACGCAGCTGGATGAGGACGTCGCGAGCGGTGCCTACGTGGCGGCCGAGAGCGACGAGGACGTGCACGGCTCCCTGGAACGCGGCCTGCTCGAGCGCGCCGGCACCCACCTGGGCGGAAAGCTCCGCGCCGGCCGGTCCCGCAACGACCAGATCGCCACCCTGGGACGCATGTTCCTGCGGGATCACGCCCGGATCATCGCCGCGCGCGTGCTGGACGTGGTGGACGCCCTCGTGGCGCAGTCCAAGGCTCACCCCGAGGTCGCCATGCCGGGCCGCACGCACCTGCAGCACGCGCAGCCGGTCCTCCTGAGCCACCACCTCCTGGCCCACGCCTGGGCGCTCCTGCGCGATGTGCAGCGGCTCCAGGACTGGGACAAGCGTGCGGGCGTCTCGCCGTACGGCTCCGGCGCCCTGGCGGGTTCGTCGCTGGGCCTGGACCCTGAGGCCGTCGCGGCGGACCTCGGGTTCTTCTCGGCGGTGCACAACTCGATCGACGGCACGGCCTCCCGTGACGTCTTCGCGGAGTTCGCCTGGGTCGCGGCCATGATCGGCGTGGACATCTCCCGCATCTCGGAGGAGGTCATCCTCTGGGCCACCAAGGAGTTCTCCTTCGTCACGCTGGATGACGCCTACTCCACGGGCTCGTCGATCATGCCGCAGAAGAAGAACCCCGACGTCGCCGAGCTGGCGCGTGGCAAGGCCGGCCGCCTCATCGGCGATCTGACCGGGCTGCTCGCCACGCTCAAGGGCCTGCCCCTCGCGTACAACCGGGATCTGCAGGAGGACAAGGAACCCGTCTTCGACGCGGCGGACACCCTGGAACTCCTGCTCCCGGCCGTCTCCGGCATGATCGCGACGCTCGGGTTCAACACCGAGCGCATGCAGTCGCTCGCGCCGCAGGGCTTCGCGCTCGCCACCGATGTGGCCGAGTGGCTGGTCCGGCAGGGCGTCCCGTTCCGGGAGGCCCACGAGCTCTCCGGCGCGGCCGTCAAGCAGGCCGAGAGCCGCGGCGTGGAGCTGTGGGACCTGACGGATGAGGAGTATGCGGCCATCTCCCCGCAGCTGACCCCCGAGGTCCGCAGCGTGCTCTCGACCGAGGGTTCGCTCGCCAGCCGCAGCGCTCAGGGCGGCACCGCGCCGTCCGCCGTCGCACGTCAGCTTGAGGCGCTTGAAGCCGAGCTGAGCGTGGCGCGGTCGTTCGTGGCCTAGCCCTCGCCGCCGTGCCCTGAGAGGCCGGGTTCCGCATGCCCGCGGAACCCGGCCTCTCGCGCGTCCGGCACGGATTCCGGTTCATGAGCACTCACTGAAACGGCCGTCCCTGGCCTAGGATGGCGGCATGAGCCAGATCACTTCCGGGTCCTCGGACCACGCTTCCGCCGACGACACCCTGCTCCGCGATCTCCGGTCCGCCGCGGACCTGGTGAACAAGCTGGCGGCCTCCCTCGACGATGAGGCCGTGAAGGCGCCGTCGGTCCTTCCCGGCTGGAGCCGGGGCCACGTCCTGGCCCACCTCATGGGCATCAGCGAGGCGATGGCGCGGCAGGTCGAGTACGCGAAGCGCGGTGAGCGGATCGATCTGTACGACGGCGGCTACGAAGGCCGCACGGCGCGCATCGAGCTCGCCGCGGGTCACACCGCCGAGGAGCACCGGGACGACGTCCAGGCCGCGACGGCCCGCGCCCTGGACGCCCTCGGGAGCCTGGAACCGCAGCAGTGGGACGTCCCCATCAGCTACCGGGACGGTGTGGTGCGGGACGGAGCCTTCGCGCTCTGGCGTGAGCTCACCATCCACGGCACCGATCTCGGCCTCGACTACGGTCCCGAGACCTGGTCCAAGGCCTTCTGCCTGCACCTGCTGGACTTCCTCGCGGCCCGTGTCCCGGAAGGGCGGCACCTCGTGCTCCAGCCCCTCGGTCTGCCGCCCCGGACGCTCGGTCACGGGGGCGACGGCGTGGTGGTGAGCGGCATGCTCACGGACATCGCCGCGTGGCTGGCAGGGCGGGAGCCGAGCCTGTCGTCCCTGCGCGCCTCTGCCGCCGCGGACGACGTCGATCTGCCGGAGCTGCTGCCCTGGCCATCCGGCGTCCCGGCCACGAAGTAGCGTTGCGGGGTCAGATGATGTCCCTTCCGGTGTGACCGGGGGACATCATCTGACCCCGCATTCGTCAGGACGCCGCGGCCTCGCGGGCCAGCAGGCTCTCCTTGACCGGAAGACCCCAGCGGAAGCCGCCCAGTGATCCGTCGGTGCGGACGATCCGGTGGCATGGAACGAACAGTGCCGCCGCATTGAACGCGCAGGCGCTGGCAGCGGCCCGCACGGCTTTGGGATTCCCCGCGGCCAGGGCGTAGCCGGCATAGGTCAGGGGGCTGCCCGCCGCGACCTCCCGCAGCACGTCCCAGGCGTGTTCGCGGAACGGACCGGACTTCTGGTGCACGGGCACGGTCATCGGCGCGGTCAGCTCGCCGTCGTAATACGCCAGCACGGCATCCGTCAGCGCGCCGAGGTGGCCCGTCTGGTTGAGCTCCGCGGGCCGCAGGCTCGCGTGCACCTGGGGGAGCAGCTCGTCGAGGTCGGCGGTCCAGCCCGACGCGAGGACCGCGCCGTCCTGGCCGATGACGGTGAAGGGGCCGTCGGGCGTGGTGAGGGTGGTGTAGTCAGCCATGATGCGGTGCTTTCCTCTCGGGGTTCGCGGGCTTTGACGTGGTGGTGGCGCGCGGCAGGGCCGCCAGGCGCCAGAGGTGCAGGGTGGCGTACGAACGCCAGGGGGAGACGGCGGTGAAGGTCGGGTCCCCGGCGTCTCCGCCGAGCGCGCGGATCCCGTTGCGGACCGCGGCATCCCCCGTCAGGAAGATGTCCGGCGCGCCGAGGATCCTCATGGAGAGATACCCGACCGTCCAGGGCCCGATGCCCGCCTGTGGCAGCAGCGACGCCGCGAGCGTCTCCGGGGTGTCGCCGAAGCCGAACTCCAGGTCCCCGGAGGCCATGGCCGCGGCAGCCGCCTGCAACGATGCCGTCCGGCGGGCGGGTCCGCGCAGCAGGTCCGGAACATGCTCCGCGAGCGACGACGGCGCCGGGAACAGCCGCGTGATCCGGCCCTCCGGGTGGGGGCTCGCCTCAGTCGCGGCAGGCGCGGGCGCAGGTGTCTCGAACCGCTCGCCGCAGACGGAGAGTCCCGCGAGGGCCGTCCGGGCCGCGGACACGGTGATCTGCTGACCGACCATGGCGCGCACGAGCATTTCCTGCGGGTCGAGAGCGCCCGGCAGCCGGAGCCCGGGGACCTCCGCCACGGACGCCGCCAGGCGAGGGTCCTCCGCAAGAGCCGCGTCGATGGCCAGGGGGTCCGCGTCGAGGTCGAAGAGCCTGCGGACCCGGGCGATGAGCCGGTGGAGGTCCTTCAGGTTCACGGAGTGGATCTGCAGTTCCAGATACCCCCGGCCGGTGGCCGACACCCGGAAATGCGCCACACCGTGCGGCAGGGCGAGGGCCCGCTCATACGACGTCTCATCCGCGATCTCCACCCCGGGGATCGCACGGATCGCCAGGAAACGGAACACCCCGGGATCGAACGGTTCCCGGTACGGCAGGCGCAGCGTCAGTGTGCCCGCCGGTGCGCCGACCGCGTCGCGTCGACCGTTCGCGGTGGCCCGGAGCTGACCCGGCGTCTTGTCGAACACGGCGGAGATCGTCTCGTTGAACTGCCGGACGCTGTTGAAGCCGGCGGCGAAGGCGACATCAGCCAGGCTCATCCCCGTGGACACGAGCAGCTGCCGGGCCGTCTGCGCACGGGCCGCGCGGGCCAGGGCCAGCGGGCCGGCGCCGAGTTCCTGGCTCAGGATGCGGCCGAGCTGCCGCGTCGAATAGCCGAGCCGGCCCGCCAGGGCGGGGACGCCGCCGTCGTCCACCAGCCCGTCGTTGATGAGGCGCATGGCCCGCGCGGCGATATCGGAGCGGACGTTCCACGCCGGGGTGCCCGGCACGGCCTCGGGAAGGCAGCGCTTGCAGGCGCGGTAGCCGGATTCGTGCGCGGCGGCGGACGTCTCGAAGAACTCGACGTTCTCCGGTTTGGGAGTGCGGGCCGGGCAGGAGGGACGGCAGTAGATGCCCGTGCTCTTGACGGCCGTGTAGAACTGCCCGTCGAAGCGGGCGTCCCTCGTGTCGATCGCCCGATAGCGCTGCCAGAAGTCCATGGCTTCAATTCTGGCAGTTTCCGGACACGTTCACTGGCGGTTTTCGGACACGGCAGTGCAGGGACGGGGCACGGCCCGTGTCAGGGGCGGATGCTAGCGTCGGGGCCATGACGGAGACGGCTGCCGAGGAACGCGACCAGGACCTCCTGACCCCCGACGAGGTCCGCGATCTGCTGAGCGGGGATCCCGTGGAGCTGGCGCCCCGGCTGCTCGGCTCGGTGATCAGCCACACCACATCGGACGGCACAGTCGCGATCCGGCTGACCGAGCTGGAGGCGTACCGCGGTGAGCGGGACTCCGAGTTCCCTGATCCGGGGGCGCACAGCTTCCGCGGCAAGACGGCGCGGAACGCCGCCATGTTCGGCCCGCCCGCGCATCTCTACTGCTACTTCACCTACGGGATGCACTACTGCGCCAACCTGGTGTGCGGCCCGGAAGGCCGGGCCTCGGGGATCCTCCTGCGCGCCGGCGTCGTGGTCGAGGGCACGGCTCTCGCGTGGAGCCGCAGGCCGGCCGCCCGCAAGGAGAGCGAACTCGCCCGCGGCCCGGCCCGGCTGGCGACCTGTCTGGCCCTCACGACGGCGGACACGGGCGCGGACCTGCTCGCGCCGCCGCTGGACCTCCGGGTGCCCCGCAGCGCGCTCGCGGCTGAGGGCCCGGACCAGCGCACGGTGCTCTCGGGGCCGCGGGTAGGGGTCTCCGGGGCGGGCGGCAGCCTGGAGTATCCGTGGCGGTTCTGGCTCGACGGCGAGCCGAGCGTCTCCGTGTACCGCCCGGCGAAGCCGCGCTGAGCGTGGCGCGGAACACCCGCTCCGCGTCCGGCTCCGGTCCGCACGGCCGGGCGCCGGGGCCTAAAATGGAGGGCGTGCCTGAAACAGCCCATGAATCCGCCATCGCCCTTCTCGACCGGCTCTGCGCCGTCATCCCGGATTACCCGGAGCCCGGGATCGTCTTCCGGGACCTGACGCCGGTCTTCGCCGATGGTGAGGGCTTCCGCACCGTGGTGGACGCACTGGTCGAACCGTACGCGGGCCGTTTCGACGTGGTGGCAGGCGTGGAGGCCCGTGGCTTCCTGCTCGCCGCGGCCGCCGCGTACGCCTCCGGCAAGGGTGTCGTCGCCGTGCGCAAGGCCGGCAAGCTCCCGCGCGAGACCTACGCGCAGGAGTACGCCCTCGAATACGGCACGGCCACGCTGGAGATCCACCGGGACGACCTCGCGCCCGGCACCCGCGTCCTCCTGCTCGACGACGTCCTCGCCACCGGCGGCACGCTCGCCGCTGCGCATGAACTCTTCTCCCGCGCCGGCGCGGAGGTCACGGGGATCGGCGTCGTCATGGAGCTCGACGGCCTCCCGGGCCGGGAACGACTGGCCGCGGCCGGCATCGATCTGGACCTCGTGCACGCGCTCCAGAAGGTCTGACCCGGGTGCTCTGACCGGGCACCTCAGAGGGCTGCCCGCGGCACGCTCCGACGGGCGCGCCGGGTCCCATCCGGTGCCCTCGGCCAGCCGCCTCCGCCGGTCCGCCGGGACGTTCCCTTCCGTTCACCCGAATGGCTGTAGAATGGACGGTCCGTTATCGACAATGGCGGGGAACCTTGGCGAAGAGGAGTTGCTTGATGCTCGAGGCTGAGCTGGCGCGTGAACGGGACTATGTCCACGGCCTGTACCACCGGCTGGATGAACTCCGCGAAGAGAAGCGCGGGCAGCTCGCCCGCGTGCGCCGGGGCGGACCCGTGGGGAGCATGCAGAACGTGTCCGAGCGGGACGCGTTCGCAGCGCTGTATGAGGACCGGCTGGCCCAGTTGGACGCGGTCGAGGACCGGCTCGTGTTCGGGCGTCTGGACCTGGATGGCGGGGAGGCCCAGTACATCGGGCGCATCGGCCTGTCCACGGAGGACCTGCAGCGGCTCATGGTCGACTGGCGAGCCCCCGAGGCCGGCCATTTCTACCAGGCCACGGCCTTCGACCGGCAGGGTGTGCGCCGCCGTCGTCATCTGATCCTGTCCGGCCGCGAGCTCAAGGCCATGGAGGACGACGTCCTGGACCCCGGCATGCTGGGGGAGCAGACCGGCCATCAGGGTGAGGGCGCCCTGCTCGCCGCACTGAACTCGAAGCGCACCGGACAGATGTCCGACATCGTCAGCACCATCCAGGCCGAGCAGGACCGCATCATCCGCAGCTCGATGTCCGGGGCCCTCGTGGTCCAGGGCGGTCCCGGCACCGGAAAGACGGCCGTGGCCCTGCACCGCGCCGCCTACCTGCTGTACACGCACCGCGAGCGGCTGAAGTCCGCGGGCGTGCTGCTGGTCGGCCCCAGCACGTCCTTCATGAAGTACATCGAGAGGGTGCTGCCCTCCCTGGGTGAGACCGGCGTGGTCATGGCCAGCCTCGGCAAGCTCATGCCGGGCATCGACGCCGTCCCGGAAGCCGATCCGCAGGTGGCGGCCCTCAAGGGGCGTCTGGCCATGGCGATCGTCGTGGCCAACGCGGTGGCGCAGCGTCAGCGCACCTTCCGTTCGCCGCGGACGCTCGAGGTGGAAGGCTACCGCCTGACCCTGAGCCCCAAGCAGGTCTCCCGCGCCCGGGAGAAGGCCCGCCAGACCGGCAAGCCGCACAACGAGGCGCGCGGGACGTTCGTCAAGATCCTGCTGCGCGAGCTCACGGAGCAGCTCACCGAGAAGGTCCTGGCCGCCAACCCGGGCAACAGCGCGGACCGTTCGTACCTGGCGGAGGACGTCCGGTCGTCCCACGACGTCCGGGTGGCGCTCAACCTCGCCTGGATGCCGATGACGCCGGAGAAGCTCCTGTCCGAGCTCTTCTCCCGTCCGGACATCCTGAAGGCCTGCACTCCGGGGTTCACCGAGGCGGAGCGCAAGCTCCTGCTCCGCCCGGCCGACGCCCCCTGGACGGAGGCGGACGTGCCGCTCCTGGACGAGGCCGCCGAACTCCTGGGCGACTACGATGTCCACGCCGGCCGCAACGCCGCCCTCGCGGAGCAGGAACGTCAGCGCGACGTGGAGAACGCCAAGGCGACCCTGCGGAACATGGAGCACATGGGCATCGACCCGCTGTTCACCGCCGAGGAACTCGCCGAGCGGAACGCCGAGCAGCACCACCGGCTGAGCGCCGCGGACCGTGCGCGCGGGGACCGCAACTGGGCCTACGGCCACGTGGTGGTGGACGAGGCGCAGGAGCTTTCGCACATGCAGTGGCGCCTGCTGGCCCGTCGCTGCCCGCTCAAGTCGTTCACGATCGTGGGTGACATCGCCCAGACCAGCTCCGCCGCGGGCGCGCTGTCCTGGGCCTCGGCGCTGACCCCCGAGTTCGGTGATCACTGGCGTCTCGAGGAACTTACGGTCAACTACCGCACCCCGTCGCAGATCGCCGAGGCCGCGGTCCGGATGGCGAACGCCGCCGGTCAGATCGTCTCCGCCCCCAAGGCGGTCCGCGAAGGCCGCTGGGCGCCGCAGATCGACCGGGTGTCCGCGTCCGACGTCGTGCCCCACCTGGTGCGCGCCGTCCCCGAAGAGCTCGAGATGCTCGACGGCGGCCTGCTCGCCGTCATCAGCGGCCCCCGCCACCGCGCCGCGGCCGAGGCTGCCCTGCGCGCCGAGTACGGCGGCCGCGTCGGCACGGGGTCCGGCAGCTACGACCAGGACATCGTGGTGATCAGTCCGCAGGAGGCGAAGGGCCTCGAATTCGACGGTGTCGTCATCCTCGAGCCCGAGGAACTCCTGGACGAGGCCGACGGGCGTGTGGGCGATCTGTACGTCGCCATGACCCGCCCCACCCAGCGACTCCGCCTGATCGCCTCCGGGCGCATCCCCGAGGGCATCGAGAAGGTCTGAACCCGTGGGAAATGCTAATTTGGAGGGGTGTCACAGCTGAGCGAAACCATCGAGGGCTCCGCCCTCGCCAAGCAGAAGAACGATTCCGCCTTTGCCAACGTCTGGCAGGAGCTGAAGTGGCGTGGCCTGGTCCACGTGTCCACGGATGAGGCGGAACTGGAGAAACTCCTCGCCGGCGAGCCTGTGACCTACTATTGCGGCTTCGATCCCACGGCGCCGTCCCTGCACCTCGGCAACCTGGTGCAGCTCCTGGTGATGCGCCGTCTCCAGCTGGCCGGCCACAAGCCGCTGGCGCTGGTCGGTGGTTCCACGGGTCTGATCGGTGATCCGCGCCAGACGGCCGAACGGGTGCTCAACACCCGGGAGACCGTGGCCGAGTGGGTGGAGAAGCTCCAGGCGCAGGTCTCGCGCTTCCTCTCGTTCGAGGGGGAGAGCTCCGCGCGCCTGGTGAACAATCTGGACTGGACCGCGCCGCTGTCCGCGATCGACTTCCTGCGCGAGGTGGGCAAGCACTTCCGCGTGGGCACGATGATCAAGAAGGACATCGTCGCGAGCCGCCTGAACTCCGATGAGGGCATCAGCTACACCGAGTTCAGCTACCAGATCCTCCAGGGCATGGACTACCTCGAACTGAACCGCGCCTACGGCTGCGTCCTGCAGACCGGCGGCAGCGACCAGTGGGGCAACCTGACCAGCGGCACCGAGCTGATCCGCAAGGTGGAGGGCCGCAGCGTGCACGCGCTGGGCACCCCGCTGATCACGAACTCGGACGGCACCAAGTTCGGCAAGAGCGAAGGCAACGCCATCTGGCTGGACGGCGACATGTGCTCGCCGTACACCTTCTACCAGTTCTGGCTGAACACCGCCGACGCCGATGTGATCGACCGCCTGAAGGTCTTCACCTTCCTGAGCCGTCCGGAGATCGAGGAACTGGCCGTGTCCGTGGCCGAGCGCCCGTTCGCCCGTGAGGCGCAGCGCCGCCTGGCGTGGGAGGTCACCGGTCTGGTGCATGGCGTCGAGGCGACCGAGAAGGTCATCGCGGCGTCCGCGGCGGTGTTCGGCAACGGCGATCTGTCGGTGCTGGACGAGGCGACGCTCCTGGCGGTGTCCTCGGAGCTTGCCTCCGCGACCGTGCCGGCGGACGGCCTGGCCGTGGTGGATCTCCTGCTCGCGACCGAACTGGTGAAGTCCAAGTCCGATGCCCGCCGCACCATCACCGAGGGTGGCGCCTACGTCAACAACGTCAAGGTGACGGATGTGGACTTCGTGGTGCCGGCCGAGGATCTGCTGCACGGCAAGTACCTGCTGCTGCGCCGCGGCAAGAAGAACCTCGCGAGCGTCACGGTCGCCTGACCTTCCGCCCTTTCGAGACGCACGACGACGGCCCGCCCTCCCCGGGCGGCTCACCTTCACGGTGGGCCGGGGAGTGGCGGGCCGTCGTCGTTTCCGGAGGGGCTCAGACCTCGACGCGATTGGCGAGCACCGGAAGGACCTCCCTGGCCCGTCGGACCACGTCGAGGTCGAGCTCGGCGAAGAGCAGCTGCACGGCGCCGTCGGCGCGCGCCACGTCCTGTCCGAACGGATTCACGACGCCGGAGTGTCCCACCCCGGTGGGAAGCCCCTTCGGATTCTCCACGCCGACCGACGCGGGATCCGCCTGGCCGCAGGCCAGCAGGTAGCTCGTGGTGTCGAGCGCGCGGGCGCGCGTGAGGAGTTCCCACTGCTCGACCTTCCCCGGGCCGGGTCCCCAGGAGGCGCAGACGATCTGCACGGTGGCGCCGGCCAGGGCGTTCGCGGTGAACAAGGCAGGGAACCGCACGTCGTAGCAGGTGGACAGGCCGAAGGTCACGCCGTCGAGTTCGAACGTCACGGCCACGTCACCCGGCTCGACCGTGTCCGACTCCGCGAAGCCGAAGGCGTCGTAGAGGTGGATCTTCGTATAGGAGGTCGAGACTTCAGGCCCTGTCACCAGCAGGGTGTTGCGGACCTTGGCGCGGGCGTCGCCTGCGGGCTCGACGCCCGGGGTGAACATGCCGGCGATGATGGTGATGCCGAACTGGTGGGCGATTCCCTCCACCTCGCGGGCCCAGGGACCGTCCAGTGGCTGGGCGATGTCCTGGAGTGGATTGCCGAACGCCCGCATCGTCGCTTCCGGGAACACGATCAGACGCGCTCCGGCCTCGGCCGCTCGGGCGGTGAACTCACGGATCGCTTCGAGATTGCCGGTGAGATCGGCGCCGCTGTGGATCTGGGCGAGTGCGATGCGCATGCGAACTCCTGGTCCGGGGGAGGGGCCGGCTTCTTCCGGCACTGACCACTCCAGCATCTGTCGGGAGGAACGCCGAGTCCAGTCCTCCCGGGGCCACCGGGAGCGTTCGGGAGCGATGCCGAAGCCCCGATGTGGCCGGGTTCACAGAATTGCCGGCTGCGGAGAATGGTCCGATCCATGGTCCGAAACCCCACGAAAACCCCGGAATTCCGCGGAAGTTCCAGGTGGTGAGGCACCGCAGGGTGCTGAATTTGCGCAGACGCCGGAACCTGCGTATAGTTGATCAGGTCGCCGCGACGGAGACGGAAAGGGTCCTGAAGGATCCGGAACCGCCCGGAGGCGGCAAACAACCTTCCTCATCGTCCTGGAACCTTCGTGTCCGGGATAGACGGTTGGATGTCTGTTGTTTGAGAACTCAATAGTGTGTCATGTTTTTTTGATACCAATGTTTTTTGGTAATCACTGATCTTGCCGCCCCTGTGGTGGATTGGTGTTTGCTGGGTTTTGAATTTCTTTTTGGAGAGTTTGATCCTGGCTCAGGATGAACGCTGGCGGCGTGCTTAACACATGCAAGTCGAACGATGAAGCCTAGCTTGCTGGGTGGATTAGTGGCGAACGGGTGAGTAACACGTGAGTAACCTGCCCTTGACTCTGGGATAAGCCTGGGAAACTGGGTCTAATACCGGATACGACCATTGCCCGCATGGGTTGGTGGTGGAAAGCTTTTGTGGTTTTGGATGGACTCGCGGCCTATCAGCTTGTTGGTGAGGTAATGGCTCACCAAGGCGACGACGGGTAGCCGGCCTGAGAGGGTGACCGGCCACACTGGGACTGAGACACGGCCCAGACTCCTACGGGAGGCAGCAGTGGGGAATATTGCACAATGGGCGAAAGCCTGATGCAGCGACGCCGCGTGAGGGATGACGGCCTTCGGGTTGTAAACCTCTTTCAGTAGGGAAGAAGCGAAAGTGACGGTACCTGCAGAAGAAGCGCCGGCTAACTACGTGCCAGCAGCCGCGGTAATACGTAGGGCGCAAGCGTTATCCGGAATTATTGGGCGTAAAGAGCTCGTAGGCGGTTTGTCGCGTCTGCTGTGAAAGGCCAGGGCTCAACCCTGGTTCTGCAGTGGGTACGGGCAGACTTGAGTGATGTAGGGGAGACTGGAATTCCTGGTGTAGCGGTGAAATGCGCAGATATCAGGAGGAACACCGATGGCGAAGGCAGGTCTCTGGGCATTAACTGACGCTGAGGAGCGAAAGCATGGGGAGCGAACAGGATTAGATACCCTGGTAGTCCATGCCGTAAACGTTGGGCACTAGGTGTGGGGGACATTCCACGTTTTCCGCGCCGTAGCTAACGCATTAAGTGCCCCGCCTGGGGAGTACGGCCGCAAGGCTAAAACTCAAAGGAATTGACGGGGGCCCGCACAAGCGGCGGAGCATGCGGATTAATTCGATGCAACGCGAAGAACCTTACCAAGGCTTGACATGGACTGGATCGCATCAGAGATGGTGTTTCCCTTCGGGGCTGGTTCACAGGTGGTGCATGGTTGTCGTCAGCTCGTGTCGTGAGATGTTGGGTTAAGTCCCGCAACGAGCGCAACCCTCGTTCCATGTTGCCAGCGCGTAATGGCGGGGACTCATGGGAGACTGCCGGGGTCAACTCGGAGGAAGGTGGGGACGACGTCAAATCATCATGCCCCTTATGTCTTGGGCTTCACGCATGCTACAATGGCCGGTACAAAGGGTTGCGATACTGTGAGGTGGAGCTAATCCCAAAAAGCCGGTCTCAGTTCGGATTGGGGTCTGCAACTCGACCCCATGAAGTTGGAGTCGCTAGTAATCGCAGATCAGCAACGCTGCGGTGAATACGTTCCCGGGCCTTGTACACACCGCCCGTCAAGTCACGAAAGTTGGTAACACCCGAAGCCGGTGGCCTAACCCCTTGTGGGAGGGAGCTGTCGAAGGTGGGACTGGCGATTGGGACTAAGTCGTAACAAGGTAGCCGTACCGGAAGGTGCGGCTGGATCACCTCCTTTCTAAGGAGCAAACGAGATCATGGCCGCTTCCTGCATGGGTTGTGGTGGTGGTTGAGTGTAGAACCCGCCTGCCAGGGCGTTCGTTCCTGGGGTGTGGTGCTCATGGGTGGAATATCGAAGAAACACATCCTCGTGATGGTTGGTGGGTTCCTGTGAAACAAGGGGGCCCGTTGGCTGGGGGTGCGGTTCCTGCACGGGTGCTGTGATGCTGCGTTTTAGTACGCCGGCCGGTGACGGTTGGTTGGAACGGGTGTGGTGTTGTGGTGGTGCTGGGGTTGTTGACACACTGTTGGGTCCTGAAGCAACAGGCCCGTCGCATGTCTCCTTTGGGGGTGTGTGGTGGTTGTTGTTTCGTTTGGTTGCCCTGCTTCTGGAAGGCGTGCCCGGTTGGGTGTGTTGGATGGGGGTGTGGGGTTGTTGTTTGAGAACTGCATAGTGGACGCGAGCATCTTATAAGGCGAGCGTCATGGCCTGGGTGGCCCTTCTTTTGGGGGGTTGTGTGGGTTGTGGTGTTTGTCTTGGTTTTTGTGTGGCCAAGTTTTTAAGGGCGCACGGTGAATGCCTTGGCATTAGGAGCCGATGAAGGACGTGGGAATCTGCGAAAAGCCTGGGGGAGTTGATAACCGAACTTTGATCCCAGGATGTCCGAATGGGGAAACCCGGCTGCCTGTTATGGGTAGTCACCCGCAGCTGAACGCATAGGCTGTGTGGAGGGAACGCGGGGAAGTGAAACATCTCAGTACCCGCAGGAAGAGAAAACAACATGTGATTCCGTGAGTAGTGGCGAGCGAAAGCGGATCAGGCTAAACCGGTCCATGTGTGATAGCCAGTGGGCGTTGCATGGTCGGGGTTGTGGGGTTGTTCCGTACCAGGGTCACTGACCTGGTCGGGTGTGAATGTGCTGGCGTAGATGAACGGCCTGGGATGGTCGACCATAGAGGGTGAGAGTCCCGTAATTGTCGCGTTGATGCACCGCTCGAGGGATGATACCCGAGTAGCACGGGGCCCGAGAAATCCCGTGTGAATCTGTCAGGACCACCTGATAAGCCTAAATACTACCTAATGACCGATAGCGGACCAGTACCGTGAGGGAAAGGTGAAAAGTACCCCGGGAGGGGAGTGAAATAGTACCTGAAACCGTGTGCCTACAATCCGTCAGAGCAGGCTTGTACCTGTGATGGCGTGCCTTTTGAAGAATGAGCCTGCGAGTTAGTGTTACGTCGCGAGGTTAACCCGTGTGGGGAAGCCGTAGCGAAAGCGAGTCTGAATAGGGCGTTTGAGTGGCGTGATCTAGACCCGAAGCGAAGTGATCTACCCATGGCCAGGTTGAAGCGACGGTAAGACGTCGTGGAGGACCGAACCCACTTCAGTTGAAAATGGAGGGGATGAGCTGTGGGTAGGGGTGAAAGGCCAATCAAACTTCGTGATAGCTGGTTCTCCCCGAAATGCATTTAGGTGCAGCGTTGCGTGTTTCTTGCCGGAGGTAGAGCTACTGGATGGCCGATGGGCCCTACAAGGTTACTGACGTCAGCCAAACTCCGAATGCCGGTAAGTGAGAGCGCAGCAGTGAGACCGTGGGGGATAAGCTTCATGGTCGAGAGGGAAACAGCCCAGACCACCGACTAAGGCCCCTAAGCGTGTGCTAAGTGGGAAAGGATGTGGAGTTGCTTAGACAACCAGGAGGTTGGCTTAGAAGCAGCCACCCTTGAAAGAGTGCGTAATAGCTCACTGGTCAAGTGATTCCGCGCCGACAATGTAGCGGGGCTCAAGTACACCGCCGAAGTCGTGGATTTCAGATAGTAGACAAGCCTTCGTGGTTCAGTCGTCTGGAGTGGTAGGGGAGCGTCGTGTGGACGGTGAAGCCGCGGTGTAAACCAGTGGTGGAGACCACACGAGTGAGAATGCAGGCATGAGTAGCGAAAGACGGGTGAGAAACCCGTCCGCCGGATGATCAAGGGTTCCAGGGTCAAGCTAATCTGCCCTGGGTGAGTCGGGACCTAAGGCGAGGCCGACAGGCGTAGTCGATGGACAACGGGTTGATATTCCCGTACCGGCGAAGAACCGCCCATACTGAGCCCGGGATACTAACCACCCAATCCGCCTCCAGGAGCCTTCGGGCAAGTGGTGTGTGGTGAGGCTGGGAACTGATCGGGGGAGGTAAGCGTATTAACAGGTGTGACGCAGGAAGGTAGCTGAGCCGGGCGATGGTAGTCCCGGTCTAAGCAGGTAGGCCGTTCCCTAGGCAAATCCGGGGAGCATATAAGGCTGAGACGTGATGGGACCCCACCTTGTGGGGGATTCAGTGATCCTATGCTGCCGAGAAAAGCATCGACGCGAGGTTCCAGCCGCCCGTACCCGAAACCGACACAGGTGATCAGGTAGAGAATACTAAGGCGATCGAGAGAATCATGGTTAAGGAACTCGGCAAAATGCCCCCGTAACTTCGGGAGAAGGGGGGCCCGGACTGTGAAGAGGACTTGCTCCTCGGAGCGGATAAGGGCCGCAGAGACCAGGGGGAAGCGACTGTTTACTAAAAACACAGGTCCGTGCGAAGTCGCAAGACGATGTATACGGACTGACTCCTGCCCGGTGCTGGAAGGTTAAGAGGACCGGTCAACACCTTTGGTGTGAAGCCGGGAATTTAAGCCCCAGTAAACGGCGGTGGTAACTATAACCATCCTAAGGTAGCGAAATTCCTTGTCGGGTAAGTTCCGACCTGCACGAATGGAGTAACGACTTCCCTACTGTCTCAACCATGAACTCGGCGAAATTGCACTACGAGTAAAGATGCTCGTTACGCGCAGCAGGACGGAAAGACCCCGAGACCTTTACTATAGTTTGGTATTGGTGTTCGGAGTGGCTTGTGTAGGATAGGTGGGAGACTGTGAAGCGGACACGCCAGTGTTCGTGGAGTCATCGTTGAAATACCACTCTGGTCACTTTGGACATCTAACTTCGGCCCATGATCTGGGTCAGGGACAGTGCCTGATGGGTAGTTTAACTGGGGCGGTTGCCTCCTAAAAAGTAACGGAGGCGCCCAAAGGTTCCCTCAGCCTGGTTGGCAATCAGGTGTCGAGTGTAAGTGCACAAGGGAGCTTGACTGTGAGAGAGACATCTCGAGCAGGGACGAAAGTCGGGACTAGTGATCCGGCGGTACATTGTGGAATGGCCGTCGCTCAACGGATAAAAGGTACCTCGGGGATAACAGGCTGATCTTGCCCAAGAGTCCATATCGACGGCATGGTTTGGCACCTCGATGTCGGCTCGTCGCATCCTGGGGCTGGAGTAGGTCCCAAGGGTTGGGCTGTTCGCCCATTAAAGCGGTACGCGAGCTGGGTTTAGAACGTCGTGAGACAGTTCGGTCCCTATCCGCTGCGCGCGCAGGAAATTTGAGAAGGGCTGTCCTTAGTACGAGAGGACCGGGACGGACGAACCTCTGGTGTGTCAGTTGTACTGCCAAGTGCACCGCTGATTGGCTACGTTCGGATGGGATAACCGCTGAAAGCATCTAAGCGGGAAGCCCGCTTCAAGATAAGATTTCCATGACCCTTCGGGGTCGAGAGGCTCCCAGCAGACCACTGGGTTGATAGGCCGGACGTGGAAGCAGGGACTAACGACCTGTGAAGCTGACCGGTACTAATAAGCCGACAACCTGACCACACACCACACCCCATACGGGTGTGGAGTGAAAAAACTGTGCTACGCGTCCACCATGCGGTCCCCAAACAACAAACCCACCAGTTTGTTCCGAGGGAACCAGACATAACTAAATACAGCAACACCACCACCCCACACGGGGAAGCAATGGATCGGTGTTGCGTGTCACGGAAACGATCCAGTGACCCTTACAAACCAACCCCCACCACGGGTGGGGTGTTTGAAAGAGTTACGGCGGTCATAGCGTGGGGGAAACGCCCGGTCCCATTCCGAACCCGGAAGCTAAGACCCACAGCGCCGATGGTACTGCACTCGCGAGGGTGTGGGAGAGTAGGACACCGCCGGACACAACCACACAGAGATGGCCCAGGCAACGACGCCCGGGCCATCACTGCATTAACAACCCAACAGCCCCCACACACAGGGGGCTGTTCGCGTTTAACCACACATCCCGGCAGCGGCCACCCTCACCAACATCTGAGCACGGGGCCGGCCGCGACCAACCACCCCGTACATGGCGACTGTCCTCAGCCGGCGCCACCACCACGGCTCACGCCCCCACCACCAGGGATGACGCCGAAACCCACACCACAGCCCCCAGCCAACCAGCACGGGGCTATTCGTGTTTAAGGCACACGCACATCTCCATCGGAACGCTCAGCCCTCTAGACCTGAAGCCTGACCCCCTCCCGAGGCAGGGGACTGGGCCTTTGATCAACTGTGGCGCGTGACCAGCGTCGTCGATTTTGTTTATTTCTCTGGCTCTGACCGGCCTCAGACGCGCCGGTACATCACGTGAAGGCCGACCAGGCCGTCCACCGGGTGGTCGAAGGCCTCCGGGACCGTTCCGACGATCTCGAACCCGAGCGACTGCCACAGATGCACGGCCGGCTGATTGGCGGCCACAACGGCGTTGAACTGGATGGCGTGGTAGCCCTCAGCACGGGCCCACTCGATGACGTACTCGCCGAGGCGCCGGCCTGTTCCACGATTGCGATATCGAGGGTTGACCAGGAAGGATCCTGTGGCGATGTGGCTGCCTCGGCCCGGCCTGTTGGGACCCATCTTGGCTGACCCGATGACGGCCCCGTCCTCAACGGCGACGACCGTCTGCCCAGGTTCGCTCTCCATCCACCAGGGGCGCGCCTCGTCGAGCGTCTGTCCGGCGGGGAAGGCGTACGTGAATCCTTCCGCCATGATGTCGCGGTAGAACTCGTAAATCGCGGGCCAGTCGTCGTCGGTGGCTTTCCTGATCTCCATGGCGCCACCCTAGCTGAAAGAGCCCTCCCCGAAAGGGAAGGGGCACCGCCGTGAGAACGGCGGCGCCCCGGGGGCTGGCAGCGTTTCCGCGCAGGAAGGCTCCCTGATGCGGCTCAGGCGCGCGCTTGCCCACCTCGCAGGTAGACCGTGGTGGTGTGAGTGAAGAACTCGCGTGCGGCCTGTCCCTGTTCTTTCGGTCCGTAGCCGCTCTTCTTGGCCCCTCCGAAGGGCACATGGGGGTCGGCGCCGGCTGATTCGGAGTTCACATGGAGCACGCCGACGTCGAGGGTCTCCAATCCTTCCAGCGCCAAGGTGAGGTCCTGCGTGAACAAGGCAGCCGAAAGGCCGAACTCCGAGTCGTCGGCCAAGGCGAAGGCCTCCGTCGGATCAGCGGCCCGTCGCACGGTGAGAACGGGGCCGAAGAGCTCCTCCCGCCACACGCCCGCGTCGCCGGTGAGTTCCAGGACCGTGGGCGCCACGAAGTGCCCAGCCGCGGGGAGCGGAGCTTCGGGCCCTCCCACCAGGAGGCGGGCCCCGTCGGCGATCGCCTGCCGGACGGACTGCTGGATGGAGTCACAGGCCTGAGCGGTGATGACCGGGCCGAGGTCGACGTCGTCCTTCAGCGGATCGCCGAGACGCAGCGCGCCGACCCGGGCGGTGAGGCGTTCCAGGAAGGCATCCGCGATGGATTCTTCGACGATCAGCCGCGAGGTCGCGGTGCACTTCTGTCCGCTCGAGCGGAAGGCTCCGAGCAGGACCTGTTCCAGTGCGAGGTCCAGATCGGCGTCTGCGAGGACGATCGCGGCGTTCTTGCCGCCCATCTCCGCCTGGACAGGGACCCCGCGGGCGGCGGCCCGTCCTGCCAGGGCACGGCCCACCCCGGTCGAACCGGTGAAGCTGAGGCCGTCCACGTCGGGGTGGTCGACCAGGATGTCGCCGAGCGCTCCGGAGCCGAGGACCAGGTTGAGCACCCCGGCGGGAAGCCCTGCCTGGTCGAGAGCCTCTGCCAGCCGCACGGCGAGCAAGGGCACCGTGCTGGCCGGCTTCCACACCACGGTGTTGCCGTGGATCAGCGCGGGAGCGATCTTCCAGGCTGGAATCGCGATCGGGAAGTTGAAGGGCGTCACGATCGACACCACGCCCAGCGGTTTCCGGGTGACCAGGATCTGCTCACCCGCCCTCGAGGAGTGGAAGACCGTGCCGGCCTCGCGCTCCGCCTCGGCCGCCTGATAGCGGAAGACCTGCGCGGCCCGGAGCACCTCGCCCTTGCCCTCGGGGAAGGTCTTGCCTTCTTCGCGGGCCAGTTCCGCGCCCCACGCGTCGGCCTGGTCCTCGAGCACGACGGCGGCGCGCAGCAGGACGGCGCCACGTGCGGCGACGGGAGTGCGCGCCCAGGACGGGGCCGCAGCGCGGGCCGCGGCGACGGCGTCGTGGACCTGATCTTCGGTGGCCTGACGGCCGGAGGCGACCAGCTCGTCCGGGTGGCTCGGATTCCAGCTCTCCACAGAGGCCCCACGGCCCTCGATCCAGGCGCCGTCGATGTACTGTCGCAGGTCGATGCTCATCTCAGTCCTCCGGGAATCGTCGCAGCTCAGCGGAAGGCCGGGACGCCGGTGATGTGGTTGCCGAGCACCAGGGTGTGGACCTCGTCCGTCCCTTCATAGGTGCGGACCGATTCCAAGTTGTTGGCGTGGCGCAGCGGCGAGTAGTCGAGGGTGATCCCATTGCCGCCGAGAATGGTACGGGCCTCGCGGCAGATCTCGATGGCTTCGCGGCAGTTGTTGAGCTTGCCCACGGAGATCTGGTGAGGTGCCAGCTTGCCGGCATCCTTGAGGCGGCCCAGCTGGGTGGCCAGAAGGAGGCCCTTGTTGATCTCGAGCGCCATGTTGACGAGCTTCTCCTGCGTCAGCTGATAGCCGGCCAGGGGGCGGTCGAACTGGAGACGCTGCTGGGAGTACTCCAGCGCGGTGAGGTAGCTGTCCCGGGCGGCGCCCATCGCACCCCAGGCGATGCCGTACCGGGCCTCATTGAGGCATTCGAACGGGCCCCGAAGGCCCTTGGCGCCGGGCAGGATCGCCGTGGCGGGGAGCCGGACCTCGTTCAGCTCGAGGTCGCACTGGACGGAGGCCCGCATGGACAGCTTCGGCTGAATGGGGGTGGCAGTGAACCCAGGGGTGTCGGTGGGCACGATGAAGCCCCGGACGCCGTCGTCGGTCATGGCCCAGATGATCGCGATCTGTGCGAGGGTGGCGAGCCCGATCCAGCGCTTGGACCCGTTGATCACCCATTCCTCGCCCTCTCGGCGGGCAAAGGTCTTCATGCTGCCCGGGTCGGAGCCGGCGGTCGGTTCGGTCAGCCCGAAACAGCCGATGATCTCGCCGGCCGCCATGCGGGGGAGGTACTCGTTCTTCTGTTCCTCGGTGCCGTGCTTGTGGATCGCGCTCATGGCGAGGGAGCCCTGGACGCTCACGAACGTGCGCAGCCCCGAGTCTCCGGCTTCCAGTTCCAGCGCGGCGAGGCCGTACTCGACCGCGGTCCGGCCAGGGCAGCCGTAGCCCTTCAGGTGCATGCCGAGCAGACCCAGCTCGGCCATCTCCGGGATGATCTCCGTCGGGAACACGGCATCCTCGTACCAGCGTGCGATGCCGGGACGGATGCGCCGGTCCACGAACTCCCGGACGGTGTCCCGGAAGGCCAGCTCCGCGGGGGTGTAGAGGGAGTCGATGTCGACGAGGTCGTAGATGCTCATGGTCTCTCCGTGGGGTGTGACGGCGGTCATGGGCTCCACGGTACTGAGCACACACCCGGCGTTCATTGGTCGGATCGACTCGGCTACAGTGTCTTGTGGTTGAAACGACCAGACTCCGCCGAGGAGTCGTCACCCGGAGCGCAAGGAAGCGACACGATGATCAGCCTGGCCCACGTGCAGACCACTCTGGGCGCGCGTCTGACCACCCTCGATGGCAGGCCGCCGGCGGCACGCACCGTCTCCGGAGTGCACATCTCGGAACTCGACGATCCCACGCCGTATCTCGAAGGCGGGGAATTGCTGCTGACCACGGGCATCCCATTCCGCGGGCCGGCTCACCGGACGCGCGACTACGTGGAACGCCTCGCCCGCCACGGGGTGTCCGCTCTCGGCCTGGGACTCGGGGCGGGTCTCAATGACGTTCCGGAGACGCTCGTCGAAGCCTGCCGCGACCACCAGGTGGAGCTCCTGATCGTCCCGGATGGCGTGCCGTTCATGGATGTCTCCCGTGCGTACTGGGACCTCGTGGCGCGCCTCGGCCAGTCCGATCTGGTGGCGAGCCTGGGCACGCAGACCGCTCTGGCACGCGCCGCCGCCCGGCCGGACGCCCTCGCGTCCGTGGTCCGCGCGCTGGCGCAGGCCCTCGGGGGCTGGGCGGCGTATCTTCCGGCGGAGGAGGCTCCGCCCACCGTCTGGCCCGACAGCACGCGGCCTCTCCTGCCGCAGTTGAAGCAGGAGACGGCGCGACTGAACCTGCGCGGACTCCGGTCGGCCGCCACCTTCCAGGTGCACGGCGCCGACGTGGTGGCGCACCCCGTCCTCGTCGGCCAGCGGATCGCGGGCGTGCTGGCCATCGGCGCTGGCCGCACGCTGACCCGCGCCGACCGTCAGGTCATCCAGACGGTCTGTGTGCTGCTCTCGCTCAAGGCGCAGCAGGACGAGGAGGCCGTGCGCCGCACGAGCCTGCTCCACGCGGCGGTGGCCCGCCTGCTCATCGGAGGCCACCTCGAGGCCGCCCGGCTCCTGGCGGGAGACATCGGTGTCGGCCTGCCCCCGGGCCGGATCCGCGTGCTCCTCCTCGACGGCCTCCCGGAGGGCGCGTCGGACCGCGAGCTGGCCGCCGTGCTCGGGACGCTGGACGGCGGGCTGTCGATCGAGGCGGGAGCGCTGCGGCTGCGCCGCACGGAAGGCGGCGCGGAGATCTGCCTGGTCGACGACGACGCCGCGCGGCATCCGGCCGACGGGTCGCCGGGGGAGGGCGCCGGCGTCGTCGTCCGGGCGGTGCTGAGCGCGCCGCTCACGCCGGCTCAGGTGCCCGGACGCCTCGAAGCTCTCCGCGAGGTTCTGGCGCAGGCCCCACCCGGCGCGCTGACCCGGCCTCCGGTGAGCCCGCTCGACCCTCGTGCCGCGGGATGGGTCGAGACGCTGCGTGCCCAGGAGCGGGGCGATCTGCTCGCCACGGTCCAGTGCTACCTCCGGAACCGCGGCCAGTGGGAGCCGGCGGCGCGGGAGCTGGGCATCCACCGGAACTCGCTGCGCCATCGGATCGGGATCGCGCAGCGGCTCCTGCAGGCGGAACTGGATGACCCGGACGTGGCGGCGAACCTCTGGCTCGCACTCAGAGCCGCTTGACGCCAGACTTCCGGACGCCAGACTTCCTGAACCTGCTCAGGAATCCAGCCACTTCCGCAGCCGGTCCGAATGCTCGCCCAGCGCCGGCGGAGCCTGGGCGGGGGCGGGGAAGGCCGGGGTCCAGGTGATCGGATGCCGGACCTGTCGTCCCACCGTGGCGCCCGACGTGTCCCGGACCTCGATGGTGGGGTGCAGACCCAGTTCTTCGGCGTAGGAGATCCCCTCGTCGATCCCGGACACGCGGCCCGCGGGGATGCCCGCCGCGGTGAAGGCCTGCTGCCACGCCGCCGCGGTGTCCGAAGCCAGCGCGGTTTCCAGGTGTCGGGTCAGTTCCTCCCGGTGGGCCACGCGGGCCGAGTTGGTGCTGAACCGTTCGTCCTCGGCGAGGGTGTCGAGCCCGAGAAGAGAGGCGAGCCGGGCGAATTGCGCGTCGTTGCCGCACGCCACCGCGAGCGGACCGTCGGCGCAGTTCAGGAGCTGGTAAGGCGCGATGGACGGGTGATCGTTCCCCATCCGCCGCGGGACCACCCCGGCACCGAGATACGCCTGGGCCTGATTGGCGAGCGCGCCTTGCAGGCTCGAGAGCAGGTTCACCTCGAGGTGCGCACCGCGGCCGTCCCGGTGCCGTGCGGTGAGAGCCGCCAGGATGCCCAGGGTCGCGTCTTTCGCGGTCAGGACATCCACGAGCGCGACGCCGGCTTTCATGGCCGGGCCGTCCTGTTCGCCCGTGATGCTCATGAGGCCGCCCAGGGCCTGGACGACGAAGTCGTAGCCCATGAGTCCTGCGCCGCCCGCACTGCCGAATCCCGAGATGGAGGCGTAGATGAGACCGGGATTCTCCGCGGAAAGCCCTTCGTATCCGAGGCCGAGCCGAGCCATGCCGCCCGGCTTGAAGTTCTCCACCAGGACATCGGCGCGGCGGGCCAGCTCGCGAGCCAGCCGGAGGTCGCCGTCGTCGCCCAGGTCAAGGCAGAGGGACTGCTTGTTCCGGTTCACGCTTTCGAAGTAGGTGGAACCGGTGGCGGAGAAGGGCGGCCCCCAGCTGCGGGTGTCGTCCCCGGTGCCGGGGCGTTCGACCTTGATGACGGTGGCGCCCAGGTCGGCGAGGGTCATGGTGGCCAGGGGGCCGGCCAGGACGCGGGAGAAGTCGGCCACGAGCAGGCCCTCCAGCGGCAAGGATCCGCTCTGTTCGGTCATGAAAGCCGTCCTCTCGAGGCATCATCCGGGGTGGAGTGAGGTCTGGAACACACCCTAAGGAAGGCCGTGCCGGGCGCGCAGTGGGCGGAAGTGACGGTGGCTGGACGGATCATCCAGTGTTTCGGTCATGTGACAGTTCCAAAAAATTTTTGAACGTCATTCATAAATACTCTTCCCTTCGAGATGATGGGCGACTATCGTCTCGATGTGGCGTAGAACACATCTCGCCCCGTGGCCGGAGCTTCTCCCGGCAGAAATCCCGGACCGGTCCGCCGGTCCGGCCGAACCTTCCGGTCACTCCGGGCGGCTCCCGCAAGGGGCCGTCCGCCTCCCCACAAGAAAGTCTCCCCAAGATGTCCCAGAACACTCCTCGCCTCCGGCGAACGCTCGGCCTCTGGTCAATCGTCGGCCTCGGCGTCGGCTACATGACGCTCACCACCGTCTTCGACACCTTCGGGATCGTGTCCGAAGAGACCAACGGCGTCGTGCCGACCGCCTATCTGGTCGCCCTCATCGCCCTCCTCTTCACGGCCATCAGCTATGGCCGCATGACCCGGGTCTTCCCGTCCTCCGGTTCCGCGTTCACCTACACCTCGGAGACCATCCACCCGAACGTCGGGTTCCTGGTCGGCTGGACGTCCCTCATGGACTACTTGCTCCTGCCCCTGGTGAACGCGCTGATCGTCCGGACGTACCTGACCTCGATCTTCCCGGATGTGCCGGAATGGATCTGGGTGGTGCTGTACGTCGCGATGATCACCCTGCTGAACCTCTGGAGCATGACGAGCACGTCCCGTATCAACGGACTTCTGGTGGTGTTCTCCACCGTCCTGATCGTGGTGTTCCTGGTGCTGGCGTGGAACGCCCTGCAGAACGGCGCGGGCACCGGCACCCCGTTCACGACGCAGCCGTTCTTCCATGACGGCGTGGACACGAGTTCCGTGATCGCGGGCGCCACCGTGGTGTGCTTCTCCTTCATCGGCTTCGATGCCATCACGATGTACTCCGAGGAGGCCAAGGATGCCAACACGGTGCCCCGGGCGATCGTGATCGCGCTGCTCATCGGTGGCCTGGTGTTCTTCGTCGCCGCCTGGTTCAGCCAGGCGACGTTCCCCACGGTGGAAGGCTTCGAGAACACCGATGAGTCTCTCCTGCCGCAGATGGCACTGAAGGTGGGCGGTCAATTCTTCCAGATCCTCTTCACCGCCGCATCGTTCGCGGCCGCCGTCGCCTCCAGCCTTTCCTCCCACGCCTCCGTGTCCCGCATGATCTACGTGATGGGCCGCAACGGCAAGGGCGTGGTCTCCCGCTTCTTCTCCTTCATCCACCCGAAGACGCACACGCCGTTCAACGCCATCCTGTTCGTCGGCGCCGTGTCGCTGATGGCGATCCCGCTGTCCCTGGACTTCGTGGCCTCAATGATCAACTTCGGCGCGCTGATCGCGTTCACCTTCGTGAACGTCACCGTGGTGGTGTACTTCGTGTTCATCAAGAAGGACCGGAAGGGCCCGGCGGCGATTCTCCGCAACATGGTCCTGCCGGTGATCGGCATGATCCTGACCGGTGTGCTCTGGTACTTCCTGTCCGACGAGGCGCGGCTGTACGGCGCCATCTGGCTCGGCGCGGGCTTCGTGGTCCTGCTGGTCATCACCCGGGTGTTCCGCCGTCCGCTCAGTGTCCGCATGGAGGACGAGGAGATCGCCGAGGTCACGGGCGAGGAGCTCGGCCAGGCGGCTCGCTGACGTCGTCTCGCGACACCGGCCGGTTCCCTCCCGGGGTGCCGAAGAGACTGCCGGGGCATGCTGCGGAGCGTGCCCCGGCAGTCGTGTGTCCGGCGTCGGGCATCCGCGGAGTGGCGCGGCTCACGGCCCTCCCGTCGCCTAGAATGGAAGGGATTGTGCCGGGCGGAGTCCCGGGGAAAAACCACAGAAGCGAAGAGATCGACTGCGTGCGGCGCTGGTCGGCTCGCACAAGGAGGAATCCACCATGGCAGAGCACGACGGCGGCCGGCGAAGCGGCCGGAATTTCGGCCCCCAGGGCAACCGCAAGCCTTTCGGCGACCGCAATTCGCGGGATGGCGAGCGTCGCGGTGGCTTCGGCGACCGTAAGCCCTACGGTGACCGTCCGCAGCGCGACGGCGAGCGCCGCCCGTATGGTGACCGTCCGCAGCGCGACGGCGAGCGCCGCTGGGAGGACCGCGGCGAGCGCCGCTCCTTCGGCGACCGTCCCCAGCGTGATGGTGAGCGTCGCCCGTACGGTGACCGCAAGCCCTTCGGTGATCGCCCCCAGCGTGACGGTGAGCGTCGTCCGTATGGTGACCGTCCGCAGCGCGATGGCTATGGCCCGCGTCGCGATGACCGTGGTTCGTTCGGTGAGCGCCGCTCCTTCGGCGACCGTCCGCAGCGCGACGGTGAGCGTCGCTCCTATGGTGACCGCAAGCCCTTCGGTGATCGTCCGCAGCGTGATGGTGAGCGTCGTCCGTATGGTGACCGTCCGCAGCGTGATGGCTATGGCCCGCGTCGCGATGACCGTGGTTCGTTCGGTGAGCGCCGCTCCTTCGGCGACCGTCCGCAGCGCGACGGTGAGCGTCGCTCCTATGGTGACCGCAAGCCCTTCGGTGATCGTCCGCAGCGTGATGGTGAGCGTCGCTCGTATGGTGACCGTCCCCAGCGTGATGGCGAGCGTCGTCCCTACGGTGACCGCAAGCCCTTCGGCGACCGTCCCCAGCGCGAGGGCTATGGCCGGGACCGTGATGACCGCCGCGATGACCGCCGTCGTGACGACCGTGGGGGAGAGCGCCGCTGGGAGGACCGCGGCGGGAACCGCCGTGACGACGACCGCCGCTCCTTCTCGCGCCGCGACGACGCCGGCAACGGTCCGCGCGACTCGTACGGCCGCTCGATCAACCCTGCCGATCTGCGGTCGTCCAACCGCCCGGACCGCGAGCGTTCCCCGGAGATCGACGAGGATGTCACCGGGCGCGAGCTGGACCGCGGCACCCTCGGTGAACTCCGCTCCCTCGAAAGCCGCAACGGCACGTTCGTCGCCCAGCACCTGGTGATGGCCGGACGCTACCTGGAGGAGGACGCCGAGCTGGCCTACCAGCATGCGCTCGCCGCGAGCCGCCGCGCCGGCCGTCTGGCGTCCGTCCGCGAAGCCGTCGCCATCACCGCGTACACCGCCGGCCACTACGCCGAGGCGCTCAGCGAATTCCGCACCTTCCGCCGCATCTCCGGTTCCAATGTGCACCTTCCGCTCATGGCGGACTCCGAGCGTGGCCTCGGCCGTCCGGACAAGGCGCTGGAACTGGCCCGCAGCGAGGACGCCCAGGATCTTGACGCTCCGGGCAAGGTCGAGCTCGCGATCGTCGCGTCGGGCGCCCAGGCCGACAAGGGCGACTTCGCGGCCGCCCTGGCCGAGCTCGAGATCCCGCAGCTGGACATCAACCGGGCCTTCTCCTACAGCCCGCGCCTGTTCCGCGCCTACGCCGACGCTCTCGTCGCCGCTGGCCGCGAGGACGAGGCCGCACGCTGGGCCCGCCAGGCACTGGTCGCAGAGGAGGCGCTCGGCGTCGGTCAGTTCGCGGAGCCCGAGATCTTCGATCTGGTGGGCGACGACGAGGAAGAGGAGCGCCGCCACGCCTCCTCCGAGGAGGACGACGCGGACTCCGAGAACGACGCGGACTCTGACGACGCCCCGGAGACCGGCTCCGAGGACGACGACGCAGCCGCTGACGACGAGACCGAGGTCTTCGTCGACGAGGCCGACGGCCTGGTGGAGCAGCCCGCACCCGCGGAGACCGGCGACGACTCCGTCGAGGAGCCGGACAACGGCTCCGAGGGTGAGTCCCAGGACCGCTGAGCATGACCCTGCCGAGTTCCTCCGTGCTGATCGACCGTTTCGACGCGATCCTCTCGGATCTGGATGGTGTGGTCTACGCCGGACCGACCGCGATTCCGGGCGCCGTGGACGCGCTGTCCGGTCTCGCGGACCGGGGGGTGGGCCTGGCCTACGTGACGAACAACGCCTCCCGCTCCCCGGAGCAGGTCGCTGAACACCTGCGGGAGCTCGGGGCGCCGGCCACGGCGGAGCAGATCGTCACCTCGCCGCAGGCGGCCGCGAGGCTTCTGGCGGAACGGCTGGCGCCGGGCTCCCGGGTTCTCATCACGGGCAGCACGGCGCTCGCCGCGGAGGTTTCGGCCGCGGGGCTCGAACCGGTCTGGAAGGCCACGGACGAGCCTCACGCCGTGGTCCAGGGCTTCGACCCCGGGCTCGGCTGGAAGGACCTCGCTGAGGCTTCTTACGCTGTCGCCACGGGCATCCTCTGGGTCGCGACCAACACGGACCTGTCCATTCCGCAGGCCCGTGGCATCGCTCCGGGGAACGGAACCCTCGTCGCCGCCGTGCAGGCCGCGACGGGGGTGACGCCGGTCGTGGCGGGCAAGCCGGAGGTCCCGCTGTTCCACGCGGCCGCCGCCCGGCTGTCGTCCTCGCGGCCCGCCGTCGTCGGCGATCGCCTCGACACGGACATCCTCGGCGGCAACCGCGCCGGCTTCGCCACGATCCAGGTGCTGACCGGGGTCAACACGGCGCGGGACGCGCTGAACGCGCTCACCCTGGAGCGTCCCACCCACCTGATCGCGGAGCTGGGCGCGCTGTACCGCCCGTATCCCGAGACGGCGCACGACGACGGCGTCTGGCGCGTCGGCGAGGCGTCCGCCGTCGTGGAGGGAGACCGCGTGGTGGTCACCGCCGAGGAGGACTCACTGGACGGCTGGCGTGCCGCCTGTGCCGCCTGGTGGTCCGCCGTGCCCGAGACCGAGACCGCCACGGCCCCCGAGGTGGTCTGGCGGAATCCCTGAGCCGCCGGGCCTGTGAGGGCCCTGCGGCACGCCCCCTGAACCGTGTCCTCGTTACGATGGGGACTGATGGATGCCGAGGAGACCACCGTGGATGAGCACGCCGATGACGGGATGAGCCCTGTGCAGGACCCTGCCGTGGCCCAGGTGCTGTCGACCCTGGAAGAACTGGAGGACGCCCCCTTGGAGGAGCACCCCGCCGGGCTGGACCGCATCCACGATGCGCTCAGTTCGCTCCTGGACGGCCCCCTGGTGCCCGGGATCCAGCCGCGATGACCCGTCTCGACCAGGAACTCACCCGCCGTGGGCTCGCGCGCTCCCGCACCGAGGCGGCGCGGCTCATCGCGGCGGGGCTCGTCAGCAGCGCGGGGCAGTTGCTCCGCAAAGCCTCGGTGAGCGTGACGGAGGAGACGGAGCTGCTGGTCGCGGAGAGCGGCATCACCGAATTCGTCTCCCGTGCGGGTCACAAACTGCGGGGCGCCCTGGACGCGTTCCCGGCGGTCTCGGCCGCCGGCAAGCGGTGTCTGGACGCCGGCGCCTCGACCGGCGGGTTCACGGACGTCCTCCTGCGGGCGGGCGCGCGGGAGGTCGCCGCCGTCGACGTCGGACATGACCAATTGGTCGACGAACTGCGGCAGGATCCGCGGGTGCACGTCTTCGAAGGCATGAACGTGCGGTACCTCCAGGCCGCCGACATCGGGGGAGAAGCCGCCCTCACCGTCGCCGACCTGTCTTTCATCTCGCTGACCCTCGTCATGAAACCCCTCGCCGCGTGCACCTCGCCGGGCGGCGAGCTGGTCCTCATGGTCAAGCCCCAGTTCGAGGTCGGCCGGGAGCGCCTGTCCCGCACGGGCGTGGTGAACAGCACGGAACAGCGCCGCGAAGCGGTGGGCCGGGTGGCGCAGAGCGCCGTCGATGCCGGGCTGGTCCTCCGAGGACTGGCCGAAAGCCCCCTGCCGGGCCAGGACGGGAACCACGAGTACTTCCTCTGGCTGGCGCGCCCGGACCGGACGGATGCTGTGCTTGCCGGAATCGACGTGCCTAAGATCGTCCCAGGTGATGTCACCGATCCGGCGAGGCCCGGGTACACGGTGGCGGAACTCCTCACGACCATCTGGCCGGCGCACCAGGCCGGGCCGAAACACTAGGAGCGGGTATGAGCCGGCGGATCCTCGTCTTCGCCCACACGGGGCGCGAAGAGTCCCTGAAGGCTGCCCGCGAAGCGTGCCTGGAGCTGACGGCGAGCGGACTGATCCCGGTCATGAATCCTGCGGAGCGTCAGGACATGGAGGATTACTTCGGGGACCGCGACACCCCTACGGAGATCCTGGGGCAGGACTGCGATCTGGACGGGATCGAGCTCGGCATGGTCCTGGGCGGCGATGGCACCATTCTGCGCGCCGCCGAGATGGTGCGGGAGATCAACATCCCGCTGCTCGGCGTCAACCTGGGCCACGTGGGCTTCCTGGCGGAGAGCGAGCGGGCGGACCTCAAGGACACCGTCCGGTGGATCGCGCGCAAGGACTACGTGGTCGAGGAACGGATGACCATCGACGTGCAGGTCTGGGTCAAGGGCCAGCGCATCTGGCACACTTGGGCGCTGAACGAGGTGTCGCTGGAGAAGGGCAACCGCGAGCGGATGCTCGAAGTCGTCATGGAGGTGGATGAGCGTCCGCTGACCTCCTTCGGCTGTGATGGCGTGGTCATGGCGACCCCCACGGGGTCCACGGCCTACGCGTTCTCCGCGGGCGGTCCGGTGGTCTGGCCCGAGGTGGAGGCGCTCCTCATGGTCCCCATCAGCGCCCACGCGCTCTTCGCCAAGCCCCTCGTGGTGTCGCCGCGGTCGCGTCTGGCGGTCGAGGTGCTCACCCGCACCGATGCCCATGGCGTCATCTGGTGTGACGGCCGGCGGTCGCTCGACCTGCCGCCCGGTTCCCGGATCGAGGTCACCCGTTCGGACACGCCCGTCCGTCTGGCCCGCACGCACCAGACGCCGTTCTCCGCACGACTGGTGAGCAAGTTCGAACTGCCCACCAGTGGGTGGCGCGGCCCCATGCACCAGGTCCACTCGGCGCCCACGGGACAGGTCCCGATGGTCGATCAGTCCGTCTTCGACCGTCCCGTCCCCGGTGGACAGGACGAACCACAGAACAGCACCCCGGTGCCCAGCCCGAAACACCTGTGAACCGCGCCGAGAGGCCGGCCGCGCAGGGGAGACGAGACGAAAGCACAGCATGATTGAAGAAATCCGCATCAGGGACCTCGGTGTCATCACGGAGGCGAGGCTCCCGCTGGGCCCCGGGCTCAGCGTGGTGACCGGCGAGACCGGCGCCGGCAAGACCATGGTGGTCACCGCCGTCGGGCTGCTGCTGGGTGCCCGGGCCGACGCCGGAGCGGTGCGGGTGGGCGCCAAGGCGGCCAGTGTCGAGGCCACGGCTCTGCTGCCGGAAGGTCACGCTGCTCTGGAACGGGCGGAGGAGGCCGGCGCCGAGGTCGAGATCAGCGACCAGGGCGCCGAGCTGCTGCTGGCGCGCAGCGTCAGCATGGAAGGCCGGTCGCGTGCCTACCTGGGCGGGCGCTCCGCCCCGGTGGGAGCTCTCGCCGAATTGGGGGAGCGGCTGCTCGTGATCCACGGCCAGACGGACCAGATCCGGCTGAAGAGCTCCGCCGCGCAACGCGAGGCACTCGACAAGTTCGGCGGCCCGGCGCTCGGGAAGGCCCTCACCGCGTACCAGGACTGCTATCACGCGTACCGGGCGGCCGAAAAGGAACTCGCCGAACTGCAGGCCGCGGAGCGGGAACGGCTGCGGGAGGCGGAGTCGCTGGACGCCGCTCTCACCGAGATCGACGCCGTCGCCCCCGAACCGGGGGAGGACGAACGGCTCAAGGCCGAGTCGGTCAAGCTCGCCCACGTGGAGCAGCTGCGGATCGCGGCGGGAACCGCGCAGGGCGTCCTCAGCGGTGACGACTACTCCGAGACCGGGGACGCACTGCAGCTGCTCACCGCCGCACAGCGGACCCTCGAGCAGGTGTCCCAGCACGACGCCACGCTGGAAGCCCTCGCGTCACGTGTCGCCGAGTCCGCCGTCGTGCTGGAGGACATCGCCTCCGAACTCGCGCATTACTCAGCCGGCCTGGAGACCGAGGGGCCCGAGCATCTGGCGGCGCTGGAAGCGCGGCGTGCCGAGCTGTCCAAACTGGTGCGGAAGTACGCCCCCAGCATCGACGAGGTCCTGGAGTGGGCCGAGACGTCCCGGGTGCGGCTGGAGGAGCTCCAGGGCGACACCGAACGCATCGAGGGGCTGCAGGCCCAGGTGGAGAGCCGACGCGCTGAACTGGCGCGCCTGGCGGCCGAGCTCCACGAGCTGCGCGTCCGGGCCGCCGGTGAGCTCGCGGACCGCGTCAGCGCGGAACTCGCCGCGCTGGCCATGAAGGACGCCCGTCTGCACGTCCAGGTCGAGGAGGCGCCCGAACCGGGCCCCCACGGTCAGGACCAGATCGCGATCCTTCTGCAGCCCCACGCCGGGGCTCCGGCGCGGCCCGTCGGCAAGGGCGCGTCCGGCGGCGAGCTCTCCCGGGTGATGCTGGCCATCGAAGTGGTGCTCGCGGAAGTCGACCCGGTGCCCACCTTCGTCTTCGATGAGGTGGATGCCGGGGTGGGCGGCCGTGCCGCCGTCGAGATCGGACGGAGGCTGGCGATGCTCGCCCGTCACGTCCAGGTGCTGGTGGTGACGCATCTGCCCCAGGTGGCCGCGTTTGCTCACCAGCATGTGCGGGTCATCAAGAACAGTGTCCGGGGCGCCGACGGCGGCCTGGACAGCGGCTTCACCTCGAGCGATGTGGAAGTGCTCGACGATGACGCCCGTGTGGTGGAACTGGCCCGCATGCTTGCGGGCCAGGAGGAATCCGAATCCGCGCGTGCTCACGCGCAGGAACTTCTGGACGATGCGCGGCAGTTCACAGCATCGACCATGGCCTGAGAAAGACAAAGGGTGATAGGCTTGAACTCCGTGGTGCAGCGATCCAATTCCCGTGTAAATTCCCGCTTCCAGGACTCCGGCAAGATCACCAAACAGATCTTCGTGACCGGCGGCGTGGCTTCCTCCCTCGGCAAGGGCCTGACTGCTTCAAGTCTGGGCCACCTTCTCCGGGCTCGTGGCCTTTCGGTCACCATGCAGAAGCTCGATCCCTATCTGAATGTCGATCCTGGAACGATGAACCCGTTCCAGCACGGCGAAGTCTTCGTCACGGACGACGGCGCCGAGACCGATCTGGACATCGGCCACTACGAGCGCTTCCTGGATGAGAATCTTGACGGCTCCGCCAACGTGACCACCGGCCAGGTGTACTCCACCGTCATCGCCAAGGAACGCCGCGGCGAGTACCTCGGTGACACGGTGCAGGTCATCCCGCACATCACGGACGAGATCAAGCGCCGTATGCGCCTGCCCGCCGAACCGTCGGCCGGGCATGAGGTCCCTGACGTCATCATCACCGAGATCGGCGGCACCGTCGGTGACATCGAATCCCAGCCGTTCCTGGAGGCCGCCCGTCAGGTGCGCCAGGACGTCGGACGAGGCAACGTCTTCTTCCTGCACGTCTCCCTGGTCCCGTACATCGGCCCATCCCAGGAACTGAAGACCAAGCCGACGCAGCACTCCGTGGCGGCTCTGCGCTCCATCGGCATCCAGCCCGAGGCGATCGTGATCCGCTCCGACCGTGAGGTGCCGGAGGCCATGCGCGAGAAGATCGGCCGCATGTGCGATGTGGACAGCGACGCCGTCGTGAACGCGGCTGACGCCCCGAGCATTTACGACATCCCCAAGACCCTGCACGCCCAGGGCCTGGACTCCTACATCGTGCGTGCCCTGGATCTGCCGTTCAAGGACGTGGACTGGAGCAAGTGGGACAAGCTGCTGGAAGCCGTCCACAACCCGCGCCACGACGTCGAGATCGCCCTGGTGGGCAAGTACATCGACCTGCCGGACGCGTACTTGTCCGTGACCGAGGCGCTGCGGGCCGGCGGCTTCGCCAACAACGCCAAGGTCAAGATCCGCTGGGTCCCCTCGGACACCTGTGAGACGGAGGCCGGCGCCAAGGCGGCGCTGGATGGCGTGGACGCCATCTGCGTTCCGGGCGGTTTCGGCATCCGTGGTCTGGAAGGCAAGCTCGGCGCGCTCAAGTTCGCCCGTGAGTCCGGCCTGCCGGCTCTGGGCCTGTGCCTGGGCCTGCAGTGCATGGTCATCGAGTACGCCCGCAACGTGGTCGGCTTGGAAGGCGCGTCCTCCTCGGAGTTCGAGCCGGATTCCAAGTACCCGGTCATCGCCACGATGGAAGAGCAGATCGACATCGTGGACGGCAAGGGCGACCTCGGCGGCACCATGCGCCTGGGCCTTTACCCGGCCGTGCTGACCGAGGGCTCCGTGGTCGCGGAGACCTACGGCGCCACCGAGGTGGGGGAGCGTCACCGTCACCGCTACGAGGTGAACAACAAGTTCCGTCCGCAGATCGCGGAGGCCGGCCTGGTGTTCTCCGGCACGTCGCCCGACGGCAAGCTCGTGGAGTTCGTCGAGCTCCCGCGCGACGTCCACCCGTACTACGTGGCCACCCAGGCTCACCCGGAGCTGAGCTCCCGTCCGACCCGCCCTCACCCGCTCTTCGCGGGTCTGGTGCAGGCCGCTCTGGTCCACTCCGGCGCGCTGGAGACCGCCGCCCAGTAGGGCGCCCATCTCAGCAGGGTTTCCGCATGAAGGGCGGGTGGCCCGGTCAGACCGACCGGGCCACCCGCCCTTCGTCATGTCCGGCTGAGGCACTTGTTAATCCAGCGACTGGAATATTAGGCTGAGTCCATGAGTCAGCCTCACGCCCCCGCAGCCCGGCCCGCGATCCCCGCCGGGCGTGACCTCACGCTGGACCTCGCCCGGGTGGCCTGTGTCCTGGTGGTCGTCTTCGTGCACCTCGTCCTGGTGGGGGTGGGTCGCAACCCGGACGGCTCGCCGCTCCTCGACAGCCCGGTGACGGGATCGCGGTGGGTGGCCCCGGTCTCCTGGGTCGCGGAGATCATGCCCCTCTTCTTCGTGGTCGGCGGATTCGCCGCACGGACGGGATGGGACTCCGCGCAGGCCCGGGGCGAAAGCCCGGGCCGCTTCGTCCGGTCCCGCCTGGCCCGCCTGGCCCGCCCTGCGCTCCCGCTCTACTGCTTCCTCGCCACCGCACTCCTGGTGGTCAAGCTGATCGGTCTGGATCCGGCGCTCGTGAGCGCGGTGGAGGTCCCCGTCGGCTCTGTCCTCTGGTTCCTCGGGGCGTATCTTCTGGTGCAGTCGCTGGCTCCGTGGATGATCCGCTGGCACGAGCGTGCCCCCTGGCTCACCCTGATCGTGCTTCTCGCGGCCGCCCTGGTGGTCGACATCATCCGCCTGGTGGTCGGCATCTGGGCGCTCGGCCTCGGCAAGATCGACCTCAACGGCTACGGCACCGGGGACGAGCTGTTCGGCATCCCCAATGTCGCCTTCGTGTGGCTGTTCGCTCAGCAGATCGGATTCTGCCTCAAGGACGGCTGGTTCTCCCGTCTCAGCTGGTGGCAGCTGCTCGGCGTGGTCGCCCTTGGATTCCTCGCCATCGGCGCCCTGGTGGGCTTCGGTTCGTATTCCACGAGCATGCTGAGCAATCAGTGGCCGCCCACCACCCCGATCGCGATCCTGGCGCCCATCCAGGCCGCGCTCTTCACCCTGCTGCGCCGGCCGCTCACTGCTCTCATGCGCCAGCGCTGGCTGCAGGCCGTGGTGTTCGCCGCCGGCTCCCGGCTCATGACGATCTATCTGTGGCACGTCACGGCGATCGTCGTCCTCACCGGGATCCAGCTTCTTCTGCCGCTGCCCATGCCGGCTCCGGGTTCCACCGCCTGGTGGCTGACCCGGCCGATCCTCCTGGTGGCCGTCTTCGCCGTGGTCTGGGTGATCTCCCTCGGGACCTCACGGCTTGAGCGCCCGGTGCCGGAACCTGCCGGGACCCGCGTCAGTCCAGCCGCGACCGTCGCCGCCGTCGTGCTCTTCGTCCTGCCGTCGATCGGCATCTCCGCCTACGGTCTGGACCTGCCGCTCGCCATCGGCGCGGTGCTGTGCACGGCGGCGTCGCTTCTGCTGATCGTCCCGCGGGGGAGCGCACAGGCGTCCCGACCGACGACCGCGGGCAGCGTCGCCGCCTGAGCCGGCCACAGGGCGCTTCCGCTGGGCCCGGCTGAGGACTTCCCGCCGCTCAATCACCGACGCCGGGCCTCGGCGAGGCTATTGTCGATAGTGGGGATGCGCCACTCGCCGTCCCCGGTGAGCGAAGGAGAAGCATGACCCAGTCACCCGGCGCTGAACAGCACGGACAGCCCGACGGAACCCCTGGTGCCCCGCTGGCCGACGCCGTCCACACCCGCCCCCTCGCGGAGCGGAAGACGGTGTTCTCGGGCCGGATCTGGGACGTCGTCTCGGACACTTTCTCCCTCACCGACGGCGGGCCGACCATGGTGCGCGACTACGTCGACCACACCGGAGCCGTGGCGATCATCCCGGTCGACGAGAAGGGGCGGATTCTGCTCCTGAAGCAGTACCGTCACCCCGTCGGCATGGACCTCTGGGAGGTGCCCGCGGGCCTGCTGGACGTCGAGGACGAACCGCCGCTCGACGCCGCCGCCCGCGAACTGGCCGAGGAAGCAGACCTCCGCGCCGCCGAGTGGCACGTGCTCGTGGACTTCTTCAACTCCCCGGGTGGCTCCTCGGAGGCCCTGCGGGTGTTCGTGGCCACCGGTCTCAGTCCGGTGCCCGAGGCGGACCGCCACGTGCGCACGGATGAGGAATCCGAGTTCGAATACGCCTGGGTCTCCCTGGACGAGGCGGTCTCCGCGATCCTGGCGGGGGACATCCACAACGTGTCCACCGTCGTCGGAGTGCTGGCGCTGCAGGCCGCCGTGTCCCGGAGCGGAGGCGAGCTGACGGGAGCGGCGCTGCGTCAGGCCGGTCTCCGCCCCGCCGAGGCGTCCTGGACCGCGCATCCCCACTTCCGGTGAGCGCCCCGAGCGCCGGCCCTGAGACGTCGGCGGGCACCGCGGCGGGCAGCACCGAGGCCGCCGCGAAGCCGGTGACGCCGCCGACCGCCGTCGAGCGCGCCATCCGGCAGTACCTCCAGCACCTTTCCGTGGAGCGGGGACTGGCGCGCAACACGCTGCAGTCCTACGAGCGCGATCTCAACCGCTACGCCCGGTTCCTGGCCGCCGAGGGGTTCCGCGAGCCACAGGACATCGAGCGCGGCCACGTGAGCGCTTTCGCTCAGGCCCTGCACGACGGCGCGGACGGCGGCACGGCGCTCGGCGTGCGGTCGGCGGCGCGGACCATCGTCGCGGTCCGGGGCTTGCACAAATTCTGGGCTCTCGAGGGACTCACCGTGAACGATCCTGCCCATGAGGTCCGCCCGCCCATGCCCGGCAAGCGGCTGCCGAAGGCGATCCCGTTCTCGGAGGTCGAGCGCATCCTCGAAGCCGCCGTCACCGACACTCCGGCAGGTCTCCGGGATGCGGCTCTGCTGGAGTTCCTGTACTCGACCGGCGCCCGGATCAGCGAGGCCGTCGGACTGGATGTGGATGATCTGGCGCTCGCGGGTGAGGAATCGGACGGACCCGCTCTGGTGCGGCTCTTCGGCAAAGGCTCGAAGGAGCGGGTCGTGCCGCTGGGCAGTTATGCGGCCCGTGCGCTCGAGGCGTACCTGGTGCGCGGACGGCCCGTTCTCGCGGCGAAAGGCAAGGGAACTCCCGCCCTGTTCCTGAATGTCCGGGGGAGCAGGATCAGCAGGCAGAGTGCCTGGGCGATCCTGAAGGCCGCTGCGGAACGTGCCGGGATCGAGCGCGACATCTCGCCCCACACGCTCCGGCACTCCTTCGCCACCCACTTGCTTGAGGGCGGCGCGGATGTCCGCGTGGTCCAGGAGCTCCTCGGCCACGCGTCCGTCACCACCACGCAGATCTACACCCTGGTCACCGCGGACACCTTGCGTGAGGTGTACGCGGCCGCACACCCGCGGGCGCTCGGCTGACACGCTGCCGGGCTCCGCGGGCGGTCCGCAGCGAGCGGGTCAGGTCCCGGCGGCCGTGTCCTCGTCCATGACGATGACCAGTTTGCCCGTGGTGCGGTCGGTCTCTCCGGCCTCGTGGGCCTTGGCGGCCTCCGCGAGAGGGAAGGTGCCGGCGATCGTGGCCTTCAGCGAGCCGTCGGCCGCCAGATCGGCGATCGCCTGCATGCCTGCGTGATCCGCCTCCACCAGGATCAGCTTGACGCGCACGCCGAGACGCTCGGCCTCCTCGCGCAGGCCTTTCGCGGGTCGCGGCAGCGTCGAGATGAGGATTCCTCCGGGCCGCAAGGTGCGGAGCGACCGGAGCTGGTAGTCGCCGCCGATCGTGTCCAGGACGATGTCCACGTCACGGACCGCCTCGGCGAAGTCGGTCTCCCGGTAGTCGATGACCTCGTCGGCGCCCAGCCCCCGCAGGAACTCATGCTTGGGAGCGCTCGCCGTGCCGATCACGTACGCGCCACGCGCCTTCGCGATCTGGACGGCCAGGTGCCCGACGCCCCCGGCCGCGGCGTGGATCAGCACGCGGTCACCGGGCGCGACGCCGGCGGTGTCGACGAGCGCCTGCCACGCCGTGAGCGCGGCGAGGGGGAGCGCGCCCGCCTGGACGTGGTCGATCGCCGCGGGCTTGTGCACGAACGCGCGAGTGGGGCCGACGACGTATTCGGCGTGGGACCCGACGCCGTGCGGGTAGGGCAGCATGCCGAAGACCTCATCGCCGGGCTCGAAGAGCGTCGACCCGAGTCCCACCGCCTCGACGACGCCGGAGACGTCCCAGCCGAGCGGCACCGACGGCTCCGGGAACCAGGACTGGCCCGCCCGGTGCTTCCAGTCGGTCGGGTTGATGCCGGCGGCGTGCACGCGTACCAGGATCTCGCTGATCCCGGGCTCCGGACGGGGAAGGATGACCTCGTGGATCTCCTCGGGGCCGCCGAACCGGTCCTGGCCGGCGGCCTTCATCGTCGCGGTGTTCTGGTCGTCAGATGCAGTGTCGCTCATGTCCTCCACCCTGGCACCGGCGGTGGGCGAGGACAAGGCTTTCCGCCGGTGGCGTACTGCACACCGAGGTACGGGCGGGCGGCGTCGCGGGGAGCGCGCAGCGGTGCAGGACGCAGGACTCCGCGCGGCTACCGGCCGGCGTCGTAGTGGCTGGAGACCTGGGCGGCGGTCAGCGCGGTGGTGTAGACGGCGGCGTACTGGATCGACCCGTTGAAGTAGGACGGCCCGTTGTAGCCGGTCCCGTCGCCGTTGGCCCAGCCGGCGAGCGTGCCGCAGCCGACCTTCCAGTACCCGTTGTAGGCCTCCCCGGTGGTGACGGCGGTGTTCGAGCCGACGAGCACGCCGTCCACGTAGAGTCGCATGCCCGCCGAGGAGAGCACCGCGACCGTGTGGTGCCAGGCGCCGTCCGCGTAGCTCTTGCCCGCCGCCGTGGACAGCGTCCGCACCGCGTTGGGATACACCCCGAAGACGATCCGGCCGGCGGTGTCCAGGTAGAGGTGGCGGTCGTTGTTGGCGTCGGCGCTGCTGTTGGTGGCGGTGCCGAATCCGATGATCTTGCCGTTGCTCGTCGAGGTGGTCCGGAACCAGGCTTCCAGGGAGAAGGTGTTCGGGCCCGCGTTGAGGCCGGGGATCGACAGACACTGATTGCCGGCGAAGGAGGCCGAGACGGCCGGGGTGTCCCGCGCGCAGCCGATGGACGTCGTCGTCGTGGGGGTGATCAGATACGTGGCCGTGCGGGAGTGGCCGGTGAAATCGCTCTCGCTCCGCGCCGCACCCGCCGCCAGGGCGTATGCCCCGTACGTCGAAGCGGCACCGAGGCTCGACTCCGCCTGCTTGCAGGTGAAGAAGGTGCGGGTGCCGGAGGTGTCGGTGCTGTTCTGCACCGTGGCGGCGAAGGTCCCGTGCGTGCTCAGCGAATTGACCAGCGCGACGGCGAGTGCGGTCAGCGCCGCGATGACGGCGAGAAGGATCACCCCGCGACGCCGCGTGCGGGAGTCCTGGGTGTCCTCGTCCCCCTCCGGGGTGTCCCCGGCCGTGGCGGGCCGGATCAAGAGCGCTGCCAGCAGCGGCACGAGACACGCGACGATCACGAGCGCCTGCTGCCACCACTCCAGGGCGGGCAGCGGATTGATGATGTAGTGGCCCGAGGCGTTCGTGGTCGTCACCTGGGTCACTGCGTCCTGCCCGCTGCTGAGCCGCTGGTCGCCGGCGCTCATGGGGAAGAGCCCGGTGTTGACGACATGCATGAGCACGCCGTCGCGGGAGTCGGCGGGACGGTACCCGAGCATCTGCATATTGGTCCAGGGGCGGAGCCACAGGGAGATGGCCGCGACCACGAGTGAGCCGCCGCCGAGCCGAACGCTCTGCTTCCAGACAGGGTTGTCCCGGCGGGAGCGCGCGAGCAGCTCGACGATCAGCCCGCCGAGGAGCAGCCAGGGGAGGGCGCGCACGGCCCAGCCGAGACCGCGGCTGCTCCACACGACCGAACCCACGACGTCGTCGGTGGGCACGCGCCAGCCGTCCACCGCGCCGTTCAGATCGCCTTTCGTGGTCAGCCGCTGAGGCGTCTCGGCGATGATCCGGTGCGTGTAGACGCGGTTGTCCACACGGAACGTCGCGATCTCCCCGACGTCGTACGCCGGCTGCGGATGAACCACCACCAGGGAGCCGACCGGCAGCGTCGTGCCCATGCTGGGCGTGGTGACCGCGAAGACGCGGTACCCGCTCAGGAGGAACACGGCGACGCCGACGACGAACAGAATCCCGGCCCCCGCCCCCCAGAGGGCGAGAGCCGGGCGTCTGCGAACCAGAATGCTCAAGGGACAGACCTCAGGAGGAGAACGTCCAGGTCAGCGGCTGGCTCAGCTGCAGGCCGGAGTACGTGTTGCCCGTGGCCGCGGGGACCGTCACGGCGAACGTGAAAGGCACCGTGGTGCCGGCCGGAACCGAGGAGGCAGCCGTCTTGGCCAGGATGTCCACCGGGGCGTTGAAGGCGGCCAGGGTGCCGCTGTAGATCGTGCTGGAGCCCGAGGTCACCACGAGGGTCACCTTGGAGCACAGGTCCGTGGCCGTGCCGTTGACCGGGCCGTTGTTGCTCTGCGCGCAGGCGGCGGGGCTGAGGTTGAAGGCCGACGCCGGGACGGTGCCGGTGTTCTTGATGGTGATCTGGGTCGAGACGGTCTGCCCCGGCACCATGGCCAGGTTGCCGCCGTACTTGTTGATCGTCGCGCAGGTCGCGGTGTTGGTGGAGATCGAGCCGCCGTCGGTGCTGTTGCACAGGATGGTGCCGGCCTGGTTCGCCTCCTGCATCGACAGGCTGCCGAGGCCGGCGGTGTCGGTGCTGTTGGTGATCGAAGCGGTGAACGCGGCCAGGGTCGGCGACATGCTGAGCGCCAGCGCGACCGAACCGACGGCGCCGGCGATCACGATGGGCAGATTGCGACGCAGACGGCTCTTGCGGGCAGGGGTGATCGAATCAGACTTCAAGGTTTCCTCCAAGAAACGGGCGGCATTCCGTGCGGCCCTTCATGAACCCGCGGTGCGCTGCGGCGATGTCGCCCGGCACGGCAAAAGTTCTCACAATACTCGAGTGAACTATAGGGGGACGTCAGGTATTTCTGCCAATCATCAAAGGTGTCCTAACATTGCGGGCGGACCCGACAAGATGCCGCATGGAATACCGAAAATTTTCTGTTAGCCGATTTCTTCGGATGGGGGCCTACGGGACGTGGCGCGAAGGGCCTTTTCTGTCATCCCATTCTGAGGTCGTCAAGGGTATTCGGGAGTGCGCTCGCGCCGTAACCGTCGAGGTCACCGGCCTTTCTGCGAGAGGTGTCGATCCGGGGAGTATTTTGTCCTCATGAATGAGAAACCCGGAGTCGGTCCGCGCCTGCTGATTCCGGCGGAGATCGGCGAGGAATGCCGTGCCGGCCGGAGGGCGAGCGATGTCTGAGTCAGGCGGGGAGCGGATCATGGGGAAATTGAACTGGCGGATTCCCCTCCCGTGGCGCGGGAACTCGAGGGCGCGTCGTCGTGTCGAATTGATGACAGATTTGTCGCATCTGAAACGACTTTTAGACGACTGTGATGTGCGGCACTGGCCTTCCTGGGCGTCCCAGGGTCTTGTCCTTCTGGAAAGCGATGAAACCCGGGGCCTGTCGCACATCAGAAGGGCTTATGGCGGCATGGGCAGCCTCAATGACGTCGTCATCTCGGTCCGGAATGGCCATCGGCTCGCCGTTGAGGACGAAGGGGTGGTGAACGAACAATTCAGGGCACTCTGTTCCTCGGTCTATGACCACACCGTCTGGTTGCTGGAGGATCTCGAGGGGAAGCGGCTCCGGTGAACGATCGGCGGCGTGTGGTGCTCCCGCGCTTGTCGTGCGACGGGTGGTCGGCTGCTTCTCAGGTATGGCCCGTCTGACGCTTCCACGCTGCGGGAGGTTCGAAGTCGTCATCCCACGGCATCGGCCGGTAGGAGCAGCACTCCGGCCGGCCCGGCCCGGGCCACGGCTCTCCGAATGATCGTCGGCAGGCGCACACCTGCGGCGTGTTGGGGTTCCGTAGCACCCGGAATCGGGGAGGGCGCAGCCGCGCGGCGTAGTCCAGCGTCGCTCCAGGCAACACTCCTCGTGCCCGTGGAGCCACGAGGAGCCACGCCCCAGGGCAGCCGTAGCGCTCCGCGCCGGTCACTCCGGGGGACTCGTCATCCACCACGCTGAACGCGTAGACGGACCCACAGCACCCGCCGTCTTCGGCGTCGATCATGATGGTGCCGCCGAGCTCTGCGATCTGTGCGATCGCTGCCTGTGTCACCGTGAACGGCGGAAATGTGGTGTTCGTCATGAGGGAAGTTCTACCTGCCGGCACTGACATTCCACCGCCGAATTTCCGTGCCGAGCGGAGAGTTTCCGTGCCGAGCGGACAGCGGGTCCTCAGGACTCGCCGTCGGGGATCCAGTCGCCGTCTCGGTGCACGAGATTCTGTGCGAGCGGCAGCTGATGGGACGGACTCTCGAGGATGTGCATGAGATATCCCGCGGTGTTGAGGAACACGGCGATGTCGCCTCGTGCCACGCCCTGGGGGAAGGCCAGGCGCCGTCGGAGGATCAGCTCCTCCTCGATGCAGTAGGCGCCGACCAGGAACGCCTCGCCCGGCGCCGACGGTGTTCCGGCCCGGGAGGGGCGCAGCCAGCGCGGATCGATCAGGACGTCAGCCGACGTCGAGCGCATCTGTGTCCGGTTCATCTGCAGCCCGACGAGCGGCACGCCATCGCTGGTCGTCTTACGGAAAACGACCTCGGCGAGGGTCACCCCGCAGCCGTCCAGGACGGAGCGGCCCGGTTCGCAGCGCAGCTGCAGACCCCGTGAGGTCAGGAGTTGCGCGGCTGTGGTCCCATCGACCGGCGTGCTGAGAAGAGCGGTCAGCCAGGCTCCGCGGGTCTCTCGCTGCCAGTACGGATAGAGGGCGGGGGACGGCCGGTCCAGGGCTGGGTCGGTGAGTCCGAGGCGGTCGCCGCGCCAGGTCAGCGTCCCGTCGGCGTCCGCGGCCAGCGCCTGCCAGAAAGCCCGCCACGACTGTTCGTCCTCGAGGTAGCTCATGGGGATCCCGCCGCCCATGTCGATGTACCCGACCGGATGTCCCGCGTCCCGGAGCCGGTCGATGAACGAACAGGCCTCCGCCAATGCCAGGACGCGGTGCTGCCGGTCGTAGCCGTTCAGGTGGAAGTGCACCCCCTCGACCTCCAGCAGCTCGCCGCGGTCCCTCAGGAACGCCAGCCACGAGTCCGCCGTGAGACCGAAGCGCGTCGGCGGAACGCTGGGATGCGTCACAGCGAGGCGGAGTGCGACGCGGGCCCGGATGCCCTCCTTCGCCGCGATGGCTACGACATCCGCCGTCTCGTCCACGTTGTCGAGGCTGACGGTCACCCTGGACGTGATGGCCAGGGTCAGGAGCGCCTTGTCCTTCACCGCGGCGGTGACGATGATCCGCCCGGCCTCGACGCCCCGGTCCAGGCACTGCTTCAGCTCGGCGTAGGAGGCGACGTCGAGACCCGCACCCGCATCGACGGCGGCGGAGATGAGCGAGAGTGCCTTGTTGGCTTTCCGCGCGACGAAGACGCCGACCTCGACCCCGAGGTCCGCGCCGGCGCGGGTCAATTCGCCGATGTTGCGCCCGAGCGGGCCGAAGTCGAGCAGGTTCAGTGCCGAGCCGTGGGCGGACAGCAGGTCGGCACACTGGTCCGGATCGGCGAGCAGCTGCTCCATCCAGGGTTCGGTCCGGCCCGTCAGCGGCGGGAGGCCATGGCACAAGCTGGTCATCGTGAGTTCCGTTCGTGATCGGGGAAGGGGAGTGCGGCGATGGGGGACCGGGCTCCGGCGACCCATTCCGCCACCGCCCGGGACCAGCGTTCGCCGTCCTGGTGGAGAGTCCTGTTGAGGGTGTCGTGGCCGATCACCGGGTCTTCCGTCGGCCTTCCGAGCGCTGCGAGGCCGGGGGACGGCTGTCCGGACGGCGCCAGGCAGACCCCGTCGGGACGGGTGAACACGCCTCGCTCGCCTACGCGGACCGTCACGTGGCCGCGGGCCAGCAGGGAGGCCCAGAGATCGTCGTGCGCCGGGGCGGGGTCCAAGGCGTCCGCCGGCCGTGTCAGGACGCCGGGGCCGGCCGTCACCGCGCGGAGGGCAGTGCCCACCGTGGCGGATGCGTCCGAGCGCCCGGTCGTGCCGCCCGTCAGGAGACCTGCCTGGTGCAGGGCCTGCAGCTTCGACACGGTGGCCGGAGGAGGACCGAACGCCCATTTCTCGAGCCGCGCGGCGCGGCGGCGCCAGCGCTCCCAGAGTGCTGGGTCCCGGGTGCTGCGCTCCAAAGACCGCACGACATCCCGGTACCCGGCCGACCAGGCGCGGCCCCACCACCAGGCCGGGTCGCCGTCGAGCACTCCGTGGGCCCGTGCGAGGCCCTGCGCCCACTGCACGGCGGCGGAAGCCCGGGGCGTTCCCTGATCCAGATGGCGCATCAGCTCGTCGCTGCCGAGTTCGATTCCCTCGGTCCTCGCCGCGGCGCTCGCGGCGTCGGCGAACGTCCTCCACCACGCGTCATCGGGCTCGCCACCCGTCGGCACGGCGGAGGTCACGGTCAGGACGGCGTCGAGGACGCGGCGCTGGTCGGTGGCCGGTTTGGGCAGCATCATCTCTCCGGAACGGGAGGCCAGCGAGATCAGGCGAGGCTCCGCGCCGGACGCGGTGTACTCCAGTTCTCCCTCCGGCGTGCGGAGCCATGCGCCTCCGCGGCCTTCCGTCACGTCCAGCACGACGTCGATCGCCGTCAGGGCGGCTCCGGTCACGGTCAGCGGGCCGGTCCTGTCGGCGCCGTCGCCGCGGGTGATGAGCCGGTGATCCGCCCCGCCGGCATCGGCATGCCCGGTGCAGAGCGCGACGATCGGTGACCGCCAGAAGACCGGACCGTCCGCGGTGGCCACGGAGGCGCGCCAGGAGTCGCCGTCCCGTTCGACCTCGGTGACGCGACCTGCGCAGTGCCGGAGCTCGAGCCGGGGCGAGGAGGCCAGCCGCTCGGCGGTCCATTCGAGGTAGCGGCCCACCTGGGCGCGGGGTGGAAAGGTCTCGCCGGCCGTTCCGGGATAGCTCCGCCGTTCCCATTCGCGGTACGACTCCGGAACGGATGGGCAGCGGAGGTCCACGATCCCGGCGTCGACGTTCATCCTCAGATGTGCGGGCTGTTCCGGGTCCCAGACGGCGCCGGGACCCGGCGGGGCAGGATCGCACAGGGTGATCCGGAGCGGGGGCCGGTCGGGACCGAGCCCGGCCAGACGGGTGTCCAGCTCCGCCAGCGCCATCAGCGCCTTCGGGCCTGCGCCGACGAACAGGACGTCGCACCAGGCCGCGCCGGTGGTGGCGGGACCTGCGCTCGGGAGGAATGCCGTCATCGGGGACTGAACGGGTTCGCCCGCTCCAGGGCGGTCTCGACCGCCGCGACGTCGCCCAGATTTCCCGCCACCCACTCGTCGTCATACACGGTCGGGAGGTAGGGCAGCCCACCGTCGTGGACCAGCATGCCCACCGTGGTTCCTGCGTCCAGCGATTCCAGGTCCTGTCCGATCGCGGCGACGATCGCGCCCGTCGAGGCGCCGGACAGAATGCCCTCGCGACGCGCGAGCAGTCGACAGCCCTTCACCATGTCCAGCTCGGTGATCCGGCGCACCGCTTCCGGGCGCGCCTGCCGGGACAGATCCGTCACGAATCCCGCGCCCAGGCCCGGCAGGCGGCGCTCGCCGCGCTCGCCGTCGAACAGCACCGACCCCGCGGCGTCCACCGCGACCAGGACGGTCGGCCACCCCGCCCGTTCGATGGCGCGCTGGCAGCCGAGCAGTGTGCCCGTGGTGCTCACCGCCACGTACAGACGGTCCGGGGGCGCGCCGAGTGCGGCGACGAACTCGGGCAGGGTGGTGAGAGCGTGGGCGCGGGCGTTATCGGTGTTGCCATACTGATTGGTCGTCACCGCGCCGGGGATCTCCTCCAGCAGGTCCGCGACTTTCAGGACCCGAGCGCGGAGGCGGTTGCCGTCCTCGGGTGTCGGCACCCGCACCACGCGCGCGCCGTACGCCTTCATGGCCTGCAGCGCCGCGATGTTGGCGAATTCATCGACGACGGCGACCATCTGGACGCCGAGCAGCGCGCACTGGCGGGCGAGGGCGCTGCCGAGGTTCCCTGACGTGGATTCGACCACCGTGCCACCCGGCACGAGATCGCCGCGTTCGATCAGTCCGGCCAGCAGGGACGCCGCGGTGCGTTCCTTGGTGCTCCCGGAGACCTGCAGGAGATCCAGTTTCGCGACGACCTGCACGGGGGAGTGGTCGCCGAAGAGCCGGTCCAGGGACGTCACGGGCGAGGGGACGAACGCGTCGTGCATGCGCACTGCGGCCGGCCCGTGATCAGAGGTGCGGACGGTTCCGGGGTTCTCGTCATCGAACGGTGCGCGAACATGTGCTCCCCATTCAGGCGCCGCGAATTCAGGCTCTTCCTGCTGCGAGGTCGTGTATCCGTGTAGTCCGAGGTGACTGTTCATCAAACCCTCTCCGGCTCCTGATCGAGAAGCCTGGCTGTGATCGGAAAAGCCTGGTCATTCGACCCTATCGCGCTGGTCAGCGCAGGATAACCCCCCTTGTGGCAGTGCCGTAGGTGGGCGGGGGAGGAGGCCCGGAGAGGAAAGGGCAGGGGTATTGGACAGGCGTTATGTTTCGGTGTGGCAGCAGTCGCCCGCGCCGGAATTCATCGACGTTCTACGGGGTTTGACGGGCGTCGGCAACGTCGCCGGCGTCGTCCCGGGCGATGAGGGCCAGCAGGCCCGGGAAGCGCTCCTCGATGTCCTCGCGTCGAAGAGTGACGCCTCGCATGTTGCCGCGGTCGACCTGGCGCACGAGACCCGCCTCGCGGAGCACGCGGAAATGGTGGGTCCGGGTCGACTTCGTGACGGGCAGCCCGAAGCTGGTGCAGGTCCGTTCGATTCCGGGTTCGCTGTGGAGGAGATCGTGGATCACCCGTCGCCGCAGTGGGTCACTCAGTGCGCTGAGGACGTGGCCCAGCTCGATCTCCGCCGTGTCGGGGTGGCCTTCCGCATCCGCCATCTCGTCGCCTCCTCAAGGTTCTACTTGCATCATACCTTTGGTGATGGGCATCATAGGTTCGTAATAGCTCGTACCTTCGTTCAAAGGCGTACCTCTATGACCGTGCGTGAAGAACAGACACCCACGACGACCGCGCCGCACCGGGCGGTGCTCCCCGTGATCCTGCTGGCTCAATTCGTCATCCCACTGTCCATCGCCGGCACCGCGGTGGGACTGCCGTCGATCTCGGTCGAGCTCGGCGCGGAACCGGTGCTCCTGCAGGGCATCGTGAACGGGTTCAACATCGCGTTCGCCGTGTGCACGCTGCTCTGGGGAGCGGTCGCGGACCGCATCGGGTCCGGGCGGGCTTTCTCCCTCGGCGTGCTGGCGGTGGTCCTGGGTTCGATCCTGAGCGCGGCGAGCCCATCCCTCGTGGTGCTCGACATCGCCCGTGTCCTCGCCGGGGTGGGCTCGGCCGCCGTCATCACCGGCGCGACGGCGACGATCCACTCGGCCTTCCAGGGGCCTGCGCGGGCGCGGGCCTTCGCGGCCTTCGGCATGGTGAACGGTCTGGGGCTGGCGGCGGGCCCGAGCCTGTCCGGGGCGCTGATCGGTCTGCTGGGCTGGCGCGCCGTGTTCATAGTCCATGCCGTCGTGCTCATCGCGGCGCTGGCCGGCAGTCGCGTGCTGCGGCGCCTGCCCCGGACCGCGCCGGTCTCCGGCGGTCCACTGTTCGACGTCGGGGTGCTCCGCAATCCCGGCTTCCTCGCGATGGTGCTGATCCCGGTGGCGGGGGCGGTCGGGTTCGTGACGTTTCTGACCTACCTGCCCGCGGCGCTGCAGGCGATCCACGGGTTCACCGCCGGTGGGGCGGGATCCCTGATGCTCGTGATGACCCTTCCGGTGCTCCTCGCCCCGCCTCTCGTGCACCGGGTGATGGCGCGGCGTCCACGGGTCGACGCCGGGGTGGTCAGCGTGGGGGCGCTGGCGTGCCTCCTGCTCGCCGCGGCGGGGTTCGCCGCGCTGCGACCCGACGTCCCGGTGTGGTGGGCCGTGCTCCCGATGCTCCTGGCCGGCGCCGGTTTCGGATTGCCGCTCGGCGTCGTCGACGGAAAGGCCCTGAGCTTCGTGCCGGCCGAACGGAGCGGGACCGCGGCCGGGCTTCTGAACTTCTTCCGGATCGGGAGCGAAGCCCTGTTCGTGGCGCTGTACGCGGTGGTCCTGACCGCGGCGGTCCGGGCGCAGCCAGGGACGGCCGGCGTCGCTGAACAGATCGCGGCGGGGCAGCCGGGCCATAGTGACGTGTACGCAGCGGCGCTCGCCCCGGTGCTGTGGGGGATCGGAGCGGTGGTGCTCCTGCTCGGGGTGGGCTTCGTGGCCCTCTACCGCCGGGCGGTCGGGCGGCGGTAGCCGCCGGATCAGGCGTCCCCGCACCTCATGAGGTGAGGATGATCCATCCTTCGCAGGCGGGCGCTCGCCGTCACCCTCGCCGCTGCTGCGCGATCCAGGTGTGTTCAGCGATGGCGCCGCTCACCTCGTCACGGAGCCGTGTTCCTTCGGACTGCCGGTAGAGATCGCGCGCGAAGTACGGCGACTCCTGCTGGTAGGGAGCACTGTTGTGAATGGCCGCAGCGAGCCGTGACAGGAAGGTGTGCCCGCTGCGCTCGTATAGCCGGACCTCCGATGGGTTGAGCCGGATGAGGGCCGAGCTGTCGATGAGTCCGCTGTAGCTGTACCGGGCGTCGAGGTAGAGATCTTCACCTTTTCTCACCAGGAACCAGCTTCCGGCGGCATGAGCCACATATCGCATGCCCCGTTGTTCGGCGGCCAGCCGGCCGGGGTCGCCCCATCGTTCGACAGGAGGGACCGGACTCATGGGCCGGCGTCGTGCCTGGTCGAAACTGCAGTACTGGAATTCGGGCCCGTCGTCGCGGAGGAGGGTGAAGCACACCGTGCGCGCGCACCGCAGACACCGCAACTGGCTTTCCGCGCGCTCCATGAGACCGGAGGCATGCAGCGGCAGGAGATCATCCAGCCGTAGCCAGTGGGCGTCCTCCTTCAGGGAACCCGCGGCGGACAAGGCCTGCACGGTCGCATCGATGTCGACGGCGCCTGATGACGTCCGCCGCAGCAGATCGGAGCACCCGGGGCAGTCGTCGTCCTCGGGCGAGGGGACCAGCCCCGGCTGGTGCGCGGTGAGCGTGAGACGGAGCAGATTGCCCGGCATCTTCCAGCCGTCCGGGGTGAACGTCGCGGTGACGAACCCGCGGTCGAACGCGAAGTACGGCGTCCGGACTCCCGCGAAACTCGGCTTCTTGCCGAGCGCGGATTCGAGGTCCTCCAGCGTCGCCCGGTTTCCCGCCCCGACCCACTCGTGCAGACGGACGTGCCGGGCGCCCTGCGCCACGTGCAGCACGACGGCGGCCACCGCGCCGTCGTGCAGGATGATCTCGCCACCGGAGCGGAACCGCAGCCGACGGACCTGCCGTGGCGGCTCGCCGACACTGCGCTCGTGCGTGGAGGAAGGCTCGGTCCCGAACTCCCGGAGGAGTTCTTGAACACGGGGGTCGTTCTCCTCGGCCCTCAGCACGCGGAGCACTTCGGACAGACGGTTGCGGGAGGGAACGGTCTTCATCCGGCCATTCTCGCCGAACAACCGGGCAGAAGTCACCGTCGTCACCGGTACTGCCCTCACTGATACTGCGTCTGCTCCACCCTCCGATAACCCCAGACGGCGGCGAGTCCGCAGAGCAGGAGGTAGCCCGCGAGAATGACCAGCGCCAGTCCGTTGGATTCCCCCTGGAGAGCGGAGTTGATGAGGTCCGCCCAGGCTCCGGTGGGGCTGAAGGTGTGCAGGGGTTGCAGAGCTCCCAGGTCCCAGGTGCCGAAGAGTCCTCCGATGAAGGCCAGCGGGAAGTAGATGAGGTTCGCGATCGGCACGGCGCCGCGTGAGGGCAGCCAGTACCCGAGGGCGAGTCCGAGCGCGCCGTGGACCAGGCCTCCCGCGATGAGCGCGCACAGCCCGAGCAGAAACCTCCCGGGCGCGACGGAGAAGACCGCGCCGTTGATCACGCCCAGCACCAGGAGCGGCACGGAGAAGAGGACCGAGAAGAACAATCCGGCGATCAGCTGCGAGGCCACGCGCACCCTGGAGGGCACGGGAAGGGTCAAGAGGTACAGGTTCCAGGGGTCGTTCCGGGTGGACGCGATGCCCACACCGAACTGGAACATCATCGTTCCCAGCATCGCGAAGGCGAGGTAGCTGAAGAGGATCTGGCCCGGCGGCAGATCCGCCCGCACCCCGACCATGAGGTAGAAGGCCGCCGGCAAGGCGATGAGCGGCAGGAAGAACGAGGGCAGCCGCACGAGCTCCAGGATCTGAACGCGGACGTACTCGGCGACGAATCTCATGCCTTCTCCTCACTCAGGATCATGCTGACGGCATCCTCGAGCGAGGACTGCTGGACGCTCAGTTTTGGATCATCCAGGACGGCCAGCAGGACCCTGCTGGCCGCGTCCGGATCGTCGGTCACCAATTGGTACCGGTCTGCGCCCAGCGCCTCGACGACGCCGAGCCCGAGAACCGCCGGCGGCACGGGACCTGTGGCGGAGAAGCTGAGCCGATGAAGCCCCAGGCGCTGCCTCACCGACGCGATGTCCTCGCTCAGAATGTTCCTGCCGTCCTTGACGAGCGTGACGGTGTCGGCGGTCGCTTCGATCTCCCCGTAGTCGTGCGACGCCATGATGATGCAGCGGCCGAGTTCCCTCTGCTCGAGGATGATGTTCCGCACCTGCGCCCGGCCTTCGATGTCGAGCCCCGCGAGAGGTTCGTCCATGATGATCACCGGGGCGTTGCAGATGACGGCGCCGGCGATGCCGAGACGCCGGAGCTGCCCGCCGGAGAGTCCGCCGCACTGCTTGTCCAAGATGCCCTCGAGCGAGAGCGCCTCCTGGACCGCGGCGAAATCCAGAGGATCCGGGTAGTGCACGGAGATGAACCGGAGCACTTCGCGGACCTTGAGCGTGGGCGGGAACATCACCGCCTGAGGCACACAGCTCACGTACCGGACCTGAGGACCGCCGCGGACCACCCGTTGCCCGAGCACCGACGCGGTGCCGGAGGTGGGCTGCCGGATTCCGGTCAGGATGTTCAGGGCCGTCGACTTCCCGGCGCCATTGGAACCCAGGAGGCAGTGAACGCCTGGCCCCAGATCGAGCGAGAAGCCCGACAAGGCCGTCTTCCCCCGGTAGTTCTTGACCACGTTCTCCCACGACGCGATCGCCGTCATGCCGGGCCCCCTGTTTCCTCGATGACCTGTCCGAAGGCGACGCTGTAGATGACGGACTGCTCCACCCCGTCGAGGCAGAGCAGTTCGTCGACTTTCTGATCGAGGAATCCTCCGACCGCGCACGATCCGATCCCCGCTTCTTCGGCGCACAGCATCATGGCCTGGGCCAGATGGCCGGCCTCGATCAGGGTGAACCGGTAGGCGCGCTGCCCGTACTTGATCCGCTGGCGGAGGAAGCTCCCGACGAAGAACACATGGAAGGCAGAGTCCTCCGCGAGGTTCTGGAAGACCAGACAGTCGCGCAGGAATTCCCGGGGATCCACCGGTACCGAGAGCCGGTGGAGCATGGCTTCGTGCGGATCCAGCGCATAGATCCCGGGCGTGATGCCGTCCACCGCGGTGACGGCCAGATAGATGTCGATCGGGTACAGGCCGCCGGCCGAGGGAGCGCCGCGTCCGTGGTCGGCCGTGATGCAGGCCGTTTCCCGGAGGATGCCGCTCAGGATCCCGAAGCTCACGGGCGCCGGGGCGAACCCGGCTGCCGAATGCCGATGCCGGAGCGCCGCGGCGACCGGGGAAGCCGGCCCGGCGGCGTCGAGCGCCCGGCGGTCTGACGACAGGTAGGGCGGATGGGGGCGGCCGAGCATTCTCAGCGCCTCGGGATCGGTGCTGAGCTCAGTGGAGTACGTCCCGGTGGCGGAGCCGCTCGTCCAGAGGCTGAGCTTCGAGGCCACGTGGAAGGTCTCCGCGGGATCGTCGAACGCCGGGGTGGCGAGGGCCCATTGCTGATGCATGATGTTTCTCCCGGGAGGTCAGGGGAACGGATGAGGAGTGGTGTGGACTGCGCCGGGATGCTGCCGGAGGTGCGGTTCGTCGACGTCGAGGGTGGCGGCCTGAGGGCTGAGCGCCCGGATCACGTGCCAGCCCTGAACTGCGACGTCGGGTGACCTGACGTCCGCGAGGTACACCTGCCAGCCGGCGTCCTCCAGTGCGAGGAGTGCGCCGGGCAGGGAGAGCAGGTGATCGCCGACGAACTCGGCCTCGGTCACCTCCGGACCGGAGTCCAGGAATTCGTTCAGGGCCCGGTTGGCTGGTCTCGCGTGGAAAGCGATGTGGTCCTGCAGCGATTCGACGTCGGAGGCGATCGGAGGGTCCAGGGATGCCGCCGATGTCACCTCGGAGAGGCCCCAGTTGTAGGTGTGCAGTGACTCGACGAACGCCGCGGTCATCGCCGCCCTGATGTCCGCCTTGGCCGAGCACCCCACGGCGAGCCCGACTTGATCCGACCGGGCGCAGGAGAGGATCACCGGCAGGCCGGCGGGTCCTTCCAGCCGCACCAGGGTGACGGTCACGCCCTGGAGCTCCAGCTGCCGGCAGGCACCCCGCAATGCCGCGGGGAAGTGGCTGGGAATGGTGTCCGGGATCCGCAGCGTGGCGCCGGAACGCCGGCCATACCAGGCACGCATGAACCCGTCCCGCTCGATCAGCTCGAACACCGCGGCCCGGGCGGCCATCGCGAAGCTCCGCCCGGCCCCGAGGCCGTTGGAGGTGATGGAACACCACCTGGTCCGGTCTCCCGGATTCAGATGCACCAGATCCGCCGGCACGGCCCGGACCGACCGGTCGACCGCGCGGCGCACTCTGATATAGGGCAGGTCCTCCACAAGACTCGGATGGGTGTAGGTGAACCCGGGGCGGGAGTACTGCTCTTCGGTGAACGGCATGAAGTCGGTGGCCGGAATGATCTGGTTCCCGAGGGGCTCGTCGAAATGCTCAGGCAGGTAACCGGCCGAGTACCGTTCGATGAACTCGCCCCCGGCCGAGCCGTACAGTTGATCCGCGCCGATCCCGAACCCGCAGGACGCCTGCTCGGGGAGACAGGCCTGAAGGAACGTGGGCAGTTCAGGGGAGCGGTCGATGAGTGCGGGGAGGCTCAGGGCTCCTGGTCCCATTCTCAGCGTCTTGATGCCAGGGATGAGGCCCAGATCCGGTCCGGCTAGCCCTGTCCGGAGGAGGCTGGGGCGAGCCAGGGATAGCTGGTTGACGATCTCCCGGTCTGTGAACACGAGGGGCACCGCGGCACACTCCAAACTCTTGAGTTGTAGCTGGTCAGGGTTCCTGGATTGATGACGCTGCAGGAACCGATGAGGTCATAGGCGTCGCGGTAGAACGCCGCGACGGCGAGCCGCGCCGCGAGATGGACCCCGAGCGCGAAATCGTGGGACGGGAAGTCATCTGACGGGACCGTCCGATGGAATCGCAGATACTCATCCGGCCAGTCGGTGGTGGCGGCACGCCGGATCACGAGGCACTCGAAGCAGGCGCTCGTGCCCGGCAGGACGGCGGGTCCCACGACGAGCTTGCCGCCGTCGAAGGGGACGACCGGGACGTGGCACTCACCCTGTTCCCAGGCGTCGCGGCAGACATCGATCGCCTCCTGGACGGAGGGCCGGATGATCAGGGTGGGGATCCCGGCCCGCGCGGAGTCACGGTCCGCGATGTCGATCGCGGTGAACATCTTCAGGACCCGTCGGGCGCTAGCCTCCCAGTGCTCGGGGACGTCCAGACGGAGCGCGGGCCTGTCGGTCCGCGGATCGAACTCCGGAAGGCCGGCCAGTCGATCCAACGGTCCCCGGTGCGCGGTCACCACGCCGGCGGCGCGCAGCGAGCCCAGAAGGCGTTCCTGGCCACCCAGGCCAGGAACGCCTTCCGCCACCTCGTCGAGTGTGCGGGGCGTGCCGAGGAACCGGAACAGCTCCCGCGCCAATTCCTGATGCTCACGGAAGCGGACGATCGAACTTCCGCAGACCAGGACGAAGGAATCCTCGAAATCAGCCTGCCGGACGCCTTCGGCCACGACGTAAGTGGTGCTCACGGTGATTCCGCCTCCGGACCTACGGCGCCTTCGGCGACGTGGGACGTGCGGAGGAGCAGGACGAAGAGAGGGTGACGGTGTCACCGTTCATCTTCGCCGGGGTCACGAGGGCCCCGCCCGCTTCGAAATCGAGCTCCTTCAGCGCCATCGGCATCACGAGACCCGGCTCGGTCTCCACCACGGGGGCGATCGTCAGTGCAGTGCTCACTTGCTCTCCTTTGGACAAAGCGAATTTTTAAGGAATAACACCTGATATTCAAAGGTGCTGAAATGAGCCTAGAAGTGATCTCGGTCGCACGTCAAGGGCATATAAATATTCTGTGGAAGAAAATTTGAAGCCCGTTCTCCGGGGTTGTTTCAGGATAATCAGCGCATGAAAAAGAAAGGCCTATTCGCGGGCCGGGCGCGACATTCTTCGATCCTATGAAATCGCGACGGGAGGTCAGAGTTCTCCCGGGTAGATGAATGTGCTCTCATCAGTATCGCGACTCGATGGCCAAATGTCCAACAGATCGACCGGCCGTGCCTGATGAGGCGACCGCGATGCGCAGACCTCGGCCGGTCGTGCCCCCGTTCCGGCCCCGATAGCATGAGCAGCATGAGTGCCGCCCCCGTTGTCCTGTGCTTCCTCCTGCGTCCCTCGGGCGCCTCGGGCCTGGAAGGGGATCCCGCTCTCTGGGATGTTCTGCTCGGCCTCAAGAAGCGAGGTTTCGGGCAGGGCAAGGTGGTCGCCATCGGTGGTCACGTCGAGGCGGGGGAGACGCCGGAGGAGGCCCTGCAGCGCGAGGTCTGGGAAGAGGTGGACGTCGTGGTGCCTCAGGAGTCCCTGGCCAAGCTCGGCGTGGTCCGGTTCGTCTTCCCGGCTCAGCCGCGCTGGGACATGAACTCCGTCGTGTATGCCGCGGACCGCTGGGAGGGAGATATCTCGCCAAGCGAGGAGATCTCGCCGGAGTGGCACGGACTCGACGACCTGCCGTTCCGGCGCATGTGGCCCGACGCCGGGCACTGGCTGGAGGAGGCCTTGACCCGCGCGGCGCAGGCGATGTCCGGCGGCTCGCCCGAGCCCTTCGACGTGACAGTCACCCTGGCCGACGACAACCACGCCGTCGCGGGCGTCGAATGGACCCTCGGAGGACCGCGCGCCGAGCCGCACCCCGCGGCCTGAACAGCCGGCGCGACAACGACAACGCGCATACGACGACGACGGCGCGCGGCCACCGGAGAGGTGACCGCGCGCCGTCGTCGTGGGGTCCTGGTCGTCGTGGTGTCCTGGGCGTCAGCCCAGGTGCCGCTCCTCCACCCCGTTGTAGGCGCTCAGCGGGCGGATCAGGGAGTTCGCGCCCGCCTGTTCCATGACGTGCGCCGTCCAGCCGACGATCCGGCTGGCGACGAACAACGGCGTGAACGTCGGGGTGTCGAAGCCCATCAGGTGGTACGTGGGGCCGGCGGGGTAGTCGAGGTTCGGTTTGATGCTCTTCGCCTCGTCCATGGCCTGCTCCAGCCCGTTGTAGAGGCCGAGGAGCTCGGGACGGCCGTAGTGCTCGATCATGGCGTCCAGCGCGGCCTTCATGGTCGGCACGCGGGAATCGCCATGCTTGTAGACACGGTGTCCGAACCCCATGACCTTCTTCTTCGCCGCGAGCGCCTCCTCCATCCAGGACTTCGCCCGGGCGGCGGCGTCCTCGGCGGACTCGGAGGGGTCGATCCCCAGCTCCTCGAAGGTGTGCATGACGGCTTCGTTCGCCCCGCCGTGCAGCGGGCCCTTGAGGGCGCCGATGGCCCCCGTGACCGCCGAGTGCAGGTCCGCGAGCGTCGAGGTGATGACTCGCGCGGTGAACGTGGAGGCGTTGAAGGAGTGCTCCGCGTACAGGATCATCGACACGTTGAACGCGTCCACCACGGCCGGCGCCGCCTCCTCGCCGAACGACATCCAGAGGAAGTTCGCGGAGTAGCCCAGGTCGTCACGGGGTTCCACGGCGTCCTGGCCGTGCCGGCGTCGCTGGTCGTAGGCGACCACGGCGGGCATGGCGGCCCACAGGTCGATCGCCTTCGACAGGTTCGCCTCGGGGCTGGAATCCTCCGCCTGCGGATGCCGGGCGCCCAGCACGGAGGCCGCCGTGCGGCAGACGTCCATGGGGTGGGAGCTCAGCGGGAGTGCGTCGATCACCGTCTTCAGCACGGGATCCAGGGCGCGCCCGGCGCGCTCCCGTGACTGGAAGGCGTCGAGCTCCTCGGGGGACGGCAGCTCCCCGTTCCAGAGCAGGTAGGCCACCTCCTCGAAGCTCTTGGCCGCGGCGAGCTCCTGCACCGGGTAACCCCGGTAGAGCAGGGAATTGCTGTCCGGATTGACCTTGGAGATGGCGGTGTAGTCCACCACCACGCCGGCCAGGCCTTTTTTGATCTCGGTCTCTTGGGGTGTGGTGCTCATGGTGACTCCTTCGTCGGATGAAGCCTTCGGTGTGATTCTGGGACTGTTTCCTGTGAATTCTCTTCGAGCGGCGTGAGAGCCCGAGCGGTCATCGTGGGGTGCCGGGCACCTGGAAGTTGAAGACCCCGGTGTCGAAGCTGTTGTACGCGGGATAGTCCACCAGTTCATACAGCCGTGCACGGGTCAGCATGTCCGGCACGGCGGCCTGCTGGGTGCCCTCCGCCTTGAGGGTGTCCAGCACCCGTTCCGCCGCGCCCAGCGCACTGCGCAGCAGCGTCACGGGATAGATGACCATGTTGACGCCCACCGAGGACAGCTCGTCCAGGGTGAACAGCTCACTCTGCCCGAATTCCGTCATATTGGCCAGGATCGGCACGTCCACGGCCTCTCGGATGGCGGCGAACTCCTCGAGGGTTTTCATGGCCTCGGGGAAGATCGCGTCCGCGCCCGCCGCCACCAGGGCGCGTGCGCGTTCCTGGGCGGCCCCCAGTCCGTCCGCCGCCCGGATGTCGGTGCGGGCCATGAGGAGGAAGCCGGGATCGCGACGGGCCTGGGCTGCCGCCTGGATGCGTCGCGTCGCGGTCTCGACGTCCACCACGGACTTGCCGTCCAGGTGTCCGCAGCGCTTGGGATTGACCTGGTCCTCGATGTGGCAGCCGGCCAGTCCGGCGTTCTCGAGCTCCTGCACGGTGCGGGCGACGTTCATTGGCTCCCCGAAGCCGGTGTCGGCGTCGACGAGCGCGGGAAGATCCGTCATCCGGGCGATCTGCCCGGCGCGCGTCGCCACCTCGGTCAGGGTGGTGAGTCCGATGTCCGGCAGTCCGAGGTCGTTGGCGAGGACCGCGCCGGAGATGTAGACGCCGTCGAACCCCTTCTCCTCGATCAGCCGGGCGGACAGGGGGTTGAACGCCCCTGGGAACTGCACGGTGCGGCCGGAGGCGAGCAGCTCCCGCAGCTCGCGGCGCTTCTGCTCGGGCGTGCGCGTCGAGTACAGCATCAGAAGAGACCCTTCGGCGCGGCGGCCGGATCGATCACGCCGGGGGCCGCCTGGATGTTCAGCTGGTCCAGTTCGCCGGCAGCGAGTTCCGGCAGACGCTGCACCGTGTCGAGGAACCGCTCGATCTCGGCCGGCTCCACGAGACCTTCCGCGAGGGTGCGGAACTTGGCGATGTACTGCTCGCGGGCGAACGGCCGGGCGCCGAGCGGGTGAGCGTCCGCGACGGCGATCTCGTCCTCGATCACGCTGCCGTCTGTGAGGGTGATGACCACGCGGCCGCCAAACGCCTTCTCCGCGATGTCCAGGGAGTGGTAGCGGCGCGTCCACTCGGGATCCTCCTCGGTGGTCACCTTGTGCCACAGTTCCACGGTGTCCGGGCGGGACGCGCGGTCCGGGGCGTAGGAGTCGACGTGGTGCCAGCGGCCGTCCTGGAGCGCCACCGTGAAGATGTACGGGATGGAGTGGTCCAGGGTCTCGCGGCTCGCGGTCGGGCTGTACTTCTGCGGGTCGTTGGCGCCGGAGCCGATCACGTAGTGGGTGTGGTGGCTCGTGTGGATCATGATGCTCGCGACGTTCGCCGGATCCGTCAGTTCGGGGTGCTCGCCGTGCAGCTTGCGGGCGAGGTCGATCCAGGCCTGTGCCTGGTACTCCGCCGAGTGCTCCTTGGTGTAGGTGTCCAGGATCGCGCGCTTGGCTTCGCCCGGCTCGGGGAGCGGGACGTCGTAGGACGCGTCGGGGCCGTCCAGCATCCACGCGATCACGCCGTCCTCACCCTCGTAGATCGGGACCGGGGAGGTCTGGCCGCGCATGGCTCGGTCCACGGATTCCACGGCCATCTTGCCGGCGAACGCGGGCGCGTGGGCCTTCCACGTGGAGATCTCGCCCTTGCGGGACTGCCGGGTGGCGGTGGTGGTGTGGAGTGCCTGGCCGACGGACTGGAAGACGGTCTCCGTGTCGAGGCCGAGCAGGGTCCCGAGGCCCGCGGCGGCGGACGGTCCGAGGTGGGCGACGTGGTCGATCTTGTGGGCATGGAGGCAGATCGCCTTGACGAGGTCCACCTGGATCTCGTAACCGGTGGCGATGCCGCGGATCAGGTCCGCGCCGGAGGAGCCGACGTGCTGGGCGACCGCCAGCAGGGGCGGGATGTTGTCACCCGGGTGGGAGTAGTCGGCGGCGAGGAACGTGTCGTGATAGTCGAGTTCCCGCACGGCGACCCCGTTGGCCCAGGCGGCCCATTCGGGGGAGACCCGTTCCTGGATTCCGAAGACCGTGGACCCGGGGCCGCCGGTGGACGGCGCGTGGGTGAGCGCCTGAGCCCGCGCGGCGACGATGGGCGCGCGGTTCAGGGAGGCGATGGCCACCGAGGCGTTGTCGATGATGCGGTTGATGATCATGTCCGTGACGTCGGCGTCGACGGGGACGGGATCGGTGGCCACCCGGGCGATCTTGTGGGCCAGCTGGTCCTCGCGGGCCAGGTTCTCCTCGCTGCGGTGGACGCGGACGTTATGGGTTTTCACCGGGACTCGCTTTCCTGTGGGGTGGTGTCGTTGACGGTGCGGGTGGGCGACAGGATGCCGCGGCCCCGCTGGCTGTGATGGAGGTGGTCCAGGCTGGCCTGCAGATGGACCGTGGTGGCGGCGGCGGCCAGGCCGGGATTCCCGCTGGCGACGGCGGCCGCGATCGCCGCGTGCTCCCGGGCGGAGTCACGGAGTCTGCCCGGGTTGTCGTGCGCCAGACGGCGCAGACGCTGAAGGTGGGGGCGGAGCTGCCGCAGGGACTGCGCGAGGTAGGCGTTGCCGCACTCCTCGTCCAGGGCGTCGTCGAGCTCTCCGACCAGCCGGTAGTAGCCGTCGACGGCGGACGGTGTGTCCAGCAGTGCCTCCGCGGCGATGAAGTCCTCCCGGAGGCGTGCGAAGCGCTCGCGGTCGCCACGTGTCGCCGCGAGCGCGGCCGCGCGGCTCTCCAGCGTCTCCCGGAGTTCGAAGAGCTGGTCGAGATCCGCCACGGACAGTTCGGCCACGACGACCCCGCGTCGCCGCTCGGCGACCGCCAGTCCTTCCGCGGTGAGCCGGGAGAGCGCCTCCCTCACGGGGGTGCGGCTCACTCCGAGACGTTCCGCCTGTTCCACTTCGGCGAGGACCGTGCCGGGGGCAAGGCGCCAGGAGATGATGTCCTCCCGGAGGGCGTCGTACGCCCGGTCACGTGCTCGCATGGCCTCAGTGTATACACAAATGGCTCACAAGAGGGTGAATTCGTATGAATCCCGTAGCTGTGTATACAAACCGGCTCAGCCGCTCGGCGTGGGAGACGCGGTTGCAGGAACTGCGGACGGCGTGGCGGCCGGCGAAGGGGCCGGGGTGGCAGTGCTCAGACCCAGGACCGCGCCCATCAGATCCGCGAGTCGCACGTGTCCCGCAGGACTCGGGTGCTCCCCGTCCGGGCCGAGCAGCGTATCCGCCTGGGATGCCATCCAGTCCAGGGCGATCGGATCCACGAATTCGGCGGACGACGCCTCGGCCGCGGCCTTGAGAGCGTCCCGGATGGCCAGGAGGTCCTGGTCGGGATCCGCCGAGTAGGCGGGTGGCCCCACGACGATCCGGCGGGCATGAGGAGCGCGGAGCCTGACATCCTGCAGCGCGGCCAGCGCCGCCTGCCTGATCTGGGTGGGATCCTCGCCTAGGTCGTTGTCGGATCCGAAGAACAGCACCGTCCGCGTCCACGCGTTGACGTACCGCTGCACTTCGGCCCCGAACGTGTCCCCTTCGGAGCCGGTGGTGACGTACCCGCTGCCGTTCTGCGCGCCGTTGACCAGGACGAGGCTGGGCTTCTGGGTGGCGAACCGCTGACTCAGCAGGGTGGGCCACGCCTGTTCGGGGGAGGTGCCGAATCCGGTGCTCAGCGAATCCCCGATGATCACCACATTGGACTGCCCGGGCGGCGCCGGGGTGGCGCGGGTCGCGGCCTGGGCGCTCGTGCCGCAGGCTCCCAGGAGGGTCGCGACCGGTCCGCCCACTGCGAGCAGGAGGAAGGCCCGCCGACTGCTGGCGCGTTGCTGCCCCGGTGAGTTCTGCACGTTCCTCATGCTCTCCATCGTTCCTGTGTCTGCGCTGTGCTTTCTGGCTGCCCTGTGCTTTCTCACTGCCCTGTGCAGCCTCGCAGGGGTCGTCCTGGCGTGTCGGCGGCCCGGCCGTCTCACACGCTGCGGTACTCGTTCTCCGGCCGTCCCGGCGTGCCGTAGCGCGGGGTGCTCCGCAGCACTCCGGCGCCCACCAGATGCTCGAGGTAGCGGCGGGCGGTCACCCGCGAAAGGTTGGCCTGCTCGGCGAGTTCGGCCGCGGAGAGCGGGTGCGGCGCCGAGGTGACGAGTTCGCGGACGGCGGCGAGCGTCGTCGTCGAGATGCCCTTCGGCAGCGGAAGCTCCACCGGCGCGCGCAGGGTGGCGAAGGCCTGGTCCACGGCGCTCTGGTCCACCGGAGCGGGGGAGGAATCCTCGGTGTCCGCTCCGGGCGAGCCGAGGGTCTGGCGGAAGGCGCGGTAGTTCTCGAGCTTCTCCGCGAAGGTGGAGTACGTGAACGGCTTGATGAGGTACTGCACGACGCCGGTCGCGATGGCTCCGCGGACCACGGCGAGTTCCCGCACGGCGGTGATGGCGATGATGTCCGTCAGGAGGCCCGCGCTCCGCATCCGGCGGGCGACGTCGAGACCGTGCAGGTCCGGCAGGTTCATGTCCAGGAGCACCAGGTCCACCGTCTCGCCGCGCTCGCGGGCCTGGGCGAGCGCCTTGAGGGCCTCCTGCCCGCCGGAGGCGCTTCCGGCGTGTTCGAATCCCTCCAGGCGATCCAGGTACGCGGCATGCGCTTCCCGTGCGATCGCCTCGTCCTCCACGACGAGGACCCGGATGGGTTTCATGACTCTCCTTCGGGGTGTGCTGCCGGTCCGCCTTCCAGCGGAAGGGTGACGACGAAGCGGGCCCCGGGCAGTTCCCCCGGCTCCCGTGGCGCGGAAACGGACGACGGCGCGTGGCCGGCCTCCACCTCCAGTGTCCCACCCAGCCTGCGCACCGTCTGCCGCACGAGTGCCAGCCCCACCCCGCGGCCGTGCCGGCTCGCCTTGGTGGAGTACCCGAACTCGAAGGCCCGCTCGAGCTGCCCTTCGCCGAGTCCCGCGCCCGAATCCTGGACCGAGAACGCCACGGAACCGTCGTCCGCGGTGATGCGGAGACGCACCAGCCGAGGTGCTTCCGCGGCGGCCGCGGCGTCGATGGCGTTGTCCAGGAGATTGCCGAGGATGGTCACCAGATCCTGCACCGGGATGTCCAGCACCGCGGGGGTGGAGCCGCCGTGCAGCTCCAGGAGGACACCGCGTTCGTGGGCTTCCGCTGACTTGCCCATGACGAGCGCGGCCAGGACCGGCTCGTCCACGGAACCGAGCAGGTCATCGGCGAGCCGCTGGCCCAGTTCGAGGTCCCGGGTGGCGAGTTCCAGCGCCTCAGGGGTCCGCCCCAGTTCCATGAGCGAGACCATGAGGTGGAGGCGGTTGGCGTGTTCGTGGGTCTGGGCGCGGAGTGCGTCGGAGAGGGTCCGTGTGGTGGCCAGCTCGGAGCCGAGGGATTCGATCTCCGTCCGGTCACGCAGCGTGGCGACCGTTCCGAGACGCCGTGGCCTCGACCGCGCCCCGGCGTCCTGCTCCACGGCGGCCTGTTGATTGACCACCAGCAGGCGGGGGCCGGCGAGGTGGACCTCGTCCAGCGCCTCACGACCGGAGGTGAAGAGCTCCCGCAGGCTGGGTTCCAGGGGCAGGTCCGCCACGGTCGGCGCCGCGGTGCCGCCCGGGGAACCGGGGGAGTCGAGGCCCAGAAGCTCCGCCGCCTGGTCGTTGTAGATCACCACCCGGCCGCGGGTGTCCACGAGGACCACGCCCTCACGGACCGAGTGCAGCACGGATTCGTAATACGCGAACAGCTGAGCGAGCTGCTCCGCGCCCCAGCCGTGCGTGACCCGGCGCAGGTACCGGCCGAGCAGCCAGGCCACGAGCGCGCCGCCCGTCACGAGTGCCGCCGCCAGACCGAGGATCGCCAGAAGCCGCCAGGTGATGCCGGCGTCGACGTTCTGTACGGTGACGCCCGCGGACACGAGGGCGACGACTTTCCCGGAGGAGTTCTTCACCGGGACGATCGTCCGGACGGACGCGCCCAGGGTGCCGGTGTAGGTCTCGGTGAAGTCCTGGCCCCGCAGTGCCGGTTCGACCGTGCCCAGGTACTTCTTGCCGATCTCGGCCGGATTCGCGTGCGTCCAGCGGGTGGTGTCCGGGCTCATGATCGTCAGGAAGTCCACGTGGCCGCGCCGCATGACCGCCTCGGCGTAGGGCTGGAGGACCACGGACGGCTCGGGGGAGACAGCGGCCTGCACCACGAAGGGGCTCGCGGCCACTGTGGCGGCGACGCTCTGGGTGCGCTGCCCGGCGTCGTCGTAACTGCGCGTTCTGATGTCGACGGCGGCGAAGGCGCTCGCGGCGATGGCGGCCGTCAGCACGAGGAGCAGGTTCGCCACGAAGAGACGCCGGGCGATGCTCCAGCGCCCCATGAGGTCCTTCACGGTTCTCGTCTCCTCCGTGTCCGGTGAGCGCCGGCCGGCGCCGTCGCCTGATGTCGTGCCTGGTTCCGTGGTCTCCCCGCGACCAATATGACCGCAAGAGTGACCCAGGTCACGCCCCCGGCCACCATGGTCCCACGAGGTGCGGTCAGTCAGGCCGCGCGAACGACTCCCAAGGAGCAACGAATGTCCTTGCAGCATCAGGCGCCAACGGCGGCGCCCGCGCGCGGCAAACGTCTTGAATCATCCCACTACCTGTACATCGCCGTCATCGTCGCGGTGGTGCTCGGAGCCGTGGTGGGCATCCTCTTCCCCGAAGTGGGGAAATCCCTGAAGCCTCTGGGCGACGGGTTCATCAAGCTCATCAAGATGATGATCGCCCCGGTCATCTTCTGCACCATCGTGCTCGGCATCGGCTCGATCGCCAAGGCGGCCACGGTGGGCAAGGTGGGCGGCCTCGCCCTCCTGTACTTCGTGATCATGTCCACGTTTGCGCTGGCCATCGGCCTCGTGGTGGGCAACCTCATCCACCCGGGCGAGGGCCTCAAGCTCACCCCGTACGACCCCAACAAGAAGGCCGCCACGGACAGCACCGTGGACTTCCTCCTCGGGATCATCCCGGGGGACATCCCCGTGCTGCCGACCCTGCTGGTCGCCATCCTGGTGGGCTTCGCCGTCCAGAAGATGGGCACGCAGGGGACCCCGATCCTCAATGCGATCGGGCATGCGCAGAAGCTCGTGTTCCGCATCCTGGTCATGATCATGTGGCTGGCTCCCGTGGGCGCGTTCGGCGCCATCGCCGCCGTCGTCGGGGCGACCGGTGTGAAGGCGATCGTCAGCATGCTGACGCTCATGGTGGCGTTCTACCTGACGTGCATCCTCTTCATCGTCCTGGTGCTGGGCTCGCTCCTGCGGGTGGTGTCGGGCGTCAACATCTTCAGCCTCATGAAGTACCTGGGCCGCGAATACCTGCTCATCTTCTCCACCTCATCCTCGGAGGCGGCGCTGCCCCGGCTCATCGCCAAGATGGAGCACCTGGGTGTGTCGAAGCCGGTGGTCGGCGTGACCGTTCCCACCGGGTATTCCTTCAACCTGGACGGCACGGCCATCTACTTGACCATGGCCTCCCTGTTCGTCGCCAACGCGATGAACATGCCCCTGAACCTGGGGGAGCAGATCTCCCTCCTGGTCTTCATGATCATCGCGTCCAAGGGCGCGGCGGGCGTCACGGGCGCCGGTCTGGCGACGCTGGCGGCGGGTCTGCAGGCGCACCGGCCGGAACTGCTGGGCGGGGTCGGCATCATCGTCGGCATCGACCGGTTCATGTCCGAGGCGCGTGCCCTGACGAACTTCACGGGCAACGCGGTGGCCACCGTGCTGATCGGGACGTGGGTGAAGGAGGTCGACACCGCTCAGGTGCGCTCCGTGCTGGCGGGGGAGCGGCCGTTCGACGAGTCCTCGATGCTTGCGGACAGCCACGGCCCGGCGGCCCCGGTGGAGGCTGCCGCAGGCGCGGGGAAGGCCCCGGTCCCGGCCTAACCTTGACCCTCTACTTGAGGGTCAAGGCTCACGGAGGCGACTTTGTCAACATCCCCAGCCAGCGTGTCGTAGCCGTTAGGGTGGAGGTCAGGCAAGAGTCATCGCAATGCAGGAAGAGTGGATCATCACGTGAGCAGCGAGCAGGGTACGACCGCGCTGGGTACCACCGAGGAAGACGTCAGGCTCGGCCCCACCGGCCGCCCCTGGCGGGAGTTCCCCACCCCAGCGCCCCTGGAATCGCACGGTCCCGCCCGGGTCATCGCCATGGTGAACCAGAAGGGCGGCGTGGGTAAGACCACCTCCACCATCAACCTGGCCGCGGCGCTCGCCGAATACGGGCGCCGAGTCCTGTTGGTGGACTTCGATCCGCAGGGCGCCCTGTCCGCCGGCTTCGGCGCCAACCCGCACGAGCTGGACCTCACGGTCTACAACGTGCTGATGGACCGCAAGGTGGACATCCGGGACGCCATCCACTCCACCGGGGTGGAGGGCGTGGACCTGCTCCCCGCCAACATCGACCTCTCCGCCGCCGAGGTGCAGCTGGTCAACGAGGTGGCTCGCGAGCAGGTCCTCGCCAGCGCCCTGCGCAAGGTCGAGGACGACTACGACGTGGTCCTCATCGACTGCCAGCCGTCCCTGGGTCTCCTGACGGTCAACGCGCTGACCGCGGCGCACGGCGTGATCATCCCGCTCATCTGCGAGTTCTTCGCGCTCCGCGCCGTGGCGCTGCTCGTGGAGACCATCGAGAAGGTTCAGGACCGCCTCAACCCGCGACTGCAGGTGGACGGCGTGCTCGCCACCATGTACGACGCGCGGACCCTCCACAGCCGCGAGGTCATCACCCGCCTGGTCGAGGCGTTCGGTGACAAGGTCTTCGAAACCGTCATCAAGCGCACCATCAAGTTCGCGGACGCCACGGTGGCCGCCGAACCCATCACGCAGTACGCCAGCAACCACCCGGGCGCCGAGGCGTACCGCCAGCTGGCCAAGGAACTCATCGAGCGCGGCGGTGCTCCGTAAGCAGCGTCATGCCCGCTGACCAGGTGAGCGGGCCGCAGCACGACGACGCCGCCCCGCGCCTTCCGTCGGCGCAGGACGGCGGCGGTGGCGCCGTCGTCGTGGTCGCCGAAGAGGCCGGTGCCCCGGAGAGCGGCCAGGCCCAGGGGTTCCAGGTCCGTCTGGAGAACTTCTCCGGCCCGTTCGACCTGCTCCTGAGCCTGATCTCCAAGCGCGAGATGGACGTGACCGAGGTGGCCCTCGCGACCGTCACGGACGAGTTCATCGCGTACATCCGGGCGCTCCAGGAGCAAGGCGAGGACTGGGCCCTGGATGAGGCCAGCGAGTTCCTGGTCATCGCCGCCACACTCCTCGACATCAAGGCCGCCCGGCTCCTGCCCGCCGGTGAGCTCGATCCCGAAGAGGACCTTGCCGCGCTGGAAGCCCGCGACCTGCTGTTCGCGCGCCTCCTGCAGTACAAGGCCTTCAAGGAGGTCGCGACCCAGCTGGGCGAGGACCTCACCCAGGAGGCGCTGCGCTTCCCGCGCCTGGTCAGCCTCGAACCCCATTTCGCCGCGCTGCTGCCGGAACTCGTGTGGAAGCACGGTCCCGACGACTTCGCACAGCTCGCCGCCAAGGTCCTCGCGCCCAAAGAGGAGACGATCCCTCAGGTGGGCGTCGACCACCTGCACAGCGCGCCCGTGAGCGTCCGAGAGCAGGCCGAGCTCCTCGCCCTGCGCCTGCAGGCGGAGCATCAGCTGAGCTTCCGGTCGCTCGTGGCGGACGCACTGAACGCCCAGGTGGTGATCGCGAGATTCCTGGCGCTCCTGGAGCTGTTCCGGGACCGGGCCGTGGCGTTCGAACAGCTCGAAGCCCTGGGGGAGCTGACCGTCCGGTGGACGGGCCATGAGCACGAGGGGGACGGCGCTCCGCTGCTCTCGGGTGGCTCCGATTTCGATGAACCGGCGGAACCTGCAGCCGCCGAGGAAGGTGCTCACGATGAGCGGTGACGACGGACTGCTGTCCGCGCTGGAGGCGGTCCTCATGGTGGTGGACGAGCCGGTGAGCACGGTGCAGCTCGCGTCCGCGCTGGAGATCCCCGAGGAGGAGGTCGAGGCCGGACTGCAGGCGCTTCGTGCCGAGTACGACGGCGCGGTGCCCGGCGCCCGCATGCGCGGCTTCGAGCTGCGGAACCTCGCCGGCGGTTGGCGCATCTACTCGCGGCCGCTGCATGCCGAGGCCGTGCAGCGCTTCGTGATGGACGGCCAGACGGCACGGCTGACGCAGGCCGCGCTCGAGACCCTGGCCGTGGTGGCGTACCGGCAGCCGGTGTCGCGGGCACGGGTGTCCGCGATCCGTGGCGTCAACGTGGACTCGGTGATGAAGACCCTGGTCCAGCGGGGCCTGGTGGAGGACTGCGGCACCGACCCGGAGTCCGGAGCCATCCAGTACCGCACGACGGCGTACTTCCTCGAGAGACTCGGGGTGAAGGACCTGTCCGAGCTCCCGGCGATCTCCCCTTACCTCCCGGGCCTGGACGAGTCGACGGCGTTCTACCCGGGGGTTTAGGGGTGCTCCGGGTCGCGGTGCCCGGCCCTCCCGGTCCCTCGCCCTACCCGCCGCCTCGCCCTACCCGCGAAACAGTGAGTTTCCGCTGAAACAGTGTGTTGTGCTCACTGTTTCAGCGGAAACTCACTGTTTCGGCGAGGCCTCACCCACACCGTCCCGTGATCAGACAATCCACATACGGGCAGAAGTGGACCACCGGGACTCGGGACCAGCGCACCGTGGTCGGTATGAAATCACCACATCTTCGGCTCGATCCCGACGAAGTCCTCTGGACATCCGCCGAACTCGACCTGCTGGGTGTCCGGCATGCTCAACGAAGCCGCCTCGTGGAATCGGGTGTTCTCGTCCGGGTCCAGAGGGGCGCTTACGCCCGACGGGAACACGCTGTCGGCCTCCCAAAGTCGGGTCGCGCCGAGTTGCGGTTGCGGGCTCATAAGAAAGTCCACGCGCGACGCCGGAACCGGGCCTTCGTGTACAGCCACACCTCCGCTGCCCGCCTGCACGGTTGTCAGCTGTGGCATGCTGACGAGCAGGTCCACGCCACCTGTCGGACCAGGACGTCGACGCTCCGACTCGGTCCATCGACCGTGCTCCATCATCTTCCGGTGCTTCCCGACGAAATCTGTTCCTTCGGGGCCAGCGAAACCACTTCGTTGGAGCGGACCGTCGTCGACTGCTGCCGCATCCTGGATCTTGAGGGGAGCGTTGTCGTCATGGATCAGGCCTTGCGCCTCGGCGCGGACCGCGCGGTGCTGGAGGGGTACGTCAAGCGGATGACCGGCCACCGGGGTGTGGTGAACCTGCGCCATGCCCTGGAACTCGGCGATCCGCGGAGCGAGTCGATGGGGGAGACCCGGACGAGATTCCTGCTGTGGTTCGAGAACATCGCGATGCCGGTCTCCCAGTTCCCCGTCATGACGGATCGCGGCCTCAGACGCCTCGACTTCGCCTGGCCGGACTTGAAGGTCGCGCTGGAATTCGATGGCCGGGTGAAGTACTTCGGGAGCGTGCCGACGGATGAGGCGGTTTTTGATGAACGCGTGCGAGAGCGTCGGCTCATGGAAATGGGTTGGATCTTCGTCCGTCTGGATTGGAAGGACCTTGAGGATCCGGCCGGTGTGAAACGCCGGATTCATGCGGCCTGGGCGAAGGCTCGGGCTCGGGCCGATTGAACGGCGACGGCGGGCACGGTCCGCTGAAACAGTGTGTTTCCGCCGAGACAGTGAGCACAACACACTGTTTCAGCGGAAACACACTGTTTCGGCCGGGGTTCACGATGCGAGCCGGCAAACACGGGCATCCGGACCCCTGTAACCAACGTCTCCCTCCCTATGACGCGACCGTCCGGTAGACTGGTCCAGGGCTTCGGCCCTCTTTTCGGCATGCCACGAGGCTGCCAGGCGCTCCCCGGAACCGGTCCACCGGGACTACGGGTCGAGCGCAGCATCAGGTAACACCACAATTTAAGGCCAGGTAATGACACAGTCGGGACGACAGGGTTCACACCGGGGCGGCGACGCCCGTAACCAGGGCGGCAGCCGCCGCCAAGCCTCTTCGGGCTTCAGCAAGTACGGACGGGATGCCCAGCAGGGCGGCCGCAACGACGACGGCGGACGCCGCTCGGGCGGCTACGGCCAGGGCGGCAGCTCCAGCGGCAGCCGTGGCCAGGGCGCGGGCCGCGCCTCCTCCGGCGGCTTCGGCCGCGACGACCGTCGCGGGCAGGGTTCCGGCCGTGGCGAGTGGCAGGGCCGCGACTCACGTCCGAGCCGCGATTCCCGTGACGGCCGCTCCGGCGACTTCCGCTCCGGCGGCGACCGCTTCGGCCAGGACCGCGACGCCTTCACCAAGGACGGCGCCCGTAAGCCGAACCGCCCCAACTCCAACAAGCCGGGCTTCAACAAGAACGGCAAGCCCAAGGCCGGCACCGGCCGCGGTGGCGCCGGAACCGTCGGCGGCACCCGGAAGGGCGCGGGCCGCAAGCCTGTCGCCGCACCCGGCCGTCCGGCGTCGAGCGCTGCTTTCGGCTCCGAGCGTTTCGGCGAGTACAAGGGCCCGGTGAAGTCCCCGCGGCGCGCGCCGCGTCGCGACGTCCCGGACCACGAGCTGCACAGCACCGAGGGCGTGCGCCTGCAGAAGCTCATGGCGCAGGCCGGCGTGGCCAGCCGTCGCATCTGCGAAGAGATGATCCTGGAAGGCCGCGTCGAGGTCGACGAGCAGATCGTCACCGAGCTGGGCCTGCGCGTGGACCCGGAGACGGTCGTCATCCACGTCGACGGCATCCGTCTGCAGCTCAACGACTCGATGGTCTACTACGCGTTCAACAAGCCCAAGGGCGTCGTCTCCACGATGACCGATCCCGAAGGCCGCCGTTGCATCAGCGACTACATCAAGCCGAGCCTCCTCCGGGGCGAGCGCCTCTTCCACGTCGGTCGTCTGGATGCCGAGACCGAGGGTCTCCTGCTCCTGACCAACGACGGCGAACTGGCCAACCGTCTGACGCACCCGTCCTACGAGGTGCCGAAGACCTACCTGGTCCAGGTGCGCGGTCCGTTCCCGCACGGCATCGGCAAGCAGATGCTCGAAGGCATCGAGCTCGAAGACGGCGTGACCCGCGTCGATTCCTTCCGTCTGGTGGATTCCACCCCCGGCAAGGTGCTGATCGAGGTCGTCCTGCACTCGGGCAAGAACCGCATCGTGCGCCGCCTGTTCGACGCCGTCGGCTTCCCCGTCCTGCGCCTGGTGCGCCTCAAGGTCGGTCCCATCGGCCTGGGCGACCAGAAGCAGGGCAGCATCCGCCGCCTGGGCAAGCAGGAACTCGGCCACCTGATGGCCGCGGTGGGGCTGTAAGGCATGTCCGCCTTCGGCATGCACGGGCCCGGTCAGCTGACCGGCCCCGTCGTCATCCTGGGCACCGGCCTGCTCGGCGCGAGCATCGGTCTGGGGCTGCGGGGGCGGGGCGTGGAGGTGTACCTCTCGGATCCGTCGCCCACCAACCAGGCCGTGGCCGTCGACATCGGCGCGGGGCTCCCGCTGTCCGCTTTCGCTGAGGCCGGGCACGACGACGGCGAGGTCCGCCTGGTCGTCGTCGCGTCGCCGCCGGATGTGACCGCCGTCGTCGTGGAGACCGCGCTGAACACCTACCCGAACGCCGTGGTGGTGGACATCGCGAGCGTGAAGGCCGGGATCCTGGCCGCGCTCACCGAGTCCGCGGCGGCGACCGGTCTCGACCTGAGCCGTTACGTCGGCACGCACCCCATGGCAGGCCGGGAGAAGTCCGGGCCGGTCGCGGCGCGTGGCGAGCTCTTCACGTCGATGCCGTGGGTGCTGTGCCCCGGACCGGCGACGTCGTCCGAGGCGCAGGAGACGGCGCGGACCCTCGCGCTGGACCTGGGCGCGATCGTCTACGAGTTCACCCCGACGGAGCACGACGAGGCCGTGGCGCTCGTGTCGCACCTGCCGCAGGTGATGTCGTCGCTGCTGGCCAGCCGCCTTCAGGAGGTGGGCGAGCACTCGCTCTCCCTGGCGGGCAACGGCCTGCGGGACACCACCCGCATCGCGGCGAGCGACCCGAAGCTCTGGGTGCAGATCCTGGGCGCGAACGCCGGCCCGATGGTCGAGATCCTGCACGGCGTGCGCGATGACCTGAACCGGCTCATCAACACGCTAGAAGCCCCGGAGGCGCCTGGCGCGCGGCTGGACCTGGCTCAGCTCATGAGCGAGGGCAATGCCGGTCAGGCCCGGATTCCGGGCAAGCACGGCGGCCAGGCCCGCAGCTATGCGTGGCTCACGGTGCTGGTGGATGACCGACCGGGGCAGATCGCACGGCTGCTCACCGAGATCGGTGAGATCGGCGTGAACCTGGAAGACATGCGCCTTGACCACTCGTCCGGGCAGAATGTGGGCATGGTGGAGCTTTCGGTGCTGCCGAGCAGGCACGATGCCCTGGTGGAAGAACTGAGCAAGCGCGGCTGGAAGGTGTTGCAATGACCGAGGGAACCCCGAACCCGGGCACGGTGGCTGCCGCCGCCGCGTCCAGTGCCGCTGCTTCGCGCTCCGGCGAGGAGCACGCGGTGGTCCGTCCGGGCAGGTCGCTGCTCGTGGCCATCGACGGGCCCAGCGGTTCCGGCAAGTCCAGTGTGAGCAAGGCGGCGGCGCGTGCGCTGCGCCTGGCCTACCTGGACACGGGCGCGATGTACCGGGCACTGACCTGGCACTGCCTCGATGCGGGTGTCGATCTGAGCAGCGCCGCGGCCGTGGAGAACGCCGCCGAGGCACTCGCGCTGCACATCAGCACCAGCCCGGATGAGGAATTCGTGCGGGTCGGCGGAGTGGATGTCACTCAGGCGATCCGCGAACCGCGGATCTCGGAGCATGTGAGTGCCGTGGCGACCACCCTGGGCGCCCGGACCGAGCTCATCCGGCGGCAGCGCGAGCTCATGGAGCAGCACCGCAACCGCATGGTCGTGGAAGGCCGGGACATCACCACAGTGGTGGCCCCCCGCGCCGAGGTCCGGCTCCTGCTGACCGCCAGCGAGGAGGCACGCCTGCGCCGCCGCGGCGTGCAGCTCGGCGGGACGCAGAGCAAGGAGCAGCTGGCCCAGCAGGTCCTGGCCCGTGACGCGAAGGACTCGACCGTGGTGAACTTCACCCGGGCTGCGGACGGCGTCGTCACCCTGGACTCGAGCGATCTGGACTTCAAGCAGACGGTGGACGCGGTGCTGGACATCGTGCACCGGGTGCTGGAACACGGCATGCTGGGCTCCGTGCCCGCTGAACAGCGTGACTGACGACGGCGCGGCGCCCGTGGGTGCCGCACGCGCCGCTGCCGGTGGTTCGGGTGCCGGTGCTGCCGGTGCTCGTACCGGTACCGCCGGTGGTCGCGCCGCCGGCGCCGGTGGGACGACGCCGGTCCCGCACCGCGCCACCATGTGGTGGGCCCGGCCGGTCGGCTGGTTCCTGGATCATGTGGCGTACCGAACGACGGTGTACGGCCGGGAGAGCGTCCCGCGGGATGTTCCGGTGCTGTTCGTCGGGAACCACCTGAGCTATCTGGACGGTCCCGTGATGTTCGGGGCCAGCCCGGTGCCCATGCACATCCTGGTCAAGCAGGAGATGTTCACGGGCTTCCTGGGCGGAGTCCTGAGAGGCTCGGGGCAGATCCCGGTGGACCGTTCGCACGGCCGCCAGGCGCTGAATACGGCGAAGTCCCTGCTCGATGCGGGCCGGAATGTCGGCATCCTGCCGGAAGGCACCCGGGGGAGCGGGACGGCCGCGAGCCTCAGCAACGGGGTGGCGTGGCTCGCGCTGCACACGGACGCCGTCGTCGTGCCGGTGGGGATCACCGGGACCCGGCGCGAAGGCGAACATCTGGATCATGTGCCCCGGCCCGGTCGGCGATTCGCCGTGGGCTTCGGGGAACCGCTGTGGCTGAGCCGCCAGGCGGGGGAAAGTGGCCGTGCTTCAATGGACAGGGCGGCCGAGGAGATCAGGCAGGCGCTGGTGACCGAAGTGTCACGCGTCGTGCGGAGAAGTGGACTTCAGCTGCCGGAGGGCAGCGTGGACCCGGCCGGGACCCGGCTGGAGAAGGTGTAAAGGGAGAACATGAGCGAGAAGCTGAACGGCCAGGAAGAGGAGTACGTCCCCGCTGGTCCGGACAACGTCGATGAGACGTTCGCCGCCATGGACGAGACCGAGCTGGAAGCCCGGGCCGCGAGTCTGCGGGCCGGCCTGGATGATTATGAGCTCGACGAGGAGGACGCCGCCCTTCTGGCGGAGCACCTCGGTGAGGACTTCGAGCAGGTGGAGCGCAAGCCCGCTCCCGTGCTGGCGATCATCGGGCGCCCGAACGTCGGCAAGTCGACGCTGGTCAACCGCATCCTGGGACGCCGCGAGGCCGTGGTGGAGGACGTCCCGGGCGTGACCCGTGACCGCGTCATGTACCCGGCGGAGTGGAACGGCAAGCGATTCACGGTCGTCGACACCGGTGGCTGGGAGCACGACGCCAAGGGCATCCACGCCTCCGTGGCCGCCCAGGCCGAGGTGGCCGTGGAATTCTCCGACGCCGTGCTGTTCGTGGTGGACTCCACCGTCGGCGCGACCGCGACGGACGAGCTGGTCATGAAGATGCTGCGCAAGGCCAAGAAGCCGGTCATCCTGGTGGCCAACAAGGTGGACGATTTCGTGCAGGAGGCCGAGGCCGCCGCACTGTGGGGCCTCGGTTTCGGTGAGCCGTACCCGGTGTCCGGTCTGCACGGCCGCGGTGTGGCCGATCTGCTGGATCATGCCATGAAGGTGCTGCCGGAGTTCTCCGCCGTGGATTCGGTCGAGCGCACGGGTGGCCCGCGCCGCGTCGCGCTGATCGGACGCCCGAACGTCGGCAAGTCCTCGCTGCTGAACAAGCTGGCGGGCTCCGAGCGTGTGGTGGTCGACAACCTCGCCGGCACCACGCGTGACCCGGTCGATGAGTACATCGAGCTGGGCGGCGAGACTTGGAAGTTCGTGGACACGGCCGGTATCCGCCGTCGTCAGCACATGGCGCACGGCTCGGATTACTACGCCTCGCTCCGCACGCAGGCCGCGCTGGAGAAGGCCGAGGTGGCCGTGGTGCTGCTCGCCGTGGACGAGGTCCTGAGCGAGCAGGATGTCCGCATCCTGCAGCTGGCGATCGAGTCCGGCCGCGCCATGGTGCTCGCCTTCAACAAGTGGGACCTGCTGGACGAGGACCGACGCCGGTACCTGGAGCGCGAGATCGACCAGGATCTGGCACACGTGGAGTGGGCGCCTCGCGTCAACATCTCCGCGAAGACCGGCTGGCACAAGGACAAGCTCGTGCCCGCCCTCGAGCTGGCCCTCGACAACTGGGATCGCCGCATCCCGACCGGCAAGCTGAACGCGTTCCTCGGCGAGCTCGTGGCCGCCCACCCGCACCCGGTGCGTGGTGGCAAGCAGCCGCGCATCCTCTTCGCGACGCAGGCCAGCAGCCGCCCGCCGAAGTTCGTGCTGTTCACCACCGGGTTCCTCGATCCCGGATACCGCCGCTTCATCACGCGCCGCCTGCGCGAGACCTTCGACTTCCGGGGCACCCCGATTGAGGTCTCGATGCGAGTCCGCGAGAAGCGTGGGCGGAACCGGTAGGTTCTCGTGGTGGTCGGGCGCTGACGGGCGTGCTGATGCGCGGCGGGTTGGCGGCCGACTAGCGGCCGGCGGCTGAGTGACGGCGCTTGACGTACGACGGCGGCGGGTCTCCCTGAGAGGGAGGCCCGCCGTTGGCGTTTGCTGGGGGCGGTCTGTTCCGGGTCACATCGGTGCCCGAGTGTGTTCTCGGTGTGGTTATTGCCGCACCGAAGAGAATTTCGGGCACCGATTTCCAGTGCTAGCCCGTGGGTCCTGCGCCGTTCCAGATGGACTGCGCCCTTCTAAGCGTCCTGCGCTCATCCTCGTGCGTTGCACCGTTCCTGGTGTACCGCGCCCTTCCTGGTGTGTTGCGCCGTTTCTGGTGGGCGGCGCCTCAAGGGGGAGCGGAACGTCAGCAAAGGCGCGGTTCTGTGGTTCCGGCCCACTCCGACCCGCTTGGGCCAGCTCCGGCTCGATGGTGGTTCAGCAACCGGCACCGTGGGGGTTCTGGTTGCAGTCATCGGCGTACCAGTCGACCTTGGAACGCCAGACGGACAGCCGCACCCCCGGGGACGTGACCGTGGCTTCGCCCGGGATCGGCATGGTGGGACCTCCGTTGATGCTGTAACTCCCGTGGAACCGGGTGGTCACGCTGGCGACGAACTCGCCGGTGCGCTGGTACGCGTGGGACGTCCTGGTCTCGGTGCCCCATTGCGCGTTGGGCAGGGACGTCCCTTCGAGCTCGGTCGGGCCGAGCGTGGTCCCGTCGCCATAGTCGTACGTGGAGGAGACGGGGTAGACCGTCAGGGTGATGCTCTGACCGAGGAGCGTCAGGGGGAACGTCTGTTTCGTCGGGTGCGAGTAGAAGTTGGTGTTGAACCCGACCAAGGTGTGAGGCTGTGGCTGGACTCCGAACTCGGCCGCGTTGATTTTGCGCGACTGGAACTCACGAGCCATCAAGCCCGGAATGTTGAGCAGCGCCTGAGCCTCCCGGGGGTTGTAGACACACGTGGGTGAGCCATCGTTGGTCCACTGCGACCACTCGGGGTCCGACAGCCCGATCGGCGCATAGCGGTACTGCGCCAAGTACCCGGCCTCTCGGTGGTCCGCGCCGGCCGGACACTTCTGGGCATTGCGGTTCGACCCGAGGCACTTGGTGTCCTGGCTGCCGGCCTTGTCGATCTGGCAGGGGAGCGTGAGAAGCCACTGGTACTTGGGGGCGTCAGGCGAGGTGTGGACGGATGTGAAAATCACGCCCGTAGGAGTCGGATTGGTCGTTGTAGCCCCCTGCTCGACGTGGTCATCCACTAGGAAAGGATCATCCACATCTGTGCTGGCTCTAGCTGCCGGAGTTCCAACAAGCATCGCGACGAGAATCACCGCGCCCCAAATCCAGGGCACCTTCTGATGGGAGTGAGCCACGGCTAGCTCACGATCAGCTTTGAGTCGGTGACGAACCAGCGTGAGTTGGTCCACCAGAGTTGGAAGGCGAAGCCGTTGTTCGTTTCACTGAACAACTTTCCTGAACCTGATGCGATGTGGATCCGCGCCCGGCTCTGCCGGATCTGGGCTACGAGAATCGGCTTGTCTGGAATGGCCTGAGATCGGAGCTCAATTCGCTCGGCCTTGAGCTGCCCTCCGACGATCCAACCTTTCTCGTATACAGATTCGATCTTTTCGGGGACCGTCCTACATGTGATGCACTCCTCGGTGTGGAGCGCCTTCAGTTTGCTCACGTCCCCTGTCTCGTACGCATACGACAGCATCGCGACCCAGTACCCCACGAACGCCTTCGCCCCGTCGGGCGTCTCCTTCTTCGCAGCCTCCGGCATCACGGGCACGGGAACGTTCAGGGCCTTGCTGGTCGCGGTCGCCGGCTTGTAGGCAGGCTTGGCCACAGCGGACGGCGAGGGTGACGCAGTGGCTGACGCCGGCGTCGTCGGTGGGGGAGAAGGGCTCGGACCAGAGGGACCGGTGCCGCAGGCGACCAAGCCCACGCATGACAGCAGGACGAGCAGACACCAGGACACGGCACGCTTCATGGAGGACCCCCAGTTGGTCGGCAGTAAAGACAGACGCCACTCTACGGCAAATGACCAACAAATGACAGAAGTTATCCACAGTGCTGGGCGGGCGATGCGCCGCCCGCCCAGCAGGATCGATCAGACCTCGGCAACCGCTGACTGATCACGGAAGTGGCCGGTCACGATCAGGAGTACTCCAAGAACCGCCCACCCGGCCAGGACCAGCCAGGGGAAAGCGGTCGCCGCGTCGGGGAAGTAGGAGAGGTCGCGCAGGAGCGTGCCGGAGGCGCCGGGCACGAACCACTGGCCGACGTCGCCCCACGGCGCCGGCAGGAATTCCTTGGGCTGGGTCAGCGAGGACAGGGGGTTGCCGATGAACATCGTGAGCACGGCGCCCACGGCGATGCCCGCTCGCCCGATCAGGGCCGACGCGCCGGTGATGATCGCCGCCGTCGCCGCGATGCCGAGTCCGATCGCCGCAGCGTTGGCCCAGTAGTCGCCCTGGAGGGTGTGGAACCAGCCCTGCAGAATGCCGGCGAGGCCGAGGCCGCCCAGCACCCCGTAGCTCACGACCGCGGCGAGGCGACGCCATGCGCCGGACACGAGGAGTGAGATCAGGATGCCGCCGACCATGCCGCCCATCGCGAGCGGAAGACCTGCGACGGCCAGGCCGGTGCCGCGGGAGTCGTCGGCAGACAGCGGTACGACGTCGGTGACCACCACGGTGGGGACGGTCGCGTGCTGTTGCTGCGGAGCCGACGTCGTCGTTCCGGCAGGGGGCGGCGTGGCCTTGCCCTGGGCGGCGGCAGCGAGGCCCGCCTGGAGCTGCTGGACCGCGGAGGTGAGTCCGGTGATGGCCTGCTGGTCGATCTGGCGCTGAATTCCCGCGCCGAGCTGGGTCAACGCGGAGCTCGCGACGGGGCTCGCCGCACTCGCGACCAGGATCTCGGGCGCGCCCGCCTCGGCAGTGGCGGGCAGGATGACGGCGCCGTAGACGTCGCGCTTCTTGATCTGTGTCAGGGCGTCGTCGCGGCTGGCGACGGTGCGGATGTCGAGCATGCCCTCCGGCGCTTTCGCGGTCAGCTGCTGGACCTGCTCAGCGCTCCCGACGACCGCGATCGGCAGGTGCTGTGCCTTCGCCGTGACGCTGGGCCAGGCGAAGGCGAGGAGGATGACGCAGACCGCGACGGCGGCGAGGACCGCCGCGCGGAGGGCGTGCGGCCACGGGGTGTGCGGGGCGTGGGTGGCGGGGCTGGTGTCCCGGTGGGCGGGCGTGGACTGGGGAGTGCTCATGGTGACTTCCTTCAACAAAAAGAATATTCGTTCTCTATTGTCCTCGCGAAGGCTAGACTGTCAAGAACGATCATTCGTTTTCGGTCGATCGATGGAGGAGTGGGCATGCCGAAGGTCAGCGACGAGCACCGTGAGAAGCAGCGGCAGCGGATTCTGGAGGCCGCGCTGACGTGTGTGGCGCGGAAGGGGTTCGCGTCGACGTCGATGTCGGACATCATCGCGGAGGCGGGGCTGTCCGCCGGCGCCGTGTACGTGTACTACCGCAGCAAGGAGCAGCTGACGATCGACGTCGGGCGGAAGGTGCTTGGCGAGCGGGTCGCCCTGCTGGAGGAGTACCTAGGACGCGACCAGGTGCCGGCGCCGGCGGAGGTCATCCCCGCCTTCCTCGAACAGATGCCCGACGATGGCTTCTTCCCCGGCGTCGCCGTGCAGGTCTGGGGCGAGGCGATCCATTCGCCGGCGTTGGCCGAGACGGCGGAGAAGCTCATCGGCGAGATCGGCGGTCACTTCGCGGATTACTTCGCCGCCTGGTTCCGCCAGTCCCGCGGGCTCGGGGAGCGCGAAGCGCAGACTGAGGGCCGTCGCGTGGCGCCCGCCGTGCTCGGCATGGTGCAGGGCTACATGGTGCAGAGCGTGTTCCTCGACGACGACGCGCGGGCCCGGTACCGCGAGGCTGTGGCGGTCGTTGTCGGTGGGTTGTGATGGGTGCTGACGGTGCGCTGGCGGTGTGCGACACGAGGGGTCTCGAGGGTGGCGATGATTTCGCATCTGGGCCGGTTTTCGTATAGGGTAGAACCCGTTGCTTGAACGGCCGCGAACAGCGATAACGGTCAGGCAAGGCGGGCTGTAGCGCAGCTTGGTAGCGCACTTGACTGGGGGTCAAGGGGTCGCAGGTTCAAATCCTGTCAGCCCGACCGCAAAGTCCCGGAGACCACTGGTTTCCGGGGCTTTTTTGGTTCCGGGAGGGCTCGTGCAGTGCAACTGATGTGAACAAGGTGGCCGTGATCTCAGAGTTCAGACAACGGGATACCTGTGCTGACTTGTCCTCGGACGGTTTGCAGTTGAGCTGGGGTGACAAAGTGCCGGGATGCAGATTGCACCTAGCGCCGATGCCGGTTGGCGACCGGCTTCCTCTCGCTTGGCCCTTAGTCGGTGGGCGCATGGAACGAGCTGGTCGCCCGCTATGGGAAGAGCGGTCTGATCAATCCCTCGGCGGTGATTAGACCCGACTTATCGGTAGCACCATGAATCAGAGGAACCGGCTCAGGCGCTTCCTCAACGCTGCATCGTGAACATAGACGTACGTCCCGCGCATCCCGCGCGTCAGAAGGACCGTGTAGATGTTCCTCACCAGTTGCAACAGTTCGGCATCGGAGTACCTGATGCCCCGCTTGGTGTTGTTCTCCATTCCCTTCTTGTCGAAGTAGTTCGAGCGATCGAAGTAAATGGATCCGGTCTCCTCATCGAGTCGGAGGTCCTTGCCGATGATGACGCCTGCGTAGTTCAGGTCATAGCCCTGAACGGTATGAATCGAACCCACCTCAAGCTCTGAGCCGGCGGCGCTGATCCAATCTTTTGGAGAGGAGTTCCAACGGAGCATCACATCGCCGATCTCAATGTCATAGGCACTCTTGTCCGCCTTGCTGTTCCAGGCCCAGGCGTACCCAGCAACCAAGCGTGAGAGGCCTACTTCCTCGTTTCGCTTCAGAATTGCGCGGCGCATCTCGCCGAGATCGTCGTAGAACCGGAGGTCGTAGTCGGGGAACTCCTGCCGCGTGGGAGGGGGCGGGTTACTCAGGACCGCCTTGATGTACTCGACATAGTCATGTTCGGAGGAGATCCGCATCTGCGAACGAAGCTGATGCAAGGCGCCATTCGAGTGGGCTGAGTCTATGAGGGCCTGAGTTGTCGAACCTGGTAGGTCTGCCGGACGCACGCTCTGATCGCGGTCGAGCATGAAGATGGTGTGTTTGCTTTGGTGGGTGATCCAGTCCAACTGGGTCAGTTCGGGATCGTCGCGCCCGAACAGTCGAACGTTGATGTCGGCGAACTTCCGGTTGAGTGCGGCGGCAGCCTGGTTGGCACGATGGTTGAGCCGATGCGCTTCGTCCACGATCAACAAGTCGAACGGCTCTTGGCTCTCTCCAACGTCGAAGGGCGACAAAACCATCCCCTTCTTGAGCCCGGGCGTCTTGGAGAAAACACGTCTGATCGATTCGCGGAGCGACTGCTGGGGAACGACAATGCCCGCCCGGAAGTCTTGGAGAAGCTCTGGATGGCCCGGTGTGAAGAAGTCGCTGAAGATCGAGTCTTCATCGATGGGATCTTGAGGATCATGGAGCCGGATATCCTCGACGAGTTTGAGCAGATAGATGGCAACCACGGTTTTGCCGGTCCCGGGACCGCCCTGGACCACGCTGATGCTGGTCTTTCCACCGTTGATGTCATGAAACAGGCCATCCAGAATGTCCTGTACGGCGCCTGCCTGGTCGTGGTTCAGCGCTTTGAAGGGCGACAGCTTGAAGAGGTCACTGTTAGTGATCTCCGGGATCGTCCTGGTGAAGAGATGTTCCTGAGTGCGGAGTTCTTCAAAGATCTCCTCGAAAGACTTGCGGTATGTTTCCCGGTCGTAGTATTCCGAGTCGATGATCCCGGCATTCCGATTGAGGACCGTGTAGTTACCGTCTCCTGCGAACATCCGGATCAGAAACGACTCCAGATCGAGGCAGGCAGACTTGTTGAAGCGCTCATTGACGATGACTCGAGTGTCGGTCATGGTGCTCTTATCCAGTGACGCGACATGCTGTTTGAGTCTCGCCTCGACGTTGAGCGATTCGCCGACGTACACCTCGGAGGAACTGTTCAAGACGTACACCACAGGCCAGTTGCGGTGCCGTTTGTCAGTCGCTCCCCAGCGGGCTATCTCGGTTGCGTCGAATGCGACATTAGCGAGACTAAAGCCGGTCATACTTGTCGCTCCGCCCCTTCGCCTTGTCCACCGGATACTTGCTACGAGTCAGCTCGAGCTTCTCTAGTACGAGAGCTCCAGGATCGACGTCGAGCCGGTCCGCAAGGAGCAGGCAGTAGGTGAGAACGTCCGCCAGCTCGAGTTTCGCGTTCGGAAGGTCGGCCCCACCCCATTGGAAGCACTCGAGAAGTTCGCCGGCTTCAATGCTGATGCTCTTCGCCAGATTCTCCGGTGTATGGAATTCGCCCCACGCTCGCTCTTCGACGAAGGAGCGAAGGGCGTTCATGACCGCTGGATCGAGCATGCCCCAAAGCTAGCAGAGGTTGAATGCACTCCAGCAGTCGAACGTCAGAGTCGTCGATGCTGCGCGACGTTGACATTGCGATTTGTCGGGCGAGCTGGCTCCCACGACCCGAGAAAGTGCAATGTCGAACGAGACGGATTGCGCCAAGCTACCGAACCTCGACATCTTCAAAAACCAAGAACGTCTGCGTATCCAGCACCTCCGGCATGTTCTGCAGCTGATCGAACACGACGCGCCTCAGATCCGCGTTATCAACGGCCCGCACCAGCAAGATCACGTCGAAGTCGCCGCCGACCAGCGCCACGTGGTGGACCTCGGGGATGTCGCTGAGCTTCGCCCGTAGCTCCCGCCACGAGTGCTGGCGGACCTTGAGGGTCACGTAGGCGCTCGAGCGCAGGCCGGCCTTGAGGGGGTCGATCTTGGTGGTGAAGCCCGTGATGATGCCTTGGTCCTGCAGTTTCGCGATGCGGTTGTATGCGTGCGCCCGGGAGACGTGCACCTTCTCCGCGATCGTCGTCACCGATTGGCGGGCATCCTCCGTGAGCAGCGCGAGAATGGCGCGGTCCACTTCGTCCACGGGACCTCCTGTGATCCAGCTCATATTCGACGTTACGTCTACAAGATACTCACTTTCGAATCCACATTTCCAGGATTCCGCCGATTCGTGGATACGAAACGATCCTCCGGACCATACTGATCCCAACACATCGCTGTCAGGACCATGCTGCAAGGAGGCATCATGACCATTTCCGTCAGCCCGCCCGGAGGCGGCCGGTCCGTCGAGGACACAGGCACCGCAGACGGCGCGCCGGCCGCCGGTGCGGCCTCGCCCCACGCCTCGACGCAGGGCGTGCCACAGGACACCTCGCCACAGACCAAAGCACCACAAACCACCAGCCTCCAAGAAGCCGTCCAGAACTTCGGCATCAGCATCGAGGACTACCTGCTCCCGGTCCACGGCCAGATCCAGATCCTCGCCGAAGACGGGATGATGCTCCCTGAAGACCGCCGCGGCTCCAGCCCCGGCCACCAATACCCCGTCCCACCGGACGAGGAACTCCTCGAGGCGTACCGTCGCCTCGTCGTCGGGCGCAGGGTCAACGACCAGAACTCGGCGCTCGTCCGCCAAGGACGCCTCGCTGTCTACCCGTCGAGCCACGGCCAGGAGGCCTGCCAGGTCGCGGCGGCGTTGTGCCTCCAAAAGAGTGACTGGATGTTCCCCACCTACCGCGACGCCGTCGCCGTCATGACGCGCGGCGTCGACCCGGTGGAGGTCATGACCATCTTCCGCGGCGACTGGCACGGCGGCTACGACCCGCACGCCCACCACGTCGGCATCCAGAGCACCCCACTCACCACACAGCTCCTGCACGCGGTCGGCGTCGCGCATGCCGCGAAGCTCCGCGGCGAGGACACGGTCGTCCTCGCGATGTGCGGCGACGGCGCCACAAGTGAGGGCGACTTCCACGAGGCCCTCAACTTCGCCGCCGTCTTCCGTCTGCCGGTCGTCTTCTTCGTCCAGAACAACCAGTACGCCATCTCGGTGCCGCTCGCGCACCAGACCGCGGCGCCGTCGCTCGCGCACAAGGCCGTCGGCTACGGCATGGCGGGGGAGCGGGTCGACGGCAACGACCTCGTCGCGCTCCTCGCCGTCCTCGACCGCGCCGTCACCTTGGCGCGCTCCGGTTCCGGTCCGCTCCTGGTCGAGGCGAACACCTACCGCATGCAGGCCCACACCAACGCGGACGACGCCACCCGCTACCGCAACCAAGCCGAGGTCGAGGCGTGGGCGGCCAAGGACCCGCTCAACCGCATGCGCCACTACCTCCGCGCCGCCGGGCAGCTCACCGACGACGTCGAAGCCGCCTTCGCGGATGACGCCGAGCAGGTGGCCCAGCGGCTCCGCGAGGGGCTGAGCGTGGAGCCCGACATCGACCCGCAGGACCTGTTCCGCTACGTCTTCACCGAGCCCACCCCGCAGCTGCGCGAGCAGGCCGCCTTCCTGGCGGACGAGCTCGCACGCGACGCCGAGGGCGCCGCAGCCGGCACAGACACCGCCGCCACCGCCGACACCCGAATGGAGCGCTGAGATGAGCACCGTCGCAGAAGCGGCAGCGGCCCGCGCGGCCGCGACCGCCGGGCCGTCTGTTGAAGGACACAGCCACGTGACCTTCGCCAAGGCCCTCACCACCGCCATGGCGGACGCGATGCGCGCCGATCCCGGCGTCGTCGTGTTCGGGGAGGACGTGGCCACGCTGGGCGGCGTCTTCCGCATCACCGACGGGCTCCAGAAGGAGTTCGGCGAGCAGCGCTGCTTCGACACGCCGCTGGCGGAATCCGGAATCGTCGGCATGGCGCTCGGCATGGCCATGAACGGCCTCCGCCCGGTGATCGAGATGCAGTTCGACGCCTTCGCGTACCCGGCGTTCGAGCAGATCGCGAGCCACGTCGCCAAGATGCACAACCGCACCCGCGGACGGATCACGCTGCCGCTCGTCATCCGGGTGCCGTACGCGGGCGGGATCGGCGGCGTCGAGCACCATTGCGACTCCTCCGAGGCCTACTACGCGCACACGCCGGGGCTCAAGGTCTTCACGCCGTCGAGCGTCGCGGACGCGTACCTCCTCCTGCGCGAGGCCATCGCGAGCGAGGACCCCGTGGTGTTCATGGAGCCCAAGAAGCTGTACTGGTCCAAGGAATCGGTGGACCTGGACGCGTTGCGGGACGCGTTCGAGAGCACTGCGTCAGAGGGTACCGGCGCCCCGGCCGGCGTCCGCGAGGAAGGCCGGGCCGCCGTCGTGCGTCCAGGAACCGACGCGACGATCATCGCCTACGGCCCCGCCGTCCCGCCCGCGCTCGCCGCAGCCGAAGCGGCGGCAGCTGAGGGGCGGAGCGTGGAGGTCATTGACGTGCGGACCATCGTCCCCTTCGACGACGAGACCATCAGCGCCTCGGTCCGCAAGACCGGGCGGGTCGTGGTGGTCGCAGAGGCGCAGGGTTTCGCGTCCGTCGCCTCGGAGATCACCGCGCGCGTCCAGGAACGCTGCTTCCACTCGCTCGCCGCGCCGATCCGCCGGGTCACCGGCTTCGACATCCCGTACCCGGCGCCCAAATTCGAGCACTGGTACCTGCCCGGCGTCGACCGCATCCTCGACGCCCTCGACGAGCTGCAGTGGGAGGACTGATGAGCCGCGAGTTTCTGCTGCCCGATCTGGGGGAGGGCCTGACCGAGGCGGAGCTGGTTCGTTGGCTGGTCGCCGTCGGGGACAGCGTCACGATCGACCAGCCCGTCGCCGAGGTCGAGACCGCGAAAGCCGTGGTGGAGGTGCCGTCGCCGTTCGCGGGGACGGTCGCCGTGCTGCACGGCGCGGAGGGCGAGACGCTCGACGTCGGCAAGCCGCTCATCAGCATCGACGAGGGCGGCGCGTCGGCCACGCCGGTCGTGGAGACGGCTTCCGACTATCGCACCGAGGAGCGTGCCGGCTCCGGCAACGTCCTCATCGGCTACGGCACCTCGGGATCGACCGACGCCGGCCGGTCCCGCCGGCGCAAAACCGCGGCTCCCGCACGGCTCGCCTCAGCCCGGGAGACTCCGCGGGTCTCGCCGGCTCCCGCGGAGCGCGGGTCCGTGGACGCCATCCGCGTCGTCTCCCCGCTGGTCCGCAAGCTGGCCCGGGACCTCGGCGTCGCATTGCACGCCCTCGACGGTTCCGGCCCCGACGGGCTGATCCTGCGACGGGACGTCGAGCAGGCGTCGGCCGGTACGCCCGCAGCCAGTGCCGCGGCGGCCGCGGCAGCCACGGCCGTGACCCTCGTGGGCCAGGGCACGGCCGAGGGCGCCGGCACCGACGCGTCGACCGACCCCTCGACCGGCCTGCCGATCGCGGCCCGCACGCCGCTACGGGGAATGCGGCGCACGATCGCCCAGGCGATGGTCCGCAGCCGCACCGAGATCCCCGAAGCGACGGTCTGGGTGGATGTCGACGCGACCGACCTCGTGGAGCTCCGTGCCGGTCTCAAGCGGCGCGACCCGGAGAACGCGCCGAGTCTGCTGGCGTTCATCGCGCGGTTCGTGCTGGCCGGGCTGGCGAAGTATCCCGAGCTGAACACCCGGATCGAGACGGCGGAGGACGGTGGCCAGGAGATCGTTTCCTTCGACGGCGTGAACCTCGGGTTCGCGGCCCAGACCGACCGCGGACTCGTGGTGCCCAGCATCCGCGCCGCCCACCGCCTGAGCGCCCGCGCCCTGGACGGCGAGCTGAAGCGGCTGACCGGCGTCGCACGTGAAGGGAAGGCGAGCCCCGCCGACCTGTCCGGCAGCACGTTCACCCTCAACAACTACGGGGTGTTCGGCGTGGACGGCAGCGCGGCGATCATCAACCACCCCGAGGCGGCGATCCTCGGCGTCGGGCGGATCATCGACCGGCCGTGGGTGGTCGACGGGGCGCTCGCGGTGCGGAAGGTCGTGGAGCTCTCGCTCGTGTTCGATCACCGGGTGTGCGACGGCGGGACGGCCGGCGGCTTCCTGCGGTACGTCGCAGACGCGATCGAGAGCCCGGGCACGGTCCTGGCGGACTTGTAGGGGCGCCGCGGCGCGTTGCGTGCTCAGTTGTTGCGGGTCCTCGGCGTCCTGACCCGCAACTACTGAGCACGCAAGCGAAAAACCGGCCCGCCGTAGCAGTCGGAAACACAAGCAGGCGTGACTCCGCGCGCCCGTAGTCTGGTGCCATGCCTCGTTTCGCGCTCGACATCGACTCCGTGCCCCGCCCCGCCCGAGCCCAGGCGCTCCTGGACGCCGTGAACCAGCGGGTGGTCATCGCGGACGGGGCCATGGGCACCATGCTGCAGGGCCGCGAGCTGTCCCTCGACACCGATTTCCAGGGCCTCGAGGGTTGCAACGAGATCCTCAACGACACCCGCCCGGACGTCATCGCGGACATCCACGACGCCTACTTCGCGGTGGGCATCGACGCGGTGGAAACCAACACCTTCGGCGCGAACTGGTCGAACCTCTCGGACTACGGCATCGATGACCGGATCGAGGAACTGGCCCGCAAGGGCGCGGCGATCGCCCGCGAACGCGCCGAGGCGGCGGAGGCACAGGACGGCCGGATGCGCTGGGTCCTCGGCTCGATGGGCCCCGGCACGAAGCTCCCGAGCCTCGGCCACACCAGCTACGACCACCTCAAGCAGACCTTCGCGCTGCAGGCGGAGGGACTCATCGACGGCGGCGCGGACGCGTTCCTGATCGAGACGAGTCAGGACCTGCTCCAGACGAAGTCCGCGGTCAACGGGTGCAAGCAGGCGATCGTGAACCGCGGCGTCCGCCTCCCGATCTTCGTCGAGGTGACGGTCGAGACCACGGGCACTATGCTCATGGGATCCGAGATCGGCGCCGCCCTCACCGCGCTGGAACCGCTCGGCGTCGACGCGATCGGCCTCAACTGCGCCACCGGTCCGGAGGAGATGAGCGAGCACCTGCGCCACCTCTCCAAGCAGTCCACCGTGGCGATCGCCTGCATGCCCAACGCCGGCCTGCCGGTCCTGGGCGCCAACGGGGCACACTATCCGCTCACCCCTGCCGAGCTGGCCACGGCCCACGAGCAGTTCGTGCGCGAGTTCGGCCTGGGCCTGGTGGGCGGCTGCTGCGGCACGACGCCGGAGCACCTGGCCGCCGTCGTCGAACGTCTGGCACCCTTCCGGAAGCCCGGCGCGGGGGGACGCACGCCGAGCGAGCAGGACGCCGGCATCGCCTCGCTGTACCAGCACGTCTCCTTCGACCAGGACTCCTCCTATCTGGCGATCGGGGAGCGCACCAACGCCAACGGCTCCAAGGCCTTCCGTCAGGCCATGCTGGAGGAGCGCTGGGACGACTGCGTGGACATCGCGCGGGAGCAGATCCGCGTGGGCGCGCACCTCCTGGACGTCTGCGTGGACTATGTGGGGCGCGACGGCGTGGCGGACATCCAGCAGGTCGTGTCCCGTTTCGCCTCGGCCTCCACCCTCCCGCTCGTCATCGACTCGACGGAACCGCCCGTGCTGAAGGCGGGGCTGGAACTGATCGGCGGCCGCCCCGTCGTCAACTCCGTCAACTACGAGGACGGCGACGGGCCGGAGAGCCGCTTCGCCCGGATCATGCCGCTCGTGAAGGAGCACGGCACGGCCGTCATCGCCCTCACCATCGACGAGGAGGGCCAGGCCCGCACCACCGAGGGCAAGGTCGCGATCGCCTCGCGCCTCGTGGATTCGCTCGTCGGCGAATGGGGCATGAAGGTCGAGGACATCATCGTCGACGCCCTCACCTTCCCCATCGCCACGGGCCAGGAGGAGACCCGCCGCGACGGCATCGAGACCATCGAGGCGATCCGCCAGATCACGGCAAAATACCCCGGCATCCACACGACCCTCGGCGTCTCCAATGTCTCCTTCGGCCTCAACCCGGCCGCGCGCATGGTCCTGAACTCGGTGTTCCTCCACGAGGCCGTCCAGGCAGGTCTCTCCAGCGGCATCATCGACGCCGCCAAGATCGTCCCGCTCGCGTCCCTCCCGGAGGAGCAGCGCAAAGTCGCGCTGGATCTCGTGTGGGACCGCCGCGAATACGACGCCGACGGCAACGTCACGTACGACCCGCTCGCGACGATGCTGGACCTGTTCGCCGGCGTCGACACCGCGGCGCTGCGTGACCAGCGTGCCGCGGAACTCGCCGCACTGCCCACGGGCGAACGGCTCCAGCGCCGCATCATCGACGGCGAGGGCAAGGGTCTCGAGGCTGACCTCGACCTGGCCCGGGCCGAGGGCATGACCCCGCTCGGCATCATCAACGACCACCTCCTGGAAGGCATGAAGGTGGTCGGCGAGCGGTTCGGCGCGGGCGAGATGCAGCTGCCGTTCGTGCTCCAGTCCGCCGAGGTCATGAAGAACGCGGTCGCCCTCCTGGAACCGCACATGGAGAAGTCCGACGCGTCCGGCAAGGGCACCATGGTGATCGCGACCGTGCGCGGCGATGTGCACGACATCGGCAAGAACCTGGTGGACATCATCCTCACCAACAACGGCTACAAGGTCATCAACCTCGGCATCAAGCAACCCATCGCGGACATCATCGCCGCCGCCGAGGAACACGACGCCGACGTGATCGGCATGTCCGGCCTGCTCGTGAAGTCGACCGTGGTCATGAAGGAGAACCTCGAGGAGCTCCAGTCGCGGGGCCTGGCGAAGAAGTGGCCCATCATCCTGGGCGGCGCGGCGCTGACCCGCACCTATGTCGAGGACGATCTGGCCGGGATGTTCGAAGGTCAGGTCCGGTACGCCAAGGACGCGTTCGAGGGGCTGGCCCTCATGGAGCCGCTCGTGCGGGTCGCCCGCGGTGAGGATCCGGAGGCCGTCGGCCTTCCGGCGCTGAAGAAGCGGATCCACCGGACGGGCGGCGGGCTCACCCTCACCGAGCCGGACGCCATGCCGGGACGATCCGACGTCGCGACGGACAACGCGGTGCCCGCCCCGCCGTTCTGGGGCACCCGGATCGTGCGCGGCGTCGCGCTCGCGGACTTCGCGGCCTTCCTCGACGAGCGCGCCACCTTCATGGGGCAGTGGGGCCTCAAACCCGGCCGCGGCGAAGGCGGCGCCAGCTACGAGGAACTCGTGGAGCGCGAGGGACGTCCGCGCCTGCGCTACTGGCTGGACCGGATCCTGGCGGAGGGCATGATCGACCCGTCCATCGCCTACGGGTACTTCCCGGTGGTCGCCGAGGGGAACCAGGTGGTCGTGCTGCATCACGGCGAGGACCCCGACGGCGTGCTGGGCGTGCCCGGATTGCTGGCCCCCGACGGCGGCTCCGGCGCGCCGATCGGCACCGAGCGCCTGCGCTTCGACTTCCCCCGGCAGCGTCGGGACCGGCACCTGTGTCTGGCGGACTTCGTACGTTCCCGGGAGTCCGGTCAGGTGGACGTGCTGCCCGTGCAGCTCGTCACGGCCGGCGCGAAGATCGACGAGTTCACGGCCAAGATGTTCGCCGCGAACCAGTACCGCGACTACTACGAGGTTCACGGCCTGGTCATGCAGCTCACCGAGGCGCTGGCCGAGTTCTGGCACTCCCGGATCCGGGAGGAGCTGGGCTTCGCCTCGGAGGAGCCGGCCGACAAGGAGGGCCTGTTCAAGCTGGACTACCGCGGCGCGCGCTTCTCGCTCGGTTACCCGGCCTGCCCGGACATGGAGGACCGTCGCAAGGTGATGGAGCTCCTGCACGCCGAACGCATGGGCGTGATCCTGAGCGATGAGCTCATGCTGCACCCCGAGCAGTCCACGGACGCGTTCGTGTTCCACCACCCGGAGGCGAAGTACTTCAAGGTGTGAGGCTCAACCGCCTGGCCCGGTCCTCGGACGCCGTGCCGCGGCGGAAGCCGGGGCGGGGCGCGGGTGCCGTGACGGGTTTCGCGCGCCGGAGCGCGGCGAGCACCGCCCGGCCCACGACGGCGATCCCCACCACCGTGGTGACGGCTCGCAGGGTGTCCCAGCCCGCCGTCGAGGTCAGCAGGGAGTAAAGCAGGAAGCTGCGGAGGTTGTCGAGCAGCGGCGCGCCCGGCAGGTACGAGATGCCCGTGCCGGCGCCCACCGCGAACGGCCAGAACCACAGATTCGTCAGCAGGCCGAAGAGGTAGGACGCCACCACACCGTACAGGCCGAGCATCCACAGCTCCGCGACCCCTCGGACCCGCCGGGGGAGCAGACCCGCGCCCGCCCCGACCCACGCGCACGCGAAGATCTGGAACGGCGTCCACGGGCCGATCCCGCCCCACACCGCGCTCGACAGGGCGATCGTCGCGGCGCCGAGCAGCAGCCCGAACCGCGCGCCGTAGGCCCGGCCGGCCAGGATCAGCAGGATGAACACGGCCTCGACCCCGCCGACCCCCGTGCTCGCCACGCGGACCGCCGACCCGACCGCGGCCAGCACCCCCAGCAGGGCCACAGTGTGCGCCGACCGGACCGAGCCGTCCAGGCAGATCACGACGGCGATCGCGGCCAGCGGCGCGATCGCCAGGGCCGCGTACGGGGTCGCCGCAGCGGCGTCCTCGGGCAGCGCCGTCGCCACCAGGGGCCAGCAGAAGGCGGCGAACGCCAGAAGATTCGCCAGGAGCAGGGTGACGGCCTCGGCGCCGCGGGGGAGGTGGGGTCGCCGAGGTCGCCACGTGCGCCGGGTCCGCTGAGTGCCCCGGCGGGCTCCGATGGGCCGTGAGGCGGGCGGGAGGGGGTGGGCCCAGAGCTGGTTGGTCGTCGACGGCCCCGCGGTTCCCGCGACTCGGGCCTCGTCGTCACCGCCTTCATCCCCGCTCTCCGCACCGTCACCCGGAACCGGCGTGACGCCGTCGCGCATCGGCAGGATCCGGGCGCCGAGCCCGTGGGCGAAGTCGCGGTCGTGGGTCGCGAGGAGCACCGCGGCGCCCGTGCCGGCGGCGGCTTCCAGTGCTCTGCCGACCGCTTCCCGGGCCGCGGGATCCAGGCCGCGGGTCGGTTCGTCGATCACGAGGACCCCGGGCTCGCCGAGACTCTGCAGGGTGAGGGCGAGGATGCGGCGCTCGCCGGCGGAGAGATCGCGGGGGTGCTCGCCGGCGTCGGGGATCCGGCCGCCCGCGCGCAGCAGCCGGAACCGGTCCCAGGCGTCGCTCTCGGTGATGTCGCCGGGTGCACGCCGCGCCGCGGCCCGGAGTTCGGCGCCGACGGTGTCACGGGTGAAGAGGTCGTCGGAGGCGTCGGGCACGAGAGCGATCCGGACGCCGCTGCCGGCCACCGTGCCGCGGAGTTCCTTGTCGCGGTGCTTCCCGAAGAGCGCCAGGGCCACGAGAAGCGACGACTTCCCGGCGCCATTGGGCCCGACCAGCGCCGTGATGTGACCCCGGTGCAGGTCCAGCGACGCGTCGCGGAGCAGGGTCTTCCCGTGCCGTGTGAGGGACAGGCCGGTCGCTGTGAGGACGGGCTCGCCGTCGGGCCCGGGGACCGGGCCGGTCGCGTCCCCGAACGGGACGGCGTCCTCCGCCCGGGTCATCAGGGGAGAGGCGCCCGGCGCCAGCACGCCGCCGTCGAGGGCCCACCAGGTGTCGGCCACGGAGACCAGCGCCCCGGCGCGATGTTCCGCGACCAGGACGCACACCCCGTGGCGGTGGGCGAGGTCGCCGAGCACGGTGACGACGCGGCGCCGCGCGGAGGTGTCCAGGTCGGCGAGCGGTTCGTCCACGAGCAGCAGCATCGGTTCCTGCACGACGGCGGCCGCGATGGCCACGAGGGTCGCTTCACCCGCGGACAAGTTCGTCAGATCGCGGTCCAGGAGCACTTCGACGCCGACGGCCGCCGCGACGTCCTGCACCCGAGCGCGGGCGACCGGGCCGTGGACGCCGCGCAGTTCCAGGGCGAGGGCGATCTCGTCGCGGACTCGTGTGGTGGCGAACGCGGCGCGAGGATTCTGGAGCACCACGCCCACGAGGCCTGCGGTGTCGCGGGGCGGGACGCTCGCACGGTCGATGCCGGCGACGCGCACGGTGCCCTCAAGGGTGCCGCCGTCGACGTGGGACAGCAGCCCGGCCAGGCCGCGCAGCACCGTCGATTTGCCGGAGCCGGTGGGGCCCGTAAGCACGGTCAGCGTCCCGGGCGCGGGCGTGAAGGCGTGGACGGTGATCGTCGTGCCGCCGATGCCGAAGGTGGCGTTCTCGGCCACGACGGGCTCGACGAGGAGGGGCTCGGCAGGGCCGGCGCCTTCCGCACGGCCGCTCGCCGCAGGGGAGGCCGCCGCCGGCAGTCCGGCCCCGGCGAAGCCGCGCAGTTCCAGCGCGGCGGCCACGCGGCTCGCGTGCTCGAGAGTGCGTTCCAGGACCGGGACGAGGGCCCGCGCCCCGAACCGCTCACCGCGCAGGAGGCAGGCCAGCCGCACTGAACGGACCGCGTCCGCCAGCGCGGGCAGCGCGGCCCACGCCACCACGAGCATCCGGGCGGCCCCGCGCAACGGGCCGCGGCGCGCGAGCACCGTGAACCCCCGGGCCACGTCGACCAGCGAGTTGAGCAGCGCGAAGGCCAGGATGCCCGCCGCGATCGGGAGGGCCGACAGGACCGCTTCCCAGAGGCCGGACCCGGTGACGGGCCCCAGGAAGGTGACCGACGAGTACGGAGCCGGGAGCGGGAAGGCCGGGAGGTTGAGGAGGACGGTCCCGCCGTCGTCGGCCCCGTTGAAGAGGACGCGGTAGAGGACCCGCGCCACCACGAAGAAGGCGGCGAGGGCCGCCCCGGCGCGTAGCGGCGCGGGCCGGAAGGTCACGCCGCGGGCGCGGCCGGTGCGCCGTCGACGGTGAAGAGCAGTTCCAGGCTCTGACCCGGACTGACCTTCAGCGTGGCGAGGCCCTCCTGCGCGTAGGCCCAGGCCCCGGTGGCCGGCTTGACCCAGAGGGACCAGTACGCGAAGGCGGCGGGCATCTTCTGGCACGGCTCACGGTAGGTGCCGCCCTTGTGGGCGATGTCGAAGTCGGCGGCGGGGACGCCGTTGACGCGGCAGACCAGTTCCTTAGGGTAGGCGGTGGTGCCGACCGTGGCCACCTTCGCGTCCGCGAGAACCTTCGAAGCGGCGGTGGGGCCGCTGACCGGCACGCAGACGGGCCCGACGTCGGCGGCGGACTGCTTCAGCGCGCCGGAGGACACGATCACTTTCACGCCGTCGCAGGGGCCGTCCGCGGCAGCGGAGGCCGACGGAGCGCCGGAGGCGGTGGACGTCGCGGAAGCCGGCGCCGACGAGGACGGCGCCGGGCTGGAACAGGCGCCCAGGGTGAGGACGAGGGCCGCGGCGGCGACAGCGCTCGCGGCGGCGGTGCGGAATGTAGTGGGAGTCACGTCACCAGGGTAGGGGGAGCGGGCCGCGGAAACGGAGGCCGTGGCGTTGTGTGACGAGGTCAGCGGGGTGCCGTGCCGATCGCGCGGCGCAGCGTCCACAGGTTTCCGTCCTCCGTGCCGTCATGGCGGAACTCGTCCAGGACCGCACGGGTCAGCGCGAGTCCGCGCCCCGATTCGCTCTCCGCGTCGGGCAGTTCCGCCGACTCCAGGTCGAGCGCGACGGCGGGCGCGGTGTCCCGCACGACCGCCCGCAGCTGGCCCTCGTCGGCGGAGAGCCGCACGTGCACCCGCACGCCCGGCTCACTGTGCTGGACGATGTTGGTCGTCACTTCGCTGACCGCCAGCATGAACAGGGTGCGGTCCTCAGCCGGCACGGAGGGTGTGCCGAGCCAGAGCGTTTCGAGGGCGTCGACCACCTCGTCGACGAAAGCGGGGGAGGCCTCGCCTTCGTGGACCACCGGCTCGTGGTCACCGCTCATCGAACGCCGTCTCCGGCGTCGGGTACTCGCCGAGCACGCGGTCCAGGTTCGTCAGGCGCAGCACGGAACGCACCGCGTCCGGCACGGCCGCGAGGCGGAGGTCGCCGCCCGCCACGCGGGTCCGCTTGAGCCCGCCGATGAGCGCGCCGAGCCCGGAGGAGTCGATGAACTCGGTGCGGGACAGGTCCACGACCACGCGGGAGGTCCCGTCGCCGATCAGATCCTCCACCGCGCGCCGCAGCAGAGGGGCTCCGGAGGCGATCAGCCGGCCGTCGATGGTGACGACCGCGAAACCGTCGTGGGCGGTGGTGGTGAGGTTCATGAGTCTCCTTCGGCGACGGTTTCTTCGGATGCTGCGACGACGGCGGCCGGCCCGCGGTACCGGGCGGCCTGGATGATGACGCTGAGGACCAGGAGGTCGTAGCAGACCCAGGCCGTGTTCACGAGCGTACCCGTCCCGTCCGCCGTCCCCGCGATGACGCGGACGACGCCGATCACGAGGGCCAGGACGAGCACCGCGATCGCGGTGAGCTGCGGCCAGATCTCCCGCCACGGGATGCCCCGGGCGTCCCGGCCGTCCTTCTTGGTCACGGCGAAACTCAGCGGGCGGCCGAAGGCGACGTTCGCCACCGCGGTCCAGCAGGCGCGGATCCAGACGGGGAAGAGGGCCAGGGAATACTGCTGGCCGCGCCAGGTCTTCATACCGCGGGCCACCACGACGAACAGCAACTGGTTGACGATGAACGCAGGGAGGAACCGGGCGAAGAAGTCACCGCTCCAGGCCGTCACCGGGAGGACGCCGAACACCAGATAGATGACCGGGGCCGCGAGGTAGGCCAGCGCGGCGAAGCCGGAGAGATAGCTCCACATCGTGGCGAAGTACATGAGCCGCTGCCCGCCGGACAGGCCGCGCTTGACCAGCGGATTGTCTTTGAGCATGACCTGGAGGGTGCCCTGCGCCCAGCGGAGCCGCTGCGTCAGCATCGTGCGCAGATCCTCGGGCGCCAGGCCCCGGGCGAGGATCTCGTGGTGGTACACGCTCCGCCAGCCCTGGGAATGCAGCTGCATCGCGGTCGCCATGTCCTCGGTGACCGAGATGGTCGCCATCGGCAGGATCGGCTGAGCCTCGGAACCGCGGTCGATCCGCAGCGCCTCCAGCAGGCGCTGCACGGCCTCGACCGCTCCCAGCGGAGACAGCTCGGCGGCGGCCAGGCGGTCGAGGCGGGTCTCGTCGACCACCAGCAGATCGAGTTCCGCGTCCCGCTCGATCGGCAGGCTCGCGATGACCTCCAGGTCCTCGCGGATGCCGGCGAAGTCACGCGCCAGGAGGGACTGGGCGGAACGGTCGACGGCGTCGCTCAGGGTGGCGGTCGCCTCGGCCAGCGGGGCTCCGCTGAGCACGGCCTCCCGGGCGCGGACGATTTCGGCGCGGAGCGCCCCCAGTTCGCGGCTCAGCTCCGGGTCGTTCGCCGTCCGGGCTTCCCGGCCGATCAGGGTGTCCGCGGCTTTCAGGGCTTTCAGGGTCGACTGCGTGACGTCCTGCACGTAGCCGACGATGCCGAGCCGCATGAGTGCCTCGCGGCGCAGCACGGCATTGGAGCCGCAGAAGAACGCAGCGTTCCAGCCGTCCTTGCCCTGCTGGATCGGTCCGTAGAACAGGGGCGCCTGGCTGCCGAGCGGATCGGCGTCGTCCACGTTGATGAACCACTGCGGGGTCTGGACGAGGGCGACTTCCGGGTCGTCGGCGAAGTAGCCCAGCGTGCGGTGCAGGATAAGCGGATCCGGCACCTGGTCGGCGTCGAGGATCAGGAGGAACTCGCCGTCGGTCTCGAAGAGCGCGTTGTTGAGGTTGCCCGCCTTGGCGTGCCGGGGCTTTCCGATCCAGTCGTCGGAGCGGGTCAGGTAGCCGATCCCGGCCTCCGCGGCGGCCTGCTCCATCTCGGGGCGGGCGCCGTCGTCGAGGATCCAGGTGGTGTGAGGGTAGGCGATCCGCTGCGCGGCCCGCGCCGTGGCCATCACGAGCTCGAGAGGCTCGTTGTAGGTGGTGATGAAGACGTCCGCGGTGCCCTGGGGTTCGGACTGCGGGCGGGGCCGGTCCTTGGCGCGCCACATGGTGAGGGCGAAGAGGAAGGTGTCGATCAGGCTGTACGTCTCGGCGAGCACGAGCGGCACCGCGATCCACCACGCGGCCCAGTCCACGGAGGCGAGCCAGCGCCACACGATGTAGTTGACGCCGAAGAGGACCGAGAGGACGGCGAGGATCCGGATGAGCACGAAGCGCGTCGTCATGCGTCTCTCCGGATGATCAGCACGGTGATGTCATCGCTCGCGCGCTCGTCATGCGCAAGACGGGAGGCCTCCCGCGCGGCGCCTTCGGGACCGAGGTCACGGATGACGCGTTCCACGTGTCCGAAGGGGTCCTGAGGGTCGAGGACGTCGAGCAGGCCGTCGCTGCAGCAGACGAAGCAGT